>URDN01000017.1 GCA_900546495.1 uncultured Lachnospiraceae bacterium
TGTTCTCAATGAATCTTTCAAGGTTATTTCACTGTTCAGTTATCAAAGTTCTTTGTTTGTTGTCTTAGCGACAGCTTTTATATTTTATCAAAAGCATTTGTCTTTGTCAACAACCTTTTTATTTTTCTTTGTTGTCGTTTCAAGCGACAGCTTGTTTATATTATCACAAGCCTTTGTCCTTGTCAACAACTTTTTGCTGTTTTTTAACAGCTCAGTTATATTACCATGTACTCAAGTGTTTGTCAACAACTTTTTTTCATTTTTTATAACTGTAAGCGGAGAAGGAGGGATTTGAACCCTCGCGCCGCTGTTAACGACCTGCACCCTTTCCAGGGGTGTCCCTTCGGCCAGCTTGGGTACTTCTCCGAATAAAGTAATATATGATCATCGACTTAGTCGATAACGGAGAGAGTGGGATTCGAACCCACGCGCCCTTGCGGACAAACGGTTTTCAAGACCGCCTCGTTATGACCACTTCGATATCTCTCCAATTTTGTTTTGCGCTATTTGACCAGCGCAAGGATTATTATACATATACCCCCCTGCCTTGTCAACAAGTTTTTTACATTTTTTCAACATTTTTTTCAACTGTCCCTTTAGCAGGGCTATATATGTATCTTTGTTCTTTACATAAACAGACAATATTCCCCTCTATATGTTAAGAAAAGACTCTGCAATCACCAGATCTTCCGGTGTTGTGATCTTTATATTATTGTAGCTTCCTTCATATAACTTAACTGGAGCCTGAAGCATTGTTTCCACCACCATGGCATCATCTGTAATCTGTACCTCCGGCATATTTCGATACATCTTTTCATAGGCCTCACGGATCAGCGAATACTCAAACACCTGTGGGGTCTGTATCGTCCATGTATACTTTCGCTGCGGTGTATCTGCCACAAATCCTTCCTCATCAATAATCTTGATGGTATCTTTACTAGGCATACCCGCTGCACACGCACGATACTGCGCCACGTTTTGTTTTGCCCGCAATAAAAGTGCATCATCAATAAAAGGGCGCGCCCCATCATGAATATAGACATAGTCTGCCCTGTCAAGCACACAGAGTCCACGATATACAGAATCGTAGCGCTCTTTTCCGCCCTCAATTACATACGTTACTTTCTGAAAACCATATTTTTTCACGATTTCCTGCTTACAATAAGTTTCCTGACCCGCGCCTGTTACCAGCACGATTTCATCTACAAAACTGTCCTCAAATGCCCGAAGTGCATAATACAGCACTGGTTTCCCATTTAATATAAGGTATTGTTTCGGAATATCACTTTTCATCCGGGAACCTTTTCCTGCTGCCAGCACGATGGCAACATGCCGTTTTTTTTCGCCCATTCTATCGTTCTCCCAGTTTCAGATTCGGAACTGCATTCAGATCCCATCCGTGACGGGTTCCTGCCATATATTCATAATATGCCGCTGCACCGATCATTGCTGCATTATCTGTACACAAAATCGGTGATGGATGATAAAAAGAGATTCCACGTTTTTCACACGCAGTTCTCATCCCCTCCCGCAGCACACTATTGGAAGCCACACCACCTGCGATTGCAAGTTTATTGATCTTAAATTCTTCCGCTGCATACATAGCATGTGTGATCAGTACATCTGTCACTGATTTCTGGAAAGATGCTGCAATATCTGCAGGCACGATCTCAATATTTTTCATCTTGCATCCGTTGATATAATTCAATACCGCAGATTTTACACCACTGAAACTAAAGTCATACGGATTATCGTTGACTTTCGCTTTCGGGAATGGAATTGCCATAGGATCTCCCTCGCGGGCTGCTTTTTCAATTTTCGGACCTCCCGGATAACCAAGGCCAATGGCACGGGCTACTTTATCAAAAGCTTCTCCTGCTGCATCATCTCTGGTTCTTCCAAGGATCTCATATTTTCCGTAATCCGCAACTTTTACAAGGTGTGTATGACCGCCGGATACCACAAGACATAAAAATGGCGGCTCAAGGTCTTTATTTTCAATATAATTAGCGCTGATATGTCCTTCGATGTGATGCACACCTACCAGCGGAATCTTTTTCGCGTAACTGATGGCTTTTGCTGCTGCCACGCCAACCAGCAGGGCCCCTACTAATCCAGGACCGTAAGTCACACCGATGGCATCAATGTCATCTAAAGTTACATGCGCTTCATCCAGTGCTTCCTGAATCACCTGATTGATCTTCTCAATATGTTTTCTGGAGGCAATCTCAGGGACTACACCTCCATACAATGTATGCAATGCAATCTGTGATGAAATCACATTGGACAACACCTCTCTGCCGTTTTTTACGACAGCTGCTGCTGTCTCATCACAGGAGCTTTCAATCGCAAGAATCAATACATCTTTCTCTGCCATAATTTTCTCCCATCTGCCGTTTTTGATACGACATTTATCTATTTTCTAAGCTTAAGCAAATTTTTATACTCTGCCAGTGCTACTTATTCGCAATAAAACATATAGTATATTGTTCAATCCATATCTCTTATTCATACCCGAATAGTAACAATACAGTTTTCATTTGTTCTATCGTTAATCTTCTTCAAATTCAAGTTCTACGCTGCGTCCGTCTTTTCCCAGAGACGCTGCCGGAAAAATCTTGTGTACCTCATCCATATAACTCTCGGCTCTGGTCAGAGATGGACTATAATGCGTCAGCCACATTTCTGTAACTTCTGCCCGTTTTGCAAGATCTGCAGCCTCATAAAAGGTCATATGTTTGTACTGACGGGCTTTTGCTTCTTTCTCTTTTTCTGCATACATGCCCTCACAGATAAACAGATCTGCATGTTTTGCACACTCAGCAATAATCGGAACCGGTCTGGTATCCGTACAATAGGTAAGCTTAATTCCTTTTCGCTGCGGTCCAAGCACCATGTCCGGTGTCAGCACACGATCTCCATCCTCGATGATCTCTCCTTTTTGCAGACGGCTCCAGAATTTCTGCGGAATCTCCTGTCCGCGGGCACGCTCCACGTCAAATCTGCCCTGACGCTTGATTTCCAGGGTATATCCATAGCAGGTTACATTATGATTTACACGAAAAGCATGGATACAATATCCATTCATCTCAAAATCCTGCTCTTTTTCTGTTATTTCATGATATTCAATCGGAAATGGCAGTTCCGGCGCAATGGTGCGCAGCGCATTTACCACACGTTCCAGTCCTCTTGGTCCGATCATGTGCACCGGTTTGGTACGATCTGCGTTTCCAAGAGTCAGTAAAAGTCCCGGGAGTCCACTGATATGGTCTGCGTGATAATGAGTAAAACAGATCACATCCAGATCATGCACACTCCAGCCTTTCTCTCGAATGGCAACCTGTGTCCCTTCACCACAGTCAATGAGCAGATTACTTCCGTTGTATCGCGTCATCAGCGCAGTTAATTTTCGATACGGCAACGGCATCATGCCTCCCGTACCAAGTAAACATACATCTAACATTCAAATATTTCCGTCCTTTCCACGGTCTGCGGTGGAATCTGAAACTGTGTCATCCACTGTTCTAAGCAGGATTCACAAATGTCCGCACTCTCACTGGTGCCATCTTTTTTAGAAAAATAGCCCCACGTCTTTTCAAAATGAAAAAAATCTTCCCGCTGTGCATCACAGCTCTCAGAAATCATTTTTCCACAGCAATTACAATATAATACGCCTGCTTTTCTCACTCGTTTATCCTCCGTGTCAGATCACAGCTCATCACAATGGCATTCTCTGTCGGTTTTCGATAAAAATTCTTTCTGATGCCGCAGGATACAAAGCCATGTTTCTCATACAGTTTCTGTGCAGGAACATTGCTCTCCCGCACTTCCAGATAAATAGTCCGGGCACCGCGTTTCTGTGCCTCTGAAAACACTGCGGTCAGAATTGCATCGGCAATGCCCTGTTTTCTGTAATCCGGGCGCACTGCCACATTTGTAATCTCGCCCTCATCTGCAGACAGATAAATCCCACAGTAACCCATCTGGTTATTACCCCTACCAACGGCAACCATCATCATTGCTTCCGACTGTTTTAGAGCATCCAGAAAGGCCTGTTCACTCCATGGTTCCGAAAAACACTCGGCTTCCAGTGCAGCTACTGCTGAAACATCTTCCGGCTGCATTTCACGAATAATAATTTTCATATTATTTTCCGGCATTCTGTTTCTCCAGCATTTCCTGCCGCTCACGTTCTGCCTGTGACAGACGCAGATAATCCGGGCAATGCTCCGCTGCTGTCTCTAATTTTCCTTCTTTTGCATACTGAAGTCCAAGCCATGCTACCGCTCCCGCACGCTGCTTGTTCATATGTGCCGGCGCATAGTCGTGTGCAACCGTACAATTTTCTTCAATATAATCATGGAATACTGCCACACCGTCTCCAAGGAAGGTCACTGGTCTGTTAATCTCATTAATCTGTGCGATAATTTCATTAATTCCAACTGCGCACTGCTGCTGTAAAATTTCCAGCGCACCATTTTTAAATTCATAAATACCAGTGTAGGTCTGCTGCCGTCTCGCATCCATCAGCGGACAGATCAAAGACTGATGCCCCCACAGATTGCAGGCTATGGCATCTACAGTTGGAATGTGGATCAACGGTTTGTCCAGAGCCAGTCCCAGACCTTTTGCGGTAGCGGAACCGATACGGAGTCCGGTAAAAGAGCCCGGTCCTGCTGCAACTGCAATGGCATCGATGCTGTTCAGATCCAGTTCGATCATTTTTGCCACTTCATCCAGCATCGGAAGCAGTGTCTGTGAATGTGTCTTTTTATAATTTACAGTATATTCTCCCAGCATATTGTCATCTTCCACGATGGCTACGCTGGCAACAAGCCCTGAACTGTCTAAGGCTAAAAGTTTCATGCGTGATGCACCTCCCTGATGGTTATTGTACGATAGTCAAATCCTTTTTCCAGATCTTTTTCGATCTTAACTTCACGATATGTCTCCGGCAGGATCTCTTCGATCAGGTTCGCCCACTCGATCATGGTCACACCCTTTCCGTAAAAACAATCCTCGTAACCGATCTCATCCATTTCTTCAATATCACCGATGCGGTATACATCAAAATGATAAAATGGCAGTCTGCCTTCCTCGTATACCTGCACAATGGTAAATGTTGGGCTGCTGATTGGCTCGGTGATTCCAAGTCCATCCGCGAATCCCTGGGTAAATACTGTTTTTCCAACTCCCAGATCACCGACTAATGTCAGCACATCTCCCGGCTTTGCTTCACTTCCCAGTTTTTTTCCTAATGCATGTGTTTCTTCTGCTGAAAATGTCTCTATTTTCATATCCATATTCATGTTTCCTCAATTAATTTGTCAGTCTGCGTGTTACACTTTTAATAAACACTACACGTTATTTGTCAAGCCACCTTTTCTTAACAAAACTTCAAGCTATTAGTAAAGCGGACATTCGCAAGTTATTTTCTCTTCTTCTGCGCATTTTTGTTCTGCTTTTCTGCTGACAGATTCTGATCCTGAATTTTCATCGTCAAAGCGATTCGTTTTTTTGCCACATCCACGCTAACTACCTGAACATCCACAATATCTCCTACAGATACTGCCTCCAGCGGATGTTTGATAAAACGGTCACAGATCTGTGAAATGTGTACCAGTCCGTCCTGATGCACACCGATATCTACGAAAGCGCCAAAATCAATGACATTTCGAACCGTGCCTTTCAGAATCATGCCCGGCTTTAAGTCTTTCATTTCAAGTACGTCGGTACGCAAAATCGGTTTCGGCATATCCTCACGCGGATCTCTGCCCGGTTTTTCCAGCTCACTGACAATATCACGCAGTGTCAGTTCTCCAGTTCCAAGTTCTTCTGCCAGCTTTTTATAATCGCTGATTTTCTTATGAAGTCCCGGAATTGCACCTTTTTTCAATTCATCCTCAGAATAGCCAAGGCTTTTTAATAAGGCTTCCGCCACTCCGTAGCTCTCCGGATGTACGCTGGTGGCATCCAGTGGCTGTGTACCATCGCTGATACGCAGGAAACCGGCACACTGTTCAAATGCTTTCGGTCCAAGTTTTGCAACTTTTAATAATGTTTTTCGATTCTTAAATATACCATTTTCTTCCCGATATGCAACGATATTTTTTGCAATTGTCTTGTTAATACCGGATACATGCTCCAAAAGCGGTACCGAAGCAGTGTTCAGATCCACGCCTACTTTGTTGACACAGTCCTCTACGACACCTTCCAGTGCTTCTCCCAGGCGTTTCTGGTTCATGTCATGCTGATACTGACCGACACCGATGGATTTCGGATCAATCTTCACCAGCTCTGCCAGCGGATCCTGCAGACGTCTTGCAATGGATGCCGCACTTCTCTGGCCCACATCAAAATTCGGAAATTCTTCCGTTGCCAGTTTACTTGCGGAATATACACTGGCGCCGGCCTCGTTTACGATCACATACTGTACCGGAACCGGAAGTTCTTTCAGCAGTTCCACAATTACCTGCTCCGATTCTCTGGAAGCAGTTCCATTTCCAACGGAAATCAGTGTAATATGATATTTTTCGATCAGTTTTTTCAAAACAGCTTTTGCTTCTGCCACTTTATTCTGTGGTTCCGTCGGAAAAATTACCACCGTATCCATCACTTTACCAGTGGTATCTACTACTGCCAGTTTACATCCGGTACGGAACGCCGGATCCCAGCCAAGCACTACCTGTCCCCTGATCGGTGGCTGCATCAGAAGCTGCTCCAGATTCTTTCCAAAGACACGGATAGCGCCTTCCTGCGCTTCCTCTGTCAGACTGTTTCGGATTTCACGTTCAATGGCTGGTGCGATCAGCCGCTGATAGCTGTCTGCTACCGTCTCTTTTAAGTATGGGGTGGTATATGGATTCTCTCTGCGGATCGTCTTCTTCTCAAGATAGCGGATAATTTCTTCCTCAGGAGCTTCCAGTTTCACTGTCAGAATTTTTTCCTTTTCTCCACGGTTTAACGCTAAAATTCGATGTCCTGCCAGTTTTGCCACAGGCTCTTCAAAATTGTAATACATTTCGTACACAGATTCCGTTTTTTCATCCTTTGCGGTGGATATCAGTGTACCTTTTTTCATTGTCTTTTCTCTGATATAAGTTCTGTAATCAGCCTCATCCGCAATTGCTTCTGCCACAATGTCCATGGCACCCTGTAATGCTTCTTCAGCGGATGACACACCTTTTTCCTCGGAAATATAAGCCGCAGCTTCCTCCTTGACAGAATGGTCCAACTGCTGCAAGGACAACAGATTTGCCAGCGGTTCCAACCCTTTTTCCTTCGCAATTGTTGCACGGGTGCGGCGTTTCGGTCGATATGGACGGTACAGATCGTCCACTGCCACCAGAGTATCTGCTGCCAATATCTGGCTTTTCAGTTCTTTGGTCAGTTTTCCCTGTTCTTCAATGGTTGAGAGCACCTGTTCCTTCTTTTCTTCTAAGTTGCGAAGGTAATTTAACCGTTCATACAGATTTCTGAGCACTTCGTCATTTAACGCGCCGGTAGCTTCCTTTCGGTAACGGGAAATGAACGGGATCGTGTTTCCCTCATCGATCAGCTTGACCGCTGCCTGCGCCTGTCCCGGACGGATCTGCAATTCCTCCGCAAGTTTTTTTATGATATCCATATTCGGTGTTCCTTTCTATGTTTTCTATTTTTCCGCTCATACAGGCTATTTCCTATCGTATCATATCATACATTCTTCCGGTTGTCATTTTCTGATGCACATGTTAGAATCATGTTTTAAAGGAGGCAAATTATAATATGTACGAACAAAATGAAAATCCTTGGAACGATTCACAAAACCAGCAGAATCAACAGGAACCGTTTCGACGCAATCCCGCACCGGGAAATGCATCCAACGGGCTGGCTGTGGCTGCACTGATCTGTTCCATTCTGAGTATTGTATCCGTTTGCTGCCTGTACGGTGCTTTCGTCTTTGGCGGACTGGCAATTATTTTTGCCCTGCTCTCCAGAGGCTCTAGAAAAAAAGCTGTCGGACCGGCTCGTACTGCATTGCTGCTTGGCACCGCAGGTGTTCTCATCAGTGTTGTGATCACAATCGGAAGTTTCATCTCTGTCAGTCGTCAGTATGGTGGCTTTGACAAGTTTCTGGAACGTTATACTTACACGTTGGAACAAAACTTTGGTATTGATCTGAACCCGAATGGAAACGATTCCAATACAAATAACAGTAATGGCAATTCCGGAAGTGATTCCACATTTGACATGAATGGTTCACAGGAAGCTTTATAAAAACGGATCAATCCCCGTTTTCATATAAAACAGATTTTTAATAATAAAATGTATGATCACGATAACAAGTGAAGCATAGATCCATGCATGCCGATACTTCATCCCAATGGGAATCCGATGATGGCTGATCCGGTCAATACTCTGGCTGAACATAAACCAGAAATATACTGCCATCGCATAAAAAACCATCGGATAATCTACGGCACATACCAGAAATCTGCCGGAAAGCAGTGCTTTCACAGATCTGGTTCCACCACATCCCGGACAAAAATATCCGGTCAGACGATGAAAGACGCATGGGGGCATCTGCCCGGAAATAGAAAAATCAGGAAAAAAAATACGTTTTCCAGCGATTAACGCTGCTACTGTAAGCAGTACGATCCATCCCAAATGATATAATTGGGTCTCTAACGTTGTTTCCTGTTTCTTCATATGTGCTTCCTCCTTGTTCTCTCACTATTTTAACAGATTGGAGCATGATATCAATATGAAATCTTTTGCAGATTTAAAAGCAAATGCCAGAGTTGCTTTGCTTGGACGCTACAGCACCTTAATCGGTGCCGGTCTGATCAGCTGGCTGATCTCCGCCCTGCTTGAAACACCATTTTCCACAATGCTTCAGGAAGGTGTCTATTATACCCGTTTCATCCGCATTATCTGGGGATATACAGGTATGATTTTTGTCAGTCTGGTCGGTGCATTATTTACTATCGGAACAATGTACATGCATGTAAAAGCTGCCAAAAACAACAGACCTGTACTTGCAGATCTTCTGTTTCCATTTAAAAACCGACCGGACAAATTCATTGGCTGTCAGTTTTTGTTGATTCTGATTTCCTTTGCATGCACCCTTCCGGGTACAATTGTATCCATCATTGCAGCAGTTTACACAACAAGTGATATTTCCGTGTTACTGATCGTTGGAATGGCTTTATTGGCAATCGGCTGTATTATCCTGATTGTTCTTATGATTTCGCTTTCACAGTCTCTGTATCTGCTGATCGATCATCCGAATCTGCGTGTGATCGAAGCAATGAACGAAAGTATGCGGTTGATGAAGGGACGTAAAATGCGCTATTTTCTGCTGGAGCTTTCCTTCATCGGATGGATCCTGTTAGGATGCCTGACACTGGGAATCGGTCTCTTATGGATTCTTCCATATATGACCCAGACAAATACACAGTTTTATCTGGATCTGACACAGCAGCAGAACGAACAGAACACTTACCTGTAATATTATGCAACGTTCTTATCTATTTCGAATAGACAGAACACCATTTTCCAGCTCAAACACATATGAGACTTGGTGCATGATTCTGTTCAACGTAAGCTGAAATATGCTTCTCAGACCGCGATAAATTATTTTCAACAAAAAACAGGACCAATTCTTTCGAACGGTCCTGTTTTTTATATCTTCTTTTTATCTTAAACTGCTTAACCTGTTTTCTGATTAGTCCTCGATAAATTTATCATGTGCTGCGCGCATTGCTTTATCTACATCTTTCTCGTCTACCAGAACGGTTACACGGATCTCAGATGTTCCGATCATACGAATATTAACACCTACATTGTAAAGTGCCTCAAACATACCTGCTGCAACACCCGGATGTGTCTGCATACCGGCACCAACGATGGATAATTTTGCAACAGTCGGATCTGCCTCGATCTTCTGTGCTTTTACACGTGCGGAATTGTCTTCCAGAACTTTTACCGTCTCATCCATCTGATCACGGGATACGGTAAAGGAAATATCTTTTGTGCCGTCACGACCGATAGACTGTAAGATAATATCTACGTTGATGTTCTTCTTTGCAAGAAGATCAAAAATCTTAAATGCCATTCCCGGCTCATCTTTAATACCAATAATTGCGATTCTCGCTGCGTTTTTATCTACTGCTACTCCACTAACAAGCATGCCTTCCATTTCTGTTTCCTCCTTAACAACTGTTCCTTCTGCTCTGTTTAAACTTGAACGTACGACTAACTGCACACCATATTTTTTTGCAAGCTCAACAGAACGGTTATGAAGAACTTTTGCTCCAAGTGTTGCCAGTTCAAGCATCTCATCATAAGTAATTTCTTTCATTTTCTTTGCGTTTGGAACCACACGCGGATCTGCTGTGTATACACCCTCTACATCGGTGTAGATCTCGCAGACATCTGCATGCAGGGCTGCTGCCAGTGCAACAGCGGTAGTATCAGAACCTCCACGTCCCAGAGTTGTGATATCATCGTATTTGTTAACGCCCTGGAATCCAGTGATGATAACAATCTTACGCTGCTCCAGCTCATTGAAAATACGCTCGGTATCAATACGTTTGAATTTTGCATTGCTGTATGCAGAAGTTGTATGCATGATTACCTGAAATGCATTGAGTGATACGGCAGAAACACCAAGTGCCTGCATTGCCATGGACATCAGTGCAACAGAAGTCTGCTCACCGGTTGCCAGAAGCATATCCATCTCTCTTTTGGAAGCTTTCGGATTGATGTCACGTGCCATCTCGATCAGATGATCCGTTGTCTTACCCATTGCGGACAGAACAACGACCACATCATTTCCTGCTTCATAATCTTCGATACATCTTTTTGCTACATTAAAAATTCTTTCTTTATCAGCTACAGAACTGCCGCCGAATTTCTTTACTATTAGCATGTCTTCCTCCCAAATAAGTAATCTATGATTTCATGGCCACACGCCACGTAGTTTCCACTCGACTCGCCTTCAGCTTCATTGTATTTCCAGTCATGCTGCTGAAGATCTGTGCTGTCATATAACAGATATGGCACACTGTCGGATGAATGTGTCCGCATGCAGATTGGCGTCGGGTGATCCGGGAGCACCAGCATACGGAAATCCTCGTCCGCTGCTTCCAGTCCTTCCTTCACCGGCTTAATGATTCTTGAATCCAGATACTCAATTGCCTTTACCTTACGCTCAACACTGCCCTGATGACCCATCTCATCCGGAGCTTCGACGTGGATATATGCAAAATCATACCCCTCTTTTGTCAATACGTCAATTGCAGCCTGTGCTTTTCCTTCATAATTTGTATTCAATCCGCCGTTTGCACCCTCTACTTCAACTACTTTCATGGATGCGCCCACTGCAATACCTTTTAACAGATCCACTGCTGAGATCATTGCACCTTTCAGATGTGTTTTCTCCGCAAAGGAAGAAAGTGCCGGTTTTGTGCCTGCACCCCAGAACCAGCAGGAGTTTGCCGGATTGAGACCTTTTTTCTTACGTTCTACATTAATTGGATGATTTACCAGAATGTCATAACTTTTCTTCATCATTTCACGAAGAATCGCGTCCTCCGGAAGATACTGACCAATGGTCTGACCAAGCACATCATGTGGCTGTGTCAGTTCTACCACATCTCCACGATCCCAGATCAGCAGATGACGATAACTGGTTCCTACATAAAACTTATAAGTTTCATTCTCCAGACCTTCCCTGACTGCATCCAGCAGAACTGCTGCATCTGCGGTACTGATTTCACCAGAGCTGTGATCAATAATCGTACGGTCTTCATAATTTTCTTCCTCTTCGGACAAAGTAACCAGATTACAGCGAAGTGCAATATCTGTATCCTTCATGTCCACGCCGATACTGAGTGCCTCCAACGGAGAACGACCGGAATAATAGATTCTCGGGTTGTATCCCAGTACGGAAAGGTTTGCCGTATCACTTCCCGGCTTCATTCCATCCGGAATCGTGTGTACCATTCCAATCTCTGATACTGCTGCCAGCTGATCCATTGTCGGAGTCTCTGCATAGGCAAGCGGGGTCTGATCGCCAAGCTCTGCGATCGGACGGTCTGCCATTCCATCACCTAAAACCACCACGTATTTCATCACTTTTTACCTCTGTTTATTTTTATTTTTTTCTCTCACAAACAATTTTCACATTTTATTTGCACATGCAAACAGAATGTTTCTTATTTTACACGAATGTACTGAAGCACTTCACCAAGTTCTGCCTCTGCTTTATCATATGCAAAGCCATCCATTTCTGCTGTAACAAATGCATTCTCACCTGTCACACCATCTGCCTGTACATAGGAAACGCTTCCAAATGATTTCTCAATAGCAGCTTTGTCTGCTGTTGTACGGACAAAATATTTATTTTTAAGCTGTCTGTAATCGGCAAGTTCCAGTTTTTCCTCGCGCCATTCTACCGGAATATTCTCATCCAGATGTTTTGCAATCTCAACAATATCTGCAACAACTGCACTTGCGGTCGGAAGTTTTCCAGCTCCGCTGCCGTAGAACATTGCATCGCCAAGTACGTTTCCGTGTACAAATACTGCATTGAATACGTCATTTACATTGTACAGCGGATGTGACGGTTCCAGCATAAATGGTGCCACCAATGCACAGTAGCTGTCGCCAGTCTGATAACTGGATGCAAGCAGTTTGATGCTTCTTCCAAGAGCTTTTGCATATTTGATGTCGTTTGCTGTAATTTTTGTAATTCCCTCGGTATGAATATCCTGAAAATCAACCTGCTGTCCGCATACCAGAGATGTCAGAATTGCGATTTTTCTGCAGGCATCATGCCCCTCGATATCAGCAGTCGGATCTGCCTCTGCATATCCTTTCTGCTGTGCATCTTTTAATACATCTTCAAATTCGGAACCTTCCTCAGACATTTTTGTCATCATATAGTTTGTAGTTCCGTTTAAGATACCGGATACTTCCTCGATCACATCTGCGGTCAGGCAGGAATTTAACGGACGGATGATCGGAATTCCGCCACCTACACTTGCCTCAAACATGCAGTTTACGTTATGCTCTTTTGCAAGGCGGATCAGCTCCGCGCCTTTCTCTGCGATCAGTGCTTTGTTGGAAGTAGCAAAATGTTTGCCACTCTCAATTGCCTGTTTTGCGAATGTATATGCAGGCTCTACACCCCCCATGGCTTCTACAACCACAGCAACTTCCGGATCATTCTGGATGACTGCATAATCATGTACGATCTTGCCCTCCATCGGATCTCCCGGAAACTCACGCAGATCTAAGATATATTTGACGGAGATTTCGTCTCCCACACGTTTTGTAATACTGTCTTTATTTACCTTTAAAACTTCTACTACACCGGAACCAATTGTTCCGTAGCCTAATACTGCAATTTGAATCATCGTTTGTTCACTCCCTGGCTAATATTTTTAAATAATGAATGCCCTGCTGTTCCTCAATGGTATCTACCATCTGTGAAATATCACCGGTTTCATTCAGCACATCCACACTGAGTGTCAGTGATGCAATGCCATTGACCGGAATACTCTGATGAATGGTCAGGATATTTGCATGATAATCCGCTACGATACGCAATACCACAGACAAAAGTCCCGGCTCATCATCTAACTGAATCACCATGGTGATTGTCTTTCCCTTGGCATTGTCATGAAACGGAAAAATATCATCTTTGTACTTATAAAAAGAACTGCGGCTGATGCCGACATTTTCTGCTGCTTCCTGAACAGAAGCTGCTTTTCCTGAATCCAGCAGTCTCTTTGCCTCAACTACCTTCAATAAAACCTCCGGTACCGCTTTTTTCTTCAGGACAAAATATTTTGTTTTTTCTGCCATCTTATTCCTCCTGTGTTCTTCCCAGAGATACATCTGTTCTCACAGTAAGGATATAGTATCATAATCACACATTGTATGCAAGACTGACTTTGAAGTTTTTTCACAAAATAAAAAAAGGTGTGTCTTCCCTTACCGCAAATACACACCTTTCTCTGTATTATTTTACTTCTGATCATATCTCCCATTTCTCATGTTTCCATGAAAAGGAATCAGACAATTTGTATTTGATTGTACATGTCAATAATGCTAAAAACCGTATTATCGTCCTCCACCGCCAAAGGAACGTCCTCCGGCTCCCTGGTGAATCGTACTGGTTCCGCCGCCTCCTCCACCGTTTTTCGGTGGATCTTTCGGAATCTTTCTTCGTGTTATGAACTGGCGTACAAAATGATCCTCACTTCTGCGCAGATCTACGTTTGCATGTTCTCTCGGATTATAATGATACCGGCCAAATTTTAACCGGTATTTACCAGTAATAATCAGGCAGAAAATCAGGCATGCTGCCACACCAAGTACTGCAGCAATTGCCATCTCTCCATAGGAAAGGAAACGATGATTGGTAGAACTTGCATAGTAAATGCCCTGATCCCGATCATAGATTGTCATATCTTTTGCGGTGTTGGAAGTATAATAGCTTTCCGTATCTTCAATCATTGCGATCATTGACTGGGCATAGTCACCATCCAGATCATATTTTGCTGCATCATCCAGCATCTCCTCAATCTGGCTATCACCAAGATACTCATAGGCTTCTCCGGCTGTCGCGATATACCACTTCCAGCCTTCCGCGTCTTCGTCCATGTTAAGCAGATACACTACTCCATCATCGCTTTTTGTATATTTATTAAACTTTTCTTCCGCATAATCACGATTTGAAGTGATAGACGCATCGTCCACCGTTAAAATGATCAGATCCCATCCGGTCTTATCTTCTACTTCATCTGCTGCTTTCGTGATCTCATCTATCTCATCCTCTGAAAATATCCCCGCATCATCATAAACCTGACGTCCCGATGCATACGCAGGATGCAATATCATCAGACAAAATACGGCTCCCAAAACCGCGCCCAGTGCATAACGCCACTTTCTTTTTCTATTCTGATTCTGTTTCATTTTCATCCCCTGTCTTGCTTCTCTGTTGATCTTCTTCCCGGATTTATATACTACGAAAAGAAAAGATAACCAACAATAAGCATGATCACAAAAACAATTGCTCCGATCAGAATACCGATCGATAACACTTTCTTACGATCAATCGGAAGTTCACCAAAGGTTTTTCCGTTCTGACCATTCATGGAATAGTAATAAATCTTTCCATTTGGACCTTTGTAAGTTACAGTCCAAACCGGAAGCAGTGTATAAGACCAGTGTTCATCCACCATGCGGATATGATCTGACAGAATATGTACACCGGTATATCCCTGAATCGTGTCTTCCAGCATATCCCGTGTATATCCTTCCACTTCGTTTTGCACCTCATCCTGCAATTCACGATACTCAATATCACGTTTTTCTGCATAGAAACCGGACAGATATCCCATATGAAATGGCTCCGCTTTGGAAAAATCATACGGCAACACGCCTTCTGCCAGCACCTGATCCGATTTTTTCAATGCATGCTTGGTGATCTCATTCAGGGAAATTCTGCCTTCTCGTTCCATACGAAAAATCTTTGTCTCTGTAATCTCCTCATCTCCGGCTACCCAGACACGGATCTTGCTTCCCTCAGCACTCAGCGCACCATCCACTTCGGCATCATATACCCAGTAAGGGAAATAGATACCGGTCAGTTTTTCAATCTGATTCTTCTGAAAAAATGCATTCGGCACAAATTTCTTTTTCTGTACAAAATCCAGAAAATGCTGTTCTGCCTGTTTCCGATCGATTTCAAACGGAATAATCTGATCCGGATGAAATTCTCCCGTCAGTTGTTCCGAAAGAAGTACCGGGTTATGACAGTAATAGCAAAAGGTTGCCGCCGTGGTCTGATCTGTCACGATCTGCGCACCGCAGCTCGGGCAGGTATATACAACAGCAGACGTAGTCTGATCTGCTCCTTCTGAATCACCAGAGGCAGTTTCCTCAAACGATTCCGAATCGCTTCCGGCTCCTGCTGTCTGTGCAGAGTCCAACGTTTCCTGTGTCTTAGTATCCTCGGTTCCGATCTCATCCAAAGCGAAATCAGAACCGCAATATTCACATTTATATTTCTGACTTTTCGGGTCAAAAATCAACTCACCGCCACAATTTGGGCATTTTATACTGATTGTTGACATATGTATCCTCTTACTCTTACGCTTTCGCTTTGCCACACTCAGAGCAGAATTTTCCGGTATTTACTGCCCCGCAGCTACAAGTCCACGGTGCTTCCGGTGCCGGTTTTCCACACTCTGTACAGAATTTACCACTGTTTACCGCACCACAACTGCAAGTCCATGTAGTCGGCATTGGTTTGCCGCATTCGGAACAGAATTTTCCGATATTTGTCGCTCCGCAGCTGCAAGTCCATCCACCGGATGTTCCATTCTGCTGTGCGGCCTGCGCCTGCTGACGGTTCATCTCCATCTGACGGATATTTGTCTCAGATACAGCACTCATGACACTTCCGCCCGCCTGCATTCCCATGCCCATTCCCATAAATCCGGATACAGAACCTGCTGCATTGGAACCTGCTGCTTCCATTCCGCGGGCTACGGAACCCTGCACATACCCTTCCCGGATGGTCGGATCTGAGAGCATTGCGCCCTGATTTCGCATGTTGATCAGTTTCGTTGACTCGTCATCATAAGAAATACTTGCAATACCAACGGATGCGATCTCCACACCACGCTCCTGCTTCCAGTCCTCATCCAGAATACTGGACATGTATTTGCCAAGTTCCCGTCCTTTGGATGTCACAAAAGAAATTCTTGTGACATCTGCAGACATCTGATTAATAGCTGACTGCAATGCTTCTAAAAACTCATCCAGAAACTGTTCGTTGACATCGGACACTTCCACCTGTGCCATATTCCGTGGAATTACTTCTGCATAAAATTTCAGTGGATCACTGATACGGACGGAATAAGTTCCATGTGTCCGCAAAAACAGCTCTGCATTATAGAAATTATCAAAGTAATTGATCGGGTTTCTTGTACCGAATTTAATACCTTTGATTTCCTGCAGATTCAGATAATATACTTTCTGTTCTGTCGGAGACTGTCCGCCGTATTTGATACGTTCAAAGGTGGACTCCATGGCACTGGAGAAATCTCCATTAAACAGCGATGGCTCCATATTGTTTTTCACTTCAAAATAGCCCGGTTCCGCCGTATAATCAATGATCTTGCCGCCATCCGTCAGGATCATAAACTGATTATCATATACATGAATGACAGAACCATCAGAAATCACATTTCTGCTGCCTTTCCGGTTCTGGGATTTTTTATTCATCAAAACGCCCGGTGTCATCAGGGTCTGTGCCCCCATATCTGCCGGTTCTATCACCTCAAGCCACTGGTCTGCCAGACCTGAACTGATACTTTTTACTGCTGCTCGAATGATTCCCATGGTTATTTCTCCTTTTTATTTTTTGTATGCTCAGAATCTTTGAATTAATGAAGAAATTCTGAGCGTACAGTTCTATGCTTCCTGATCGTTTTTGGACAATGTGATCCATTTCAGGTATGCATTGATAAACAGATCAATATTTCCATCCATAACACTGTCCACGTTTCCGGTTTCTGCGTTGGTACGATGATCTTTTACCATCGTATACGGCTGCATAACATAGGAACGGATCTGATTTCCCCAACCAATCTCTGTCACATCACCACGAATGTCTGCCGCTTTTTCTGCATTTTCCTGCTGCTTTAACAAATACAGTTTTGCTTTCAGCATCTGCATTGCTTTATCTTTATTCATATGCTGAGAACGCTCATTCTGGCACTGTACCACGATACCGGTCGGCAAATGCGTGATACGGATCGCCGAAGATGTCTTGTTGATATGCTGACCACCGGCTCCGCTGGAACGGTAGGTATCAATACGCAGATCATCATCGTTAATCTCGATTTCCACATCTTCTTCAATATCTGGCATAACATCACAGGATACAAAGGACGTCTGACGTTTTCCTGCTGCATTAAACGGGGAAATACGAACCAGTCTGTGAACACCTTTTTCTGATTTCAGATAACCATAAGCATTTTCGCCATGCACCTGAAATGTCACAGATTTAATGCCGGCTTCCTCTCCGTCCAGATAATCCAGTACTTCCACCTCAAATCCTTTGGCAGAAGCCCATCTGGTATACATACGGTACAGCATGCTTGCCCAGTCACAGGACTCCGTTCCGCCGGCTCCTGCATGCAGGGTCACGATCGCATCGTCTCTGTCATATTCGCCGGAAAGCAATGTCTTCATACGAATATTTTCAAAACTTGTTTCAAATTCATCCAGCAATTCCTGGATCTCCGGAATGACTTCCGGATCATTTTCTTCGTATCCCATCTCGATCATGAGTTCCATGTCTTCCATCTGGGATGTCAGCTGACGATAAATTTCCACATCATCTTTTTTACTTTTGAGCTCTTTCATAAGCTCCTGGGAACGCTCCGGATCGTTCCAGAAATCCGGTTCCTCCATCTTCCGCTCTAATTCCTGAATCCTCTGCTCTTTGTTAGCGAGGTCAAAGTGAATCCCTTACTTCCTGGAGCGGGTGTTTGTATGCGTTCAACGTTGTTTTGAACTGGTCTAATTCAACCACCGAAATCACCTCTTTCTCTTGATCAGGATCTTTCATCCTGTCTATAAATCAACAGAAATGAACCAGAACTGCGTCGGATCCATTCCTGTCTCTCTTTCACATACTTATATGATATTTATACGGTATGTCCTTTTGCTTTGATCACGTCAATGACCTGATCTACATATTTTTCACAGAGGCTTTCTGTCTCTGCTTCCACCATAACACGGATTACCGGCTCTGTTCCGCTCTCACGAACGAGGATACGTCCGGTATCACCCAGTGTATCTGCAACTTTTGCTACTGCCTGCTGTACATCAGCATCATTCTGTGCTTCCGGTTTGCTCTTTACTCTTACGTTTTTGAGTACCTGTGGATAAATGGTAACCGGCTCGGCTAATTTACTTAACGGCAGTTTCTTTGCCAGCATAACTTCCATCATTTTCATAGATGTAAGGATACCATCACCTGTGGTTGCATATTTGCTGAAGATAATGTGTCCGGACTGCTCACCACCGATACGATGACCATTCTGAACCATATTTTCATATACATACTTATCACCAACTGCCGTTTTCTCATAGTTGATGCCAGCTTCATCAAACGCTTTGTACAGACCAAAGTTGGACATGATGGTTGTTACAACAGTATTGTTCAGCAGTTTTCCTCTTTCTTTCATATATTTACCATAAATATATAAGATCAGATCTCCGTCGATGACATTTCCTTTTTCGTCTACTGCGATACAACGGTCTGCGTCTCCGTCATAAGCAAAGCCAACATCCAGATTGTTATCTTTTACAAATTTCTGAAGTACCTCAATGTGTGTGGAACCTGCATGATTGTTAATGTTTGTTCCATCCGGCTCCGCATTGATGACATATGTTTTTGCGCCAAGGGCATCAAATACGCTCTTTGCGATCATCCATGCACTTCCGTTTGCGCAGTCCAGACCAACACGAACATTTTTGTAAGAATAAGTAGCCAGTGAGATTAGATAACCAACATAACGGTTTCTTCCTGCTGCATAATCTACCGTGCATCCAATTTCCTCGCGGACAGCAAACGGTACATCTTCCATTTCTTCTCCAAAAAGATTTAATTTTCCGTCAATGTAGTCCTCAATGTAAGAAATGGTTTTCTCATCCATCTTCTCACCATTGCCGTTGATCAGTTTGATACCGTTATCATAAAACGGATTGTGGCTTGCGGAAATCATAATACCACAGTCAAAATCCTCTGTTCTTGTCACGTAAGATACAGATGGAGTCGTAGTTACATGAAGCAGATATGCATCTGCACCTGAAGCAGTCAGACCTGCAACCAGAGAGTATTCAAACATATAACTGGAACGTCTTGTATCTTTTCCGATTACAACTTTACATTTTTTTCCTGTAATCTGATGATAATACCATCCGATAAAACGTCCTACTTTGTAAGCATGCTCTACTGTTAAATTCTTGTTAGCTTCTCCACGGAAGCCGTCTGTTCCAAAATATCTTCCCATTCTGATTCCTTTCCATTTCTTATGTAGACTATTTAAAAATCTACCCTTGTATTCCTGTATATTACAATTTTGTTTTTCAACTATTTTTTACAGTTTATCCTGTAACTGCCGCAGAATCAGATCCACACATTCTTCTACACTGTGCTGACTGGTATCTATCACAGCATCCGGGTGTTCCGGTACTTCATATGGACTTGTTACACCAGTGAAGTAATCCAGCTCACCTTTTCGTGCCATCTGGTACAATCCCTTGATATCCCGGCGTTCACATTCCTCGATCGGTGTACTCACATAGACTTCCATAAAGGCATCTCCAATAATCTCGCGGGCATTCTGTCGATCCTGTGCAAACGGAGAAATAAAGGATGTCAATACAATCAATCCTGCATCATTCATGAGTTTGGATACTTCAGCAATTCTTCGAATATTTTCAATTCGGTCTGCTTCCCGGAAACCAAGGTTCTTATTTAAGCCCATGCGGACATTATCGCCATCCAGCAGCATCGTGTGTTTGCCCATTGCCACCAGACGTTTTTCCAGCTCATTTGCCAGTGTGGATTTGCCTGAACCGGACAGACCGGTAAACCAGATGGTCTTTGCATTCTGCCCAAGCTGTTTTTCGCGAAAACCACGCGTAATATCCATATTGTGCCAGGTAAGCTGATGCTCACGGTTCAATGTCTGCTCTACCACACCACATGCCGATGTCATATGACTGATACGATCGATCAAGATCAGAGAACCTAAAGCATTGTTCTTTTCAAATTTATCAAAAACCAGTTTAGAAGCAGTTGAAATCTCACAGCGGGCGATTTCATTTTTGTAAATCGCATCCGCATATACTTCTTCACCGGAATTGACATCTATCTTGTATTTGATATTCATGATGGTCGCCGGAACACTCTGAGTTCCAAGTTTTAACAGGAAATTCTTTCCTTCCACCAGTTTTGTATCATCCATCCAGAGCAATGTTGCAGAAAACATGGAATTTACATTCAACGTCGTATTCTCAACCAATACACATCCTCTGGAAATATCAATCTCTGTATCTAACTGAATCGTCACTGCATGACCGACAGAACTTGTCTGTACTTCTCTGTCACCTTCGTAAATCAGTTTTACCGATGCAGTCTCTCCACTTGGCAATACCTGAATTGTATCACCGACAGACACACTGCCACTCTCAATCTGTCCCTGAAAACCACGGAATGTATGATCCGGTCTGCAGACACGTTGTACCGGCATTGTAAATCCTGTTTCTGTCGGATTCTCCTTGACATCGATTGTCTCCAGATAATCCAATAATGTCTTACCGGTATACCATGGCATATGGTTCGACCGTTTGGTGATATTATCCCCTTCGGTTGCTGATACCGGAATCAACTGCGCTGTGCTATACTCAAATTCTGCCAGCAGTACTTTAATGTCTTTTTGGATCTTTTTAAATTTGTCCTGCTGATAATCAATCAGATCCATTTTATTGATAGCAAACACAAAATGCTTGATTCCCATCAGGGAACAGATCCGTGTATGCCGTCTTGTCTGTGTCAGAACTCCCTGACTTGCATCCACCAGAATCACTGCCAGATCTGCAAAAGAAGCTCCAACTGCCATATTTCTCGTATACTCTTCGTGTCCAGGCGTATCTGCCACGATAAAAGATCGGCGTTCTGTTGTAAAATAACGATATGCCACATCAATGGTAATTCCCTGTTCACGCTCTGCCATCAGACCATCTAAAAGTAGGCTGTAATCTATTGCCCCGCCTCTGGAACCAACTTTGGAATCCAGCTCCAGTGCCCGTTCCTGATCTGCAAACAATAATTTTGCATCATAGAGCATATGTCCAATCAAAGTGGATTTTCCATCATCCACACTTCCACATGTTATAAATTTCAGTAATGCGTTCATCTAGAAGTAGCCCTCCCTTTTCCGTTTCTCCATGCTGGCTGCACCGCCGTCCTTATCGATCACACGACTGGTACGTTCCGAAGATACTGCACTTAAGGTCTCCTGAATGATCGCATCCAACGTATCCGCATCAGATTCTACCCCGCCGGAAAGCGGATAACATCCAAGGGTACGAAAACGAACTTTTTTCATCATCGGTTTTTCTCCCGGCAGCAGACGCATACGGTCATCATCTACCATGATCAAATTACCGTCACGCTCTACGACAGGGCGCTCTGCTGCAAAATACAACGGAACAATATCTATATTTTCCCGCTTGATATACTGCCAGATATCCTTTTCTGTCCAGTTGGAAATCGGAAATACACGGATACTTTCTCCTTTGTTGATCTCTGTATTGAACAGCTTCCACATCTCCGGACGCTGATTCTTTGGATCCCATGCATGCTCCGCATTACGGAAAGAGAAAATGCGCTCCTTGGCACGACTTTTTTCTTCATCACGTCTGCCGCCGCCAAAAGCTGCGGTAAAACCATATTTATTCAAAGCCTGCTTTAATGCCTGTGTCTTCATAATATCAGTGTAGGCAGCTCCGTGATCAAAAGGGTTGATTCCCTGACGAACGCCTTCCTCATTGATATATTCCAACATCTCAATGCCGTATTTTTCTGCAACTTTATCACGAAACTCGATCATTTCTTTAAACTTCCATGTAGTATTAACATGTAAAAACGGAAATGGCGGTTTTTCCGGATAAAACGCTTTTAATGCAAGATGCAGCATAACAGAAGAATCTTTTCCGATAGAATAAAGCATCACCGGCTTCTCACACTGTGCTGCCACCTCCCGCATAATATATATCGCTTCTGCTTCCAGTTCATCCAAGTGATCCATATTTTTGTCCTCTTTTCCTGTTATTCTCCCAGACCTGACTGGATCAGAGCCACAACTCCTTCCAGTGCTTCCTTTTCATCCTCGCCTTCGCAGACAATCTCCACCTCATCGTTATACTTGACGCTCGCTGCAAGTACACTTAACAGGCTTTTTGCATTTGTCGTTGCATTTCCCTTCTGGAATGAAATCTTTGCCCGGTACTTAATTGCTTCATCGCATAATTTTCCTGCCGGGCGCAGATGCAGTCCCGCAGGATTTTTAATTTTTACTTTCTGACAAACCATGTTGTATCCCCTCCAAAATACATCTTTGGTACTTCTATCATTTTTGAAACACTTCCTCACCTAATCAGTTCGAATTGGCAGAATCTGTTTCATCTGTATTTTCTCCCCCGGTTCCGGAAGAACCGTTTGTTGTCTGTCCGTTTTTATCTGTAACGGTAACAGTTGTTGTCACAATATCCGCGGTCTTATGCGATCCATCCAGTGTAACAGTTGCTGTTACAGTTCCCACCGTAAAATTGGAAGCATCAATGGAACCCGTAATATCATTCGGATTGATATCATTTAATACCTCATCAAATCCTTTCAGATTGACCGTCACAGTATCCGCATTAAACGCCAGTGACAGGTTGGATGGCAAATTCTTTACGGTAATATTTCCAACCGGAACTGCAAATGCACGGGAATTTTCCCCTTCAATTACCAGTGTCACACTAATCTGCTTTGACTGATCCGATGCAAGCGTAATTCCATCCGGCAGATACTTACTCAACTCAATATCTGCCGTCACATCGGCAGTTGCATCAGAAACACTCATCTGCGATCCACTGATTTCCAGTTCACTGATGCTGCTTAACAGATCACTGTCTCCTGTCAGTTTTACAGTAGATTCGCTGCATTTTGCCTCCACAAAACGATAACCGTCTGCCGGTGTTCCGTTCGTAGTAAACTTCAACGGAACCGATTTTCCCATGGAAATTTCAACATCCACATCAACAGCGGTCCGATTCAGGCTCAGTCTGTCCTGGGATATCTCATTTCCATCTGCATCCAGCAGAACGATAGGACTGCTGGTTGCCACATTTTCTTCTGCATTACTAATATCAACTACTGCCTGCGCAGTCTCAATCTGTGACAGTACAGACTCCGGTCCCGTAACCGTGATCTTGCCCGGTGCTGAAGAAGTCGATTCTACATAGCAATACGCAGCTGGCGTTCCCTTCGTTACAACTTTCACAGGAAAACGTTCCGTCTGCAGGTTTTCAACACTTACCTTCAACGTAGCATCCCGTTTGTTAATCTCAATCTGGCTTGCATAGCGGGAAGCGCTGACACTGACCGGTATCGTCGTCATATCATCGTTGATGTTTTCCAAATTAGCCACGGCTGTAAAATCTGATTCAGACAATTCCTCGATGATTGAACGTTTTCCGGTAACCGTAAACGAAATCTTGTCCGTATTATTTAAAATCTCATAGGTCTTACCCATATCTGACAGATATTCATTATTTTCGATAGTAACCGGTATCGTAAATCCTTTTGTTTTTTCCGGATCTTCAATATTCACCACTACCATCCACAGAACAATTGCAAATACCGCTGCCAGTATCTTGAGGCCAAAATTATTTGTTATCCGCTTTGTCAGTTTTCGTAACATGTTTTAGCCTCCTTTTCAGTTTTTCAAAATATGGTTCTGTGGTCTGAGACATTTTTGCTGCAAACCGCAGTTTACTTTTCAGGAAATCTGCATCAATGTTTCGATACAAAGTTCCCTCTACTGCCAGAGATATCGCTCCGGTTTCCTCCGATACGACAATGGTCATAGAATCACTGACTTCGCTGATTCCAACTGCCGCACGATGTCTGGTTCCCAGTTCCTTACTCAGCTCCATATTATCTGACAACGGCAGATAACAGGTTGCTGCCACAATACGGTCTCCACGCACAATAATGGCACCATCATGCAACGGCGTATTATGTTCAAAAATATTGATCAGGAGCTGACTGGAAACCATGGAATCCAAAGGAATTCCGGTTCTGATATATTCATTCAGCATGACATCACGCTCAATAACGATCAGCGCCCCTGTCTTTACTTTCCCCATCTCATAGCAGGCTTTTACGATCTCTGTAATTGTTTTTTCAGAAAATCGAACCGTGCTCGCTTTCTGGAAATCAAAGTTAAAAAACGCCGTCAGGAAGTTCTTGCGTCCCAGTCGTTCCAGCGCATTTCGCAGCTCCGGCTGAAATATAATAACAAGCGCAATGGCTGCAATATTTACTACTTTTCCCGATAACCATAGGATCGTGTTCATCTGGAACAACGCTGCGATCAAAAGAAATATCAAAATAACAATGATTCCTTTAAAAAGCATCCATGCACGCGTATTTTTTACCCATACCATAATATGGTACAGCACAAACGCAATAATAATGATCTCTATCACGTCTGTAACGCCGATCTTTGGTTTATCTATCCAGGAAAGATATTTATCCATAAAGGCATACAATGCTGATCCTATCTCCCGCATTTGTTCACTTCCTCTCAAACAGTCGTTTCTTATTTATCGTCATGAAGCTCATTCATAATCTGTGTCTCCAGATCATCCTTCTCTGAACTATCCGGATGTCCCACATGTACCGAATTCACTTTTTTTCCCCGTATAATTTTGCGATTCTTTGCCCGTTTTGCATTGATTTTCTTCACCTGCTTATCTTCTACCGGTACAAATGTCTTCGGAACCGCTTTAACATAGTAATAGTATTCATCATCTTC
Organism: uncultured Lachnospiraceae bacterium; assembly: GCA_900546495.1. Taxonomy (GTDB): domain Bacteria; phylum Bacillota; class Clostridia; order Lachnospirales; family Lachnospiraceae; genus Eubacterium_I. Next base: position 25,671 of record URDN01000017.1, read on the forward strand.
AAACTGTGTATGTTCCACACGACTGTAGTCCACACTCAACGTCATAAAATCTAACACCAGAACAATCAGCAATGAGACGATACATCCCACGATCACCTTGACGATCCGTCCAGTCTCACCAATATAGATCTCACCGCTGCAGATGATTCCCATCTCAACAGCAACACCGATAACTGCTGCGATAGTGCGACCATGATCCACTGCCAGTTTTCGAATACAGGAAACAACGATCGCCGCTGCTGCAAATCCGCCAAGGAAAAAATACATTTCTTTATCCGTAAAAATCTCTGTCACCGCCAGTGTAACAACACTTTTCTTGGCAATGCCGTCTTTTGCTGAAAATAATGCTGCATTTTCATTGATATTTTTCAATAAAAAAAATACCATCTCTCCGCATATTACTGAAATCACGGCATATACCCGGCTTAACAATCCTGCTGCCACCGGAACAACATATGGAATTCCTGCCACACCAAGCACCGGCGTCAGCACCGCGTACATTCCTCTTTTACTGGAAAAGCGGAAATAAATGCAGAAAAAAAACACAAAGATCAATGCCACGATCCCGCACAACTCCAATGATAATGCATAACAATTCAGCAAGATCAGAACTGCCCCCAAAAACAGCATCATTCCGGAAGGCAAAAAAGAACACAGCAATGCAAACAACAGCGGAATCGGATATTCCTGCAGTAAATCCATATAGCCTATTTTCTGATTAATGAGTGTAAATGCTACAAATGCTACCAAAAATCGGAACACAGCGATTGTATAGATCTCATATTTACCGATAAACCGATAAATATGTTCTTTTATTTTTAATAATTGAACCATGCATACCTCCTGTTTTTCCGGCGTTTCTGCCCGTGCAGTCACGCAGAAACTCTATGCGTCTTCCCGCGCCTTCTCCTCCGCAAGATAAGACTTATTTAATCGATGCAGATACCGCAGATACTGGTCCCGCCGTTCTCTGCATTTCTTATGCTGATAGACTGCCACCAATGCACACACCACCATATATCCTGCCATAAAAACGATATAAAAGATTGCTGCATGCCAAAGCAGCTGCATATAATCTGCATTTGCAAAATATTGGTTTAAATCATCCCATTTGGAACACAGCCAGAGCATCACGATTATCAAAAAGCAGATCGTACCGGCAACAAATCCTTTTACCAGCTGTAAAATGACAAAATCTGTCCGTCGATAGGTGCTGATCTTGAGTTCTTTTTCCCCGGCACCGGATTCCAGCATTGCCATTTTATTCATTTCCCGTACTCTGTCCTGATTAATCATAATAACCCACCTATTTTTGCTCATACTACAGAAAAAGTATATCACAAATCACCATGCAAGAAAAGTTTTTTATCCGCCGATTGCAATTGAAGCCGCATACACGGTACATTTTGCACTCTCCGTCAAGCACAATGCCGCCGCATCCAGTGTACTTCCGGTTGTAAAGATATCATCGATCAACAACACACGTTCCCCATCTGACAGTTCTGCTCTCTCGCTGACCCGGAATGCACCGTTCAGATTCCGGCGGCGTTCTCTATCATTCAATGCTTTCTGTGGCACGGTATTTCGCACACGAAAAAGCGTTTTTTCATCTACCGGAAGATGCAGTTCCCGGCCCAAAGCCCGTGCAATTCCTGCCGCCTGATTGTATCCGCGTTTTCGCCGCCGCTTTCTGTGCAGCGGCACTGGTATGATCCTTGTGATTCTACACTGACGAATCCATGAACCCAGTCGCACTGCCATTTCTCTACCGTAAATTTCTGCATAATCTCTGCGATTCGCATACTTCATCCGATACAGAGACAATTTTACCGCTCCCCGATAAGACAGCAATGCCCGATTTTGTCGGAACACATGCCGCTTTCTGCTGCAATCCGGACAATATTCCCGCTGCGCATCCTCCAATGGTTTGCCACATTTCATACAATAATCTGTCGTAATCCAATACAGTTTTTTACCGCATTCCGAACAGATGCCCTCTGTACAAATATGATCACACACCGGGCAATGCGGCGGATATAGATAATCTAACCATTTCCACCAATTCAAACTATAATTCCTCCAAACGGTCTCTTAAACCACTGTAACGTTTCTGCTCATTTACATTTGCTTCCATATTATAAAATGCCTTCTCATCGCCTACCAGTGTTACACATTTGCGCGCTCTGGTCACCGCTGTATATAAAAGATTCCGGTTCATCAACATCCGCGGGCCGGTCAACAGTGGAATAATCACTGCCGGATACTCACTTCCCTGTGATTTATGTATCGTGATCGCATATGCCAGTTCCAACTGATCCAGCTCTTTAAACGGATACTCCACCATCCTCCCTTCCTCATATTCTACAGTCAATGTCTCAGAAAACGTATTGATTTCACGGACAAGCCCCATATCGCCGTTAAATACGCCCAAGCCTTTTTCAATCGGTATATTATATCGGCTTCGCACTTCCCATTCTGCCTGATAATTATTTTTGATCTGCATGACTTTGTCTCCGACACGAAAAATCGTCTGTCCATGCTCATGCTCCGCCTTCTTCGCATCTGGTGGATTCAGATACTGCTGCAAAATCATATTCAGACGCTCCACCCCAAGTAACCCCTTTCGCATTGGTGTCAGCACCTGAATATCAAACGGTTCCGCATTGACATATTTGGGCAGCTTATGCTGAATCAGCTGAATACAAATGCTGATGATCACATTCGCATCATATCGTTTCAGAAAAAAGAAATCCCGGCTTTTATTGTCTAAAATAACCGGTTCTCCCCGATTGATCTTATGCGCATTGACAATGATGTCACTTTCCGATGCCTGACGGAAAATCCGGTTCAGACGTACCACATTGCAGGCATGAGAATCAATGATGTCCTTCAACACACATCCCGGTCCGACACTCGGAAGCTGGTTCACATCCCCAACTAAAATAACTCTTGTTCCTGCAACAACGGCTTTTAACAGATTGTGGATGAGTGTAATATCAACCATAGACATCTCATCAATGATCAAAACATCTGTCTCCAACGGATTCTGTTCATTCCGCTCAAATCCCGCATGTTCATCCATGCCACCGGAAATTTCCAATAATCGGTGAATCGTCTTTGCTTCATAGCCTGTGGTTTCACTCATACGCTTTGCCGCACGTCCCGTCGGCGCTGCCAGTGAAATATCCATCCCCTCAGATTCAAAAAACTGAATGATCGTATTAATGGTTGTCGTTTTTCCGGTACCAGGTCCACCAGTGATGACCAGAAGACCGCTGCGCACTGCCTCTACTACCGCAATATGCTGCATTTCATCCAGTTTCAGATCAGACAATTCCTCAATTTTACGGATTCTCTGCTCTACTGCTGTCTCTGAAAAGTCATATTTCACATTCAATTCCCGCAGCATAACTGCCACATTTAATTCCATATAATAAAAAGTAGATGCATAGATCTGTACCTGATCCTCTGTCTGTTTCATCACAAGCTTCCGGTCAATTGTCATATCCATATAATGCTTCTCTATCGCATCAGCATCTACTTCCAGCAGTTCACACGCCCTTCGCGTCAGCAATTCCTTCGGCAGATAAGTATGCCCCTCCAGAGATGCCTGCTGCAGCACATATAAAATACCGCTTCGGATACGAAAATCTGAATCCATATGGATTCCCACTTTATGAGCAATCTCGTCTGCAATTTTAAAGCCAACACCTGTCACATCTTCTGCCAGTTTATATGGATTTTCCTGTATGATGCGATACATATCAAGCTGATAAGTCTGATAAATTTTGACTGCCAGCGTCAGTGAAATGCCGTAATTTTGCAAAAAGATCATTGCCTGACGAAGCTCTCTTTTTTCTTCCGTCTGTTCGGCAATCTCCTGTGCTTTTCGCTCACTGATGCCCTTAATCTCTGCCAGGCGCTCCGGTTCTTCTTCTATAATACGGAAGGTATCTTCCTTAAATCGGCGTACAATCCGCGCCGCTAAAGCTGCGCCAACGCCTTTAATTGCCCCGGAGCCAAGATACCGCTCAATTGACACAATATCCTGTGGTGCTTTGATGGCATAGGATTCCACCTGAAACTGAGGTCCATAAGAAGGGTGTACGGTATATTCGCCTTTCAGTTCCACACTTTCCCCTTCGCTGATAAACCGGAACACACCGACACAGGTTACTTCATCCTCCTCTACCGCAAGATTCAAAACCGTATATCCATTTTCTTCGTTTCGAAACACAATGTGTTCCACAAATCCGGTAATTGTCTCCATAACTCTCCTTTTTACGGACAAGCTTAATTTGTTAAAAAGAGACAGTCTGCACCTGCTGACTGTCTCCCTCTCTATCTCTTACTTACTGCTCGTCTCTCTTACCTGAAAGAAATTCTACATATTTTCCAGTTCCGATTGCCACACAGGTCATCGGATCTTCCGCTGTCATTGTGTTAATGCCAGTATGTGACTCAATCAATTCCTCCAGACCGCGAAGTAATGCTCCACCACCGGTCAGAACGATTCCACGATCTGCAACGTCGGCTGCCAGCTCAGGCGGTGTCTTCTCCAAAACACTGTGTACTGCATCAACGATCTGCATGGTTGCCTCACGTAATGCTTCCTCTGTCTCCTCAGAAGAAACAGTTACGGTCTTTGGTAAACCTGTAACAAGATTTCGTCCTCTTACATCCAGAGTCATCGGCTCTGGAAGCGGATAGCATGTACCGATTTTAATCTTGATATCTTCTGCGGTACGCTCACCGATCAGAAGGTTATGTTTCTTTCTCATATAGCGAACCAGCGCCTCATCAAAATCGTCTCCGGCAATTTTGATAGAAGTACTTACTACGGTTCCACCAAGTGAAATAACTGCGATATCAGCGGTACCACCACCGATATCTACGATCATGTTTCCACATGGTCTGGAAATATCAATTCCAGCTCCGATTGCTGCTGCAATCGGCTCCTCGATGATTTTTACATCTCTTGCACCAGCCTGAAATGTAGCATCTTCTACGGCTTTCTTCTCAACTTCTGTGACACCACTCGGTACACAAACGCTGATCAGCGGTTTACGGAAACTCTTTTTGCCGACTGCTTTCTGAATGAAATATTTCATCATCTTCTCAGTTACTGTATAATCAGAAATAACACCCTGACGCAGTGGTCTGACTGCTACGATATTGCCCGGTGTTCTACCGAGCATCAGTCTTGCTTCCTCACCAATTGCTTTAATTTTATTTGTATCACGGTCAAATGCAACAACGGACGGCTCTTTTAAAACAACGCCTTTGCCTTTGACATAAACAAGAATACTTGCTGTACCTAAATCAATTCCAATATCTGTTGAAATCATCTTTTTATCTCCTTTCCCTTTTCATCCTCGTATTTCATCTGTCTCTATAGTAAAGTTCTATTTCTAATTTAACCCAAATAAATCATATTTCGAAATATGAACCGGCATACGTGTTTTTATTATATACAAATAATTGCATTTTTCAAAGCCTTTTTTTCCTTTTCAGAAAAATCCACGATGAATTAACGATTTCTTAATATTTTTTTAGGAAAAGTAATTCTTTTTTTCTAAAATCTTCGCAATTTAATCACAAAATGGACACATTCTCTTTTTATACTAACACACGTAATCGATTATAAAAGGCTTTTGCTTTTTATAATAAATTTTTCATAACTCAAGCTTCCCGGATTCCCCAAGTCCGGGAAGTACTCCCCGAAAGTTCAGGCACCGCAGACGCGATGCCTTTTTTGATACCTTATTTTAAGTATTTTTTCACATATTTACCGGTATAGGAAATTGGATTTTCTGCCACCTGCTCCGGTGTACCCTCCGCAATGACAGTTCCACCACCGTCACCGCCTTCCGGCCCCATATCAATGATGTAGTCTGCCGTCTTGATCACATCCAGATTATGTTCAATGACAACAACGGTATTACCGCCGTCTGCCAATCGATGCAGAATCTCGATCAGTTTATGCACATCTGCAAAATGAAGTCCCGTGGTCGGCTCATCCAGAATATAAATCGTCTTTCCTGTACTGCGCTTGCTCAGTTCTGTGGCCAGTTTGATTCGTTGTGCCTCACCACCGGACAATGTGGTAGATGGCTGTCCCAGACGCACATAGGAAAGTCCTACATCATATAACGTCTGGATTTTACGCTGAATGGAAGGTACATTTTCAAAAAATGTCAGCGCTTCTTCCACTGTCATATTCAGCACATCATAAATGCTTTTTCCTTTATATTTAATTTCCAGTGTCTCACGATTATAGCGTTTGCCCTGGCACACTTCACATGGCACATACACATCCGGCAAAAAATGCATTTCAATTTTTAAGATTCCGTCTCCGGAGCAGGCTTCGCAACGTCCGCCCTTGACGTTAAAACTGAATCTGCCTTTTTTATATCCTCTTGCTTTTGCATCCGGCGTTGCCGCAAACAGATCACGGATCTGGTCAAACACACCGGTATACGTTGCCGGATTGGAACGCGGAGTTCTTCCGATTGGGGACTGATCAATGCAGATCACTTTATCAAGCTGCTCTAACCCATCAATGCCTTTGTGTTTTCCCGGAATACATCTTGCGCGGTTCAGGCTTCGCGCCAGATGTTTGTATAAAATCTCATTGACCAAAGAACTTTTACCGGAACCGGACACACCCGTCACACAGGTCATAACGCCCAGCGGAACTTTTACATTGATATTTTTCAGGTTGTTTTCCTGCGCCCCACGCACTGTAATAACCCCAGACGGCTGCTTACGCTCCTTCGGCACCGGAATCACCAGTCTGCCACTCAAGTACGCTCCCGTCAGAGATTTCTCACATGCCATAATATCGTCTACCGTACCGGCTGGCACGACTTCTCCACCATGCTCTCCGGCTCCCGGTCCGATATCCACGATATAGTCCGCCGCGCGCATAGTATCTTCATCATGTTCTACTACAATTAATGTATTTCCAAGATCTTTCAGGTTTTTCAAAGCGGACAGCAGTTTATCATTATCACGCTGATGCAGACCGATACTCGGCTCATCCAGAATATATGCCACACCAACCAGACCGGATCCAATCTGTGTAGCCAGACGAATTCGCTGCGCCTCGCCACCGGATAAGGTTCCAGTTGCTCTCGACAATGTCAGATATTCCAGTCCTACTTCTTTTAAAAATCCCACACGGGCACGGATTTCCTTTAAAATCTGATCACCAATCAAATGTTGCTGCTCAGTCAGCTCCAGATCTTCCAGAAATACGCATAAGTCTTTTACAGACATGGATGTGATTTCATGAATATTTTTATCCGCAATCGTCACTGCCAGCGATTCCTTTTTCAAACGCTGACCATGGCAGGCTTTACACGGTGTGATCCGCATAAACGTCTCATATTCCTGCTTTGTCAGATCAGATCCTGTCTCACGGTAACGGCGCTCTACATTCCGGATCAGTCCCTCAAATGCGATATCATAAACACCGACACCACGCTGTCCGCGATAATGTACCACTAATTTTTTACCATCTGTTCCGTGAAGGATCACATCGCGCACAGATTCCGGCAATTCTTCATATGGTGTGTTCAGATCAAAATCATATTCTTCTGACAATGCTTTCAAAATCGCATAAGTGTAGCTGGACGGATCGTTGGATGACTGCCAGCCCATCACCTGGATTGCACCTTCTGCCAGCGATAAATGCTTATCCGGGATCATCAGATCCTCATCAAATTCCATTTTATATCCAAGTCCGAAACATTCCGGGCAGGCACCAAAGGGATTGTTAAAGGAAAAACTTCTCGGTTCGATTTCATCAATGCTGATACCGCAGTCCGGGCAGGAAAAACTCTGGGAAAACTGAATCTGCTCTCCCCCGATCACATCTACCGTCATCAGTCCGTCTGCCAGTTCCAATACATTTTCAATAGAATCCACCAGACGTTTTTCAATGCCTTCCTTTACGACCAGACGATCGACTACAACCTCAATGTTATGTTTTTTATTTTTATCCAGACTGATCTCCTCTGTCAGTTCATATACACTTCCGTCAATCTGTACACGCACATAACCGCTGCGCTTAATGCTGTCTAACAGTTTCTGATGCGTACCTTTTCTGCCACGTACCACTGGCGCCAGAAGCTGAATTTTCGTCCGCTCCGGGAGCTGCATAATCTGATCTGCCATCTGATCAACGGTCTGCTTTTTTATCTCTTTTCCGCATTTCGGACAATGCGGAACGCCGATTCTCGCATACAGTAATCGGAAATAATCATAAATTTCCGTCACCGTTCCAACGGTAGAACGTGGATTTCGATTTGTTGATTTCTGATCAATGGAAATTGCCGGGGACAGACCTTCGATTTTCTCCACATTCGGTTTTTCCATCTGTCCAAGGAACTGACGGGCATAGGAGGACAGGGACTCCATATAACGGCGCTGTCCCTCTGCATAAATAGTGTCAAAGGCCAGAGAAGATTTACCGGAACCGGACAGACCGGTCAGTACAATAAACTTGTCTCTCGGCAGGGTGACATCAATATTTTTCAGGTTATGCTCATTGGCGCCTTTGATCTTAATGTATTGTTGTGCCATAGTTGTTGTTCTCTTTTCTTTCGCTTTCTAGTATTCACGTTTTCTTACTGATTTATGCTTCATGTATCATGTCTGTTTTTCATGATCAGGCTTGTATTATTTTTCGTAGCATACCCAGCTTTTATTTCACAGTATACCTATTCTGATTTCATCATTCCAGGATGTAGTTCTGACATAATCATTTTTGCAGTTTTACGACTTTAAGCATTCTGAAGCATTTTCTTCAGATCCACCATCTGATCACGCAGCTGCGCTGCCGCCTCGAAATTCAGTTCCGCTGCCGCCTTTTTCATATTCTTTTCCACATCTTTGATCAGTTTTTCCAGCTCCTTCTTACTCATGGATTCCGGATCTTTCTTAAACTGCATCTCCTCCTGTGCAACTTTCTTCGAAATACTGATCAGATCACGTACGGATTTCTGAATCGTTTTCGGTGTAATTCCATGTTTTTCATTATATGCCATCTGGATTGCACGACGACGCTCCGTCTCATCCAACGCCAGACGCATGGAATCTGTGATTGTATCCGCATACATGATAACGTGTCCTTCGCTGTTTCGCGCCGCACGTCCAATGGTCTGAATCAAAGATGTCTCCGAACGCAGGAATCCTTCTTTATCCGCATCAAGAATCGCCACTAACGTAATCTCCGGGATATCCAGTCCTTCTCGCAGAAGGTTGATTCCCACCAGCACGTCAAACACATCCAGACGCAGGTCACGGATAATCTCCGCACGTTCCAGCGTATCAATATCTGAATGCAGGTATTTGACTCGGATACCGATCTCACGCATATAATCCGTCAGATCTTCTGCCATTTTCTTCGTCAATGTCGTGATCAGGACTTTATGACCTGCGGAAGTTTCCTTATTTACCTCACCGATCAGATCATCAATCTGTCCTTCCACCGGTCGAACCTCCACCGCCGGATCCAGCAGACCGGTCGGCCGGATAATCTGCTCGGCACGAAGCATCTCATGCTCTTTCTCATATACATTCGGCGTTGCAGAAACAAATAGCATCTGATCAATTTTGCTCTCAAATTCTTCAAAATTCAATGGACGGTTATCCTTTGCCGATGGCAGACGGAAACCATAATCAACCAGTGTCGATTTTCTCGACTGATCGCCGGCGTACATACCGCGCACCTGCGGAATCGTAATATGGGACTCATCCACAATAATCAGAAATTCATCCGGAAAATAGTCGATCAGTGTATACGGTGGAACTCCCGGCTCCAGACCTGCCAGATGTCTCGAATAGTTCTCAATACCGCTGCAAAATCCCGTTTCACGCAACATTTCAATATCAAAATTCGTGCGCTCAGCGATGCGCTGTGCTTCAATCAGCTTATCTTCACCTTTAAAGTAACGCACCCGCTCTTCCATCTCTTTTTCAATTTCAACAGTCGCCTGATTAATTTTCTCCTGCGGAACAACATAATGAGAAGCCGGGAAAATTGCACAGTGTTCCAGCCGGCTCTTGATCTCACCGGTCAGCACATCAATTTCCGTGATCCGGTCAATCTCATCTCCGAAAAACTCCACACGCACTGCCGTATCTGTATTATTTGCCGGAAAAATCTCCAGCACATCCCCACGCACCCGAAACGTACCACGATGAAAATCCATATCATTTCTCATATACTGAATGTCAATAAGCTGGCGGATCACATCGTCACGGTCGCGCTCCATGCCCGGTCGCAGAGAAACCATCATGTTCTGATAATCCACCGGACTTCCCAGCCCGTAAATACAGGACACACTGGATACGATAATGACGTCGCTACGCTCCGTCAGTGCAGCGGTGGCAGACAAACGCAGTTTGTCAATTTCTTCGTTAATTGCTGAATCTTTTGCAATATATGTGTCCGTGGACGGAACATAGGCCTCCGGTTGGTAATAATCATAGTAGGAGACAAAATATTCGACTGCGTTATCGGGGAACATCTCCTTGAACTCTCCGTATAACTGAGCTGCTAACGTCTTATTATGAGCGATGACAAGTGTCGGCTTCTGTAATTGCTGAATCACATTTGCCATCGTAAAAGTTTTTCCAGAACCCGTAACCCCTAGTAAAGTCTGGCATTGATTGCCTTCCTTGAACCCTTTTACAAGCTCTGCAATCGCCTGTGGCTGGTCTCCGGTTGGCTTATATGGGGCTTTTAATTTGAACTCATTCATGGTAAATCCCTCCATTTGTGACTTTTACTATGACCAATATCAGCCAAAAATTCGTATCCGGATTCGTAACGAAAAGCTCATTTTTATGGTGAATAGATGTCGTTTTCACCTCGTTACGAATAAAAGTCACAAAACTGATTTTTGCGGATAAAACAGCACTCGGAAATACCTGATGATACCAGGCTCCGGTTCTGTCATATTTTTACTGTTTGTTCTTGTAACAGTCCCTATTATATCAGACATTTTTTTGAAAGTATATAGATGAAGGTAAGAAAAAAGTACAAATGTTCGATTCTTATTTGTACTTTTTCTCTCACTACTATTCTATTTTTTATCATGCTGCGTGGAAATATTCCTCCAGGATTAAGTCTATTTCAATCACTTCTGAATAATCATAATACTGATCTTTCCGCTCTTTTGGAATAACTTCTTCAATAAATGGTTCCAATACATCCAGACAGTCTTCTATGATTTCCTGCGTATCTCCATAGACATCTACTGATATGATTTCCTTGGCATGTCCCAATAAATGCGAAACACCTTTTGAATTAAAGCTATTCTTCAGCAAAATAGTTGCATAGGTATTTCTCAACTGGTGAAAATGAATATCAGGCAAATCCAAGGATTTCAACAAGTCTTTATAGTATTTCTGATGAAAGCCTTTACTCCTTGGATTCCCATATGTAGAACAACAAATATAATTCCAGTCCCGGAACTCTTTTGGTCTGCGTCTTCGGTTCTTCTCATAAGTTTTCCGTTCTTCCAGAATGGCTTCAAATACATAATCCGGTATTGGAAGTTCACGCACACCAGCAGGTGTTTTTGTTTTAATTTCCTGCTTTGTCAGCATCTTAGGTGCACAGTCTCCTGCTTTACTGTTTGGCTTCTTTCCCAACTGACGCTCTACTCTCAACGTCCTGTGAATGTAATCGACATCACTGTATTTCAGACCATTTATTTCACTTCTTCTGAGTCCCATCAATACCGCAAATAAAATCTGCATATGAATCGGTGTCTCCTTGCTTGCCTCAATCAACCGAAGCACCTGCGGAAGTGTCAATGTTTTCTTCTCGTCAATTTTCAGTGCACGATACTCTGTCTTTTTTATTTTCTTCGGTAAATTGATTCCATTCGCTGGATTTGTTGCCAGTACATTTTTGTTAAATGCATACTCCAATGATGTTTTCATGATCGTCCTGACATTTTTCGCAACTGATTCATACTTCTCTGCAACTGCATTATATAATTTTCTGATATACCCCTGATTTATTGTAGACATATACATCTTTCCAATCTGTGGAACAATGTAATTCTTAATGGCACTTTTGTAAGTTGTATAAGTGTCGTCTGTTATTCGGGGACGCATAATATCTTCCAACCAGAAAATCATAAACTCCTCTACCCGGATTTTTCCATACACAATATAGGTTCCGGTATGTAGCTGTCCGATTACTTCATCACGAAATGCATTAGCTTCTCTTTTGGTTGTGAATCCCGCATGTTGCTGTGTCTTTGTACTTTCGTCTGCAAACGTCAGCAACACACGAAATCCATATCCATTTTTGATTGTTGTCACCGAATAGACCTTATATTCAACATATTTCTTAAAGTCAAAGGTCTTATGCATGGCTATCCCTCCGTTCCAGTTCGTTGTGGTACAAATGTATTATTTACAAACGCAATAATCTTATCCTGTTCGTCCATAATCTCACAATAATATTCGTAAGTCGTATGAACGGAACTATGACCTAACAGACCAGATATTTTAAACAATGGAACTCCAAGCTCAATTAAAATGGTCGCAAACATATGTCTGAGTCCATGTACGGTGATATTTGGCAATCCATTTCTGTTACAGATTTTCGTAAGTGCCTGATTCATTGCTGTCAGCGAACGTGGTTCACCGTTTTCCTGACAAGATACATAATCATAATCCTTGTACGCTACCCCCATATCTGCTTTACGCTTATCAATTAACTGTTGTCTGTGTTTCACTTCCCGCATCACCACTTTCGGAACTCTTAATATCCGGTAACTGTTCTCCGTCTTTGGATTCCGTTCGATAACAGCATATTCCGTAATCGTAAATTCCTGTTCTTTCACTTTAAGATTTCCGACAATCTGTCTGCTGATTCTGACCGTCTGCTTTTCAAAATCAAAATCCTGAAACTTCAATCCAAGGATTTCTCCTTTTCGTAATCCACAAAACAGTCCCAGTAAAATTTCCAGATACCAAGGATTCTTGCTCGCAGCTTCAAGAAAAACCTTCAATTTTTCTTTGCCTAATACCCTTACCTTTGGTTTTGCTCTCGGATATGGCTTTGTCTCAGGCATTGGATTATAGCTTATGAACTTATCTCTTGCTGCATCTTTCATGGCGATGCTCAAAAGCTCCCGCCCTTTATTTCCCGCTGAAGGACAGATTTTCGCGACACGTTCCAGTAGAGCATCTAAATACTCTACTGAAACATACCTTAATTTGATATCCGCTTCCATACTCGGAAGAATCAGATTATATAAGGTATATGCTCCAACCATTCTCGTGGTTGTCTCAATTCTCGGACTGAAAATATTTTCAAACCAGTATTCCAGATAATCCCCAAGCATCACATCTGTCTTTTGCATTTTTGCAATCTGGAGATCTCTCTGCTTCTTCTGGTATCTTTTTTCATATTCCCAGTAACTTTTCTCTGCTTCTTCCGGCGTTTCAAAGCCACCTTTTTTCCCATATTTTGTCGTCAGATCGTCCTGCAGCTCTTTGGTTCTGTGATACCATGATTTTCCTTCAAAAAAGACAACTCTCTTTTCCTTTGACATTGTCTCTTGCTGCGTTTCTTTCTGTTTCATTCTGCTCTCACTCTTTCTCTCTCCTCGTCTCCATTCAGCCACTTATCAAAAGAATTGCATGGGATACGATAAGATCTGCCAATCTTCAACACCCGGAATGGTTTTCTGTCATAATAAACATTTTCTATAAATTCATATGCCTTGGAGCGTCCCAGCCCAAGCAAATTTTGAACATCTTCTACTTTATATACTTTCTTTTCCATTTCATTCTCTATCATTGCCATGACGTTATCCTCCTCGTCCTAATCTTTGCGCTTTACTACCGGTAGTTTTTAGCTGTGTAACATCTAAAAACGGTACACCACTAAGATATCTATTTTCGTCTGCATCGTCCAATGTGCGAATTTTCAAATCGCACACTTGACTTTTACGTGCTACTTGTTCTTTCTTCCTATATAATAGTCGTACCCATTCCGGACATTGCAGAACATACATAATTCCTTATATCGCTGTTCCGGATTCACCCGCCGGATATAATGCCCCGGCACATCATAAAAATTGCCTGCACATACTCTGCACAGGCTCACGACTAACGGTTTTTCAATTATCTTCGGTATCCCGGTACTTCTCCTGATTGCTTTATTGATTTTCTCCATTTCAGTGCGGTCTAAGGTACACACATAATTTTCCAACCGTCTTTTATCTAAAGTTCTAAGCTGCTCCAACAGCACTACAGAATCTTTTTCTAACCCTTCCATTTCCGGGACTGCAATGTGTGTTGGCAGTTTCATTTTTTCTTTACTAGTAATTGCTGCCACAATCACTGTCGGACTGTATTTATTTCCTATATTGTTCTGAATCACCAGCACCGGACGATAACCGCCCTGTTCACTTCCAAATACAGGATCAAGGTCGGCATGATAAATATCCCCACGCCTGACGTTTCTATCTTCCATCTTTGCTTTATCTCCTCTCGACTTTCTAACTGTTGTTATCCCTAAATATGTAAAATACAAGCCTATTTGTCCCCGACGTCCCGACTTGTAATTGGGAAATCATCAGACGGCTGACTGCTGATCAGCTCCACAGGATTTTATTTAAAATAAATATATGGGATTAGGATTTTTCCTCTCCAGGGATCTCCTGAAGCTGCCCTCACTTGTTGCGGCATCAAAGAAATATTTTGTATACACGACTTTATGACCGGACAGGAGTATCATTATGCCTGTTGTCTGTCATCGCCTTGCCAGAAGCATTCTGACAGCTATAACCAGATATTTTTCGCTCAACAGTCTGGGCAATACAAACTGAAACCAAAAGGAAGTATACGGGTGGGATTTCGCTGTCTTTACCCAATCCGTGTTATGGCGTATCTGTTAATGTGGCTTACGCTCATCACGATAACAACAGGAATGTGCCTGATGAATGTATATGAATTTGTCAATGTTCGTCCCGCTCCCCAGTTTTTGTGATAAAAGAAGAAACAGGTGGATCAGAATATTTCTCTTTCCACCTGTTTCCTCACTTAAATGCTATTTTTCAACCCACTATCTCAAAATCTTTTTCAAATTTCTGATTGCTGCTTTTACAGACTTTGCTACCATCTGAAAAGAGCATCCTTCTTCCTGTGCAATCTGCTCATATTTCTTATCTTCAAAATAATACTTCATCAATCGTCTTCTCTGAATTTCCGACAACTGCTGAATTGCACTATGTAACCGTTCCGCTTCCAGTTTATTCAGAACCGTATTCTCTACATTTTCTTCTTTCTGAAATATCCGTTCATATAAACTGGAATCCCAGATTTCTGACTGTTCCAGATGCCTGTCCACAACATTCATATGCGACACATCCTGCAATTCAAACGTATTAAAAGCTTCATATACATTCTTTCCTATTTCCAAATCCTTGTACTCTTTTTCACCATTACGAAATGAAACATAATATTTTCCGTCCTTCTCATAGATTTCATATGGGTTATATTTATCTTTTCTTCTTTTAGGCTGTCTGCCTTCCATGACCTTTCCTCCAATCTGAATTTTTTTGAATTCAGATCAGTAGGCGGGGCACGAATACGAACAATCGCCCTTATTTTGAATTGCTCATTCTCAATATTTAGGTAACAAAAAACGCCCTGACAGATTTCACTCCTATGGACGCATTTAATTCGATATTTTATTACCCTGGATTCATTATTGGCTCTTACCCTAGTTTCAATTCCAACATTTACTAATGAAATTGTTGAGATTTTTTTAATTGAATACCTTCTGTTGAACAGAATTTTTTAGCTGAACTCTTGCTAAGAACCATATTTTCTCCGGTTAGATTCCGGAAAAGAAAATAAGCATACAAATACTGCTCTTTCGGAATCTGTTTTTTTTAACCGAAAGAGATTTGTATGCTTTCTCATCCATTGGGTAATACCCTGTATTTTTTCTAATGTTACACCCTTTTCACTTTTCAAATTTAGGGTAATACACTAAATTTATGGAGGTATATAAACATGGATATTCCAAAAACATTATTTGCCACTTTAGTAAAACAAGGGCGTATGGAAATGCATTTAACACAAGAAGCTCTTGCTGAAAAACTCGGAATATCGGCGGCTTATCTTGGAGACCTCGAACGCCATAAAGGCGGTCCCAGTCTGGAATTATTTTGTAAAACCATGCAGACTTTAAATATTTCTGCTGATGACTACGTTTATCCAAATCAGAATAAAAATAATTCTACATATGATCAGATTCTTCGGCTCTTAAATCAGTGCAATGATTATCAGTTACAGGTAATTCTTGCAACTACGACAGCTCTGCTAGATTCTAATCCTTTTATTTCTAACGTAGACACTACTAATGATACAAAATAAAACTTGTAAAATACCGATAAATAGCTGATAATTACTGATATTTAAAATTAGTGGAATAAATACTATTACCATATGTTAAAAACAGTTATGCTATATCATTACAACTTGATATAACATAACTGTTTCTTCTTTACGAACATCCTTTTATCTATCAAATACTACATTTTCCTCCACGACACACTTAATTGCTTTTCATCTCGCTAATTATTTTTTCCATATCCGTCGATTTTTTCAAGAGTCCTAAACCAGCCAATAACTGAATACAATCTACATATCCTTGACAATATGCCCTTTGTTCTGACACAAACGCTTCTTCTTCCAAAATTTCTCCATATTGCTTCAACTTCTCCCTGTCCTCATTACTTATATGATCGAGAAGTTTATTCACCTTTTCTTTTTCCATTTTCTTCTTCAACTGAATATTTGCAAGTTCTTGGAAATAGATATAACTTTCTCTGTTTATATTCTCACAACGCAACTGGTTCAAAAAAGAGGATATTTTATTCCAAATATCATTTTCCATAAAAATTTCTCCTACTATTTTTTGTATCTTTACTTAATTATGCCCAATTTTATATTCCATCATTTCATCAATTCACCATTAAATTTATATCCCATTCCCCATACATTTAAAATGTATCTTGGTTTTGCAGAATCTGGCTCAATCTTTTTTCTGATTCTCCGAATTATGCCCATAACATTATCTTCTGCCCCATAATATGGTTCTTTCCACACCTGTGTATATATTTGTTCCTTTGAAAATATCCGTCCTGGATTTTTTGCCAGCAAATATAATATTTCAAATTCATAATTCGTCAATTGAACCAGCTCACCATTACTTTCTACAGAACGATATTCCGCATTTATTTTTAATACTCCGTAATCAAGTACCCTATTTTGTTTATCAGGCATCTCAGAGTATTTTTTAGCAGACAGAAAATGTAATAATTCATTTAATTTTTCTTCCTCATTTTCATCAAATGTTACAACAACTACCCTTCCCATTTTTATAAAAACCTTTCACGTTCTAAATCTTACAAGTGTAATTTTTATCTATTATTACATCTGTAAGATTTAAAGTCAAGTTTTTATTTCGTTGACAGAATAACCTTTTAAGATATATAATATTTTTATTACATCTGTAAGATTTGGAGGAATATCACATGAGCAATCTGCCTCAAATTTCAGAAGCTGAATTTGAAGTTATGAAAATCGTTTGGAAATACGCACCAATCAGCACCAATGAAATTACTGAAAAATTAACACAAATTTCCAGTTGGAGTCCTAAAACAATTCAGACATTGATTAAACGTCTCGTTTCTAAAAAAGCACTAACCTATGAAAAACAAAGCCGGGTTTTTGTCTATACTCCATTGGTCAAGGAAGACGAATATATTCGGCAGGAAAGTAATTCTTTTTTAAAGCGATATTATAATGGTAATATCACTTCTATGCTTGCCTCTTACATTGAGGATGATAAATTGTCTGAAGAAGACATTGCCAGCTTACGGAATCTTCTTTCCAATCATTAACCATGGGAGGAGGAGCATATTTTGATATATTTTAGTTTTCGATTTTTACTGTGTAATGCCATCATTTGTATTTTTTTAGGTAGTTTACTGGGATTAAAAAATTTATTGCAAAGGCAATTATCCGCACGTATGCAATATAATCTTTCGATTATATTTCTTGCCGTTCTAATTGTTCCCTTTTTACCAATAAGCTCTGCCCCATCTTCTATATCGTGGAGCCATTTGCTGACAGCCAGTTCAAGTACCAATGGTGACATTCAAACCACTTTTCTTTCTGGTAATGGTTATAATTTGGATAAAATAAATGATTTTGCTGTCTCTGTCAGCACCCAAATACCAACTTTTATTCACACATTACTTGTATTTTTCTGGAGTATCGGTATATTCATAATGTTTTTTCTTCTCTACCGCTCAGTAAGACAAGTAAACGCCTTACATAGTTCTGCTTTACCTCTTCAAAATGAAGAACTAAACGCTCTTTATATAGAATGTTTAAACGAAGTGAACAGCAAGCATACCATTCCGATTTATAGTACAGCATTTTTGAAATCTCCTGTTTTGGCTGGTTTCCTGCATCCTCGCATTTATCTTCCAATTCACTTGATTTCAGATTTTAACGCTGGAACTATAAGCTCAACTGATATTCGATATATGCTTCTTCATGAACTGCAGCACTACAAGCATAAAGATATTCTAATTGGATATTTGATAAATACAGTACATGTTTTCTACTGGTTCAATCCCCTAATCTGGTATTTTCTAAAAAGAATACGGCAGGAACGCGAACTTGCCTGCGACAGTGCTGTATTACAATTATTGAAAGAAACAGAATACAAGTCATATGGAAATACACTGATTAACTTTGCCGAAACAATAGCTCTGTCTCCATTCCCTCTTACTATGGGAATCAGTGGAAATATAAAACAGTTAAAAGGACGCATTTTAAATATTGCATCATTCCACCAACCTACTTTTAAACAAAAAATTCGTGGATATCTTATATGCATATTCGTCTCTACTATCATCATTGGATGCATTCCCATACTTTCTGTTTATGCTTCTGATCAGACTGGCTATCATTTTGACACAACCGAAAAGAATATTACTCAGCTAAATCTTTCTTCCAATTTTGGGGACTACACCGGAAGTTTTGTTTTATATAATCAGTCTGCTGATAAATGGAATATTTATAATATGGATCATGCTTCCACACGTGTATCACCGAATTCGACTTATAAAATATATGATGCATTACTTGGCTTGGAATCTGGAATTATTACACCAGAACATTCCACTTTCACATGGAATGGAGAACCATATCCTTTTAATTCATGGGAAGCCGATCAAGATTTAACCTCGGCTATACATAATTCTGTAAACTGGTATTTTCAGGCAATTGATTCACAGGCAGGTTTTGAAGCCGTAAGAACATTTTTACAGACAATAAACTATGGGAATCAAAATACTGGAACAAATCTAAATCTCTATTGGACAGATTTCTCTCTGAAGATATCACCCATAGAACAGGTGGAATTGTTACAGGATTTCTATCAAAATAATTTTCATTTTGACAGTAAAAATATCCAGGCAGTAAAAAAAGCCCTGCTGCTTTCCACTACTTCTTCCGGTTCTCTTTACGGGAAAACAGGAACCGGGCGTGTCAATGGTAAAGATGTCAATGGCTGGTTTATCGGATACATTGAAACAGCGAATAATACTTACTACTTCGCAACAAATATTCAATCCTCTTCTGGTGCAACTGGAAGTCAGGCTACCGAAATAACAGAATCTGTACTTTCTAATCTTGGTATTTGGAAATAAATAAAGAGAACTGATAGCATAATTTCCTGTTATCAGTTCTCTTTATTTCATTCTTCTCTACTGATCAATTCTGCAAATTACCTAACCGGTACTGATACCTCGGTATATTATCAATACCATTATCTAAAATCCTGTTTCCAACATACTGAATCGTTCCATCATCCTGAATTTTCATCGTAAGTTCGTGTGTAATAACAGCATCATTACATACAACAGAATCACATACTGCATGAATTGTCAAAACAATGGTTCCATCTTCATTATGCCTGACTTCTGTTACTTCCGGTAAAGACAAGCCAAAATGTGTTGGTGAATAATTACCACATCCCAATCGTTCCCAGATAAACATATTACTTTGTTCATCGTAGACCGCCCATTCTTTCAATTCTTCTTTTGTAACAGGAAGATATGTCATAATTACATTTTCGAACTCTTCTGCTGGAATTCCCACAACCTCTTTTTCTGCCGTAAATTTTTCTCCATATTTCATTTGATAAAAATATTCATAAAGTCCATTATAATCCAACCCCTGCATATCCTCCGCATTCCAGTTTGAACATAACAGATTGTTTCCCTGATAGCCGAACGTACTCACATATTTTTTTGAATATTCCCGACACTCCTCACTCAAAGGCTTTACCCGGATAATACAACTTCCATCTACAATCTCTGTCACTTCCGGTGGTTCAGGTACGCATAATTCATAACAGAAATTCCCATTTTCAGTATATGCCCATTCTTTTATTTTTGATAGCGATATGTATGTAAGTACAGGCTCTGTATCCTCACTCCAGATCATTTTTGCGGACATCACACTCATTTCTTTTCCATCATAACTATATTCTTTTCTGGTAATTCCACCATCTGTATCTGCTTCATATAAAATTACACTTCCTTTTTCTTCTTGTTCTGCAGATTTTAAAAATTGTTCCATCTTCTGATAATTATCCATAACAGAATAATGATCGGAACCAATGACCGGATTCCCATTTTGTTTGATAATTTCTTTCATCCGATTCATCATTTGCTCAGCAGTGTTCTGATCTGCTTCTTGTATTCCATTATATTCAGAATAAATATCTCGGATAATGCCCATAATTTCTTCACAATCGTTCACAGCTTCCTTTTTCTTGTCTTCATCGATTGGTAGATTATATCCCTTATCCGGATTTTCCATGGTAGTGTTTTTCTGATTCTTCTCATTTTTTACATCTGTGCTGTTTAACGATATCTTACTTTCACAGGAAGTCAGAATCATTCCTATACAAAGTACTAACAAAATACTTTTTCTTTTCATATTGCCCCCTAATTATTACTGTAATTCTCTTCCCACTCTTCTTCTGTTAACCTTGGCATATACCACCCTGCATTTGCATTTTGATCTGACTTGATTACCTTATTTGATAAATACTGGAAACTTCCGTCTTCCATAGGTTTTATCATCAATTCACTGGTGATTGCCTGATCTAACATTCTGATTTCCCATACTGCTTCTATCGTAAGTTTTAATGTTCCATCTTGTAATTTTTCATATGAGATAACTTCCGGATATGGCTCATATGGGAATTCACAATCATATAACCCTCGCGGTCTGTATCTAAAAGTTCTATTATCAGAGTTATAAAAAGTTCCTTTTTCAATCTCGCTATTACTAAATGGTAAATAGGTCTTTATAACCTCTTCAAACTCATCTTTTGGAACTTCATATTCTTCTCCACCATAATTTGCTTCATATGGAACTTGCTTTCCATATTTCATATAATACATTTTTTCATAAAGATCATAAAAATCAAGTTCCGTATAATTCTGGTTATCCCAATTTGTAATCAACAGATTATTAAGTGCATACCCCAACGGCATAACATATTTTCGATTCAATTCTCGGCATGTTTTATCTAATGGCTGCACTCTGAATCCAGTTTCACCCGGTGCTCCATCAAATCCCGGTGGGTGATATTCCTCCAGAAACAAGTATCCTTTTTCTGTATATTTCCACTCATATGCTTCATATTCATCATAATAATTAGCCTGTGGGCTATTATCCTTCCATTTAACCTGACATAATCGAACATTTATCTTTCCATTCATTGACTCTAAATGATATTGTATAATTTCCCCTTCATCAAATACAACAACAATATCTACTGCTGCCTGTTCTTCTTTCTCCGCTGCTTTGCAAAATTCTTCTACTTTTTCACGATTGACCATATCAATCTGATTATCACAATCTACTGCCGCATATC
>URDN01000018.1 GCA_900546495.1 uncultured Lachnospiraceae bacterium
CACCGCTTAGTGCTCTACGCACTTGAAGCGGGGGAATGCTTATTCTGCGTTCAACCAAATGATTCTTGTCAATTTTTTTACAATAAATGGAACTTCTTTGCAATCCGAATGATCAGCTCACCCTTCGGGAAGCTATGCAGTTCTTCTTCCGTCAGTCCCTTGATCAGCAGCAATGCTGCCGCATATACGATCATACCAACCAGAACAGCTACAACCACACTAATTGCATTGATGTGTAATGCTTTATGCACTACATAATATGTTACATATACTACAACACCCATAATCACGGACGCGATCGCCGGTTTTACAAACGTTTTCATCACATTCGGCTGGAAACCGGAATGTTTTCGTACCGACAATCCATTCAAAATGCACATGATCAGTGAAAATGCAATGGTTCCGATACAGATACCATAAATTTTCAGATCAAAACCAAACATTGCCGCCGCGATCACACCTGCATGAAGTACCAATGCAACAGAAGCATTTCGAACCGGAACATGCATCTGGTCAATTCCCTGCAATATCGCATTGGACAATGTAGAAATAGAATAGAAAATAACACTGATACCACCGGCCTGCAGCAGATGTCCTGCCAATGGACCTGATCCTGGGAACAAAAGCTGAATGATCGGATCTGCCAACACCATAATACCTGCGGTACACGGCATTGCCACTACCATGATAAAACGCATGGATATACCGATTTTTGACCGAACCTGTGCGTCATCTTTCTGTGCAAAAGCTGCTGCCAGTGCCGGAACACAGGAAGCTGCCAGCGCCGTAGAAATTGAAATCGGCACATTGGTCAGAACACGGTATTTTCCGGAGAAAATACCCCACCATTCAGATACATTTGTCGCAGAATATCCCTGCATCGTTGCAATATTTTTAAACAGCCACTGATCCACGATAGAAACCAAATTGTAAATAGTTGTACTTAAAAGTACCGGTACAATGGTTCCAATCAGAATACGGAAAATATTGCGGTAAGATTCCGGCTCTTTGTGTCCGATCTTACGCTCCCGCTTCATCATTTTTTTGTATTTTGGCATAAACATAGAAAATACAAAAAGGATAAATACTAATCCAAAAAACGCGCCGGCACTGGTTCCCAGTGTTCCTCCGGCTGCACCATAAGCCGCGTCATAATGTTCCTTACTGCCAAGAACTGTTGCGATTCTTTTTCCGTAAGCAAACAACACATACGCTGCGCCTACACTGACAACCGCATTCACAATCTGCTCAATGATCTGTGAAACAGCACTAGGAATCATCGTTCCCATTCCCTGGAAAAATCCACGGAATACACCTAATACCGCAACAATGATCAGCGTCGGTGCCAGTACCTGCAGGGCGTATACTCCCAGCGGTGTCTGAAACAGTCGTGTCAGTTCTTCCGCGCCGAAAAATACAACTACACAGGCAATCGTACCTGTAATAGCCGCAAACAGCATGGCGCCCTTGAATACACGGTAGGCATTTTGCCGCTCACCGTTTGAAATACGTGCAGAAACCATCTTGGAAACAGCCATCGGCAAACTGTAAGATGAGATCAGCAACAACAGACTGTAAATCTCATACGCACAACTGTAATAATCATTTCCGTGATCTCCAATAATCGCAGTCAGCGGAATACGGTACACAAGGCCAATTACCCTGCTGACCAGCGATGCTATGGCAAGGATCGATCCCTGTACCAAAAAACTTGTATCATTTCTCTTCTTACTCATTTAGTAACCTCTTCTCCTGCCAGGGGCAGTATTGGTTTTTAAGTAGCTTATCGATTTGCATACTCTTCTTCGCTTGCATAGAAAGCGATCTTATCGGCATAAGTATCTTCTGTTACGCATACCCATGTTTTTCCCTGATTTAATATAATTTCATTTCCATCCGCATCAAAATATCTGGTCGGTGCCTGAAGGGAATCTTTGGACCAGGTAACCGGAATTGCTTTTCCGTTTGTAATATAATAACCATTTCCGCCTGCCATAGTCTCCATATCCAGATATTCGTCATCATTACTCATACGGCTCCAGCCACAGATCTGAATGATCACATTTTTCACAGCCACCTGCTCACCGTTATTACCATCTGTCTGTGCCTCCCCATTCTGGAAACGTTTGTACAGACCAGTCTCACTGTCATATACAAACCACGGTTTGTTTACCAGATATCCCGGTGCAACCACTGCCGCATCTCGTCCGTTTGTCAGTTCGATCTGTGTACTGTCATCCTCGTTAAATTTATAATGCCCTGTGTAATCAGATGCATGTTTTGTCTCATATCCCTTGGACTGAATTCCGGCTACAATTCCCTCTCCGGTCGTATAGGCATTATGCGGTGCTTTTCTGCTGGAATCACGTTTGTACATCAGTCCTTCCAGACTTCCGTCCAGACCGGACAGATTGTTGACATAATCTTGTGATAACAGCTCTACCGCATATTTAGCCTGTCCATAATGGGCATAAATCGCATCAAACTCCAGTGCCCAATGTACATAATAATGACGGCAGCTTCGAATGGACATGACTTTTTCCAGATTCGCATAATCCTGAAAAATAGCCATCAGACGAGTCTCCTGACCTTCCACTGCTGACTCATAAATCACATCCGCATCTGTAATGCCGTACTGTGGCGTTGCAATTTTTGTATTGCCAAGCATAACTGCCAGCGGTCTCTGTGCAGCAATGTTTTCATCGATCCATTCTCCGGTCAGATAACTGCGTGCCATTCCTTCCGGAGTCTTTGGCTCCTCCGGTTCCGGTTCTGGTTCTGGCTCTGCCACGGATTCCTCCACCGGTTGCGAGATCACCGGCTCTGCCTCCTTCTTTCCACAGCCTGCCAGCATCGACACTGTCAGTATCCCCATCATTACCCATACAAATGCTTTCTTCATAATCCTGCTCCTCTTTCTTATTTATCTTTTGATCTTCAGTACATCCAAAATTCTGCGCTGATGCTCCTCCATTACTTCTGCCTCCTCCGGAACCATATGATCATATCCCATCAGATGCAGCATACTGTGTGTGATCAGAAATGCATACTCCCGTTTTACACTGTGACCGTATTCTTCTGCCTGCTCATAGACGCGCTCCACACAGATGACAATATCTCCCAACAGAACTTCCTCTGTGTCCGGATTCACGCAGTCGTCAAACTGATCCTCTACCCCGTCAAAATCCGCAGGCTCAGCATATTCGATCATCGGAAAAGACAACACATCCGTTGGACGGTCGATCTGTCTCATCTCGCGGTTGATTTCATGAATCCGCTCCTTATCCACCAATGTCAGATTTACTTCTGCCTCGTATGGAAATCCTTCCGTGTCCAGTGACTGCTCAATCACAGTTTTCGCCAGCTTCTTATAATGAAAAGAAAAACCCGGTGCCGTCTCACAGATAATATTAATTGTCATTGCGTCGTCCTCTGCTTTCTTTCTTATTCTGGCGTACACTTTTTTCTTTTCTCTGCTGTGCACTTTCATATTCATCATAGGCTTTTACGATCTTCTGAACCAGCGGATGACGCACAACATCCTGACTGGTCAGCTTACAAAATGCGATATCATCCACATTTTTCAGTACTCTCATGGCAACATCCAGACCGGATTTTGCCCCCGGTGCCAGATCCTTCTGAGATGCATCACCGGTTACGACCACTTTTGAGCCGAAACCGATACGTGTCAGAAACATTTTCATCTGCGCCGGTGTCGTATTCTGAGCCTCATCCAGAATGATAAATGCATTATCCAGTGTACGGCCACGCATGTAGGCAAGCGGTGCCACCTCGATCAGACCTTTTTCCTGATTTTTGATAAAACTCTCCGCACCCATGATCTGATATAACGCGTCATATAACGGTCTTAAATAAGGATCGATCTTACTTTGCAGATCTCCCGGAAGAAATCCCAGTTTTTCACCAGCTTCGATTGCCGGACGTGTCAGAATGATACGGCTTACTTCTTCATTTTTAAATGCGGTGATTGCCATCGCCATTGCCAGATAGGTCTTTCCGGTTCCTGCCGGTCCGATGCCGAATACGATCATCTTGTCACGGATCTGATCCACATAATCTTTTTGGCCCAGCGTTTTAGGTTTTACCGGTTTTCCCTGCACGGTGTGACAGATTACTTCACTGTCTGCCTCCAGCAACGGATTCTTCCTGCATCCGCACATTTCCAGCGCATAAGTAACGGTCTGTTCGGTAATATCATTTCCACGCTGTGACATGGCAAGTAATTCCGTAAGAACCTTCTGTGCCGCTTCTACATTTTTGTCCGCGCCCATAATTTTCAGGCTTCCATCACGAACAACCAATGTGACCTGCAGATATTTTTCAATCTGTTTCAGCCAGGCATCAAACTTTCCGAATACATTTGACATATGCTCAATCGGAATGTCCAACAACTGTTGTGTCAATTCCATATTTGTCAGTTCCTTCCTGTGTCTTCGTGTTTTCAATCTCTGTTCTGCAACTCACTGTCACTATCGCATCCAGAGTCCCGTGCACAGATATCTCTGCGCCACTTCTTTTTATAATAACACTATTCGACAATATTTGAATAGCATTTTTTTCTAATTTTTGGATATAATTATCCAGTTTTTCCTGAGCAATACGTTTGATTTCTGCTTCTGTGCGGTCTGTTTCGCTGCTTTCATATTGCCACAGGCGCTCCGTCACCAAGGTAAATGGCAAGTAAAAATCCTTGCCAAGACAGATCTGCCGATACATTCGGATGCATCCCGTCTGCGCCTGTTGCGGCCAAAACAGATTCAGCTGACCGTCTCCTGTCAGCACTCCAACCCCATACTTTGCCTTTCCAATCTGCCCTCGTACCTGCTTTTTTACAGGAAAATGAACTTCATAGGGAAGCGTCGTATGGATCGACACATCCGCATCCGCCGCACACAGGTCATAGGAAATCGTCTCTCCGCTATCATCCTGAATCGGGATCATACCAGATACCACGACCGTCCCTGCCTCTACCTCATCCCCGACCTGCACCAGTGCTGTTCCACGGCGTACCAATACCGATGTCACTTCTCCCGCCACCTCTGTTACCAGATCCGATGCCACAAGTGACGGTTCTCCCTCTTTACTCCCGGCCGGAAGACGCTCCTGTACCTCTACATACAGCCTTGTTCCAGAAAGCCGCACCGACACCCAGGTAATATCCGAAAAATGATTGCGGAGCAATATTTCTGCATTTTCACAGTTAATCTCACGCTTTCGCACACCATAACCAATCTGTTCCTCTGCCAGGAATTTTGTCAGAAGCTGCGTGGAATACTGATGATTTCCAGATATTTCCACCGACCAGACAAAACGAGACATCACAATCAGAAACACAAACGCTGACAGAATACCAATCGCAAAAAAGCGATGCTTCCGGTAGCGAAATAGTAAAAACGGTAAGCCCACCCGTTTCAAAATCCGGATCTGTGTCCCACTTTTTCTCAGCATCGGCTTCAGACGACGAAAGGCACGCAGACTGATGCAGAATACATACCCAGTTTCTTCCTTATGAAGCTCCCACAAAACGATCCCTGCATTTCCACAAAGATTGAAAAAGCGTTCCGGTGAATATCCGGTCAGCCTTACATACAAGTATCCACGAAAAAATTTGATAAATTTCAGCACTGACGCATTGCTCCCTATCTGCCATATTCCAGTTTATCGATCTGTCCGCTGATTTTCATATCCTCTCCGGTATAGTATTCTATTTTCAAATGTGTTCCGCAGATCTCCACCTGTCCCTGTTTCAGAGAAAGCCGGATCTTATCTTCCCGGTATTCTAAAATTCCCTTATAATTTTCCACGGTCAGGTCATTTTGACCGGTAATGGTCAGGATCGGCACTCCAAACATCATATCCTTTGGCAGTTCCAGCCGATCCGTCACCGTTTTTGTAAGCATATGATTTTTCTTTTTCCTCATAATTTAATATATGGTCAAAATCACATGCTATGATAACTGTATGAATTATTTTTCTGAACAATTCATTCACAAAAGCAGTCAGATTCTCGGAACTCGCGGAATCATGACCAAAATCATCATTTGTGATATGGCTCGTTCGACATAATCCTATATGCACGGTACACCTGCTCTAACAGAATTACCCGCATAAGCTGATGTGGAAATGTCATGTCCGAAAAACTCAGCAGATAATCTGCCCTGTTGATCACCTCATCCGACAGTCCTAACGAACCGCCAATCACAAATCCGATATCACTGGTTCCATGCAAACCCAAAGATGCAATTTTCTCAGAAAAAGCAACTGAATCCAGCTTTTTCCCCTGAATCGCCAGCGCGATCAGATACGTTCCGTCTTTCATCTGACGAAGCAGACGTTCTCCTTCCTTATCTTTAATCTGTCTGACTTCGGTATCGCTGGCATGATCCGGCGTTTTCTCATCTGTCACTTCCACAATTTTCAGTTTGCAGTACCGTCCCAGGCGTTTTTCGTATTCTTCAATTGCCTGACGGTAAAATTTTTCTTTGATTTTTCCTACGGTATAAATTGTAATATTCATGATGTTTATTATTTCACAAGGTGATTTTTCTGTAAAGAAAAAATAACAGAAATTTAAAAATATAGAAAAAAGTAATCGAGAGTCTTTTTTATGTAAAAAATATGTGCTATAATGACTTTAAATTATTGACCGGGTGTTCCGGTGAAAACACAGTGGAGGAATATCATGCAGTTACTGGAAGAAAAGATTAAGACCGACGGCGTTGCCGTTAATGAAGATATTTTAAAGGTGGACAGTTTTATCAATCACAAGGTTGATCCATTTCTGATGAAAGAAATCGGAAAAGATTTCGCCTCACATTTTGCAGGTCAGGGAATTACAAAGGTTGTCACCATTGAAAGCTCAGGTATTGCTCCTGCCCTTACAACAGCCATCGAAATGGGAATCCCAATGGTAATCCTGAAAAAGCAGCCATCCAAAGTACTGAATAAAAATCTTTATCAGACAATGGTAACTTCTTTTACCAAAGGAACAAGCTATGAATTAACACTTTCTGCTGAGCAGATTGATGAGACCGATCATGTTCTGATCATCGATGACTTCCTTGCCAACGGCGAAGCCGCAACCGGTGCGATCCGTCTTCTGAGAAAAGCACATGCTACGGTTGCCGGACTTGGTATCCTAATTGAGAAATCTTTCCAGCCGGGACGTGACAAATTAAATGAGCAGGGAATTCATGTATATTCACTGGCACGAATTTCCAAACTGGCAGAAAACCATATTGAGTTTATCCCAGAAGAAGCATAATCAACCGATTATCATTTCAACTGAACATAAAAAGCCGAAACACAGGAGGATTTTCCTATGTTTCGGTTTTTTATTTATTGACTAACGATATGAGCTTAAACCACATGATTTATTTATCACATCATGACAGACTTCTATTCATTTCTCCGTACAATCACATGCATTCTGTATTTTTGTTTTTATCCCTGCACATCTATTTTTTGATACAATGTCGGAACGCCGGCAGTAAAAATGCATCCGCAAAAATCCATGCCAGCACATTTGACAGACAGATTCCCATATATCCCATCAACGGTGCCAATACAACGCCCGCAATGGTTCTTGCTGTCATTTCAAGCACACCTGCTGTCATGGCAAAACCAGAATATCCCATACCCTGAATGGAAAAACGCACGGTTCCAACCAGTGTAAGCAGACAATAGCCAAGGGTGGAAACCAATAAAAACAGGAAGGAATAATTGACCACTTCCGCATTTGGCTCACTTAAAAACAGCAATGTCATCGGCTTTCCAAATAATAATACAATTGGAATACAGATTGCTGACCATACAAATCCACAAATGGACGCTTTCTTTACGCCATCGCTGACACGTTCTTTTTTGCCAGCGCCAATGTTCTGTCCGGTGTAAGGTGCCATGGTCTGTCCCAGTGACTCCAACGGACAGGTGATCAGGTTATTGATCTTCTGCGCTGCTGTCACTCCTGCTACCGCTGTCGCACCAAGTACATTCACAGCGGCCGTGATAACCAGAGAACCGATTGCCGTAATAGAATACTGCAATCCCATCGGCACACCAATGGCACAAAGTCGTTTCATGTAATTACCGCGCATCTGCCATTCATCACGATTTGCCTTCAGAATCGGAAATTTCTTTTTCATATAGAGCAGACAGATAACGCCGGATACCCCCTGAGAAATCACAGTTGCGATCGCTGCTCCTGCTACACCAAGTGGAATCGGGATCATTAATATAAAATCCAACACAATATTCATAACAGAAGACAAAATCAAAAACATTAACGGTGTTTTTGAATCGCCCAGTGCTCTCGCCACACCTGCCAGAAAATTATATAAAAATGTACACGGAATCCCCAAAAAGATAATTAATATGTAAATATAGGCATATTCAAAAATATCCTCCGGTGTTTTCAAAAGTACCAGCATATTTCTGGTAAAAATACATACAAAAAAAGTGATTACAATACTGAAAAACACACACAGCCACGTACTGTTCGCCACATACCGCCGCAATTCTACTTCCTTATTTGCGCCAAATGCCTGTGCGATCGGAATAGAAAAACCATTGCAGATACCAAGGCAGAACCAGATAATCATAAAATTCAAAGATCCGGTGGCACCGACGCCCGCCAACGGCTGCACACCAAGCACCTTTCCAACGATCATGGTATCTACCATACTGTACAGTTGTTGAAACAACATCCCCATACACAATGGGACTGCAAAATTTATAATATGCCGCAGGGTGGAACCTGAAGTCATGTCTTTTGTCATATCATACTCCTCCTCAAATCTCTCTGTTGAAATCTCTCTCAAAACTCACTCTATACTATAGCAAATATGTTCTTGCATCCATAACAGAACTGACATAAAATATAACAAAAACGACTTTTTTATATTGATATGGAGACAATCATGAAAAATACTATAACAATCTCGGTTCAGGATGATTTTTTGGAAAACCGTGCACACGGTGATACCGCTTTTCCCTGTGCTGCATACTATACGGATGCCAGTACACATGATATCCGTTGGCACTGGCACGAAGAATATGAACTTTCTATTGTACGAAGCGGTTCCTGTCCGCTCTCTGTCGGAACCGATCACCTGACATTACACGCCGGCGATGCTATTTTTATCAATACCGGAACCCTGCATTCTCAGGAAACCACGAAATCCACGAAAGATTTTTACAAAGAAGACCTTGTTTTTCACGGACGCCTGATCTATGGCTATAAACATACCGTCTTCTGGCAAAAATACATGGCTCCCATTGCGACTTCCAGTATTTCCCTGCCCTACATCCACCTGACACCTGCTGTTGTCTGGGAAAAAGAAATCATTGATCTGGTTTCTGATGCCACCAAAATTGCCCGTGAAAAATCCTTTGGCTATGAATTTTTTATCCGCGAAAAATTATCCCGCATTTTTCTGTTGCTGGCGCAGAACCGAACAGAACTTGCTTCTCACAGTCAGAACGAAAGTTCTCAAGAAATGCAGCATATCAAAAAAATGATCCGGTATATTCAAAATAATTATACCGAATCCATTTCGCTGAAGCAGCTGGCACAGACCGCAAATATCTGCGAACGGGAAGTACAGCGTTCTTTCCGCAATGTCATTCGACAGTCTCCGATCCAGTATCTGATCCACTATCGGATTGAAAAAGCCTGTCACATGTTGGATTCCGGAGAACAGAGTATTATTGATATCTGTAACAGTTGCGGTTTTTCCAGTCCAAGCTATTTTACGAAAACCTTCAAATCCATTATGGGGTGTACCCCTAGGGAGTATCGAAATACACGATGACGCAAAACAGGAAGGGATCATTATTCCCTTCCTGCTGCTCATTTTATATTTCATAATTGATATCATCAGATTCATCCATATCCATAAGAATTCCATTTATCGATCCCTATGCTATCACATAAATCCTAACTAATCTGTTCTTCTCATTTTGGTTCAAGTCGAACGCACGTGAGACTTGGTGCGTGATTCTGGTCAGCGAAAGCTGACATATTCTTCTCAGAATCACTGCACTCTACACTTCGTTTCGGTCGGCGCAAAACCATTGTCTCCCAGACAATGTGCGCCCTCGCGGAGCGTTTATCTCAGTCGGAGATTGTACTCCCACTGAGAAAGACTTGTTATTACTCACCACTTGCAGAAGTGGGAGTCTTCTCGACTGAGATAATACTTTTATTCCGGATGACATCTGCCACATGGCTCATATCCCTGCTGCTGAAGTTCTGCCGCGGTTCCGGTAAACTCCTTACGATTATTTTCCTTAATATCTGTCACACTGGAACAATCCGGCGTATGATATTTCATTGTATTTGTATTTAACACGTATGTCTTTTCCGTTTCCTGAGACCGCTGACCAGACGCTGTGGATGCCGTCTGTGCCGCAAGCTCCTCATCCGTTGCTTTCCGGCTGTCTCCGGTATTATAATCAATGATCACTCCCGGCTGTACATTGTAGACATAGACATTGTAGCAGACACCTGCGCCATTATCTTCTACAGATTTTGCTTCCATCTGTACTCCGGAGGCCACCAGATTATCTCCCTCAAAAATCGGAGTTACACGGTAGCGCACATGTGCCTTGTTCTGTTTCACATAATCTGCGACTTCATCCTCAAAAGGTAACATTCCTGTCACATTCAGATAACGTGTTCCCGTGATCAAATTTTTTTCATTCGCATTTTCCCCGCTGAGCTGATATCCGATCAGATGGCATCGATTATATAAATAGCTTCCATCAACACCCTCATATTTAATTGTGTGCCAGCCGCTCGGTTTTACCTGGCCAATGGGTCCACGCTCCTCCGTCGGCATCAGATCAATGCCGACAATTGCATTTGCCACACCACATCTGCCAAGACTGTCCAGATTCGAATAATCCTCATAGGATGTCGTCTGCATATCAGCATCTGTAAAATCAGGTATATTATTGTTGATTGTTACATAAGGCTGACCGGAATACGCCGGAATGCTGTCTGGCGATATACTTTCACTGCTCTGTGATGCGCTACTGCTGTCTGTAGACTGATCCTGCGATTCTGCAACTGCCTGACCATCGGTTTCTGCCTGTGTGGTACGTGGTTCCGGTGTCGGAGGCAGGGAACATGCCGAAGTAAGGACGGTTGCTACCACAATCAGCGGAATCAATACTGCACGCATTGTTTTTGTAACTTTATGTAACAGATCTTTTTTCTTTTCGGATGTTGCAGATGCAACATCTGCATCTGACGCTTTTGTACTTTCTACCATTTTTGCATCTTTCCCTTTTCCGGTGTTCGAAGAATCTTCATCCATCTCATCATCCACGACTCCTGCATTCTCCTTCAAAAATGCTCGCAGTTTCTCATAATCTTCCGTAAATACCATCGCCTGCATGCCGGCTTTTCGGGCACCTTCTACATTGTCTTCCCGATCATCAAAAAACAGACATTCTTCAGGATTTAACTGATATGTTTCTAACAGACATTCGTAAATCCGTACATCCGGTTTAATCAGATGTACATCTGAAGATACCATGACTCCATCAAAATCTTCCAATGAAGAAAATTTCGGAAAATACCGATAAAACTCATCTGCGGCATTGGAAAGCACATAGGTACTATACCCCCATCTTCGTGCATCCTCACACAACTTTGCAGACTCCTCCAACGGCTCCATACAGATATCCCAGCCATACACACATTTTTTCAATTCCTCATGATATTGCTCAGGGATTCTTTTTGCCACACTTTCATACATTTCCTCGATAGAAATCGTTCCTCTGTCCCGTTCTACCCATTCCGGACCCTGAAACAATTCTTTTCGAATCAGGTTTCTTGCTTGCTCTGATGAAACATATTCACGCAATGGGACTTCCGGATCGTAGCGCATCAGCACATTTCCCATATCAAATATTAAATTCTTGATTTTTGCCATAACTTACCTGCCTTTTTTAACCCAAAGAATGCCACTTTGCATACTCACATATAAAATCATATATGGAATACTCAAAGTGACATTCTTTTTTCTATAATTTTTATTTCCAAAATGCCTTTTTATTGATTTAGACATTTGCATCAGATCCCAGAATTTTTCTGCTCATCATTCATAGATCTGACGCCACAAATATCCTAGCGGATTCCAGTGACCTCGTAACCTTCCTCTTCTACTGCCTTTTTCAGTGCAGCATCATCTACGGAACCAGATAACTGAACAACAGCACTTCCTTTCTCATGGCTTGCTTCTGCGGATGCAACCCCCTCTAATGCCTCTAATGCTTTCTTTACATGTGCCTCACAGTGTCCGCACATCATTCCTTTGATCTCGATTACTTTCTCCATGTCATTTACCTCCTGTTTTTCAGCCATTACATCTGTATTTACTACAATCTGTAACTCCTGCTGATTCTGATTCTTTTTATGGTTTTTCTTTTTATCACGCTTTGTACTGTAAACCTTTACAAAATTCAAGCGCAATGCATTTGTTACCACGCAAAAACTGGACAAACTCATAGCTGCTGCCCCGAACATCGGGTTTAATTTCAGTCCAAACCAATGATACCACACTCCGGCGGCAATCGGAATACCTATTACGTTATAAATGAATGCCCAGAACAGATTTTCGTGAATGTTGCGCAATACTGCACGGCTCAGACGGATAGCCGCCGGCACATCAGAAAGACTGCTTTTTACCAGAACAACATCTGCCGCATCCAGGGCTACATCTGCACCTGCTCCAATGGCGATTCCCATATCTGCACGGGTTAATGCCGGAGCATCATTGATTCCATCACCAACCATAGCAACTTTTCCACGCTGCTGCAATTCACGGATCACGCGTTCCTTTCCATCCGGAAGGACACCTGCGATCACACGGTCTACGCCCGCCTGTGCACCAATGGTCTCGGCTGTGCGCTCATTATCACCGGTCAGCATAACAACTTCAATTCCCATATTCTGAAGCTGAGAAATTGCCTGCGGGCTGTCTTCTTTGATAACATCAGCTACCGCAATAATACCAAACAGTTTTTCTTCTGTTGCAAAAAACAGTGGTGTCTTTCCCTGTTTTGCAAGTTCTTCTGCCTGACGCTGCATATTTTCGGAAATCGTTGTTTCGCCGGAAATGAATTTCAGATTTCCACCAAACACCTGCTGTCCGGAAACGCTTCCTGACAAACCATTTCCCGGCATCGCCTGAAACTCATCTGCCGCAGAAACCGTAATCTGCTGTTCTTCGCCATAAGCCACGATAGCTTTTGCCAGTGGATGCTCACTTTTTAACTCCAGAGCCAGTGCAGTCTGTACCAAAGTATCTTTCGTAATACCCTCACCCGGTATGATATCTGTTACTTTTGGTTCCCCCTGTGTAATAGTTCCGGTCTTATCCAGTGCCACAATGTCTACTTTTCCGGTCTCTTCCAGAGATACCGCAGTCTTAAATAATACACCGTTTTTCGCACCTACACCGTTTCCAACCATGATTGCAACCGGTGTGGCAAGGCCTAACGCACACGGGCAGCTGATAACCAACACGGAAATTCCCCTTGCCAATGCAAAACCAAAATCTACGCCTACCAAAAGCCATACAATAACTGTCACTATCGCGATAGAAATAACTGCCGGTACAAAAACACCGGATACTTTATCTGCCACTTTTGCGATCGGAGCCTTTGTCGCTGCCGCATCGCTGACCATTTGAATGATCTGGGAAAGTGTCGTGTCATTTCCGACTCTGGTTGCCCGGCACTTTAAGAATCCAGACTGATTTAACGTTGCAGCAGAAACACTGTCTCCCGCGCCTTTATCCACAGGAATACTCTCACCGGTCAGCGCAGATTCGTTCAGAGCACTGCTTCCCTCAATGATCACACCATCCACCGGAACGCTCTCTCCCGGACGTACCACAAAGATATCTCCAGTCTGTACCTGTTCTACCGGAACAGAGACTTCCTCACCATCCCGCAGGATCGTTGCTTTTTTCGGAGCAAGCTGCATCAGGCTCTTTAACGCATTGGTGGTTTTTCCTTTGGAATAAGCCTCTAACATTTTTCCAACTGTGATCAATGTCAGGATCATGGCTGCGGATTCAAAATAAAACTCATCCATGTACTGCATTACAGCCTCCATATCCATCCGCATCTGTGCGCCGGTCATGGCAAATAATACGTACGTGCTGTAAGCAAAAGATGCACCGGAACCAAGTGCTACCAGCGTATCCATGTTTGGAGACTTATGCAGCAGACTTGTAAATCCACTGACAAAAAACTTCTGGTTGATGATCATGACCAGAATGGTCAGAAGCATCTGATACAGTCCCATGGCCACATGATTTCCCGCCATAAAGGAAGGCAACGGCCAGTTCCACATCATATGTCCCATAGAAACATACATCAACGGAATCAGGATCACAACGGACGCGATCAATCGTTTCCGCAATTTTGGCGTCTCATGATCCTTCAATGCCTCCTCATCAAAGACCGGTGCGGATGTATTCTGCTCTCCGCCCTGCAAAGAAGCGCCATACCCCGCCTGGGTAACCGCCTGTATAATATCTGACGGTGCTGCCGTACCTTCCACATTCATGGAATTGGTCAGCAGACTGACGGTAACGGAAGTTACACCGGGTACCTTCGCCACCGCTTTTTCCACATGAGCACTGCAGGCTGCACAGCTCATGCCTGTTACTGAAAATTTATCCATAAATTTCTTCACCTCGTTTATTCTCTGTTCGTGCGCATTTTATCCATTTGTCTTATTCAAGTCGAACGCACGTGAGACTTGGTGCGTGATTCTGGTCAGCGAAAGCTGACATATTCTTCTCAGAATCACTGCACTCTACACTTCGTTTCGGTCGGCGCAAAACCATTGTCTCCCAGACAATGTGCGCCCTCGCGGAGCGTTTATCTCAGTCGGAGATTGTACTCCCACTGAGAAAGACTTGTTATTACTCACCACTTGCAGAAGTGGGAGTCTTCTCGACTGAGATAAAAATCATACTAAGCCACATAAATATAACCTAAATTTCATATGTACACTTCTGATCAATCACATATGCATCAAAATCCTTTATTT
Source organism: uncultured Lachnospiraceae bacterium (assembly GCA_900546495.1). Lineage (GTDB taxonomy): Bacteria > Bacillota > Clostridia > Lachnospirales > Lachnospiraceae > Eubacterium_I. Next base: position 15,098 of record URDN01000018.1, read on the forward strand.
CATCAGTTTCTGCATCGTTGTAACCAGCTCATCAATGACACTGTCATCACCGTTTCGCACATTTTCCACCACACAGGTTTTGATATGATTTGCAAGCAATACTTTATTAAAACTGTTCAGCGCTGCATTGATAGCTGCCACCTGTGTCAGAATATCCACACAATAGGCATCTCGTTCCAGCATACCTTTCACACCGCGCACCTGACCTTCAATGCGGCTGAGCCGGTTCATCAAATCCTTATATTCTTTCTCGTCACGCTCTTTTTTCTTATGACAACAGCAACAGGATTCTTCCTGTACCGGAGTAGTTTTCTCTTTTTCCATATAATCTACCCACTTTCTTTTCAAAATTGTAATTCTTTCCATTACACTGGCTCAGTATATACCCCTACAGGGTATATGTCAAGCGTAAAAATCCGGAAAACACATCAATGATAAAAAATATCAAAAATGTATTTTCCGGATCTGTCAATTTCTTATTCTCTCTTTTTACTATATTACCGCAGTTCACGCGCGCCATTCGCAAACAAAACTGTAACCCTACATTCTCTCAAGAATGGTATCTAAAATACAGCCCGCAGCTTCTTTTTTGCTCATCAGTGGCAGTTCTTTTTCCATATCACCTGCGATCAGTGTGATCACATTGGTATCGGTGCCGAATCCGGCCCCTGCCACTTTCAGGTTATTTGCTACGATCATATCCAGATTTTTCTTTGCAATCTTGGCTCTGGAGTTTTCCAGCATGTTCTGTGTCTCCATGGAAAAACCGCATAAGAACTGGTGTGTCTTGGAAGCCCCAAGAGTTGCCAGAATATCCTTGGTCCGTGTAAGCGGAATGGACATATCGCCATCTTTTTTCTTCACTTTCTCAGTGCTGACCTCTGCCGGGCGGTAATCTGCCACAGCTGCCGTCATAATCACGATATCGGTATCCTCATATTCCTCAGTCACCGCATCATACATATCCTGTGCAGAAATTACCGGTTTCACATTAACAAACATTGGTGGCTCCATGGCACACGGTCCTGTCACCAGTGTCACATCCGCACCACGCAGCATCGCATTTTCCGCAATTGCATATCCCATTTTTCCGGTGGAATGATTGGTGATATAACGCACCGGGTCAATGGCTTCCTGAGTCGGTCCTGCCGTTACCAGTATTTTTTTGTCTGCCAGATCTTTTTCAAAAGCAATGACACGCAGAATATACTGAAACAGTACTTCCGGCTCCGGCATTTTTCCTTTTCCCACATCTCTGCAGGCAAGCATACCGCTGGCTGGTTCAATGATCTGCTTTCCATAGGAAGCCAGCACCTTTAAATTATCCTGCAGAATCGGATTTTCATACATATTTGTATTCATCGTCGGAACGATCAGCATCGGTGCTTTACATGCCATCGCAGTGGTCGTCAACATATCATCTGCGATTCCATGCGCCAGCTTACCGATCACATTTGCAGAAGCCGGTGCAATCATCATTACATCCGCCTGCTGTGCCAGACTCACATGCTGTACGTCAAACTGAAAATTTCGGTCAAATGTATCCACCAGACATTTGTGTCTTGTCAGCGTCTCAAATGCCGTCGGATGAATAAAATTTGTCGCATTCTGCGTCATGATCACATGCACATCTGCATGCTGTTTAATCAGCATACTTGCAAGTGATGCAATCTTATAAGCTGCAATACTTCCTGTCACACCCAATACAACGGTTTTTCCTTTTAACATGATTTCTTTCTACTCCTCATCCAGTCTTGCTTTATCGAACAACTGGCCGTGTTTCTCATAATTAGTCACCCGGTCAATCCGATTGATTTCATCTACAAAGACAACCGATGGTTTGTGCGTCTTTGCTTCTTCCGGCGTCATATCCGCATAAGACATAATGATGACTTTATCCTTGACAGAGGCACAGCGGGCAGCTGCCCCGTTTAAGCAGATCATTCCGCTTCCACGCTCTCCGGCAATGGTGTATGTCTCAAAACGTGCGCCATTATTAACATCTACAATCTGAACTTTCTCATATTCGAGAATACCAGCAGCATCCAGAAGATCCTCATCAATGGTGATACTTCCTACATAATCAAGCGCAGCCTGTATCACAGTTGCACGGTGAATTTTTCCTTTTAACATCTGAAGGGTCATAAAAACTTTTTCCTCTCTACTTTTACAAATAATTCCGGCTAGCAGATAAGTAATGTGACTGCTTGCAGGCAAAATTACTTATCTATTTGACCGATAAACAGAAATGTGCAAATAGGGCTATTGCCCGGATTGCGAATTACGGTTTGCACTTTTAGAAGTCCAAAGGACGAAAAAGCGCAAGTATTATTAAATCATGAAATTATCAATCAAACGTGTTTTTCCAATATACACTGCCATAGCAACCAGTGCCGGACTCTTCAGTTCTGTTACCTGCTGCATTGTCAGACCATCTACCGCTTTGACATAATCAATTTTTGCCAGCGGCTCTGTCTCAATGTTCTTTTTCATTGCTTCTACTAATTTTACCGCATCTTTCTCCCCTTCTTCAACCATTTTCTGGCCCATAAAGATGGTTTTGCTTAAAATGAGTGCTGCTTTTCGCTCTTCTGCAGACAGATAGGTATTTCTGGAGCTCTTTGCCAGTCCGTCTTCCTCACGGATGATCGGGCAGCCAATAACCTCCACATTCATATTTAAATCATCTACCATATGTTTGATGACTGCCAGCTGCTGTGCATCTTTCTGTCCGAAATATGCACGATCCGGTTGAACGATATTGAATAATTTGCTGACTACGGTACAAACACCACGGAAATGAACCGGTCGGCTCAGTCCGCAGAGTTCCTCTGTCAGAACCGTCATATCCACAAAAGAACTGAATCCGTCATGGTACATTTCCTCCGGTTCCGGATGAAAAATCAGGTCAGCACCAAGGCTTTCGCAGAATTTGCTGTCTTTTTCCAAATCTCGCGGATAGCTTTCCAAATCCTCTGTCGGTCCGAACTGCATCGGATTGACAAAAATGCTGACAACAGCTTTGTCATTCTGCTCTACGGCTTTGCTTATCAGACTTCCGTGTCCCTCATGAAGATAACCCATGGTCGGTACAAATCCGACGGTCTTTCCTTCTTTTCTCCATCCTGCCACAATATCTCTTACTTCTTTTATTGTTGATACAACCTGCATTTTTCTATTCTCCTCTATACTTGTTTTTGGTTTTCATTTTTGCTTTTTATTCTTCTTTTTTGTATACATCTGTATAAAATGAAAAACAAATAATATTTACATTAACTTTCAAAATCAACTAACACTGTTAGCAAATTTCATTTCTTAATATAACTTCTCAATGACTTCGTCTGAAATTGCGTATGTATGTTCCGGTGCCGGGAATGTACCCGCTTTCACCTCCGCGGAATAATCTGCAAACGCCTGTTTCATGATCTCACCCACATTTGCGAAACGTTTCACAAACTTTGGTGTAAAATCAGAGAACATACCAAGCATATCCTGATTTACAAGAACCTGTCCGTCACAACCTGCTCCTGCTCCGATTCCGATAGTCGGAATAGAAACAGTTTTTGTAATCACTTCTGCAAGTTTTGCCGGAACGCACTCCATTACAAGCAGAGAGGCACCTGCTGCCTCAACCTTTTTCGCATCCTCTACCAACTGGCGGGCCGCTTCCTCACTTTTTCCCTGCACCTTAAATCCGCCAAAAGCATTGATAGACTGCGGTGTCAGTCCGATATGTGCGCATACCGGGATATCTGCTGCTACGATAGCTTCGATCTGTGGGCACACTCTTGCTCCGCCTTCCAGTTTTACACCGTGTGCATGTCCTTCTTTCATCAGACGTCCTGCATTCATAACTGCATCATAGACAGATGTCTGATAAGACATAAACGGCATATCTGCCAGAACAAAAGCATTTTTTGCCCCTCTGCTGACCGCTGCTGTGTGGGCGATCATATCTTCCATCGTAACAGGCAATGTATTCTCATAGCCAAGCATGGTATTGCCAAGGGAATCCCCGATCAGCAAGATCTCAATGCCGGCTTCATCCATGAGTTTAGCCATGGAATAATCATAGCAGGTGAGCATTGTGATCTTCTCACCATTATCTTTTTGCTTCTTTAATGTTGAAACTGTGGTTTTCATAAATTGAGTATCCTTTCCATTTCAGAATAATCCCGCTCGGGATGTTTCATTTTTGCAATCTTCAGCACTTCTTCGGACAAATCTCTATAAATCTTCTGTTCCTGTGCAGACAGGCTGTCTAAATGATCCATAACCGTAGACAGGTCATTTCGCTCAATTGGGCCTGTCAGGGCACCAACCGGGCCGTACTGGATGATATTCTCCGTATTTCCCATCATCAGCGGTGACAATGCGCGATGTGCATTTGCAGCTGAAAAACCGCAGTCCCGCAGCATTTGCTCACACATATTTGCCAGTCCAACATACAGATTGCTGGCCATAGCTGCTGCCGCATGATAACGTACTTTATCCTCCTTTGAAATAACCTCCACCGGATTTCCAAAGCCTTCAAACAACCTCAAAAACCAGTTCAGATATTTCGGATCTCCCTCAATCGTAAAAAACGCCTGAGAAATCACCTTATAGGATTCATACTTATCATTGATGGCGAATAACGGATGGATAGAATATCCATAAGCGTGATAACGCTCAATATCCGAAAAGACAGCGGAACTTAATGAACCGCTGAAATGACTTATAACCTTATTCTGAATCGGAAGCATTTTCAATTGTTCCCACATTTGTGCAATCGCCGAATCCGGAATCGCCACAAAAAGGACATCACTATCCTCTACCAGATGTCTCAAATTCAGGTACTGTCTGGTATTTGTAAAATCTGCTGCTTCTCTGGATGACTGTGGATTACGACTATAATATCCACTCACCCTTACATTGCGCTCGGTTAGATATTTTCCAAGTGAAAAACCTACTTTTCCTGCGCCAATAAATCCAATATTCATAAGCATCCCTCCATTTCCTAATGGCGGGACAGTGAGTCTTGTTTGCGAACAGCAATACAAGCTCCGTTTCAAAATAATAAATACAAGGTATCGTTTCCTTTCGGAATACCATCCGCCCGACATTATACCGCCCGGGCACCCATTTGTAAAGGATTTTCAGCAATTCATTTGATTATAATCGGCAATCCACTGTCTGCGAAGTTCTTCCTCCCTGCCTCTCCAGTTGAAGGAATCAGAAGCATCTGACAGTTTTTTTCGTTCCTGATAATACTGCCCCTGATCCGATACTTCCGTAAAACGGGAAAAGGCCTCTTTCATCGTGCCAAAATGAATCTCCGGCTCCAGATTTCCAAGTACTTCATCCTCAGGCACGTAATTCATAGCATACAGATAGCAGTACCTGCTTTGTTCCGACCTGTTTTTCTGATAAGCTGCCGCAAACATCTCTGCAGCTTCCTGAAACAAAAACAGACGCGCATACGCCACACCCAGATTATGCAGGATCCCCCCCTGCAATTCCTCTGTCATATAGATCAGATTTTCCTGCTGCAGCAGTTCCAGATAACCATATGCCGCATGACGGTACTTTTTCTCAGACAGAAAATAATCCGCTTTCATTTTTCGGCGCTCCATCGGATTTTTCCCCCGCATCCGTGTCAGCATCTCATCAATCTGACGCAATCGCTCCACGGTGTAAAATCCGGAAGCAGACAGAATCAGCTCCGCACATTCATAAACATCCTTCGACTTTCGGTAACTGCTTTTTAAATGAGCTACCAGATCTGCTTCTTCCAGTTCTCTTTCCAACCACTGAAACAATGATGTGCCGATCCATTTTTCATCCAGCAAAAACAGATTCGATTCGATCGCATAGCAAAGTTCTTCTAAGGTATACACAGAAACAGACAATCCTTCAAGAAAGAACGGATTCTGCGCCTGTCTGTCCCTGCACAGCTTTAATGTTCCCATATCTCATCTGCCTCCTTTTCTGTGTGCATACATTGTTTTGTCTGTGGTGCTGCCTGTATCTGTCTTTAATGTTATCGGAAACTCCCAGATTTTACCGGAACTTTTGAAAAATTCACCAAAGCCGTCATCGGAAAGCCGTAATGTCACTTCTGTTCCGTTTTTTGGGATTGCCTGAATGCGAAAACGCAAGGCAGTTTCCGGCCGATCCGGAAGATCTGTAAGCTCGAGATGCAAAAGTCGACTGTTTGTCTCACCGATCCGACTGATCTTTAACACAATCTCCGGGATACCACCGTAAAGCAATTTGTAAGACGGCGTCTGGCAAAACCAGTTTTGTCCTGCTTCGATCAGACGGATAAAGCCGTCTGATCCCTGACTTTCAACCCGAAGATCCAGTTCCCCCTGCATTTTGTACTCACAGTTAAAGAAAAATCCCCATATATCTGAATTACTGTAACGCCATGCACCATATGCTGCTCCTCTGGTCAGCAGATTTTTTCCTAAAAATCCCCGCTTGTTCGTTCCCATCACCCGGAGGGATTCCTGCAACCAGTTACCGTCAAATCCGTCTCCCACAAAATAAACCGTGGAAATCGTATGTTTTGCAAAAGATTCCCGAACAACATTGGAAAAATATTCATCCATCAATTCAGCATGTGTACAGATTGATTCCGGTACCTGCCAGTGTTTCTGCTCTGCTGTTATAAGCTGTACTTTCAAGCCACTTTTCCTATGCAGCAGATAAAAACTCAGTTCCATCCCCTGAAAATAAAACATTGCCACATCATGCTGCCACAGTACCGCTTCCTGATGATATGTATGGAAAAAGAAGCTTTCCGCATAATCCATAAAAATCATTTTTTCTTCGGACAATTCCAATTCCTGTCGTATATATTGGAGCAACGTAATCGCCTGCTGTGACAACACCGGAACCGTAATTGCAACACAAGTCGGATCTCCCTTCAGGCCGTAGCGCTCTTTTAACCGGATCAGACGCCGTACAAACTGTACAAGCAATCCATGATACAATGTGGTCTCTTCCGTCTGTTCCTGCAATGCACCTTCATAAATATCTTCAAAAAAATCTCCGTTTGGCTGTTCCCTGCGTTTCAGAGCCTCATCTCCATAATACGTTGTTCCTTTTTTTTCCAGAAACATTGCCAGAGGAATCCCAAATTTTTCCATTCCTCTGACCGTCGATATCGTCTCCGGCTCTTTTTGGTCCTTCCGGTACAGACTGATCATCGTCCTGTTTCTTCCAATATCAATTCCTACATAGAACTCTTTTTTCTGTTCCACTGCTCTTACTCCTCTATCGGCAGAAACAAAGCATCTGCCAGATCCGTCAGTTCTGCATATTCGTAAGCAGACTGTCTGTCTTTTTTCTCCATCAATGCGAAAAGCCGGCCATATCGTGTTTCTGTGTATTCTGCTCCCGGCTTTGATACTAATGTACCGTGTTCCAAAACTTCACCATTTGCAGTTGCTACTTCATATTCCATGTTCTGTGCAAAATAAGTATGTATCACACAGGTATACAATCCCGGCAACACTTCCTGCATTCCTGCAGACTGTATTTTTTCCTGATTTTGCGTACAAATCGTCACATGCAAAACCTGCTCCGGCTGTGCCACACAGGAAATCACGTTTTCGCCAAACAGCAGATATTTTCGCTGCAATTTTGCCGGAAGTTCCTGATAAAATTGAAAATACATGCCTTTTAACAGAAAATGTTCCAACAGCTTTGTTGCTACTGTTTCTTCTGTATCACGCAGACTTTCCCGCGCCTTCTCTGTTACAGTTTTCACATACTTCTTTAAAAATGCAGCCTGGCAGCAGCGCTGATGCATCCTTCCTGCCAAAAATTCTTCCCGCAGGCAGTTGTGCACTTGTGTTGGAAGCTCTGCTTTTTCCAGCAGATACTGATAGGAAAACCAGGTCATATATGCCTGCAAAAGCAATGGTTCCCCTTTTCGTGCAACGATGCGTTCAAATAACTGTTCATGCCCCGGCAGAAAATTTCCGGTAAACAGCATATAAAGCAGCAGTTTTTCTTCTGCCTCTGCCGTATCCATACCTTCTTCCCTTACAGCAGCAATTCTCTGCTGCATGACTGCCATCGGTGCTTCAAATATTTTGATCTGTTCTGCCAGATCCGTCTCATTTGAAACTACGGTACTTTCCGAGTATTGCTCCGATTCCGTCTGATCTTTTTGATAAACATGTACCCCGGAGAGCATTTTTTTCAGATGAAACTGTTTTCCTGCAGTATATACATTTCCCGCCTGATCTGCATACAAAATCGCAAATGGTTTCGTATGCAAGTAGACATAGGCACTTCGTTCATACAATGCCACTTTCTGTATCTGTCTGGAATCCGCCTGAAGCACCCGAAGTTCTGTCATATCCGGATTTGGCACCCGGATCCGATATGCATCATCCGCAGATTTACGCATATAGTTCCATGCGCCCTCCGTCAGTTGTTTCTTCATATCCTCATAAATCACTGCCAAATCTTCGCTCATATGTTCTTTTTTCAGTTCCTGAGAGGCAAATTCCCGGATCACCGGCTGATACGACTGCCATATCTTGCCAATGCGTTCCTTATTTCGCACTACATAAGCATAAAGCATTGCCCGTCGTTTTGCCGGAAGTGCCTTGCTTCTGACAAAATAATGCAAAATCTCCTCTGGCAGCGCTCCGTTTGCTTTCGTCCATGAAAGCATATATCCCTCATACAATCCCGCGATCTTCAAATGACGACTGATGCCCCTCTGAAACCACGGAAAATAAACCGTACCATACCGATTGCATTTGATCAGATAGATACAGATATTTTTGATCACCGTTGTCTCCGAACCCTGACGATAACAGCGGCATAATACCCGAAAATAAATCGGATCAAATGTCTTCTGCAGCTGCGCCATAGGAACCAGACGATTAATGATACGCGGTGACAACCGATTGTGCTTCATCATCCAGATCAGCAGTCTTCGTTCAAACATATCCACTTCATGCAGCATTTCCGAATGATTTTCCAGCAGGCAGGCAGCTTCTTCATAAAAAATCGGACTGATATTGCCCTTTAACATATATTTGCGAATCCACTGATATTTTCGCTCCGGATTGCGAAGCAGCACTTCATCAATGTGCAATAACACCCAAACCAGCACCGGATGGGAAGGATATTTCAGATAAATCTCTTTCACCCTTCTGGTTACTTCACGGCAATAGGCCGGTGTCTCTCCAACAGTGGTCAGATACAAATAAAACGCGCCTAATGGTGTCCGCTGATTCTGAATATTTTTCGGCAGTTTTTCCGAAATTGCCTCTGCCCCCAGTTTGTCACCACCAGTCAGAAGAACAAAAATACGATACAAAGGAAGCCATTCGTTTTCCGGATCCAAACTGATGGCACGTTTTAGCAGCACTTCCATCTCCTGCATCCAAAGCTCCTTTGACAGTTCCTCCCTGCGGTAATCCAGATAATATTTCTCCATCTGGCTGTGAATATAACGATTTTCCCAATGAGCAGATTTCTTCGCAGAACGCTCTTTTAGCACCGTAACCGCAATCTCAATCGTCTCCTCCTGAAACGGTGTCTGAATTCGGATCTTCGCATAATTTTTGCCTCCATGAAGCAGTCCGGGCATAATATGATACTGAACTTCCGCATGTTTTCCGACAAAATCATAATAACGCAACTGCTGTTTTTCCAACCGGACAAAAGCTGCATCGCAGGAAATTTCTACATTAACATAACCCCAGGTGCTTTTTTCTACATCCAACAGATCTGACTGTGGCAAAACAGATCCTTTCGATACTTTATATCCACGCTGTGGGCGGCTGATAATCAGACGATTCCGTTCCTTTTTTCCACATCCGACCAGAAACTCCTCCATCTGCGCCGCTCCGCAGGCATGTTCCGTCAACCCACGATAAAGCAGCTTCTGAAATCCACTGTCATGGTGCAAAATATTGCAAAAATACCGGGATTTAAAAATCTGCAGCGCTTCTTTCCAGCTCAGCTTGCACAAATTTGTAAAATCGTTCAACGTCTTAATTTTTCCAATGGAAGACATCAGATAACGGCGGGTAATATTTGCACGAAACGGCAGCAGATACTCTCCTACGTTACTGGTGATCACAAACACGCCCTGATCTGCCATTCCTTCCTTCTGCTGGCTGTCGGCATACCGAAACCGGATCTGGATATCCGTTCCGTTAAATTCCGTATCCAGACAGGTCACACACGGGTGTTCACAGCTGACAATTCCGCGAATTGGATGATCATTACTGCTGTGAAAAGAAAATGTTCCCTCAAAAGGTTCACTCTCAATCGCCGTAAAATTCAGATCCAGATCCGGCAACAGCAGGTGTGTATCCTCATATGTAAATTTTTCCTGTATGATGTCCTGTAATTTTCTTTTCATTCGTACAACCTGCTTCCCGGGAATTCGTTTTTCATTGCTTTTTTTCCCGATTTCTTTATAATAGATAATATGTAATAAAGTATAAAACATTTTAGATTTTCTTGCAATGTCAGGGGAACAAATTATACAGGAGATAAAGTTATGTTTGAATCATATATGAATGTACTAAAAAGAGGCGGTTCGCACCTGGTCTCATCCCTTCGTGCCATCGTCTTTGCGGTTCTGACCGGAATTATACTGGGATTTGTCGGAACTGCTTTTTACTATGGGATGCAATTTGTTACAAACACTAGATTACAGCACCCGTGGCTGATCTTTCTGCTACCGGGAGCAGGTGTCGTCATCGTAGGGTTATACCATCTGTTACATGATGAAAAGGACACCGGAACCAACCTGGTGCTTTCCGCGATCCACTCCAATGAAAATATTCCGCTGCGCATGGCACCGTTAATCTTTATTGCCACCCTGCTGACACATTTATTCGGCGGTTCTGCCGGTCGTGAAGGTGCCGCCCTGCAGCTTGGAGGAAGCATCGGAAATTCCCTTGGAAAACTGTTTCACTTTGATGAAAAAGATCAGCACATTATGATCATGTGCGGTATGAGCGCCGCTTTCTCAGCGCTGTTTGGCACACCGCTGGCTGCTGCGATTTTTTCCATGGAAGTGGTCAGTGTCGGCATCATGCATTATTCCGCACTGCTTCCTTGTGTCATCGCATCACTGACCGCTCACGGCGTGGCAACTGCCTGCGGCATTGCACCGGAAATATTTCCGATCAGTTCCATTCCGGCTTTTGCGCCGAAAACAGCACTGATCATCGGTGTATTTGCTGTGTTATGCGCGGTTGTCAGCATCTTATTCTGTACGATCCTGCACAATGCAGAACGTCTGTACAAGCGATTTTTTAAAAATCCATACCTGCGGGTAGTTGTCGGCGGCTGTATTGTCATTACACTGACGCTTCTGGTTGGCGATCAGACCTATAACGGCACCGGTATGAACATTATTGCAGGCTGCATGGAGGGAAAATCCATATTTCCACTGACATTTCTGCTGAAAATGATCTTTACTGCCGCTACACTGGGCGCCGGTTACAAAGGTGGTGAGATTGTTCCGACACTCTTTATCGGTGCAACCTTTGGAACCTTTTTTGCAACCGTTACCGGATGTTACATTCCGCTGTTTGCTGCCGTTGGCATGGGTGCGGTATTCTGTGGCGTTACCAACAGTCCGATCACATCCCTGCTGATCTGTTTTGAGCTGTTTGGATTTGAGGGAATGCCGTATTTTCTGATTGCGATCGCGCTGAGTTATATGTTGTCCGGATATTATGGATTGTATAGCAGTCAGAAAATCATTTATTCTAAGTATAAGACAGAATATATTAACAGAAAAACACATTAAACATATAGAAGCCGACGGGAATACATTCTCATCGGCTTCTAATCGTATAAATGTCATAAAATTTTTATTGTCTCATCATGATTGTCAGTTGTAAAGCGGACATTCGCAATCCGCTTTCGCTACTTGCTCATGAACGCAGTCGCTTTGCGACCTGTCAGTGGGAGCTTTTAACTCCCACTGACATAAGCATCCCCCTTACCCACCGCTTAGTGCTCTACGCACTTGAAGCGGGGGAATGTTTATTCTGCGTTCAAATATTCATTTTATTTATCCCAAAAATATTTTTACAAATTTAGCAGGGAAAACTGATCTCCGGCATACTGCCGCAGCCGCACCAGCAGTCTCTGATGTTCTGCCTTCTCCAGATGCGGATCTTCTTTCATAAGCACCGACACTTCATAAGATGCCTTACCCAGCATATCAGCATCCTGAAATACATCTGCCAATTGGAACTGATAATCTCCGCTCTGACGAATGCCAAAGAAATCTCCGGGACCACGCAGTTTCAGATCTTCTCCGGCGATATAGAAACCGTCATTGGATTGATTCAAAATCTCCAGACGTTTGTTTTTCGTCTGCTGTTCTTTGCCCTGCATCAAAATACAGTAAGACTGCGCATCCCCACGACCGACACGCCCTCGCAGCTGATGGAGCTGCGCCAAGCCAAATCGTTCCGCGTTTTCAATCATCATGACCGTAGCGTTTGGTACGTCCACACCAACTTCCACAACCGTCGTTGACACCAGAATCTGGATTTTGTTCTCCTGAAATTCCTGCATCACGGTATTTTTCTCATCTGGTTTCATTTTTCCATGCAGTATCCCTACCTTAATATCCGATGGAAAAATCTGCTGAAGCTGTGCTGCATAATCCAACACATTTTCGCCTTCTGCCAGTTCACTTTCTTCCACCAGCGGACAGATGACATACACCTGATGCCCCGCACGGATCTCTTTTTCCATAAATTTGTATGCAGTCTTGCGATAGGACGTATTCACCACACAGTTTTTGATGGGCAGCCGTTTTGCCGGAACTTCATCGATCACGGAAATATCCAGATCACCGTATAAAATAATAGCTAATGTTCGTGGAATCGGTGTCGCACTCATAACTAAAATGTGCGGATGCGAACCTTTTAAGGAAAACGTCTCTCTTTGTTTTACGCCGAAACGGTGCTGCTCATCGGTAATTACCAGCGCCAGATTCCGATACTGCACTTTTTCCTGGATCAGTGCATGGGTTCCCACGACTAATGCCGGCTGATCAGATTCCAATACTGCATAAGCTGCCCGGCGAGCTTTCACGCCCATGGAACCGGTCAGCAATACAACCGGTATTTCGATACCGTTTGCTTCCAGAAACTGTGTCAGTTTTTCATAATGCTGCTGCGCCAATACTTCCGTAGGTGCCATAATCGCCGCCTGATAGCCGTTGTGCGCCACTTCCAGCATAGCTAAGAAAGCAACAATCGTCTTACCGGAACCAACATCCCCCTGCACCAGTCGCTGCATAATGCACGGTTCCCGCAAATCAGAGCGAATCTGCGCCACTGCACGCTTCTGTGCACCGGTCAGCTCATAAGGCAGACCGTTCATCAGATCTTCCACAAAGGAATCATCCCCGAAAGTAAACTCATTTTTTAACTTCTGGGTATTCTCTTTTGACAACTGCATACTGAGTAAAAAGAAGAAAAACTCATCAAATGCAAAACGGTTTCTGGCAATAATACAGTTTTCTTCATTTTCCGGAAAATGCATGTTTTTCAGGGCAAAATTGTACTCACTCAGATGATTGCGGATGCGGATATCCTCCGGCAGATATTCCATCTCTAACGGAATTTCCTCCATGGCGGCATGCACTGTTTTTACAATTAAGTTGTTAGTGACACCCTTTGTCAGACTGTAATGCGGCTGCAAGGTCTTTTGCAATGCCTCATACTGTCCCAGGCTGAAAATCTGGGGCTGTTCCATGGTCAGGCGGTCCTCTTTCTGGTTAACCTTTCCATAAAAGACATACCATCCGCCGGGGCGGATCAGTGATCGGATATAAGGACTGCGAAACCAGATCAGGCGCAGTGTCTGATTCTCACCTTTCAGATCCAGCAAAGCCACCTGCTGGCGGGAATGGGTATTGACAGTAGGTGGCTTTTTCACACAGACATACAACGCATTTTTTCTGCCTTCTACCACCTGATCTACGTCACACAGATCCGGATATTTTTCATAATCACGGGGAAAATATAGGAGTATATCACCAACGGTGTATACTCCTAACTGTTGAAATAACTGTTCTGTTTTCGCCCCGATCCCTTTGATTTCACGAACAGGGGAATTAAGATTCATACGAACTCCTTACTCTACAGAAATAACGTAGTAGTAAATCGGCTGACCACCGAACTGTACTTCTACTTCGCAATCCGGATAAGTCTCCTCAAAGTATTTCTGTAATGCATTGACAGCTTCCGGAAGTACTTCTTCTCCATAATAAATGCAGATAAAGGAAGACTCCTCATCGATCATCTGAGCTACCATATCTTTGGTAACATCCTCGCGGTCTGTACCGACGGAAAGGATGGAGGAATCACCGATTCCCATGTAGTCGCCCTCTTTGATCTCTTTGTCATCAATGATGGTATCGCGGACTGCGTAAGTAACCTGTCCGGTTTTTACTGCTGCGATTGCTTCCAGCATGTTGTCTTTATTTTCCTCCGGGGACTGCTCCGGAATGAAGTTGATCATTGCGGAAATACCCTGTGGGATGGTCTTTGTCGGGATGACAATAATGTCTTTATCCTCTATCAGAGATGCTGCCTGATTTGCTGCCAGCACAATATTTTTATTGTTCGGGAAGATAAAGATATGGTCTGCATTGACATGATCAATAGCATTTAACATATCCTCTGTACTTGGGTTCATGGTCTGACCGCCTTCGATCAGGTAGTCCACACCAAGTCCGTTAAATACTTTGTTGACACCCTCACCGATAGAAACTGCGATAAATCCCATATCTTTTTTCGGACCTGCAGCTGCTTTTGATTTCTCTTCTGCCTCTTTTTCCTGCTCTTTTGCAAGTTTCTCTGCGTCTTTGATCAGTTTTTCCTGATGTTCTTCACGCATATTGTCGATCTTGATGCGGCTTAAAGAACCAAAGGTCAGTGCTTTCTGTAATACCAGACCCGGATCATTGGTATGTACGTGTGTTTTAACGATCTCCTCGTCTGCCACCAGTACAATGGAATCACCCATGGTCTGCAGAAATGCACGATACTCGTCCTCTTCTGCCTCTGTCAGCGGTTTATTTAATACAATGATGAATTCGGTACAGTAACCGAATTTGATCTCTGCTTCTGTCTGTGCGGAGATTTTAACCACACCGGAAGATGCCGGAGCAGCTTCAATCGTGTAATCAATCTCTTTGCCAAGGAATGCATCCTGCGCACCTTTCAGGACTTCTACCAGTCCCTGTCCGCCGGAATCCACAACGCCTGCCTGTTTTAATACAGGAAGCATCTCAGGCGTCAGGGCAAGGACACGCTCTGCCTCTGCGATAATAGCGGCAATGTACTGCTCCATATTGTAATTGTCATCACAGGAAAGTTCCAGTGCCTTCTCAGCTGTCCCTTTGGCAACCGTAAGGATTGTTCCTTCCTTTGGTTTCATAACCGCTTTGTATGCAGTCTCGCATGCTTTTTGGAATGACTCACAAAGTACTATTTTATCAATCTCGTCATAATGCTTGATGGTCTTTGTAAATCCACGGAACAGCTGAGACAGGATAACACCTGAGTTTCCTCGTGCTCCTCGCAGCGAACCGGAAGAAATTGCTTTTGCAAGATCCTTCATTACCGGTTTTTCCAAAGCAGCAACTTCCTTTGCTGCGGAAATGATCGTCATGCTCATGTTTGTACCAGTATCACCATCCGGAACCGGGAACACGTTCAGTTCGTTGATCCACTCTTTCTTTGCTTCCAGATTCTTCGCTCCTGCTAAAAACATTTTTGACAGAAGCGCTGCATCTATTGTCTGTATATCCACACTCAATTCCTCCTTAATCAATGACTCTGACACCTTCTACGAAAATATTGATTTTGTCAATCTTCATACCGGTGAATTCTTCCACTTTATACTTTACTGTGGAAATCAGATTATCTGATACGGTGGAAATACTTACACCGTATGATACGATCACATGGAAATCTAATGTGATCCGGTTATTCTCTTCAATCTTTACAGATATACCATGATGAAGATAATCCTTTTTTAGCAATTTTACAAGACCATCTTTCATATTGACAGCTGCCATTCCTACAATACCAAAACATTCTACGGCCACAGAACCGGCATAGGTTGCTACTACTTCCGAATCTATACTAACCGTTCCAAGAGAATTTTCAAACTGACCTCTCATACTTGTTCCTCCACGCTTTTTATTTTCAGGCAATATTCCTGCATTTGAACGCATAATAAGCATTCTCCCGCTTCAAGTGCGTAAAGCACTAATCGGTGGGTAAGGGGGATGCTTATGTCCGCTTTACTACTAAAATGTACCCCCCTGTTTAAAAGTGCAGTCTTGCCCATGTTTTCATATATGCTTTATTATACCCATTTTTTTGCAAAAAAGAAATAGTGAAATCAAAAATATATCAAGTTTTCCGAATTTTTTTCATTTTTTTCAAAATAATTGTTGCATTATTGGGATTCATCTGATAGAATACATTTGTTGTGAGTTCGCAGAACATACGAGCTTAGTAAACACAAGGAGGTGCAATCATGGCAAAGTGCAGTGTTTGTGGAAAAGGCGCTCATTTCGGAAACAATGTGAGTCATTCTCATAGAAGATCTAATAGAATGTGGAAATCAAACATCAAGAAAGTTAAATGTAATGTTAATGGTACTCATAAATCATTATACGTTTGTGCTTCTTGTCTGAGATCCAACAAAGTTGAAAGAGCATAAGAAAAAACATTGAGGTGACTGGCAGATATCTGCCAGTCATTTTTGCATTTATCAGACAAACTTACATCTATTTGTTTTCACTATACCTGGCAGCTTACTCCTATCTCACTTTTCTCATGATTTACAATACAATGTATAGCCAAGCAGCATAAATCCACTGGCAATTAAAATTCCCACAAAATTATTTGGCATAAACAGCATCACGATCATACCGATTCCGATCCAGAACAGGATAAAACCTGCCAGTTGTTTGGTCGTTCTGTTACACATAAAAAAGTCCCCTGCTCTATCCTATGATAATGCGGGGGATTTTATAACTCTTCTTGGAATTGCTGTGCATCATAATATGCTTAATTTCAGGGAAGGTTCTATTCTTCACTGAGATTGAGCATATCTTTCATTTCTTCGGCAGCTTCTTTTTTTGCCTCTTTTCTGGCTTCCGCCTCTTCCGGATTCTTTTTCTCATCCATCTTCTTCATAAATTTGTCAACAAAATCCGGAATCATGTCTAACAGCTTGGAAATGCCATCCTGATTTTTTACACTGATCAGACGGGTGCTGCCATTCTGAAGTACAAGTACAGAGCTTGGAGACATCTTTCCCCCGATACCGCCGCCGCTGTTTTTCTTTTTTTCCCCACAAAATGCACCGGCGCCCATACCAAAGGATACATCCACCAGCGGAAGGATGATGGTCTCTCCTACTTGAATCGGCTCACCGACCACCGTTTTTGAAGATACAAATCCATCCATTCCTTCCATCAAAGATTCTACCGTTGTCTGAAATGTATTTTTATTATTCTCTGCCATTTTCTAATACCTCCTGTTAATTTTTCTCTCTTATCGTACGAATTAGTGTTCGAATCTTTTCATCCCGCAATAATCGAATGATCAGGATTACCAGATGAATACAGCAAATATGCCCTTTCACATATACCTGCCCTTGAACATAATTATCTTCTGCCTCAAAATCCGGTTCGATCTGAAGTTCTGTCTGATAGAACAAAGGAACCATAGCGATCACACCAAGGATCTGACCGGTATCTGCCGGATTCGATAAGCCGAACTTCAGATGACCACTTAGCTTTCGTGGACGGATACGCAGCAAAAACACCTGTAACTTTACCCAAACTGCTGAGATCAGTTCCTGCTCCCGCAGATAACGGATAACTGCCAGCGCGGTTTTAACTTTATCCAAAATGGATTCTGCTGTCCCATGAGCAGATTTTAATTTCTCCAGAACAGATGCTTTCGATTCATTCGCTTCTGCCTTTTCTGCTTCAGCAGCCTCTTGCCGGATATTTTCTGATTCCGCCTGTTCTGCTTTTTCATAAGCCTCTTTATCCTGTGCCACAGATGCTTCTTTACCAAGACTTTCATCTGCATTTACAGCTTCCACTTTTTTTATTTCAGCTTCTTCCTGCTGCTTTCGAAATGCCTCTCTCTGCTGTGCCCGTGCTTCGCGGTCCGCCTGTTCCTGCTGCGCCTCTTTCTGTCTCTGACGCGTCTGCTTTTCCCGCTTTTTTGCTTCTTTCTTCTGCTGTTTTATCAGCTTTTTGCGGGATTTCACCTTTTTTTTAGCTTTTCTGGCAGCTACCGCCTCCGGATCGGTAAAATCTATCACAAACCAGAGAATCTTCAGCATGGCATGTGCCTTTCCCTTCCACCGAAATTCAAAGCGGATCAGCTTTGCTAACCAGTGGATCCGGACTTTATAATCCATCTCATCAATATTGGCATCCGCCTCGTAAAAAACCGGGGCAAACAGGATCACTGCCACAATTCCCAATATCACACACAATATGATACCGATTATTTTCAATATAAGTAAAAAAATCATCATAGGCCGGTCACCTCATCCGAAGTATTTTTCCGGTCGATCTGCAGATAGGACGCAATATCAAAATTGTGCTGCTCCCGATATACTTCATCCACGATCTGCCGGATCAGCTCTAAGGCGCTTGCCCGGTCACCTGCCATTCCTATAATGCACAACTGCTCCCGTGGATACCTGCTCTGCTGCAACAGAATACTTGGTATCAACTCTAAAATGGCACCTGCATGATTCGGAAGATGAATGAGATATATCCCCTTATGCGCCGCTCCATGCTCAATCTTATATTTTAACCGATTGGTATGGCGCATACACTTCCTGTCCAAATATAAGTGTTTGTACCAAAACATAAATCAGATCCCTCATTTTTATTTTCGTCTGATATTTCTTCTAATATGCAAACAGAATTAATAAAACCATCTCATTTATAAAGATTGTTTTACTAATTCTGTCTATTCCGGATTCTAAAAATACTTTTTGGTTCCCCACAGATTGCTCCGTTTCAAATCAAGATATTCGTTGTAAGCTTTTTCCAGAATCTGTTTCTCATTTGCAAATTTTAACAGATGATAAGCCTCGTGGTATTTGTAGTAACCGGAATCCACAAAATACTCTTCGCGCTGCGGTTTACTGTAATAACTGTCAGCCATCATCAGGTACCAGTGTACCTGTTTTTCTACAGTATCTTCAGGAACTGTAAATGTATACTGGCTCTTTCCAACATATTTTATGATAGAGGCATCTACGCCAGTCTCCTCTCTCACTTCTCTTGCAGCAGTATCCTTATACTCCTCACCGGCTTCTACCGTTCCTTTTGGCAGAACCCAGCCTTCATATTTGTTACGATAATTTTTATACAGCAACAGAATCTTTCCACGGAATATAACCACACCGCCACAACTGGTTGCTTCAATCATTGCAAGCCCTCCCGATGCGGTCTCAAATCTGGTTTTAAGTATACGCCTTTTGGAGTTAACTTGCAATACCTCGCCCATTTTTATTTATTGAAATATACGTCAAAAATCTGTTTTGTCACCGGCACTGCAGACTGACTTCCGGAACCGCCATCCTCTACAATTACTGCAATAGCAATGTCGTTATAGCCCTCTTTTGTTCCATAACCGACAAACCATCCATGACTGTCACCGGCACTGTTGTACTCTGCTGATCCGGTCTTGCCATAGGCAGTGTAACTCTGACCATTTAACGCCTTTCCGGTTCCATTTTCCACAACGCCATGCATATAGTCCTGTAAAAGTGCTGCATCCGATTCAGAGAGCAGCTGACCATACTCTTTTTCTTTGTAGTTTTTCACATGAACACCACCGCCATTTTCCACATGATCCACCACATAAGGCTCCATCGCGATTCCATTATTGGCAATGGCAGATGCTACGAATACCATATGAAGCGGGGATACCAGCGTATCCCCCTGACCGATGGAAGTCTGCATGATCTTGCCTTTATCCGCATCTTTTGCCAGTGTAAAGCTGCTTTTGCTTCCCGAAAGCGAACCCGGCAATTTCTGATTAAAGAGCATGTCATTACACAATTCCTGAAACTTTGTAATATTCAAAGACAGTCCAATATTGGAAAAGGATGTATTACAGGAATTTGCAAAGGAATCTTTCAGATTCTCCTGACCATGAACAGATTTGTGATAACAGTGAATTTCATTGCCATCCACGTTCAGTTCTCCCTCACAGTTGAAACTGTAATTCTGATAGTTTGGATTCTCATGCACGTATTCCAATGTTGTGAATATCTTAAAGGTCGATCCAGGTGGATACAGGCCGGAAGTTACACGGTTTAACAACACACTGCTGCTGTCGTCAGACACAATATCATCCCATTTATCTGCCAGCGTATTCGGATCATAGTCCGGTTTTGACACCATGGCAAGAATCTTACCTGTCTTTGGCTCCATAACAACCACGGCTCCATCCCGGTCCCCCAGAGCATCATACGCTGCCTTCTGAACATCGTAATCCAGTGTTGTCACCAGCGTATCCCCGGTATTTTTCTGATCTTTCAGGTCATTTATAATCTGTGTCAGAAAAAAGGAATGAGAACGAAGCAGGTTGAAATTGTACTGTGACTCCAGACCGCCTTTTCCGTTATTCATATAACCAACCACATGGGCGAACATCCGTCCATATGGATATTCTCTGGTCTCACTTCCATCGTCATTGACAGTCGTTTTCGCAAGCACCGTGCCATCTGCTGTCGTAATATCTCCGCGCACCACATGCTCTGCATACAGATCCAGACGGGAGTTATAAGAGCTGTTGATGATACTCTCACTTTTTACCAGCTGGAAATAAACAAAATATCCGATCATACCGATAAAAATTGCCAGAAACAGATACGTAATAATCAAAAATTCCAGATTTCTGCCAGTTCTACCAGATTTCCTCAATCTCGTCCTCGTCGAAGCGTGAGGACGCGCCGCCTCGCGGTCTGCCTGATCCAGATTCATGACTTCGATGCCCTGTCTGACCCGATTTGATCTTTGGCTTTTGCTGTGACCGGACGTTGCTGACTTTCTTCTTGCTGTAGTCCCTCTTTTGTTTTCGTCCTCGACTCTTCTGCTCATTCGATTCTCCTTCTTCATCCTGTCTCATAATATACAGTCCCTGAATAATTGCAAACATAATGATCGTACATAATATGGAACTTCCTCCGTAGCTGACCAGCGGAAGTGTCAGACCGGTAGACGGAATAAATTTGATGACACCGCCCACGTTCAAAAACACCTGCACGCCGTACACACAGCCAAGTCCCAGTGCGATCAGCTTATAAAACTGATCTTTAATCTGCATTGCAATATTCAAAAACATCAAAAAGCAGCTAAAGCAAACAAGCACGATGCACACGGCAAAGGCACCGCCCAGTTCCTCAGAAATGGACGCAAACACGAAATCTGATGATCCTAATGGAATCTTATCCGGCATTCCCTGATACAGTCCCATGCCAAACCATCCGCCGGTTCCGATGGCAAACAGCGCCTGTGCCACCTGCCATCCGCCGCCATGAATGGAGGCAAAGGGATCTTTCCATGCTTCGATTCGCACCCGTACATGAGAAAACAACTTCGAACCTGCCAGTGCTGCCAGACAGCCCACACCCAGTCCACCGAAAAAGTATACCGGTTTTCGGGTTGCCACATACAGCATCACCACATAGGTTAAGAAAAAGATCAGTGCTGCTCCCAGATCCGTTGACAGTACCAGGATTCCCACATGGACAGCTGCCGCAACGGTCGAAATACACACCTGTCGGAAATCTGTTGATTCATAAAGCATACATGCCACAAAAAACACAAAAATAATTTTCACAAATTCTGACGGTTGCAACGTAATACCTGCTACCGTGAAGGAAAGATGTGCGCCACCGCTCATTTTTCCAAGCACCAGAACGATACCAAGTGCCATCACCCCGACCGCACAGTAAAACCAGGTAAATTTTCGTAAAAATTTTAATTTTCTTACCAAAATCGGAACAAACGCTGATACCACCGCCGCCACCACTGCAATCTCAAACTGACGGACGGCATTTTCAAAATTGAGTCTGGTCAGGATAATGAATCCTACCAGCAGCAACATACACATATGATTGACGACCAGACGCGCTGCCCGCTTGTATATGATCCGGTAGATCAAGAACAAAAACAGCACAAACAGCACCTGTGCACCATAAAAGATCAGGATTTTAAAATCTTTTGTCACCGCAAACAACACCATGAAGGCATCCAGATGGATCAAAAACATACAGGTCGTCTGCGCTTTATACATCCGTTTCTGCCGTTCCTCATTTTTTATTACCAGTACCACATAACTGTACCAGGTATAGATTGCAAAAAGAATGATCATCACATATTTGGACAATTCTGTGATCAAATGTATCATATCTGCTCCTTAACTTCTCTTCTAATCCACGCCACGGCGGAAATGACCGTTGGTGTAAGTTCCTTCCTTCGGCGGCTGAATCTTCCTGCCTGACCGGAAAGCATCTTCATATTGCTGTAAAATTCCATGCATCTGCTTTACTGACTCATTGCGAAAAACAATGCGATGCGCGCCAAAATCCAAACCACCAATCTCATCCGCATGGTGTAAAAGACAGGTTGGCTGGCTATTGTAGATCACATTATAACAATTCGTACAATCCCGCTGTACTTCAAACTGTTTCTGGTAACGGTCGTTTAAATACAGACGCTGTGGCTGCTTCCCAGACTCTTTTTTCTGTTCCTTGATACAGGATGCATAGTTTTTATATACACACTGTGCAGAAATCATCAACGGTGCATAACCGTAAAGCATCAATTCTGCCTGTTCATTTTCCATATGTGCCAGTTCTTTCCGATTCAGCTCCATGGACGCGGTATAACCTGCAAATCCAGCTGCCATAAAATCATCAGCTGCCTCATTGGAAAACACATATAATCCTGCGTCTAATGCAAGCTTTTCTGCTGGAAGATGCAATTCTTCCTTGGCAAAACCAATCCCATCGTAACTTCTTACCCAGATGCGATCAAACCGCTTTAAGACAGATACCTGTTTTCGCAATAATCCTTCCGAATTTTCCCGCAACACATAAGGGAATGCATAACCTGCCTGTTTTCCAGCAGCATGAATCTCTTTTAATGCTGCTTCCAGATTTGTAAAACTATCCAGCGTAACCATATCGACCATTTGATTTTCCAGAACCGCATTCAAATTCTGCTGAGCAGAACCGATCAACCATACATTTAACATTGGTTTATCACCACTGCTAATTGCTTTGTTCTGCTCCATTCTGTCAGTTGGCCTCTCCTGCGGTGTCACCGCTTCATTTCTTCTCCAGCTGCATAGCATCGCTTGCTGTAACTGTTCCAGCGCATTTCTGCGAAGTTCATTGATCTGACCCACCGGAACAAACAAGCCATCCTCCAGATCAATTTCCAGATGCTGTACGCAAAATGGTGTATCTCCGGTTTTAGAAAGTCTCTTTCTTAATTCATCCTCTGACAGCGGGCGATTCTGCGCCGTTCCCGGAATTTCACCGCTCACACAGACTTTTTTTTCACTGTGAGATTCTGCCTCTGTGTCATTTCTGGATAATGCTACCTCTAACTGCATTGGTTTTCCCGCATGAAATACAGCTTTTAGGGCTACCGGAACTTTTGTCTCTTCCGGTGCCTGATAAGCCGCCTTCGCTTCGTTGCTGCTGTGGGAGGAATCTGTCAGTGTCATCATGGAACGGCCATTTCTCATATCATAATAGCCAGCGGTAAATCCGTTTCTATTACCAAATGCCAGCAAACGCTCCATATCTGCATCCTCAACCCGGTAATGTTCCGGACATGATTCATACAGATCCAGATATTTCCGGTAAACAGAAGTAACACCTGCTGCATATTCCAGCTTTTTCATACGTCCTTCTATCTTAAAGGAATAAATACCGCTCTCACATAACTGTGGAAGCTGTGAAATCGTACACAGATCCTTTGGACTTAACGGATATTTTTCTTTCTTATGTAACAAATTGCCGCGCTCATCCGTTACCTGATATGCCAGACGACAAGGCTGTGCACAGCGGCCACGGTTTCCGCTTCGTCCACCAAGCATACTACTCATCAGGCACTGACCGGAATAACAGTAGCAAAGTGCACCGTGGATAAAACTTTCAATTTCCACCCCTGTTTCGTCATAAATCCGGCGAATCTCCAACCGGGATAATTCACGGGCGGTTACAATACGTTCTGCTCCGTGTTCCATCAGGAACTTTGCTCCGGATACATTGGATACTGACATCTGCGTGCTTGCATGCAGTGCAAGTTCCGGAAAGTTTCTGTGGATAAACTGAAATACACCGTAATCCTGCACAATGACTGCATCTAATCCATGCGCATACAGCGGCTTCAGATAAGAAAACAGCTCCGTTTCGATTTCTTTGTTTTTTAACAGCGTATTGACGGTCAGAAATATCTTTTTTCCGCGCATATGTGCAAAATCCAATGCTTCCTGAATATCGTTCTGTGTGAAATTTTTAGCAAATGCCCGGGCACCAAATTTGTCACCCCCCAGATAAACTGCATCTGCTCCGGCATTCAGCACTGCTTTGCATATCTCCAGCGATCCCGCCGGGGATAATAATTCATGTCTTCTCATTCCTGATATCCTTCCAGTCTCTCAAGTCTTACTTCTGTCTCTGCCAGTTCCTGACGCAGTTCTGCCAGTTCGTTCTCTTTCAGGCGCAGATCCTCCTCCAGCTGCTGAATCTGATCCTGCGCTTTGATCAGTTCTTCTGCAATATTAATATGGATCAGTACCGGTTTCAGATCTGCCGGCAGACAACGGTATTCATCTTTATCTTCAAACTCTTGAAGCACATGGTTGACACAGGATGCGATGCGCTGGATATGTGTCTCGTCATCCGCACCACCCATTGTCAGTACTTTTCCACCAATTGCCACCTGTACCATTGATTTTTTTGTCATGTTTCTTTTCCTCTGCTTTAACTCACAGTCAGTATCCTGCTTAGTTTCCCTTAAAATGCTCGATTGCCAGTGCTGTCGCCACACGTCCCTTGGGCGTACGGTTTAAGAATCCATTTTTTACCAGATACGGTTCGTACACGTCCTCGATCGTACCTGAATCTTCTCCAACCGCCGCTGCCAGTGTCTCAAGTCCTACCGGGCCGCCGCCAAACTTCTGAATAATAGTCAGCAGGATCAACCGGTCATTCTTGTCCAGACCACAACGGTCTACTTCCAGCAGATCCAGGGCAAAAGAAGCTACTTCTTCTGTGATCACCCCATCGTATTTTACCTGCGCGAAATCACGGACACGTTTTAGCAGACGGTTTGCCAGCCGTGGTGTTCCTCTGGAACGTTTTGCCAGCTCTGCGGCGCCCTCCGGTTCGATCTCCACACCAAGTTTCTTCGCCGACTGCTCAATGATTGTCTGTAATTCCTGTGGTGTATAAAATTCCAGATGCTGGATCACTCCAAAACGGTCTCTGAGCGGCGCTGACAACAGTCCTGCACGGGTAGTTGCTCCCACCAGTGTAAACTTCGGCAGATCCAGTCGAATAGAACGGGCGGATGCCCCTTTTCCGATCATAATATCAATGGCATAATCTTCCATCGCCGGATACAGCACTTCTTCTACCTGACGGTTCAGGCGATGGATCTCATCTACAAATAAAATATCATTTTCCTGCAGATTACTTAAAATTGATGCCATTTCTCCCGGTTTTGCAATCGCCGGTCCGGAAGTAATCTTCATATGTACGCCCATCTCATTGGCAATGATACCGGAAAGTGTAGTCTTTCCAAGTCCTGGCGGCCCGTAAAACAATACATGATCTAACGGTTCCTGCCTCTGCCGTGCCGCTTCGATATAGACACGCAGGGTGCCTTTTATTTTCTCCTGTCCGATATATTCCTCCAGAGACATTGGTCGCAGACTGGTTTCGGTCTGCAGATCTTCTTCCTGAATCTGGGTAGAAATCACTCGTTTTTCCATGAATTTCCTCGCTTCAATACACTACATTATTTTATATCCACTGTTTTTTATTCTGTAAAACTTTACTATCTTGCACGATTCTTATCAAATATATTTGAAACTTGATGTACAATTTCATTCAGCTTAAACAGAACCGATTAAAACAGCGCCATATTTTTTAAAGCTGCCTTTAGTACGCTTTCCACATCATCGTCCTCTGTAATTTCAATACCGGAAAGCACTTTCGACGCTTCTGTCGCACTGTACCCCAGTGCTACAAGTGCTTCGGAAGCTTCTTTACGGATACGGTTATTACTGCTTCCGCCTGCTGCCGGTGTCTCCATTTCTTCAAATCCGGTTTCAATGGCATCTCCCAGATCAATTTTATCCTTCAGTTCAATGATCAGACGCTTTGCGGTCTTGCTTCCGACACCAGGCGCTTTGGAAATGGTCTTGGCATCTTCTGCCACAATGGCAAATCGCAGATCATTGGCTGATAATACAGATAAAACCGCCAGTCCGCCTTTGGGTCCGATTCCACTGACGTTGATCAGTAATTTAAACATTTCCAACTCGTCTCTGCTTGGAAATCCAAACAGGGAAAAAGCATCTTCTTTTACGTACAGATAGGTATAGATCTTGACCTGTTCTCCCCGTACCGGAAGTGCATCCAGCATCCGGGCAGAAATATGGATATTGTATCCAATACCGTTATTTTCCACGACGATCAGGTCTTCACTGACTTCCTCCAATGTTCCTTTTATATATGAATACATTAAAAACTCCACTTTAGAAACACTTCATTTTTCGATCATCTTCTATCTCTCAATCTGATACTTTTTACCGCTGATCTGTTTTCTGAAATGCTTCTATATTTATTCTTATTTATTTTCTTAGTTCGTCTGGGTATCAAACTGGGCTTCTTCCCCGTCTTCCACTTCTACCACGACTTTATTTGGCAGACATACGATGGTCTCACTGTTGGAGGAAATTGCATGCTGATTTACACAGAGTTTATCCGGACAATCCGCGGAAATCATATCCGCTTTTCCATTTTCAATCACAAGGGTATTTGTCACTGTTCCTTCTGCATTTTTTATCTCGATTTTCTGCGCTTTTTCTCCTGTCGTATGCAGATCATAAGTGCCATACACCGTTCCGTCTACCGTTACTTTGACCTGTCCGCCGGGTGTACTCTGCATCTTCTGAAACACAAAATACCCGATCACCGCTGACACAAAGATAATGACCAGTAATAAAATCTCTTTTTTACCGATTTTTTTGTCCATGCTTATGCCCTGCTTCCAATATAATAGAAACCTTTACATTCATCCAGACGCACCGGAATGATCTGCCCGATCAGTTCCTTTCCTCCCGGGAAATGTACCACGCTGTTGTTGCCAAGTCGACCGGTCAGCAGACTGTCATCCTGATGATTGACACTCTCTACCAGTACATCCTGTACCTGTCCGGTCAGGCGTGCGGATTTTTCTGCCGCAATCTCCTGTACTTCCTTTAACAGACGGTCAAAACGTGCTTTTACCACGTCTTCCGGCACCTGATCTTCCATTTTTGCTGCCGGTGTACCGGTACGTTTGGAATAAATGAAGGTAAATGCACTGTCATAACGCACTTTGCGAACCACATCCATGGTTTCCTCAAAATCTTCCTCGGTCTCACCCGGGAATCCGACAATGATATCTGTAGTCAGTGCAATATCCGGAATTGCTACGCGGATTTTATCCACTAAAGTCAGATACTGCTCTTTGTCATAATGGCGGTTCATAATTTTTAACAGACGGCTGCTACCGGACTGCAATGGTAAATGCAGATGTCTGCAGATTTTCTTTGATTTTGCCATTACCGCGATCAGTTCGTTGGAAAGGTCCTTCGGATGAGAGGTCATGAAGCGGATACGCTCCAGTCCCTCGATCTGCTCAATCTGCTCCAAAAGCTGTGCAAAAGTAATCGGCTGATCCAGATTCTTTCCATAGGAATTCACGTTCTGTCCCAAAAGCATAACTTCCACAACACCATCTGCCACAAAGTTCTCAATCTCACGGATGATCTCCCGTGGCTCTCTGCTTCGCTCCCGTCCTCGTACATATGGAACGATGCAGTAACTGCAGAAATTGTTACAGCCAAACATGATATTGACACCGCTCTTAAAACGGAATTTACGCTCATTTGGCAGCTGTTCCACGATCTGGTCTGTATTTTCCCATACATCCACGACCATCTTTTTATTCTCTATGGATTGCACCAGAAGTTCCGCAAATTTGAAAATGTTATGTGTACCAAAAATCAGGTCTACAAAACGGTAGCTCTGTTTGATCTTTTCTACTACTTTTTCTTCCTGCATCATACATCCGCAGAGTGCGATCATCATATGCGGATTTTTCTTCTTATACCCATGCAGGTAGCCAAGACGCCCGTACACTTTATTGTTTGCATTTTCACGGACAGTACATGTATTGTAAATAACAAAATCTGCATCCTCAGATTCAGACTCCTGATAGCCAATGGCATTCAAGATACCACATAATTTTTCAGAGTCCCTGGCATTCATCTGACAACCAAAGGTTTCGACATGAGAGAAAAGTGGTCTGCCTAACTTCGCGGAAATTTCTGTGATATATTTCCGTGCCTTTGCAATAAAATAATACTGTCTTGCCGGTTCTTCCACCGGTGCATCTTCATTTAAATCTATATCACCTAAAATGTGCTCTAATTCCATCTGATTTGAAAAATCAATATTTTTATCCATTCCTACTTCCTTTCGTCCATGTGTTCGATTCTACATTATAGCCGATATACAGATTTTTTTCAATGATTATTATTGACCGATCAGATTACCAACTTTCCTTTGGAAATCTTACAGCTTGCGTTTCCGGAATAATCAAAATCCACCTTACCATTACGGACATACCAAATACCATTGTTGTTTTTCGCCAGACCGGTATAATCAAAGTCAACTTTTCCGTCCTTCAGATACCACCAGCCATTCTGGTTCTTTGCCAGACCGTTATAATTGAAATCAACTTTTCCGTTCGTAATCTTCCACCAACCGTTTTCGTTTTTTGCGATCGTGTTTGAATTGAAGTCAACTTTGCCGTTTACGATATGCCACCATCCATTGTTATTCTTTGCTACAGTGTTTGCAGAGAAGTCAACCTTGCCATTCTTTACATACCACCAACCGTTTACATTTTCAGCAACAGTGGTTACGTCTGTAGCAATTTTACCATTCTTGTAGTAATACCAGTTGCCATCTGCAGCTTTTGTATCAGGCAATCCATCCGATTGAGCTGCCTGCGTGATCCTGTCATGGAACTCGTTTTTCCATAACGAATCATTCACCCAATAAGCAGGGCAGCTTTTACCATTAACATCATAGTGCCTGATCACGTTACTTACAGGCACATTGTATTTTTTCATTAATTCCCTTGTAAGAATCAATGTGTTATTGATTGTGGCATCCGTTGCTTTTACAGTGCCATTTTTATAATCATCACACATTTCAATGTTTAATGTATTGGCATTTTTAGCCACTCCATACAAACGTCCACCATTGTTATTGTATTTGCTGCCGCCAACGGACCATGCAATTCTGTTATCCGGAACGGAATGAACTACCGTGCTGTCATCCACGAAATAATGAGCAGACGCTTTTCGATTAGCTCCTTGGAAGTATTTACCGTTATTTACAGCGGTATCACCGTCATTACTGGTATAATGAATCACAATGTACTTAATATCACCTGTTGGCCTCTGTTTTCCATAATTGGTGCTGGAAGCCCACATTTCTTTCACTGTATATGCCATCACTCCTCATCCTCCTCACAATCTTTCACTTCCGGAATACCTGCCAGAGAGGTCAACATGGAAGCCACAAATGCCAGTGCCGAAGTTCCTACAACCATCTTCCAATCCACCTGATTGATGGCTGCTGCCACTGGAAGCATTGCTACCGCTGTCTGTGCTGCTGTTTTTACTGCACGGATTCCCGCACATTTTAACCATTTTTTACTCATAATTGCTTTGTCCTTTCTTTTTCAAATGCAATTCTTCAATTTCCTGTTTCATTTTTGTTACCATGCCATTTCCACCTAATTTATGGTAGGCATCATACATCTCATTAAAATTCTCATAGGCATAAGACGGGATTTCTCCAAGACGCATGTATTTGTCATGATATTCAATCAATTGCACACGTAGGAGCAGCATCGTTCCATGGCTATTAGCTTCACGCTGCTTCCGTTCCTGTTCAATGCGTGCATCTCTTTCAATACCATCCGTCTTTTTCTGTTTTCTCTGCTCCTGCAGAAGCCACACTACATATCCCATGAGTGCCGTTAATACAATCGGTAATGCTATAAGATATGACTGTAGTAATACGCTGTTCACGTTGCTGGATCACTTCCTTTCAAAAAAATTGCACATTAAAAGAGCCGACGTAAAAGTGTCGACTCTAAGTTACCGGACAGAGCTACTGCTGCTCACCTCCCGCAAGCAGCTCATTCACTCATAGATTTGCCCGAATGTCTAATTGACATTTTTCAAAATCAGATCCGAATCTGGTTCTGGAAAACATTAATTAAACACGAAGATAGCAAAGATGGATGACGGAAATTACCGACACATCAAGGTTGCAACTGTAACCGTT
Organism: uncultured Lachnospiraceae bacterium; assembly: GCA_900546495.1. Taxonomy (GTDB): domain Bacteria; phylum Bacillota; class Clostridia; order Lachnospirales; family Lachnospiraceae; genus Eubacterium_I. The sequence continues at coordinate 45,830 of URDN01000018.1, forward strand.
TCCAATACATTAGCTGATCTTGGAGCCTCGTATGCACCACTGCGTTATTACAAAATGTTTGAGGTTGACTGGGATAGCGGTAGTGTAAATTATTCTGTGTAAACCTCTCAGATTGATGATAAAATCATAGGTT
>URDN01000019.1 GCA_900546495.1 uncultured Lachnospiraceae bacterium
TTGTGATCTTCCACCAGCCGTTCTCGTTTTTCTCAACGCTGTTGCAGTTGAAATCTACTTTTCCGTTAACGATTCTCCACCAGCCATTCTCATTTTTCGCAATGCCTGTGTAACTGAAATCGACTTTACCATTTGTGATCTTCCACCAGCCGTTCTCATTCTTCGCTACGGTATTCGCTGAGAAATCTACTTTTCCATTCTTTACATAGTACCAGCCGTTTACATTCTTAGCAACAGTTGTCACATTTGTTGCAACTTTTCCATTTACATAATAGTACCAGTTTCCATCAGAAGCTTTCTCATTTGCAAGTCCGTCTGCATGTGTCGGAGCTACAGGAGTTACTGCTTTTTTCTCAAGTTTTGCTGTTGCTTCTATGATTGCATTTACATAAGCATCTACCTCTGACTGCTGACTTGCTTTCTTACTGTAATCAACCGTTTCCAGTACTTTCTGCAAGTTTGCAACACTCTCCTCTGTGTAAACACTCAGATCATCCGGAATTGCGTCAATTGCATCGTATACTTTACTGTAATCTGCTTCTGCTTCTTCTGCTGTAACTTTGATCTGTGCATCCTGATAATTATCACTTACGATGGTCAGTGTATATTCCGTTCCTGCTGTCAGTTCTTTTTCCAGTGTAAGATTCAGTGCATCTAACTTGCCTTCTGCTACCGTTACACTTCCTCTTCCCTGGCGAACAGATAATGTATAAGTCGGATTCTCCAGGTCTTCCAGAGATACATTTTTCAATGCGATTCCAAGGTAATTACCTTTTGCAGTCGCTTCCACTTCCACAGTTGAGTAAGTTGCTTTGACTTTTTCTGTCAGCTCACTGATCAGTTCTGCTGCGTCTGCGGATGCCGCTTCTTTATTTGCGATCATTTCTTCCGCTTCTGCTACATGCTCTTTCAAATCCGCATTGTTCTCATATCCGTTTGTTGCTTTTGCTTTGTCTACCCATTTCTGAAGCTCTGTCACCTGATCTGCTACAATTGGTGTGGACATTGTTCTTGTGATATCCGGATAATTGGAACTGCTGATGGTCAGTGTGTAGGTTGTTCCTGCCTCTGGTGCTTTTTTCAGTGTTACTTTTCCATCTTTGATTTCAGCATTTGTTGCAAGACCACTGGATACGGAAATTTTTACATTTTCCAGATCAGACGGTATACCACCAATGCTCAGCTCTGTGGAATCATTGTCAATGGAATACTGTAAGTTACTCAGATCACCTGCATAATATTTTGTCAGTTCCAGACCGTTCTCACCGCAAGGCACTTCGATGGTTCCAAGATCTGTGATCAGTGTGATGCTCTTTAAAGTTGCACCATTCATATCGCTGAACTGATAAAACTCATCGCCTGCGCCATGTCCACGTTTCAGACCCTGACCTTCTTTGATGGACCACGCGATCTCCACATTCGGTCTCTTTGTTCCAAGCCACAGATTTTCCAGACAAGTCATTCCATAAGTTTTTCCCTCTGTGGTATTCAGGATTGCTCCGTAAAGGGTATATGGTGTTGTCTCATTCTCACCTGTTTTTAAAGTGCCGTCTGTTCCAAGTCCGTCTAGTGTAACCTGATAATCACCGTAACCTGCATTCAGGTCAAGTTCTCCAACTGTGATATAGTTGCCGGAAACAGATGCTTCCTGAAGTTTGCTGAAGCTGTATGTTCCATCTGCATTGACTGTCATGGTACTGAATGCTGCCGGAGCGGTATCCAGATCTGTCATGTAATAATTGTCATTCGCTGTCAGATTTTCTGCTTTCAGTGCTTCGTAAGTCTCTTCCGGAACTGCAACTGCCATGGTCACGCCCATGATATATTTGCCGTTGTTGTAGGTTCCTTTTGCAAGACCTGTTGTGCCTTTAAACTTATTGGTTGTCGCTGTGGAAACAGCATCTAAACCATTCTCAACCTGCCAAACAGCTTTGTCTGTCAGATTGTAAGCTGCGTAAAAGTCTGTGTACGGTACGTTCATGGTCACGTATTTTACTTTAACTGCTTCTGGTGCTTCGTTAATAGCACTATCTACTGCTGTAAGAATTGCCTTTGATGTGCATGTTGCTCCAGATTTTGCGTCAACACCAGTAGTGCCATTCTGGGCGATAATTTTATCTTTTAATTCTGTCATCGCCTCCGTTGAGAGCTTTTTATTTTTCTTTATTTCGGTGCTATCTGCACCATCTACATAAAACTGATTTTCCTCTGAAAAAGCTACATCTGTGATCTTGCCATCGGCAACGGTCACATCTACACTGATCGGATAATTTATGAAATCCTCATCCTCATCTGCTACAACCGTAGCGGTTCCTGTGTAAGTGCCATCTTTTGTCTTTGTTACACTGGATGTTGCAAGAGCGCTCACCGGCATTGTTCCGGATGTCATTGCTACCACCATGGCTCCAGCTAATGCTTTTGTCAGAAACTCTCTTCTCTTTTTCATGTCATCCTCCTTTTTGAATAAAAAAATAGACTCCACCCATATATGCGTCCTGTGCCGCATGCGGGAGAAGTCTCTACCAAGTCCACGAACAGAAGTTACTCTGCCTCGCGAATTGCAATATTTGGTTTTGTGTTTCATTAGTGTTTCCTAACAACCGTTACTCTATCATTACAACTTTGATTTTGTCAACAACTTTTTTTCAAGTTTTTTGTTATCGACTTTCTTTCTCAATAAAATCTGTTTACTGATATCTTTTTTCATCTATGTTGTGTTAAAACCACACTGTTACGTTGAAATGCACGTAGTGCGGCACGAAGTGCATGGTGGCGCAAAAATTTACAAATAACAATATGTAAATTAAGACCTTCTGCATTTTTTCTCAAGGAACGATTGGTAGCGACTGAGATAAAATACAGAAGGTCTTATCAAAACTTAAATAGTAAATTTTAAGCCACACTATAAACCAACAACTTTAAACAACACCAGTAAAATAACGGCTCTCAACACCGTATACCAGATCTCATTGCCTTTCAGTGCACGAATCCCCGTATGTATATTTCCCTTCGGGCAGGTATCAATACACTTCTGACACTGAAAACAATCTCCTGACAGCTCCGGTGCCGTATCCGGCGCCAGCTCAATATCAGACGGACACTTCATCGTACAAGCCCGGCATCCCTTGATACACTCAGACCGGTCTCTGCGCAGGGTAGAAAACGGCAATACCGGCAGAACAGAAAATACTGCTCCCATCGGGCACAGAACACGGCAGAAAAACCGTTCCTGAAAGCACATGCCAATAACGATCAGCACCAGAAGTACCACGCCAAAGGTATAGCCGCCCAATTTGAAATTACGCGCATGCAGCATGGAAAATACATCCCACGGACTGAATCCCTTCGCCTTGCTGTATACACCCGTAAAACATGTCACAGCAATGATCGCCAACACGAAATATTTCACTACCTGCAGTTTTTTCACAACTGTCGCTTTCATGGTGATCGGTTTCTTTTTCAGTTTTTTGCAGATAAACACATAAAGTGCCCGCACTGCATCACCCAAACTTCCGAAAGCACAGGCAAATCCACAGAAGAATCTCCCAAACACGATCGTGTATACACACAGCACGATCAGTGCTGCCACAAAAGAAGTCACCTCCAGATGTGTTTTTGCTCCCATCTGGGTGAAAATATATTTGACACCATTAAATGCTGCTGTGTAGGCAGACGGAATAAACAGAAAATACAATAACTGTATCACTGCTCGCAGCCACACATGAATTTTCTTCATGGTCTTTTTATTTGGCTGTTTCATTAATTGGCACCGCCTTCCTCAAGGGCCTGCGCCGTTGCATTTTTAATACCTGTAGAACTGAAGGTAGCACCGCTGATGGTATCTACATCTGCACTCTGTGCGTCTATGATTTCCGGAATAATATCTTTTGCCATGGTCAGATAAGCACTATCCTCTTTATCCGCAGATAAAATCTCCACATCTGCGATCTTGCCATCTGCAATGGTTACTTCCACGGTAATATCACCGCCAAATCCTGTGGCAGTTCCCTGATAGGTTCCGTCCTTGTAAGAACCGCCGCTTTCCCCGGCCTGTGCCGCTATTTCCGCATTCTGGCGGTCTGCCTCGGCTTTTGCTTCCGCATCGGTCTTTTCATGCGCCAGTGTAATGTGATTGTAGCCAAACAACGCAGCTACGATCACACATACATTGACAATACGAATGATAAACTTTTTCATCTTTTCCTGTTTCTATCCTTTTCTTATTCTGTCTCCAGGAGCTGTTCCTGTGCTGCTTCCTGCGGATCATTTTTCGGATCCGTCAGCTCTGTATCTGCGTTACCGGTTTCATCGGTTCCATCCGGCATTTTCACATCTGCCAGATTTTTCTGTTCATCCTTCTGCTCCAAAAATTTTGCACGCGCCTGATTTAAGGCTTCTTTGCAGGCTTCTTTCAATGCTTTGGAAGAACAGGTTGCTCTGGAAACCACATCTACATTCGCAATCGCTTCATTCATGGTTGTTTCTGCATTTTCTTTTGACATATCAATAGTTGCAAGACCGATGATCTGACTAATAATACCAGCATTATTGGATCTTCCATTTGCAGCCCAGTTAATGTATCTGTCATTGCTGCTGTCTCCATCACCGGAAACATTACTGATTGCAGTGATCTTATCACCTTTTACGGTAATCGCAGCAGTCAGATTATATTCATCAAATCCCTCATCTTCATCCGGTTCACATTTTACAGTTACCGTATAACTTCCATCTGCATAATAAATTCCGGTCTCCACATTGGAATCATCCGGCTTCTCTGTATTTCCGTTGTTATTACCGTTATTGTTGTTTCCATTATTGCCATTGTTATTTCCGGAATTGTTATTATTCTGATTTCCGTTATTTGTATTGGAATTATTTCCATTAGACGGATTTGCTGCTGCTTTTGCAGACTCCAGCGCTGCCTTAACCGCATTGATGATACCGTTAGAACTGTAAGTTGCTCCGGACACAACATCTACACCTGTTGTCTGATTTTTCACAATAGTATTAACGACTGCACGGGCACGGTTGAAAAATGCAGCATCGTCTTCATTTTCCAGAATCTGCACGGACTGGATTGTATGATTTTTCAGCACGATGGCTACCTTAACATCTCCCAGATATCCTTCTGCAGTTCCATAATAAGTTCCATCCGGATACAGGAAATTTCCAGATACAGACGGTGTCGGCACAGACTGATTCTGCTGATTGTTCTGCTCTGTATTTTCTGTGGATGCCGGTACTGTGCTTCCGTCTTCTGCCGCCTGTGCCAATGCGTTACGTACTGCATTAATGATACCTACGGAACTGTAAGTTGCTCCGGACACAGTATCTACATTAGTGCTCTGAGAAGATACAATTTTTCCGGTAATGGCAGATGCTTTGGAAATATAGCTGCTGCCGTCTGAAGTGGATACGATTTCGATGGACGCAATTTTTCCACCGCTGATCACAACTTTTACTTTGATCGGACCTGCAAAACCGGTCGCACTTCCGTAATAAGTTCCATCTTTGTAAGCTGCTGCATCTGCAACTTCTGCCACAGTTGTAGATCCTTCTCCCTTTCCCGGATTCTCCGCTGTTTTTCCGCTGTCTTTCTTACCCGTCAGAGCATTTTTAACCGCACTGATGATACCTCTGGAACTGTAAGTTGCTCCGGATACGACATCCACGTCCAGGTTCTGGGACTGAATGATCCGGTCAATGACTCCTTTGGCACGATTGAAAAATGCTGCATCGTCCGCTTCTACATTCAGAACCGTGATCGCAACAATCTTCTTATCTTTGATTTCTACTGCAACTGTGATTTTTCCTGCAAAACCTGTTCCGGTTCCTTCATAAATGCCATCCGGCAGATCAAATACCTGTCCCTCCAGAGCCGTTTCTTCTGCAGTATCCTCCGCAGTTGTATCAGCGCTCTCTGTCTTTGGAGATGGTTTCTGTACCGCATATACTTTTGGTGAGTAAGCTGCCACGGATGCCCCCGCGCAGGCTACTACCAGCAACGCGGATAGCGCCGGTGCCATGGTACTTAAGTTTATCTTCTTTTTCTGATTCTTCGGATCCAGATTTTCCGGATCAACTTCCGTCTTCTTATCTTTCTTCATCGTCTCTCTCCTGACCTTTTATAACATTACTTTCACATGATTGTTGGAAACACTTTGTGCTTTACTCGACTTTTTCCGGCAAAGACTGCTTGAAAATGTGCTTTCACACATTCTCGCAAATAAAAAATGCCATGATGACGTACATTAGCATCTTCTAACGCACGTTATCATAGCATCACTTTTTTTTCAAATCAAATCATTTTTCTTGATTTTATCAATAACTAACCCTATTGATAATTTTTATGCAATTTCTTTTGTTTTTTCTCAATAAGTCTGGTAAGTTATGATAAAGTTCCTGCTTCCCGCTGTAATCTATTTGCCTGCATATGCTTTTTTATAAGCACCAAGCGAACAGTCGTTATCTTGCAGATTCATATGCCCGTTTGACTGCCGGAAGGATCACTCTGCATACGATACCGATCAGCAGACCGGTAAGGAATCCGGAGATCAGAAGTACCGGAACATAAAAAATCAGCTTCAGATTTTCTACCACCAGCATTGCCACGATCAACTGACCGATGTTATGGCAGATACCACCCATGACGCTGACCGCAAGAATCGACAGTTTGTCTGTTTTTTTCAAAAGGAGCATCACTGCCAGACTGAGCAGACCGCCCGCCAGACTGTACATGATGGATGCAAGATTTCCAAACATAAATCCACTTAAAAAGATCCGCACAATGGAGATCAAAAAAGCCTGCTTACCGCCAAACAGATAAATTGCTGCTACAATGACCAGATTGGCAAGTCCCAGTTTTACGCCCGGAATTCCAAAATTGATCGGAATCATGGTTTCTACATAACTGAAGATCATGGCAAGTGCGATCATCATTGCCATCAGAGCTACTGTTTTTGCAGATATCTTTTGTTTTTTCATATCGTTACCGCCCTGTCTCTAGTTTGTCTGGATTTTTTCAATATTTTTGTTATTGTTCATATTGATAAAATCGTCATAAATGCCATCAGTGATGTAAAGTTTGCCGTCCTCGTCTTCCATAATTGCATCAAATCCATCCTCTGCACAATGCTCCTTGCAATAACTAATAGCATCCTGCGTGCCAAGTACAAACAGGGACGTGGACAGTCCATCTGCCAGTGTGCTGTCCGCACTGACGATTGTCACAGAGATCAGACCGTTGTTGGCAGAATAACCGGTTTTCGGATCAATGATATGGTGATATTTTACACCGGTATCTTCATCTACAAAATAGCGTTCATAGCCGCCGGAAGTAATGATGGCTTTGTCTGTGACATTCACACCGCCCAGATATCCGTTTTCATCCTCCGGATCCTGAATGCCGACTTTCCACTGACTGCCGTCTGTTTTATTTCCAAGCACATGGGCATTTCCACCAAGGTTAATGACAGCACTCTTGATGCCATAACTTTTCATAACCTCCATGACTCTGCCGGAAGTATAGCCTTTGGCAATTCCACCCAGATCGATCTCCATGCCTTCCGGGAGACTGATACTTGTCTGCCCGTTTTCTTCACTTAATGTAATTTTTCCTGCATCTACCAGCGCAAGTTTTGCTGACAGATCAGACTCACTCGGTACTGCAAAATTTCCTGTGGTAAATCCCCAGAGCTGCATCACCGGGTAAATGCTGATATCAAAAGCACCATTTGTACTCTGATAAATATCCAAAGCACGTTTTACCAGATAATCGGTATCCTCAGAAAGTACACCACCGCCGTTTGCATTGATCTGTGCAACTTCACTGGTCTCTTTTCCGGTAGAGAGCAGATCATCTAATCGCTGAATTTCGGCAATTCCCGCTTCCACTGCTTCCTGTGCATTTTCACCATAAGCGGTCAGTGTCATATAAGTATCCATGGCAAACACATCGCTGGTGTATTCCTGACTGCTGTCTGAGCTGTTCTGCTCTCCGGCATCTTCTGAAACTTCACTCTGTACAGAGCTGTCTGTTCCTGACGCCCCGTTTTTGTTGTTACAACCTGCCAGCGGCAGACAGACTAAGGCTCCACACAAAAGTGCGATTAACAGTTTTCTTTTTTTCATCTATTGGTATCCTCCGTATATGCTTTTTTCTCTTGTTGATACGATTTTAATAATTAGCTTGAGCTAACGCATATTTTATTACATTCACTCTTTTTATGCAAGCTTGTTTTTCGAACTTTGCCAAAGCTTATTGAACTTTTTTATCAATAAGAAGAACTGTATCGCATTTTATACCGTATTTCGCAATTTCGCAAGCAGTTTCTTTTCCCGTCTGGAAATCTGAACCTGTGTCGTGCCAAGCAGTTTTGCCACCTCTGACTGTGTCTTTTCTTCTACATAGCGAAGCCGGATCAACTGGCGTTCTTCCGACTCCAACGTATCCAGAAGCTGCTCCAGAAAAATATGGTCGACCTGCTGCTCGATCAGATTTTTCTGATCTCGGATCTGTTCCCCCAGTGTGAGCTCCTTTCCCTCATTTCCGGAAACCGGCCGGTGAAGGGAATCCACATCCGTATTAGCTTCCAATGACTGTATGATCTCCTCCGGGGGCATCCCTGTTTTTCCGGAAAGCTCCTCCAACGTCGGATCTCGACCGTATTCATTTTGCCATTCTGTTACTGCCTGACTGACTTTCCAGGCAGCTTCTTTTAAGGTACGACTGACTTTCAGCATGCCATCATCTCTCAGATATCTGCGGATTTCTCCAATGATCAGCGGTACGGCGTAAGTGGAAAATTTTACTTCATAGTCCGTATCAAAACGGTCGATTGCTTTTAGCAGACCGATGCTCCCCACCTGAAACAGATCTTCCGGATCGTATCCACGGTTGGAAAATCGCCGGACAATGCTCCAGACCAGTCCCAGATTGTTCTGTACCAGCAAATCCCGTGCTGCTTTATCCCCCTGGTGCGCGCGCTTGATATACTCCAACACCTGCTCCATATGTAACTACCTGATTTCTTTTTCCATGTATACACGGGTTCCCTTACCCGGTGAAGATTCCACTTCTACCGTATCCATAAAAGCTTCCATAAAGGAAAATCCCATGCCGGAGCGTTCCAGATCCGGGCGTGTGGTAAAAAGCGGCTCCAGCGCCTGCTTGATATCTTTGATGCCTCTGCCCTCATCGGTGATGGACACCCGCAATTTACGTCCGGTCAGAGTTCCTTCCATCCAGATCGTGCCGCCGCGTTGATTGTAACCGTGAATGATACAATTTGTGACGGCTTCGGATACTGCAGTCTTGATATCTGCCAGTTCCTCTATGGTCGGATCCAGACTGCTGACAAATGCTGCCACCGCAGTTCGAGCAAATCCCTCATTTTCGGATTTTGCCGCAAATGTGATCTGCATCCAGTTTTCTTCTGCATATTCTTGCTGTTTTCTCTGTTCCATCGTTCCTACTCTCCTTCCTTTGCAATCAGTTCATCCAATCCTGACATATGAAAAATTTTATACATTCGTTCGTTTAAATGCTCTGCCCGGACGGTTCCACCGGAAAATTTCATGTTTTTGTACCGTCCTAGAATGACACCGATACCGGAACTGTCCATCCATTCGGTACGGGAAAAATCGAAGATGATATTTCGGATAAAATAGGTTTCTGTCAGCAGGTCGGCTTCTTCCCGCAGACTGTCGGAAATATGGTGGTCTAACTCCTTCGGAATGTAGATGCGAAGGGTATTTCCTTTGATCTGATATTCACAGTTCATGTTTTTGTGGCTCCTTTTATTTTCTTTTTTAAGGCAGCTGGGGGGAAAAAATTGCCCTACCGCCCTCATCGTGTTTTTTCCCTCAGCTGCTATTTACACAATGAAACAACTTCGTTGTAAAGCGGACATTCGCAATCCGCTTTTGCTACTTGCTCATGAACGCAGTCGCTTTGCGACCTGCGTTCAAATCAAAAAATAGCAATATACAGAAAAAGATTTCTACACCATTTCGTGTGTCTTAGGAAAACATTTGTATGTCTCCATTGTTCTCTTCCGTATATTGCTACTTTTTTAGTACTTATTTAATTTTCATTAAAATCAGATTAATGATCTCACTTCATAACCAGAAGATCTGTTAATCATTATTATCTGAGTTATCGCCAGAGGTATCCCCATCTGACGTATCGGACTGATTATCCGTAGTTTTGCTTTCACCCGGAACGGTAATTCCACGGCTCTGCATATCGTCAATCATTTCCTTACAGGTGCTGCGTATACTGGAGGAATTTGTTTTCTCTCTTGCGATCTGGAACCATTTCAGCGCATTGCTCTCATCATTTTGATAGTTATACGCGAATGCCAGATAGTACGCTGCTTTGCCTTCCTGATATCCTTCATCAGATTTCACGATGGACTCCAGCTTTGTAATGGCTCCACTATAGTCTTTCTGCTCATACAGATTCATGGCTTCGTTCATATCAGCTTCCATCATTGCACTCTGTACATCTGTCAGCATATTATCGTAAATCTGCTGTGCGTTTTCACTGAGCAGATCTCTGTTTACGTTTGCCAGTGTCTCGCCCGCTTTTACATGATCATCTGACGCATAAGCTACATAGGCATTTAACAGTTCCTCGTAGGACTGATTTTTCTGGCCTGCGGAACTTGTCGCTGTCTGCGCATCTTCTACGGTCTGCTTCAGTCCTGCAATCTCATCTTCCAGGCTCTTGATACTCTGCTCTCTGGTAGCAATGGTCTCATTTGCTTTGATAAGCTGAGAAGATGTGCTGGAATTTGCATTTTTTCGAATACCCGGTACGATCAGGAAACATACTACAGCAATACCGATAGCAGCTCCAACCAACAGATTGATCACGGATAAAACAGCTGTATTATCCGTAAATTTTGCCGGACGAATGATCAGATCGTTACCGCTCTGATAACTTACCGTCTCTTTTTCCTGCGGTTTTACTTTGCCGTTTGCAGTCAGATGCGCTCTGCATTCTTTTTCGTAACGCATCGTATTTGGATCACCGGCATCAATTTTTTTTGCATTTTTTAATGCACGCAATGCCAAGTCATAACGTTCTTCCTTCATATACAGTAAAGCCAGCAACTGGTGACCATGCACCAGCTTCGGATTCAGAGCAAGTACCTTTTTCAACTGGATCAGTGCCAGATCTGTATTTCCTTCTTTGCAGTAAGTCAGTGACTGGTTAAATTTCTTAACGGTCTGTGACAGTGTCTCCAAACGGGCAGAACTTTTCTGAATATCCGCCAGATAATCATTTGCTAAGTTGTCCTCTCCCTGCATGCTTTTACTGATGATCCATTCACTCAGCGCCTTAACAATCTCACCCATCTCGAAATAAACCAGTCCTAACAGGTTTCGCGCCTGAATGTTCATTTTATTATAACGAAGGCTCATCTTCAGATATTCCACTGCACCGGTTAGATCGCGTACCTGCGCGCGCTCCAGTCCGTCATTGTACAGCTTATTGGAAATGCTTACGATTTTTTTCCAGACTTTTACATCTGCTTCACAGCTCGGACAGGTATCCATAGAATCCAGATGAGCACCACAATAATAACAGTTCATCTGTCTCCTCCTATCTTCTGCTCTCTTTCAGCATTTCCTGTAAAATATCCATCATATCGGTCAGATCACGGTTGTAGATCGCGTCCTCTGCCTCTTCAATTTCCATGCTCGGTTCAAATTTCTTTAATTCTTCCTCAAAATCAATCATCACAGTTCTCCTTCCATACTTCCATCAATGCACCAATGAAATAGAGGGAGCCTGTACAGAAAAGCTTCTGCCCCGGCTTCTTCTTCTCTTTCATTGCCATAAACGCCTCCCGGTAATCGGCATACCCCGTCACCGGACGCTCGGTATCTTCTTCAAATAGTTTCTCTAATTTTTCAAAAGATATGCCACGCTCGTTGGGAATCGTGGTGACTGCCATCTCTTCCCATGAAATATCCGCTGTCAGCATATCGATTGAGGTGCTGTAATCCTTTTCTTTTACCATGGAAAACAGCAGAAGTGGACAGTATTTATCATTGGCAGTCAGCCGATTTACCGCCTCGGTAAACATGCCGATGCCGGAGGTGTTATGCGCTCCGTCAAAATAAATCTCCGGCGCGATTTCCTGCATTCTTCCCTGCCAGAACGCAGCTTTCATCCCTGCATGAAGCTGTTCTTCCGTCTTTTCACCGGAAAGTTCCTTCGGATACTGTTGCTGCAATACACGCATTGCAAGGATAGCCAGTGCCGCATTTTCTGCCTGATATTCTGCAGCTCCCGGAATCGTCCATCTTGTTTCCTTATCATACGCAGTTGAAAGGGAAAAATCAATAAAATTATTCTTAAATTCCAGAATCCGGAACATTTTTTTCTCAAGTGCAGTGCATAGGCTTTGCATTTCCTTCGCCTGTGCCCGGATCACTTCGGAAGCATCAGGCTCACTGGCATCAAAAACAACCGGAACACCCGGTTTGATAATGCCTGCTTTTTCTCCGGCAATCTGTGCAATCGTATCACCAAGGATTTCCGTATGCTCCAGACTGATGGATGTAATAATACTCAAAACCGGATGTGCAAAACTGTTTGTCGCATCCAGCCTGCCACCCAGTCCGGTTTCCAACACCACATACTCCACCGATGCCTCCGCAAAGAGTACCATACCCATGGCAAAAATAAACTCGAAAAATGTCGGATACCCCAGACCTTTCTGCTCCAGTTCCTCTGCTGTCTTTTTTACCCGTATATATGCGGACAAAAACTGTTCTTCGCTGCAAAGATCACCATTTAACTGAAACCGCTCCCGCACATCGATCAAATGCGGGGACGTGAACAGTCCCACGGTTTTTCCCTCAGAAAGCAACATATGGTAAAGGAAGCAGCAGACGCTTCCTTTACCATTACTTCCTGCCACATGAATGACTTTGCAGTGATTACCCGGATTGCCAAGCAGCTCCATGAAATGTTTCGTGTGCGCAAGGCTGTGTTTTTTGGTAAACTTCGGAATCCCGTACAGAAATTCCACCGCTTGTTTCATGTTTTCACTCATATTATTTTAACTGTGTCAGACGATTCTCTACGTCTTCCATCATCTGTTTGTATTTCTCAAGTTTTGCTTTCTCCTCGTCTACTTTTGCCTGAGGTGCTTTGCTTAAGAATTTCTCATTGTTCAGCATGCCATTGGAACGAGCCAGCTCTTTTGCAAGTTTTGCTTTCTCTTTCTCCAGACGTTCCCGCTCTTTTGCCATGTCTACCAGCTCCTCTAATGGAATGTATACAACAGCATTCGGGATAACAACGGATACGGCATCTTCCGGAATTCCGGCTTTGTCTGCCTGTACATCGATCTCACTTGCGGAGATTAACTGGCTGTAAATGTCCTTATGGGAAGCAAACAGCTCGCACAGGTTCTCATCCGGAGATACGATGAAATATTTTGCTTTGCGGCTTGGTGGAACGTTCATCTCGGAACGAATGTTTCGGATGCCCTTAACCAGTACTTTTATGGTCTCCACATCTGCTTCTTCTTTTGCAAAATTCCACTCCTCTGTGTATTCCGGCCATGGAGCAAGCATGATGGTTTCTTCTTCCGGACAAAGGGTACAAAAGATTTCTTCTGTGATAAACGGCATATACGGATGCAACATCTTTAATGCATTGGTCAGTACGGTTTTCAGAACCCAGAGTGCTGTATTTGCAGCTTTCGGATCCTCTTCTTTCTTGTACAGACGTACTTTTGCGATCTCGATATACCAGTCACAGAACTCTTCCCAGATGAAGTCATATACTTTCTGAACTGCGATTCCAAGCTCGTATTTATCCATGTTCTCTGTCACGTCTTTTGCCAGAGTATTTACTTTTGATAAAATCCATTTATCAACCGGCAGCAGATCTGCATCTTCCGGTTTGGACGGCTGCTCATCGCCCAGGTTCATCATAATGAAACGGGATGCATTCCATACTTTATTCGCAAAGTTACGACTGGACTCTACACGCTCCCAGTAGAAACGCATATCATTTCCAGGTGCGTTACCTGTGATCAGTGTCAGACGCAGGGCATCTGCACCATATTTGTCAATAACCTCTAACGGATCGATACCGTTTCCAAGGGATTTACTCATTTTGCGTCCCTGAGAATCACGTACCAGTCCGTGGATCAGTACGGTGTGGAACGGCTCTGTGCCAGTCTGCTCTAAGGCAGAGAATACCATACGGATAACCCAGAAGAAAATGATATCATATCCGGTTACAAGTACATCTGTCGGATAGAAATAATCCAGTTCTTCTGTTTTATTCGGCCAGCCAAGTGTGGAGAATGGCCACAGTGCAGAGGAGAACCATGTATCCAGTGTATCCTCATCCTGTTTTAAGTGTGTGCAGCCACATTTCGGGCACTTCTCCGGCATTTCGCGGGAAACAACCATCTCACCACACTCCTCACAGTAATAAGCCGGGATTCTGTGTCCCCACCAGAGCTGTCTGGAAATACACCAGTCACGGATGCCCTCCAGCCAGTGCATATATGTCTTTCCGAAACTTTCCGGAACAAATTTCAGTCTGCCGGACTGTAATGCATCAATGGCCGGTTTTGCCATTTCTTCCATTTTTACAAACCACTGCGGTTTGATCATCGGCTCAACGGTTGTCTTACATCTGTCATGTGTACCTACGTTGTGCACGTGCTCAACCACTTTTACAAGCAGTCCCATCTCGTCTAATTTCGCAACGATCGCTTTTCTTGCCTCGTAACGATCCATACCTTCGTAAATACCGCCATTTGCATTGATGGTTGCATCATCATTTAAAATGTTGATTTCTTCCAGATTGTGGCGTTTTCCTACCTCAAAATCGTTCGGATCGTGAGCCGGTGTAATTTTTACACATCCGGTTCCAAACTCTTTGTCTACATACGGATCAGCGATTACCGGAATCTCACGGTTTACGATCGGAAGCAGTAATTTTTTACCGATAATGTCTGTGTAACGCTCATCATCCGGGTTTACAGCTACGGCTGTATCACCAAGCATTGTCTCCGGACGTGTGGTTGCAATCTCAACGAATCTGCCTTCCTCGCCGATGATCGGGTATTTGATGTGCCAGAAATGACCTGTCTGCTCTACATGCTCTACCTCTGCATCGGAAATAGAAGTCTTGCAGACCGGACACCAGTTGATGATACGGGAGCCTTTGTAAATATATCCTTTGTCAAACAGACGGATAAATACTTCTTTGACTGCCTCGGAGCATCCTTCATCCATGGTAAAACGCTCTCTGTCCCAATCAGCGGAAGATCCCATTTTCTTTAACTGTTTTACGATACGTCCGCCATACTCTTCTTTCCAGTCCCATGCATATTTCAGGAACTCATCACGGGTTAAATCCGCTTTGTTGATTCCTTTTTCTTTCAGGCTATTGATAACCTTAACCTCTGTCGCAATGGCTGCGTGGTCAGTACCCGGCTGCCATAATGCGGAATATCCCTGCATTCTCTTGTAACGGATCAGGATATCCTGCATGGTGTTATCTAATGCATGTCCCATGTGCAGCTGACCGGTGATATTTGGCGGCGGCATAACAATGGTAAATGGTTTCTTGCTTCTGTCTACTTCTGCATGAAAATATTTATTGTCTTCCCATTTCTGGTAAAGACGGTCTTCGATCCCTTTTGGATCATAGGTCTTTGCTAATTCTTTCATTCTGTCTCTCCTTCCAAAACATGAATTCTCTTTGTAAAAATAGCCAAACGGAAAATCATCCGCTTACATGCTGTAACCCAACAAAAATGTACCCGCTATCATATAAATATGTGATTCCATATGAACTAAAAAAGCCCTCCACATGCAACCTACATGTGAAGGGCGAATCTACGCGGTACCACCTTCATTTTATCTCATCTGTCTCTTTTGAACTCCACTGAAATAATTATCATTTACTTCTTACTAAAAAATTGAAAGTTCAACTCAGACGAAAATGAAATCTCTGTGATTAATTAACGGGAATCACCCGGGATCTCCTACCCACCTTTCAGCAAATATCTTGCCTGTTTTCTCATTTCAGCAAGACTCTGCCAAACACAATTCTCATTGTTTTTATTCTATATATGCTGTCTTGGCTTCAGACATCCGGTTCCAAAGCTACCTTCCGCAAACTGCCTGTCAAACGGTCTCTCAGTCCATGAACCATCTTCCCTGTCACCGCATCTTTCGCGTACTCCTCTTTGTCATTACCTTTTTATAACTATAAAATTATAAAGCAGATATTCATAATCCGCTTCACTACCTGCTCATGAACGCAAGTGCTTTACATCCTGCGTTTAAAGCCTTAAAATATCATAAACAACATTTTTTCCATTGTCAAGTCCTGATTCGCGTTATCTGGCTATCCTGACGAAAAAAAAGACCAGATAAAATAACGATTTATCTTTCCTTATTTTATCTGATCTTTTACTCTGCTTTTTCAATTATGCTTTTTACAACTGTGAATATCCGAATCCGTTTACCATGGCTTCGATGGCAAATCCCTTTTTACAATACGGGCATTCATCTCTGCCAAATGCCTGATAGCCCGGTACATCATCTTCTGTAAATACGGAATGTACTTCCATACCGCCGACCTTTTTTACAGTACTGAAAATAGAAGAAATACCTCTCAAAATTCCACCATAATACTGTACACATTCCAGACTGCGTCGCACCGTCAGACCTGTCGTAGTGGTTGCCAGCAACAGAATCACATTTTTGCCCTTGATCGCCGGAATTGTGTTATCACGGAATATCAGCTGATTGTTCGCATTGTACTCCGGAGTAACCACATAAATGGTGTTATGCAGGTTCGTGTTGCGGAATCCGCGTTTTTCAAACTCCTGTGCCAGATAAGCTCCAACTACTTCTGTACCATCCATGCAGACGATCGTGTCAACCACGGTAGAGTTCACATAATCTCCTGCCAGACTTTTTGCAACTTCCTGCGCCTCATTGGCACGGGTTTTCAAGCTTGTCATATCAATATAAAAATTGATGTGGGAATGACTTGTGGCAAAATGTCCCGGAATGGCATGCAATGCCACATGATTGTTGTTTCTCGCATACAGTTTTACCATTCTTGATTCCATAGATTCCATCGTAAAATTCCCCCTCTTACGTTATATTATCTAATGATGTGTCCAAGTACACCATAAGAAATCAATGTCATAATTACAGCGGCCAGACAGATTCCAATCAGAATTGCCTTAAATGCCTTCTTAATATCCATATCGATCAGAGATGCTACCAAAGCGCCGGTCCATGCACCGGTTCCCGGAAGCGGAATACCAACGAATAAAACAAGTCCCCAGAACTCATATTTTTCAATCTGGTCACGTTTCTTCATTGCTTTGTTTTCCATCTTCTCAACCAGCGGACGGAACAGCTTTGTTTTCTTCATTGCTGCAAATATCTTTTTGATAAAAAATAAAATAAACGGGATTGGGATAATGTTTCCTATCGCACTGATCAGGATTCCTTTCCACATCGTAATATCAAGTAACGATGATGCCAGAATGCCGCCTCTCAGTTCCAGAATCGGGAACAGTGAAATAATAAACACTACCGCTTCCCTTGAAATATGTGCACCTAAGGTACTTGTAAACCAGGTTACCAGACTTTCCATATGATCTAAAATCCTCCTAATATCATTCTCATCTTATATTCTGCATTATTTTACACTATTTTTCTGGAAAAAGATATAAGGATTTTCTTAATATTATGCAGGTCTGTCACGTTTTCTATCTTTCACTCTCATGCAGATATAGACAGCATCTGATCACATAAGATCAATACACCATAACAGGCACGCTATCATCTGCCGGTTTCTTTCAGATACTTCTCTACCTCTGACAAAAATTCGTCCATCTCAGCATCGGTTCCAATGGTGATACGCAGATAATTGTCAATCCGCGGCTTTTTAAAATAACGAACATAAATATCTTTTTCTTTTAATTTTTCAAATAATTCCTCCGCCGGACAGCTCTTGTGAGATGCAAAAATAAAATTACTCTTGGAATCACGGAAGGTAAATCCAAGTTCTGTCAGGCGCAGTTTCACGCGTTCTCTCGTCTGAATAATCTTATGTAAGGTTTCCTCAAAATATACCTGATCATTGATAGATGCCACGCCAAGATCCAGTGCTGTCTGATCCATTGTATAAGAATTGAAGGAATATTTTACGTCATTCAGATATTTGATCAGCTCCAGTGATGCCATGGCATATCCGATACGCATTCCCGCCATGGAACGTGATTTTGAAAATGTCTGAACCACGATCAGGTTGTCATATTTTTCCAGTAATGGTAAGGCTGTCTCAGCACCGAAGTCCACATAAGCCTCATCAATGATCACGATGACATCCTGATTATGCTGCAAAATATCCTCGATCATCTCCTGAGATGCTTCCACACCGGTTGGTGCATTCGGATTCGGGAAGATCACACCGCCATTTTCTTTGTAATAATCCTCTTTGCAGATATTGAAATCGTCATCCAACGGCTGTGTCGCGTATGGAATACGGAATTCCTCTGCCCACACATCGTAAAAAGAATAGGTAATATCCGGAAACAGGATTGGTTTTTCTCCATTAAAAAAGGTCATAAAACACATGGCAAGAACATCGTCAGAACCAACACCGACAAATACCTGCTCCGGTTTTAAGCCTTTCTGTTTTGCAATCGCATTCACCAGACGGGTGCAGGCAGGATCCGGATAGAGTCTCAAACGGTCAGAATCCAGATTTTTTAAAGCTTCTGCGACACCCGGTGCTGGTGGATATGGATTTTCATTTGTATTTAATTTAATCATGCGTTCCCTGTCTGGCTGTTCACCCGGAACATACGGAACTACTTTACGAATGTTCTTTTCCCATGCTTTTGTCATCACTTCTTACTTCCTTCTACAGTTTTCTACACTGTACCACACTAAAGTGTTTGTTGTAAAGAGTTTTTAGGGAATTAAAGTGAAAACAAGGACATGGTTCTGTACGGCTAGTCACTCTCTACCATCACTTCACTGCGGTTTCATCGCGCTTGTTCTCGGTTCCTATAAAAGCCGGTCACCTCCCACTCACGCAAAACCTTGTGAAGCTCAGTCGTTCGCTAAATCGTTCGCCCAGAACCATGTCCTTGTTTTCGCCATTTACATAGCAGGATCATCATCTCATTGCATTCGTAAAGCGGACATTCGCAATCCGCTTTATGCACGTAACAACAACAATGCATGCTCAGGAATTGTAATCCGAATTTGAGCATGTTTGGCAAGCTGCTCTGCCTGTTCTTTGTCCATCAGAATACGCAGAGACGAAGTATCCTGATTATATTTCAGTAACAGTTCTGATTCAAACTGCTGTTCCAGCAAACGATCCACCTGCATAATGGAACTGTTTTTCATCGATTCTAAATCGGATGACACCTCAATATAATGTGCACGCACTCCAACGAAGGAAATGTCCTCTGAAATTTCTTTTTCCAATTCAAAGCAGATACCCCAGTCCGGTACTGTCAGCTGATGCTCGGACAACCGTTTTGCCGGGACAATGTTTCTACATCCTGAAATACGGGCTGCTGCCTGTGTCACCGGATTTGCAAAGAAATCTTTTTTATCCTGAACAGTCTCAATATGCCCTTTGTCTATCACACAGATCCGGTCACAGAGGTGATACACCTCGTCACGGCTGTGAGATACAAAAAGTACCGTCTTTCCGATTTCAGAAAGCAGATCCTGTAATTCTTCTTCTACCTGCCATTTCAAAAAGCTGTCAAGTGCTGACAACGGCTCATCCAATAGCAGAATCTCCGGCTGTGACGCCATCATACGCGCAAGCGCCACACGCTGTTTCTGTCCTCCGGAAAGCTGTCGCGGCAGATGATTCTCCAGTCCTTCCAGACGGAAGCGGCGAATATAATCCTGCACAACCTCTTTTTCTGGTTTCTTTCCCATGCCCGCCATGATATTTTTTTCTACATTCATATTCGGGAACAACGCATAATCCTGAAACATATATCCTACTTTTCGCTTCTGTGGAATCACATTGATTTTTTTCTCAGAATCGAATAAAGTACGACCGTTTAAAACAATCTTTCCCTCATCCGGTGTCTCAATTCCTGCGATGCATTTCAATGTCATACTCTTACCGCATCCGGAAGCACCAAGCAGAGCAAACATTTCCTCCCCTGCTGAAAACGCAACATCCAGAGAAAAATTGCCAATTTTCTTTTTTATTGCTACTTCTATTGCCATAGTATTCCTTTCACAACACAGATTTTTCCAGTTTCGCTCAAATCTGTCTCAATGCTTTTCACATAACAGTCAGTTTTTTTCATTTTATAAACAGATACATAGGACATATTTACCAACTCTGTGTATTTTTCATATTTTTTCCTGCTAAAAGGTTCATTGCAACGATAATGCCAAAGGCAATCGCCAGAATAATGATAACCCATACACCTGCCGTCAAATAATCACCATCCTGAATAACCATGGCAATCTTCTGCGAAATCGTAGACGTCTTTCCCGGGATATTACCTGCCAGCATAGAAGTTGCACCGTACTCACCAAGAGCTCGCGCGAAGGTCAGGATTGTTCCTGCAATGATACCAGGTCCTGCATTCGGCACTGCAACTTTCCAGAAAATCTGTAATTCAGACATTCCAAGCGTACGTGCTGCATAGATCAGATTTGCATCCAGCTGCTCAAAAGAAGCTCTGGCATTTCGATACATCAACGGGAACGAAATCACCGTTGCCGCAATGATACAGCCAAGCCAGGTCTGTACTACTTTGATACCAAACTGATTAAACAAAAACATACCGATCGGACGTCTCTTACTAAATAACAACAGCAGGAAAAATCCGGCAACGGTCGGCGGAAGAACCATCGGCAGAGTCAGGAATCCGTCTGCGATCGCTTTTGCACGCTCACCGGCATGAATTACTTTTCTTGCCGCAAATAATCCTAAGAAAAAGGAAATAACCGTTGCCACAATTCCTGTTTTAAAGGAAATAAACAACGGGCTCCAATCCAGATTCTTTACAATTTCTATAATTGCATCCATATACTTTTTCTCCCTATGCTCCGGTCATATATCCGAAGACATTAGTCTTCTACGTTTGTATCGAAGTAATAGCTGTCAAAAATAGTTTTTGCTGCATCAGATTTAACAAAGTTTACAAAATCCAGAGCTGCTTTCTGCTCTAACTCGTCAGCTTCGTCGTTTTTAACCTGAGCGATCGGGTAAATTACATTACCTGTCAGATCATAACTTACAACCTGAAGGATATCCAGTTTGTCCTCAAGACCATAGGTATCAGAATAGTAAACAGTACCAACTTCGTTAGATCCCTCTGCTACCTGAGTTTTAACAGCACTTACGTTACCACACTCGTTGATTTCAACTCCGCCCAGAGCCTGAGAAACAACATCTGTCGGGATTGTAGAAACATCATCTACAGCATCAAGGATACCTGCATTTACAAGTGCCTGACGTGTGTATTTACCAACCGGAACGCTTCCGTCTGCCATTGCAATGTTCTTTGCATCTTTCAGGTTCTCAAGACCTGTTACTGCTGTACCGCTTCCTTTATATGTAATAACTACAACCTGATTATTTACTGCATTGTGACGTGTTCCGTCTACAACTAACTGGTCATCATTCTGTAATGTATCCATCTGTTTCTGAGCTGCTGAAAAGAATACGTCACAAGCTGCACCTTCCTCAATCTGTGCAAGCAGTGTTCCTGAACTGTCATAGCTTGGTACAACAGTTACGTTTGGCTGTGACTCATTGTATTTCTCGATAACCTCGTTTAATGCATTCTCAAGACTTGCTGCTGCAAATACTGTGATTGTTGTGCTGTCAAGCTGATCTTCTGTCTCAGGTGCTGACTCAGAAGCATCTGTCTGCTCTGCTTTTGCAGATGTATCAGCTGCTGCTCCCTGATCTGTGTTTGTGTTTCCGCATGCTGCTAAGGAAAGTCCCATTGTTGCAACAAGCATAAGGCTGATTACTTTCTTTTTCATCTCTTTTTCTCTCATCTCTTTTCTTTTAGTTTTGTCACGTTTTGTTGTGTTTTATATTTTTTTGTTATACTACATATTTCTATTTCTGTCAATGTTTTTTATTGGTATACCTTATTTTCAAAACTTATTTTTTTGAACAAATAGTCTTAGTTACACATTTGTAATCACCTACTTTTTTATTTTAACAATTATCAATAATTTTGCATTTTTCAATGGTTAATATTGATAATTATTCCACCTTTTGTATATAAAAACGAATTCTTCAAAAAAAACAGCTCTTTACCAGAGCTGTTTTCCCATTTCACTGACATCATATCCTGACATCATTTCCGCTTCGCTTTTAAATTCATCTGACCGTATGATATTTAATAATTGCCGAAATTCACTCCGTTTCAGATCTTTTTTTCGAAATACAATATCATAACTTTCCTGCTTCAGTGGAATAAATTCAATTCCCCGTATCTGACGCGCAACTTTCTCATTTCCAATCGCTACATCTGCATTTCCACGTAATACATTGGTAGCCGCGATCATATGGGATGACACCATATCCTCATAGCCTCTGATCCTGTCCGTATCAATCTCCAGCTTTTTACACATCTCATCAATAAAAATACGGATGCCACTGCCTTTTTCCCGATTGATCATGCGTACACCTTCTCTGGTCAGATCCGCAAATTCCCGGATATTTTTCGGATTGCCCTCTCTGACATAAAATCCCTGCCAGCGTTTTAACAGATGAAACACTGCCACCTGCTCTCCCGGCAACATACGTTCAATATAAGGAAGATTGTACGTGTCTGTTCTGCCATCCCACATATGACAAGTTGCCACATAATTTTCATTCTGATACATTCGATACAATCCACTATAACTGCCCATCGGAGACCGGTACACCTGCGTGCTTCCATCACTCTGTTCATTATAAAGAGTGCAAAGCACATCCAGAAGCTGATCCTGTCCACAGATTACAATATTTTCTGCCGACTTTGCTTCCGGGCTCATGCCCATGTATTCATACAGATCATTTCGCGCAATTCGAAACTGTTTTCCCATCTTGGTTGCTTTCAGATCGCCGCGCTTGATCATTTCATAAACGGTATTTTTCTTTACCTGCAATATCTCCGCCACTTCTACCGGAGACAAAAACTGCTCGTCCATACATTTCCTCCAAGGTCTACTTTTTATCCAAGCAGGTCCCATCCTGCCACTTCCTAATATCTTTATCTAAGTATAACTTCCGAAAAAAGGCTTTGCAAGCATATCTTTTTATGATAGAATATGCGTTGCAGTTCACTCATCATATAAATCTAGGTAATGATCATGCTTGCATGAGGAATTACCTGAATTCATAGTGATCAAGGGAACGCTTTCGGGGTGTGGCTTAGTCTGGTAAAGCGCTCGTCTGGGGGGCGAGAGATCGCAAGTTCAAATCTTGTCACTCCGATACAAAGAAAATCCTGTGAACATTTATCAGTATTCACAGGATTTTTTTCTATACAATTACAATGATTTTTATTTAAGAAATTTTTATACTTTTCGCATTGTTTTTTTCCTTTTATAATGCTACACTCTTTTATAAACCTTGAAAAAAACTGTATCTGAAACATACCGTTTGGAACGTAAACAGATTATAACTATCTCGGAGCAATGTTGAGTATGAAAAAATTTTTTAACTATCTAAAACACAACACACACTTTTTTCTATTGCTTTATGCGCTCATTTATATTCCATGGTTCACTTACCTGGAGAAAAAAGTAAACATCAATTCAAACTTTCATGTCATTCATGTGGCATTGGACGATCACATTCCATTCTGCGAATTTTTTGTCATTCCGTATTATCTGTGGTTTGTATACATGGCAATTGGAATTTTATTTATCGCATTTACAGATGGAAAACTCTGCTGGCGGATGGGAATCTTCCTGATCACAGGTATGACTGTGTTCCTTTTTATCTCAACGATATATCCGAACGGACAGCTGCTCCGACCGGAAAGTTTTACAAGAGATAATATTTTTGTACACATCGTGCAGAAATTGTACGCAACAGACACACCAACAAATCTGTTTCCAAGCATTCATGTATACAATTCCCTTGGAATTTATTTTTCACTCCGCCACAGTAAAAAGATACAAAAGCATAAATGGATTAAATATGCCGCGTTGGTTTTGACCATCTGCATTATTTTATCCACAATGTTTATCAAGCAGCATTCTGTGTTTGATGTGTTCACTGCATTTGCACTGGCGGCATTTATGTATTCTGTGTGCTATGGTTCGATTTCGGCGGCGATCGAACGGCGCCGACAGAAACGGATTCCGGCGGAACAGATATAAAATTCTCAGAGATATCATTTAATGAAAGCGCCCACAGTTATTTTGTCTTTTCGGCTAGCAATCGCTCGAAAAAGAAAAATAACTGTGGGCGCTTTTTATCTCATCATCCAAGATCAGCAACGTATACCAGCATCTGACCACCACATACCATGCCCTGATCTGCCGCTACTTCGTTACTCATATCCAGTGTAAAAAGTCTTGTTTCTCCGGTTCCGATCATGCGAAAGGCTTCCCGCAGCACTTCATTCTCGGTACAACCGCCACCGATGGTTCCCGCTGACTGCAAATTACTGTTGACAGTCATCAATGCACCGGATTTTACCGGTGTTGATCCACTGGTGTCATATACCAGCAACATGGCTTTTCCGACATTTTGATCTCCGAGCATTTCAATCACGCGCGGATCTGTATCGGTACAGGTCAACAGCTGGCTGTGAGAACGCCGCGATGTTCCTTTTCTGCGTTCTTCAATCAGTTCTGCCACAATGGAAATCGCAATCTCCGGAACGGTCAGTGCACCGATATTTAATCCGATGGGCATATGGATTCTGGCTACTGTCTCTGCGGAATTTCCTTCTTCCTGCAACAGATCAATAATTCCGACTACCCGACGTTTAGAACCCATCATTCCTAAATAACGCGGAAAAATACCTTTTAACACTTTTCTCAGACAAGTCAGGTCAAACCGATGGCCACGGGTTACTACTGTGACATAATCATTGCTTCCAACCTGAAGCATATCCAGCGCTTTTTCAAATTCTTCACAATATATTTCTTCCGCATCCGGGAAACAACTACGATTGGCAAAAGATGGTCTGTCATCTACGACAATGACATAAAAACCAACCGCTGACGCAAATTTACTGATTGCCTGTCCCACATGGCCACCACCAAGTATGATCAGACGCTCTGGTCTGTAAAATCGCCGTTCGTATATCGTATCTTCAATTTTTAATTCCAGAGATCCCTCTCCCGTCTGTTTTATTTCCCGTAACAGATCTTCGATTCCCTGCATTGTTCCACTCCGTCCAATCTAATATCTTATCTTTTGCTGACCAAATCTATTTTTCACTCAAATACGTTCATTGTATTTGTTGCTCAGCAATGATAGAAATGAAATTACTCCTCATCTATTTTATGACTGATACTATCTGCTTTCCTATACTGCTTCAGATACCGTTCAGCTTCTCGCAGCTGGTCTTTCGTATCGGTATCCATAATACATCCGCGATCCGTAACCGGGACTTCTAAGAATTCATCCCCTAATTGTTTCCAAAAACCACGCAGACCACCGCCACCCGCGGCATTTTCATAGGAAAGAATCTCCGGCAGCAGAGACATGTCAATCAATACGGGATGTCCCCGCCTCTCATCTACCGTTGGTATAACTGCTTTTTTCCCGGAAGCAAGCATTGTCTCCCATAATTTCAGATAGGTTTCCGGCAAAATACAGGGCAGATCTACCAGTTGGATAAATACATAGTCAAAATCCTTCAGCTTAGGAAGTCCTGTTTTGATAGAGGTCAGAATACTTCCATTTTCATAATTCGGATTCCAAATGGTATAAATGCAGTCGGCTGAATAATTAGTCTGCAAATAGGATTCGACACGTTCCTGTTCATATCCGGTTACCACTTTGATATTACCTATACCTGCATCATACATTGTTTTAATTGTTTGGTCAATCAAATTTTTATTCAGAAATTTTGTTAATGGCTTTGACTGTCCCATGCGGGTGGACAGTCCTGCTGCCAGGATCAGTCCACCAACATGCAGACTACGGTTAGTTTCTCTTTCAACCATCTTATTTATCTTCTTTTATCATCAGACGAATGGCATCTACCGCGCTCTTGATCGCTGCCTGTGTATCATGTGCCACCGGATTATCCAGATGCAGTTTTTCCCGCTCCTGATTTGCCACAACCAGAAAAATGGAACCTATCTTCACATGCAGATAACTTGCTACCACGAACAATGCCGCAGACTCCATCTCCGAAGCCAGACAGCCAAGCCGTTTCCATGCTTCCCATTTCTGAACTAATTTGTAACCTACCGGCATTTTTTCCGGCTCATGCTGTCCATAAAAAGAATCTTTGCACTGAACAACACCGATGTGGTATGGATATCCGTTTGCCTTCGCTGCCGTTTCCAATTTCTGCACAATATGATAATCTGCCACTGCCGGAAATTCAATCGGCGCATATTCCAAACTAGTTCCTTCCATGCGAACGGCTCCGGTAGCGATCACCAGATCCCCGCTTTTGACATCCGTCTGTATCCCGCCACAGGTTCCCACACGGATAAAAACTTCTGCCCCGCAGCGCACCAGTTCTTCCATGGCAATTGCCGCGGAAGGACCACCGATACCCGTTGAGGTCACACTGACTTTTTCTCCGTCCAGACAGCCGGTGTAAGTCGTAAATTCTCTGTGATCGGCTACGAGATGTGCATCATCAAAGAGTTCTGCAATCTTGACACACCGCTTCGGGTCTCCCGGCAAAATGACGTATTTTCCTACATCCCCCTGTTTTAAACCAATATGATACTGAATTCCGTTTTCTGTATATTTCATTACGCTTCCCCCTCATTTTCCTGCTGTAAAGCAGACATTTGCAATCCACTCTTGTTGCTCGCTCAGGAATGCCATCCTTTTGTAACCCGTGTTCCTACTGCCTGACGCACAGTAAAAATTATATCTCAGATCTTGCATCTGTCAGAATGGGATGATGAACTACCATTCCCACTCTCCCGATATAGTATATTTTTCAAATATCTCTTCCGACAGCAAACATGGCTGAAGCTGCTTTTTCAAATCCTTTATCGCATCACATATTGTCTCATCCACAGGATCAACCCACGGATTATACGGCTTATTCAGAAAATATTTGCAGGCTTTATACCATACTTTTAATTTCACAGGATCGATTGCCATATCATTTGTCTCCAGTAAATGACGGCAATTCAACATCATTTCCTGGCACGAAAATACTAAATTTTCAATCATATACCGTGACAGTTCTGCCAGATTTTTATCTTCTTTCAAAATCCCTTCCAGTATATTAGACTGATACATTTTCAAATCACTTTTACATGTGTCTGTCATTTTCAAGCCATCTGCTTCGGAAAGATCTTCCGCGGAACCCTGCTGTCTTTTTAAGAGATTCAAAAGTTTTAACAGATCTCCCTCTCTGTATGGATCAAATTCTTTCTGTAATGCTTCTTCACTGTCCGCAAAAGCTTTCTTTTCTTCTGCACTCATAGCGTCCGGATACCGTTCCTTCAGAGCCTTCCCCGCATAATTTATCACACATAAGTTTCTCATTATATAAGAAAAAAACTCAGGCTGCCATTCCTCGCGCCGCATACGCCATTTCAAATCTGAAATGCGAATATAATCCATGCTTCCTCTCATGATTATCTTGATAAATGCTTCACCCGGTATCTTAGACAGTATGGATCTTTTTTCGTCAATATATCTCAAATAAAAGATTGAGTCGGAGAAAAAGCAGTCATTCTCCTTGCTGATCTGATTAAAATACTGTAACAGATCCCGCATATACGGAAAGTCTTTCTGCAATGAAAAATATTCCGTTGGTAAAATCAGTATTCGTTCTGTTGAAACCGGCAGCAAGATCAGATCACACTGGAAGATCTGATACAGTTTGTATCGAACGTGTTCGTTTATCAGTACCCCGGAAGCCTCTCTGTGATCGATATTGGTAAGCACGCAGATCTTTCTGCTTTTTTTATCATATTTTTTATGCTTTCCCCATTTTTTATACTGCGCCTGAAATGCAAGCTGATCTATGATCTGCACCTTTTCTTCCGGATCTTCTGTCTGAAGATCTTCCATCTTTGCTGCATACAGTGGATATACCATATAAGGATAAATCATATATTCCGCATGCTCTTTTAATTCTTCTTCTGTAATCCCAGACGATTCGGCAATCTCCTTTGTCAGCGGGTACCATACACCATCTTCCAGCATAACCAGAAAACTTACCTCGAATCCGTTCACTCCCTGACCATACCTATAAGTCATATCCGCAGTCGTCGTTTTTTTTCCTACTACTGGCATCAGTACTTCCAGACCATTTACCGGTGTCATTACTCTTGTGATCATTTTTTCTTCCTCCTGAGAATTTATTCCTGTTATATAAATCCCCTTTTCTATGTGTTCATATTATAGCAGAATTTATTTTGTTTGAATATAGTAAAAAAGCGGAGCACTTACACCACATTTTACGCCTAAGCACTCCGGCAGAATCAGTGGCAGATCTCGCAGTTCTTCTTTCGTAATATATTTTTTATTCTGTATCTGCATGCACAACATAGTGCTGATTTTAATTATAACTTAAATGTGTACGTGGCACGCAGTACCAAGATAGCGCAAAAATTTACTAATTTCACTGTATATAGTAAGAACTCCTGCAATTTTTTCTCAAGGAGCGATTCTTAGCGACTGAGACAAAATTGCAGGAGTTCCTATTAAAGCTTAACGAAGTAAATTTTTAAGCCATCACAAAACAAGATGTTACTTCTGTGAATGGCATCCGCCACCGCAGGATGAGCAATTGCAACCGCAACCGCCCTTATGGTGTTTTTTATCATAAATGCCTTTACCGATAATCAGACCAACCAGCCCGAATACAATGATTGCTACAATTACAGTTGCCATTAGAACTCCTCCCTTGAAATTTTAATAAAAATGATTGTACTATTTTAGTACTATATTAGCACATTTTTCGACTTATGCGATAGATTTTTTTGCCATACCGGTTGCTTCATCAACATATGGATTTTTGCGAACAAGCATATAGATGATAAATACTAACTCGATAATAGCAACAATCAGTCCTACCGGATGAACGTGTCCTGTGAACAGGGAACCAAACTGGTAGATCATCATAGATACGATGTATGCAAGACCACACATGTATCCGATTGCTGCCCAGAACCATTTCTGGTTGTTCATCTCTCGTTTGATCGCACCCATAGCTGCGAAACACGGAGCACACAGAAGGTTAAATACCATAAAGCTGTAAGCGGTTAACTGTGTATAATGAAGTGCTACCTGACCCCATACTTCATCGCCGTTCTCTGCCACTTCGGAGAAACCACCGAAGAGAACACCAAACGTAGATACAACGTTCTCTTTTGCGATCAGACCAGTGATTGTTGCAACTGTTGACTGCCAGTCACCGAAACCAAGCGGTGCGAAGATCCAGCAGATTGCTCCACCGATCGTTGCCAGTAAACTGGAGTTATTGTCTTCTACCATGCCAAATGCACCATCGACAAAACCAAATCCCTGTAAGAACCAGAGGATTACGGAAGAAGCTACGATAACAGTACCTGCACGTTTGATGAAGGACCATCCACGCTCCCATGTTGCACGTAAAACGGAACCTGCAGTTGGAATATGGTAAGCCGGAAGTTCCATAACGAATGGTGCTACTTCGCCGGCAAATGGTTTTGTCTTTTTCAGCATGATACCGGAGATAACGATTGCTGCTACACCGATGAAGTAAGCGGAAACTGCAACCAGTCCGGAACCACCGAATAATGCACCTGCGAAGAGACCGATGATCGGCATTTTTGCTCCACAAGGAATAAAGCAGGTTGTCATAATTGTCATATGACGGTCTCTCTCATTCTCAATGGTACGGCTTGCCATAACACCAGGAACGCCACAACCGGAACCGATCAGCATCGGGATAAAGCTTTTTCCGGAAAGACCAAATCTGCGGAAGATACGGTCAAGGATAAATGCCACACGAGCCATGTATCCGATCTGCTCCAGAATGGAAAGCATGAAGAACAGTACTAACATCTGTGGTACGAAACCAAGTACGGCACCGACACCACCGACAATACCATCATTGATCAGACCAACTAACCAGTCCGCACATCCAATGCTCTCAAGCGCCGGTCCTAAGTTTCCACAGATCCACTCGCCAAAGAGTGTATCGTTTGTAAAGTCAGTAACGATTCCACCGATAGTTGTTACAGAAATCCAGTAAATCAGGAACATGATACCTGCAAAGATTGGTAACGCAAGAATACGGTTTGTTACGATACGGTCAATCTTGTCAGAGATTGTCAGGTTGTGTACTTCTGCTTTTTTGCTTACAGACTGGTCACACACTTTGCTGATGTAAGCATATCTCTGGTTTGTGATAATACTCTCTGCATCATCATCCATCTCATTTTCACAGTCAACAATGTGCTGCTCGATATGTGCTTTTACATCTGCCGGAATATTTAAGTCTTTGACTGCTTCCTCATCACGCTCAAAGAGTTTCATTGCAAACCAGCGAAGATATCTGTGGTCTACCATCATCTCGATGGACTCCTCGATATGTGCAATGGCATGCTCAACACTTCCGGTAAATACATGAAGCGGAGTTGCATCCTGCTTCTTCTCTGCTGCATCTACGGCTTTCTGCGCTGCCTCAAATCCACCCTCACCTTTCAATGCGCTGATCTCAATGATCTCACATCCAAGTGTCTCAGACAGTTTCTTAACGTTGATCTTATCACCGTTTTTGCGAACGATATCCATCATGTTGATTGCGATCACAACCGGGATACCAAGCTCCAGGAGCTGTGTTGTCAGATACAGGTTACGCTCAATGTTTGTACCGTCTACAATGTTTAAGATTGCATCCGGACGCTCATTTACCAGATAACCTCTGGCAACTACTTCCTCCAGTGTATATGGGGAAAGGGAGTAAATACCAGGTAAATCCTGAATGATCACTTCTTTGTGTCCCTTTAATTTTCCTTCTTTTTTCTCAACGGTTACACCCGGCCAGTTACCAACATACTGAGAACTACCGGTTAACTGGTTAAACAGAGTTGTTTTACCACAGTTTGGGTTACCCGCAAGTGCGATTTTGATACTCATTTATATTTCCTCTCTACTTTCATTTTCATAGCTTTTCATAACTGTTATTAGATTCATCTAATCCTTATGTAAAAAAATATGATTACTCAACTTCAATCATTTCAGCGTCAGCTTTACGAACACTTAGCTCATAACCGCGGACGTTTAATTCGATCGGATCACCAAGTGGTGCAACCTTACGAACTTTGATCTGAACTCCTTTTGTGATTCCCATGTCCATGATACGACGTTTGATCGGGCCTTCCCCATGCAGACGTTTTACAACTACTACATCATCAACTTTTGCATCTTTTAATGTTTTCATAAAACTCTTCCTTTCTTGTCTTCTATGCTTAAACCATAATTCTGGTTGCCATGCTTCGATCCAGCGCAATCCGGCTGTCCTTTACCTGAAGGATAATATTTCCTCCCAGTTCACTGACAACTGTCACGGATTCGTCCACTACCAGTCCCAGTTCAGCAAGATGCTGACGTATAGAATCTTTTCCGGTAATTTTCCTTATCACTACTGTTTCTCCACTTTTCGCCATCGCTAAAGGCATCATATAATATCCCTCCCGTGTCAGTAGATTTTCTTTTCTTTTGTATTAGTAAAAAGTAACAACAAATACATACAGCTATATATTGTTAGAAGTCGTCATCATATAATATAGCAAACTACATTTTATTAATACATCATAATATTTGATGTATTGCACTATATTGTATTAGTTTTTCACAATTTCAACTAATTTTAGCTACATTTTGTTAGATTTTCCTAACATCAGCATACGAAGTTTACCACCGCTAACGTTTATTGTCAACCCCTTTTCGGAAAAAATTATCAAAAAGGTTTGAAAAGGAAAAAAAATATTGCGATCATAGAAAGAATTTTTCTATATTCCTTCCTGATCACAATATTTTTATGTGAAGTTCTATTTTTGATTTTTACTGTAATTCTTCTGATTCCACCAGGGTGATCGTACCATTGTCCAGACACTCCACAAATTTGTAAGCCAGCTCCGGATCAAACTGCTTTCCAGCATCCAAAAGGAGCTTTTCTCGCGCCACCTCCAATGGAAATGCTTTCTTATAGCAGCGTCTGGATGTCATGGCATCAAAGGAATCTGCTATGCATAATATTCGCGCTGTCAGTGGAATATCCTCGCCGGCGATTCGTCTCGGATATCCTTTTCCATCATATCTTTCATGATGACCGATGACGGCCGGGATAACATAATCCAGAGATGGAAGATGACGGATAATGTCAATCGATGCTTCCACATGTCCTTTGATGATCTCATATTCCTCATCAGTCAGACGCCCCGGTTTATTCAGTACATACTCCGGAATTCCGATTTTTCCCACATCATGCAGTAAAGCAGCCTGACGGATGATCTCAATCATATCCTCATTCATACCGAGTGCTGTGGCCAGCATCGTAGCATAATAGGCCACGTTATTAGAATGGCTGAACGTATAATGATCCTTCGCGTCGATAGCCGCGGTCAGTGCATAGATGGTTGTTTCATATTCGCGGTAAATATGAGCACGGTCTCTGGTATACCCCTGCGCGTTATTATTACGAAACATCGTATCAAACACCTGGATTCCATTTTTTCCGCTGTGCTTTACATGGTAGACAGCCAGATCCACATTCTCCATCAATTCCTTGACATTTCTGGCTGCATACGGTGCCGCACTGATTCCTGCACTGACAGTCACCGCCTTCAGCTTCATATCCGTCCGTCGGTTATTCATTACAAAAATCTGCTTTGCAATTGATTCTACCAGATTTCTAGCTGAAAACAGATCATATTTCGGAAGCAGGACTGCAAATTCTTTCCCGCCGTAACGGGCTGTATATCCACTGTCTCCCACGCTGCTACGAATGATCGCGGCAATCTGCTGCAGGCAGATGTCCCCTTCCTTGACGCCGTACAGCTGATTATATAGTTTAAAATCATCCACATTGATAATGGCAAGTGCCAGAGATGCTTCCTTATTTTTCTCAAACTCTTCATTTAATACTTCATAAAAATACTTTCGGTTCAACAGTCCGGTCATCTCATCTGTCCGCGCCTCAATGCAGGCTTTCTCATACAACCGCGCATTCTTGATGGCAATGGACGCTACCGATGTAACGGAGGAGATCAGCTGCACCTCGTCATATACAAGTCCCTTTTTCGAAGAAGGTGCTGTGATCAGGATCACACCTGCCAGACAGTCCCCGTCCTTCAGTCCTGCACAATAGCGGATATGCTTTTTATCCAACTGATGCTTTTCACTTTCCCACATGGATTTGTATTCCACCGTATAGCGAAATTCCCGGTAGATCAGAGGCTCATCATGAACTGCCAGCCACTGGATCATCGGATTTTCCTCCTCCAATGAAAAAGCCAGGTCGTTGAGCGGCTGATCGCTGGCAAATCCCCGATATGGCTGACCGGATGCATCCTGCATACAGATATAGATATTTCCAACATCCATCAGTTCTTTCAACACATGGATCGTTTGATTCAGAATTTCCTGCAGATCCAATGTCTTGGAAATTGCCGAACTGAATTCTTTGATTTTTTCCGCCTGATGAACTTCTTCCTTTACAAACACATTTCTCACCAATAACTTCCATAAAAACGTAAACAGCGCATAAATGACAAGAAAGATCACTGCAAATACAAGTGCAAACACCGTCATATTTTTATCCATCTCTAAATGAAGCACTTTCTGCAGATATGGAGCCACATTAAAAAACACGATTACCGA
Organism: uncultured Lachnospiraceae bacterium; assembly: GCA_900546495.1. GTDB lineage: Bacteria > Bacillota > Clostridia > Lachnospirales > Lachnospiraceae > Eubacterium_I. The sequence continues at coordinate 34,064 of URDN01000019.1, forward strand.
AAACAGAAATCCAACACCATAGCATAATCCGGAAGAGGCCAGCATTTGCAAGCGAAACAAGTGTCTGCGGGTAAGTGCATAAAATATCAGAAATACGTTAATGACACCGCTCAGTACATCGACTGGGAAACCGGAAAGCACCGGCAGACTGATTAGAACGTTGCCGGCAAATAGTACCACAACGCCAAACATTATCGGATCATATTGTACTTTCATATTCGGATTTGCTTTGCAGATACGCACCAGGATTACAAACAAATGCAACAGAAATGCTCCAACAAGAAAGAATAATACCAGAATCGTCGGTTTAATATCGTATACAAAGGTTGGTCTTCCATTTTTTTCTACAAGTTCAGGACACGCCAGAAATACGCCATTCCAAATATTTAGCACAAGACAGGTAAGCATAGCTGCCAGATAGATTTTGCCTGTCATGCCTTCCCTGGCACCGCCAAAAGCCAGAATAAAACGGTAGTATGCGTATGGAAGAAGTAAGATTCCAAATAATGAAACTTGATACCAGAATGCGTAATGCGGCCAGAACTGCGCACGCATAAAGGCAGAACCGCCGGTCCACAAAAGCAGTCCTGTCAGCACCACCAGAAAGCTGTTTACAATTTTATTTTTCTTTGCTGCCAGAAACATCAGCAACATAAATCCATAGCACACCATGGCTATAATTGAAATATATCCGTAGGTTCCCATATTCCTCTTATCTCACCCTATTCATACTCGCCTGCACCTCAAGTAACCCTTTTAGATCATAATGTGAAGGGCTCATATGGTACAGTTTTTTCCCTGTCCGTTTCTCATAAGTCTCAAATGTTCCGCAAGTAAGAATCGTCACCTGCAAAGGATCCATTCCCAAAATCTTTTTCAGATCACGATAATCCTGATCAATATATTTAAAATAGGTACTGAGCAGATCTTTCAGAATCGTTGCACTCATGGCATTGTTCAGCAGTGCATCCCGCTCCAGTTCCACATACATGTGCAGATACGGCCGGTTCTGCTCATTATATTCCTTCGCTGCCACCCAGTTTATAATTGGAAGCTTTGAAAGTCCAATGACATTTTTGATCCCATTTTCCGAAATTCGTGTAAACCCGGCAATATCGATGATCCAGGGCACACGATCTATATACTCAAACCGTGGGATCCGCGTCTCATCTTCCCGGTTTTCCAGACCGACGCAGCGATACATATCGCCACAGCGATATCTTGCAAACGCTCCGCCTTTCAAAATAGTAAATACCAGCTCATATTTTTCCCCCGGCCGTACCTCATCCATGAGATATGTCGGTGGAATATACGATGGATCCTCATAATTTTTCAGCATGTCTTCCTCTGTGATAAACTCGTAAAATGCGTTATCCGGGAAGAAATACATGCCCTTACGCGTCCATGTCTCAGTTCCCATCATGGAAGGTTCCGTACCTGCAAATAATTCCATCGGTCGGATACCCCAGAGTGCTTCCAGATCATCCTTATAGCACAGATTGTCTGTCCCTGCTACCATAAAGCCTTTCAGGTGGAAGAGATCCTTTGGAAGCAGCTGCCGCTGCTCTTTCCTGCACCGGTATTTTGCCTTCAAAAGTCGCATGATCATCTGAGGTTTACATTTTAACAGGCTGGACAGCTTTACTCCGCCACCGGAACTTGTCAGAGACGACAGACTCTGGCTGACTGCATAGGCGACACTTCCCAGACCGAAGAAAAATCCCAGATCCTTTTGCATTGCCATCTTAAATCCCAGTTTGTTACGCTCACTGAAACTCATATTCACAGCGTCTTTGATCGCCGGTAAAAACTCAATATCGATTTCTTCTCCCAATGCCAACGGGAACAGTCCTGTAGCATAGGGCAACGGTGCCAGCGCATACAGAAACTTATCCGTGGACGCCACATCAAAAGATCCCTTTTCACGGCTTGTAGACAAAATCAGGCAGGCCATAACGTTATTCCGATATGTATCCAGCATGCTTCTGGTATACGGTGCTACCTTGATCGGGTGCTTGCCACCTTCCCAGGTCGTCTGTATCCAGATCACCGGATTTCCCGGAAGCATATCCGGCTGCTTGCTCAACAGAATATCTGCATAATCTTCATACCCTGTCAACGGCACCATTTTCCGGAATTCCTCCAGATTTTTCGGATGCTTTCCTTTTAGAATGGACTGCCCCAGTCCGCAGTTGCTCCAAAGCTGGATCTGCTCTTCCATCAGCCGCCGCTGGATCTTCATGTATCCTTCCATGGACAGATCAAGGAATCCGCAGTACTGCTGCCATATTTCATTATATTGATGTTTTTTCAATTTTTCTTTTAGACTCATAGGTTGTCCACTCCAGATTAATTGCTGCGTTTTCTTATACTTTTCATGCACACCCGGATACTTTTTCCATTCGGAATTAAAAATGGCGTACTTTGTTGATATTCCCTATAATTAAAAAATGTCCGTGGAAATGTCCACAGATCCTGAAAAATGATATACAGATAATTCCAGAAAATCATAAGTCCAAAATAGATTCCCTGTCTTAATCCCCCCAGCATTCCCCACATGCATAAAAAGGCACCCGCAAACCATAACACGCCCGGATGACGGCACAAACCATACACTCCCTCTGTATATGCAGCACGAAGTTTATTTTCTTCACAATAGGTTTCTTCAAAGGGAAGGGCAAAAAACAAGGTATAGATAAGCATACCAAGAAAAAACAATGCTCCGATTCCAAATCCGATCACTGCTCCCAGACTCCGATGACCTTGTCCCCACGCAGAACAAAACTCTGCTACGACAGACGCCACGACTAGAATACTCCCCAATGCAAAAAATTTCTGCAAACATACATTCTTACTCAGAATACTGTTGATATCATATACAAAATACAGGACAAATCCTGCAGTTCCTAAAATCAGCTGCCACATCTTCATTCTCCTGCTAAAAAATCCCACAAAAAATATCTGTGTATGTATCAATATTACTGCCTTTAACAGACAATCTAAATTATAATAAAGTTCCTGCTAAATTGCAAGGAAAAAAACACCGCCGGTCGACAGGCCGGCGGTGTCATTACTTATTCATTGTTTAATATTCAGAAACGCTCACTTTTTAATGCTTTAATCTTCCAACGGACGGATGCGGTATACAGCACCAACTTCCTCACAGATTTTACTGCACTGCGCTTCTTCTTCTTTTGTGATCGTAGTCTCTACCGTTGTCATGACAACTTTAGCTACATGTCTGGTACACTTCTTTGCAAAATCAATCATCGCATCAAAAGACTGATCTCCGAATTTGCTGCGCACAAGTTCGTGATAACGTTCTGCATTCGGTGTATTGAGACTGATGGATACCGTATCGATCAGGCCTTCAAATTCCGGTGTGATATCGCGGTTCCAGATCAGATTTCCCATACCATTGGTATTGATACGCACCGGTTTTGCAAATGTCTCTTTCACATAAGCAGCCACTTTCATCAGTACAGGCAGCGCCTCTGTCGGTTCACCAAATCCGCAGAATACGACTTCCTCAAATTCATCCATATCGAACTTTGCGAATTCTGCGATGACTTCCTCTGCAGAAGGCTCACGCTCCAGCCACAGACTATGGGATTCTCCTACATGATCCATCGTCTGACGCAGGCAAAATGTACAGGCACATGGACATTTGTTTGTCAGGTTTACATATAACCCATGATGTACTTTGTATAAAATTTCCATTTTTCATTCCTTCTTTCTATTTATAATCCACTTATAATCCACTCTTTTTTATATCAGTATAATGATACGTTTTGCTTCACTTACTTTCGATGACTTCGCTTACCGGATATCCTATCAAGATTTGGGGGGCAAAACACCCAAATCTTTATTACACAGATTGTTCTGTGCTTTATCGCGCCAGCGTTCCCAGATGATCCTCAAAACAGACACCATCTGTCAGTGGGATATTCCTCTCAATGGAACTTAAAATGCATTTTTTGATAAAGTTGGAAGCTTTCTTTACAGATTCTTCAAAAGCAACCCCATTCACGGCATCTGCTGCCAGAATCGCGGAAAAAATATCCCCGGTTCCGGAGCGCGATGTGCCGATTCTGTGAGTGCGTAGCACTTTGCATTCTTTTCCCTTTTCGTAACAGAGATTTGCCACAAAACTGCCCTGCGGGATCCCTGTGATCACGACTTTTTCCGGACCCATCTGGCTTAACGCTTTTGCCATCTGTTCAATCTCAGCCACATGCCATTTTTCCTTATAAGGCGTATCTGTCAGGATGCAGGCTTCTGTCAGATTCGGTGTCAGGATATCTGCATAATGCACCAGTTTCTTCATCTCCAGACACATTTCCATGGTATAGGTCGGATACGGATTTCCGTAATCTCCCATCACCGGATCGATCAGAACAATGGTTCCATCTTTGCCAAACTCCTGAAGGAAATCACTTACAATCCCAATCTGTGCCTCCGATCCCAGAAATCCGGTGCATATTCCATTAAAATGCAGATTTAATTTCCTCCATTCTGCGATATAAGACCGCATCTTATCGGTATAATCTTCAAAAAAATAACTGTCAAACCCTGTATGATTTGAAAAAATCGATGTCGGTACCGGACAGCACTGTATCTTCATTGCTGATATGATCGGCAGTGACACCGCAATGGAGCAACGCCCAAATCCGGAAAAATCATTTACCACGGCAATTTTCTTCTGATTGTTATGCGAAGCTATCATAAAACTATTTATTCTCCATCTTTCTCTTACTACATTGTATATCAAAACACCCACATCTTGATTACGCGGATTGCTCCGTGCTTTACGCCCCCGCATTCCTTCGCTCTATTCACATGTTGTGAAATAGACATCTCACTTTTATATTCGTATCGGGGCTTGTCAGAAGGTTATTCCCCTCCCTTGTGCAAGCGCAGGCTGGCTCAGGCCTTTTGACACCGTAATCATACATAACAAAAAAACTGACCTTTTTCAAGAGCCAGTTTTTACTGTTATATCCATACCAGTTTCTATTATCAAACAATTTCATCATTTATTTTGTACAACAGTTTCATTGCCATATAAATTTTATTCTTCATTTTCTGTGCCTTCCACGTATGCAAATGGCAATCTGCGTATCTACAATCGTGAAATCAAACTGATAACACCTGAACTTGCCAGCATCATAATCATTCCGGCCACGGCATTGCCACACATTACACAAAATATCGTAATTCTCGGTTTCATATTCAACACACCGGCAATGATGCTTCCAGTCCATGTTCCGGTTCCCGGAATCGGCACTGCCACATATGCAAAAATCGCCAACGGACCATACTTTTGTATTTTATCTTTATTCTTCGTGACCAATTTATCAATCCAGCCGATAAACCGCTTCAGAAATCCATGCTTTTTACATTCCATATAAAACCAATTGGTGAAAAATGCAAGGAAGCAGACCACGAAAAAACTTCCGGACAATGCCATCAGATAGGCCTGCCATGGCGCAAGCTGCAGTGCCATACCAAAAGGAATTGCCCCTTTTACCTCAACAGCCGGAATCATTGCTACTAAAAATGTATATATCAACTTCGGAAAAACCATCTGCTCCACCTCCTGACAAATTTATCGATCGTTCACTTTCATATAACAGTTAATGCGCTTAAGCAACACACTTCATCTGTTCTATGATTAGTTGTATCAATTTTTTCCTTCTGTGTAAATAGGGTTCAGAAATTCTTAAAATTTATTCAGGAATTGACAAGAATCTTTTTCTATTTTTTCTTAAAACAGCTGGATTCCTTCATTTTCTGTACGATCGTAAAGGGAATGCTTATTCTTCGTTCAGGATACCGATACTCTTCCCCGACTGTTCTTTTTCCGTTTGATCCGGCGTTTTAAAAGTCCACGCCAGCTCGGCGGATACAAAAGAATCAGCACCGGAAATATTTCCAGACGCCCCGCCAGCATATCAAAAATATACACATATTTACTGAAGGTCGAAGCATCACCGAAATTGCATGCCGGTCCGTATTTTGCAAGTCCCGGTCCGATATTGTTAAAAGTACCAAGCACGGAAGAAAATCCACTGACCAGATCCGTCCCGTCTATGCACACCAGAAATGTAGACAGCATGACCAGCAGTATATATGCCGTAAAATATACGTTAATGCCACGGATAGCCTCTTCATCTACCGTCTTTCCGTCCATCTTGATCTTTTTTATACTCTTTGGAAACAAATAGGAATTCAACTCGCGCAACGCGGATTTCACAGATAACAGGAATCTGCTGACTTTCATACCGCCACCGGTACTTCCGGCACAGGCGCCAATCATCATCAGAAACAGCATGACATATCGTGACAGGGACGGCCACTGATCAAAATCCACCGTCATAAATCCGGTAGTCGTTATAATGGAACCCACCTGAAATGACGTATTCCGCAAGTTTTCCAGAATATTTCCAGCCCATCCATACGTGTTGGTCATAATGATCAGAATGGCAGCTCCGATAATTCCAAAATACCACCATACCTCATCCATATGTCGAAGCTGTTTCCAGTTGCACATCAGAATCAGGTAATATGCATTGAAATTCACGCCAAACAAAATCATAAACACCGTAACTACCCATTGAATATACGGTGAGCAGCTTGCCAGACTGTCATTTCGGATGCCGAATCCTCCTGTTCCCGCCGTGGAAAATGCCGTCGTCAGCGATTCGAACACTGACATCTTTCCACAAAGCAGCAGAACAACCAAAATAACCGTCAATCCCATATAGATGACATATAAAATACGGGCAGTGTGCATCATACGTGGCACCAGTTTACCAACAGACGGTCCCGGGCTCTCTGCACGAAGCAGATTCATATTGGAACCACCGGTCATCTGAATGACTGCCAGTAAAAATACAAGTACACCCATACCGCCGATCCAGTGTGTGAAACCACGCCAGAACAGCATGCAATAAGATAATGCTTCCGCATCACTTAAAATGGTAGATCCTGTAGTGGTAAAACCGGACACTGTCTCAAATAAAGCATCCGTAAAGGAAGGGATCTCCCTGCTTAAGAAAAACGGCAGACATCCCACCACGCTCATAATCATCCAGCTCAACGCCGTTGCAATACAGCCTTCCCGCATATAAAAGATATTATTTTCCGGTTTTCTGTGTGTGATCAATGTTCCCAACGCAAGACTGCAGGCAGCAACTACCACGAACCAGATTCCGTTATGTTCCCGGTAAATAACAGCTACCAGAATCGGAATGAGCATAAACAGCCCTTCCAGCTTCAAAATCCAGCCTAAAATATAGGCAATCATTGATTTATTCATCTATGCAACCTCCATCTACCGTAAAATATCCTCAATATCATGAAAACCGGTATTTGTCGTAACAATGATCACCGTATCTCCTCCCTGGATCACGTCATTACCACCCGGGATCAGGACTTTTCCACGGTGATTGATACATGCTACCAAAAGGTTTGATTTCAGTTTCAGATCTGACAGCGGAACATTTACCACCGGAGACTGATCTCCGACAACAAACTCAATTGCTTCTACACGTTCATCAAACAGATGAATCATTGTTTCTATATTATTATTCATTGTTGCGGTCTTTGATCGTACAAAAGCAATGATCGCTTCTGACGTAATATACTTCGGGTATACCACACTGCCCAGATCCAGCTGATCAATGACACTGGTATAGGTGATACGATTGATTTTTGTGACAACCTTTGCATCGGAAACTTCCTTTGCATACAAGGTCAACATGATATTTTCTTCATCAATTCCGGTCAGCGGAACCAAAGATTCTGTCGTCGTAATTCCGATCTCATTTAACAATTCCTCACTGGTGCCGTCACCATTTACCACGATTGCCTGAGGAAGCAGGACGCTCAGTTCCTCACAGCGTTCCTTCTCATTTTCAACGATCTGTACCGACACGCCAAGTTCGATCAGACGTTTTCCCAGATAATATGCCGCGCGTCCACCGCCAACAATGATACAGCTTTTTACCTGATTGGTATGGAATCCGTTTCTTTTCAGGAATTTTCTTCCATCCCGCACCGGTGCAATAAAACTGATGACATCTCCGGCTGCCAGTTCAAAGTTACCACTCGGAATATAAACTTCTCCGTTTCGCTCTACCGCACAGATCAGTACCGCTCCGGAAAGTTCTGAACCAAGATCCGCGATCCGTTTTCCAGTCAACACGTTTCCTTCCGGCAATTTGATACGAACCATTTCTGCATGTCCTCTGGCAAAAGGCGCCACATCCAACGCAGTCGGCATATATAAAATACGTGAAATGGCATTTGCTGCCTCCTGCTCCGGATTGATCATCATTGCAAGTCCTAATTTTTCTTTCAGATACGCTTTTTCCTCACTGTAATCCGGCGTACGCACTCTGGCAATAACATCACAGTTTCCGGAACGTTTTGCTACCAGACAGCAAAGCAGATTCAGTTCATCCGAATCCGTCACTGCAATCAGAATGTCCGTATGCTCAATGCCAGCCTCTTTTAATACGGTAAAACTTGCACCGTTTCCAACGACACCGAATACATCATGCATATTTGTAACACTCTGCAGACGCACCGCACTCTTGTCCACAACAGAAATGTCATGTCCTTCCTTGCTCAGACGTTCTACCAGTGTTTTTCCAACTTTTCCACACCCAACAATCATAATGCTCAGCCCGCCAGTCCGTGAACTGCTCTTTTTTCCCTTTTGAAACATAATGCTCCCTCTTTATCACCTTGTAGTAAAGCGGACATTCGCAATCCGCTTTCGCTACTTGCTCATGAACGCAGTCGCTTTGCTTATGTCAGTGGGAGCTTTTAACTTCCACTGACATAAGCATCCCCCTTACCCAGCGCTTAGTGCTCTACACACTTGAAGCAGGGAGATGCTTATTCTGCGTTCAATAATTCTCTCAATTTTCTTGCAACAGAACACACATCATATAGCATATGTAATAATTTTTCTGCATTTCTGCTGCAAATCTATATTCATTATTTTTGCTCATGCTCAAACAGTTATACTATATATCCCCATAAAAAGCAAGCTAAACATTTCATTTTTCTTGTAGTTCTCACGCACACTATCGAAAAGCACAAAAAAAGAACAGCCTGTCAATCTGCTGTTCTTTCAAGAGAAGGTATTTTTTACTATGGGGGTAGTAAAAAACTTATAATGTATTGGGGGTTTTTACAGCTATTATAATAGCAAACGCATCGGTGTAAGTGTGCACAAACTTATATTTTTATTTCAACTGTTTTTGTACAATCCGCACATTACTTTTTTGTAACTATATTCTCTTTCCATATATTTTATACATTAGCCCTCTCAGGATTTCACTTTCTCCGCTTTTGCCAAAATAAAAACGGTCGCTATAATAAAAGCAAATCCAATGAAATCCATTGCTTTGAATACCGTTTTCAGGAAAACTGCGGAGCAAATAGTTGCAACCAAAGGTTCCACACAGCCAAGCATATTTCCCCTTGCAGGTCCTACCATATTAGTTCCTTTCAGGAACATGGTAAATGCCAGAACCGTTCCAACCAGAACGATCACCACCGTTATCAGTGCTGTAATCAAATCAAACTGTACTGAAATTTTCCAGACACGCATCAAGAAGAAAAAAGCAATTCCGCCGGATAGCATTCCGATTCCAACAGGAAGTATACTGCCCCACTCTGCCAACAATCTCTGCGGTATTAATATGTAGAGCGCCGCAGCCAACGCTGCCAGCATACCCCAAAGCAAACCTTCCTTAGATATGTAAAGGGAAGTAAAACTTCCATGGGTTGCAACCAGAAATGTTCCGAGCAGACAGGATACAATTGCTATATTTTCTCTCAATACCGGTAATTTTCGTTTTCTTACGCACACAACCAACAATACAATAATCGCAGACAGATACTGCAGTACAGTCGCGGTACCGGCATTTGTCTTTGAAATAGCAGTCAGATATGCAAACTGTGTAAACATAAGTCCACATACGCCAAACACGATGCAATGGATCAATGCTTTGGGAGTATGCAAAAACTCCTGTAGCTTTTTTCTTTCCCTGCATGCAAGAAACATACATAAAATAATCCCGGCACAAAATAGGCGCATATCTGTCAAAACCCTGGTGTCCATCCCGCGATAGGTACACAGATATTCGCCGCAGGTTCCAGAAATTCCCCAGCACGCACCGCCAATGATGGTGCATAAGACACCTTTCATATACTGATTCATTCCTTCTTCTCCTCTTCCTGTCCCAGATGAACCACCATATATTCATGATGTACTGCCGGTAAAAACTTTTCAAAAACATCTTTTGTGCCAAGTTTTAAACTGGAAGTATTAACACAAGGATGGCAGCCGAGAAATTCCCCCTGTAATACCTCTTCATCCACCAGCAACTGTACCTGATTATCAGTATCATTCATCAATCCCATAATGCTTACGGAACCTGGAGTGATATCCAGATACTCCTCCATATATTCTTCCGGTGCAAAAGAAAGTCGTGCACTGTGGATCTGTGCAGATAGTTCTTTCGTTTTGAACGGCTTGTCTCCCGGCATCATCAATAGATAAAACTTTGTTTTCTGTCGGTTGCATAAAAACAGATTTTTGCAGATCAGTACATCCAAAATCCGGTCAATCTCATTGCAGTCTTCCATTGTTCCCGCTGCTTCATGATCTGTTCGTAAATATGAAATACCTAATTGATCCAGCAAATCATACACTCGCATTTCTTTTTCCAAACGACCTTCTGTATTCAAAGGTCTCCCTTCTGATAATTCCATTTTTTGTACCTCTTTTCTGCTTCTTTTTCTATCATTTTTTACAATAATCGTACCATTGAACACATTATTGATAGAAGAATACCATTTTGCAGTCATTTTTATTTTTTATTTATAATTTTAACATGATTCTTTTATAATTGATTCTTCTTCTTTTATAATTTTGACATATTTTGCTCACATTTATTGTATATTATAATACTTGTCAAAAGGAAATCTACTTTATTTTTGATAAACATTTTCATAACTCAATCTCCCTATGTGAAAGACAGCAGTCGAAAGGCTGCTGTTTTTCTGTATATCCAGTAAAGCGGACATTCGCAATCCGCTTTCGCTACTTGCTCATGAACGCAGTCGCTTTGCGACCTGTCAGTGGGAGCTTTTAACTCTCACTGACATAAGCATCCCCTTTTCCCACCGCTTAGTGCTCTGCGCACTTGAAGCGGGGGAATGCTTATTCTGCGTTCAAATTCTAAAATGAACACAATCGAAAAAAAATCAAAGGAGATATTCCCAAAAAAGGAACATCCCCTTTGATTTATTTATATTATATACCTTCAAAACTTCATACAGAATTAGTGTCTTTCCGTCACCATTCAATTTCTCATTGTTGTTCATAAGGAAGTTCGATTCACTAAATTCGATCTTCGCCTTACGGCTTGCTCTCATTAAGTTCCTTCGAACGACCATCTCACTAAGTTCAAACTTCGTCTGCGACTCGTTTTCACTAAGTGTTCTTGGTCAAGCCCTCAAACGATTAGTAACAGTCAGCTCCATGTGTTGCCACACTTCCACCTCTGCCCTATCTACCTCGTCGTCTTCAAGGGGGTTTACTTCTTTC
>URDN01000020.1 GCA_900546495.1 uncultured Lachnospiraceae bacterium
TTGTTATTACTCACCACTTGCAGAAGTGGGAGTCTCAACTCAGACTGAGATGAACACAGTGTAAAATCACTTTCCGCTATTTATTCCACTACCTGATAAAAACGTGCACTGTATGCCGGCAAATGTATGGAAACCGCCCCCTTTTTCACAGGCAGATCTTTCTGATACTCCGGATGTGCTTTTTTCATCTCAGAATCATCACTGCTACAGATCAGTTTTAATTTCTTGACCCCGGAAATTTTCATTACATATTCCTGCTCTTTTGTATTTCCAAAATGGAAAACGGCAACGATCCGCTCATTTTTGCTCTTTCGTTCAAAGGCATATATACATTTTTCTTCCTGATGGCAGTCAATCCACCGGAAGCCATCCTGTGCATAATCTGCCTCCCAGAAAGCAGAATGTTTCTCATACACCTCATTCAGTTCCATCATAAAGCGATGAAATTCTTTGTGTTTCGGGAATTTTAAAATATCCCAGTCCTGCTGCCGCTTCTCATCCCACTCACGAAACTGCGCAATTTCATTTCCCATAAAATTCAGCTTTTTGCCCGGATGTGCATACATATACATGTACATTACCCGTGCCTGCGGGAATTTTTCTTCATAGTCACCACTCATTTTCTGAATAATGGTCGCCTTTCCATGTACCACTTCATCGTGAGACAATGGCAGAAGATACGCTTCATTATAATAATACATCATGGAAAAAGTGAGTTTGTGATAGTTCTCAGAACGATACTCCGGTGCTGTCCGAAAATAATTCAACGTGTCGTTCATCCATCCCATATCCCACTTATAGTCAAAACCCAGACCACCATCGTGAACAGATCTGGTCACGCCCGGATAGGAAGAAGAATCCTCTGCCATCAATATAGCCGTTGGAAAACGATCCTTTAATCCCTGATTCATGTTTTGAATAAAGGAAACCGCCAGATTATTCACGCCTCTTGCCTCATTGCCCTGCCAGTAGATCAGATTGCTCACTGCATCCATGCGCAGACCATCAAAATGATATTCTGACAACCAGTACGCTGCCGCAGATTGCAGGAAGCTTCGCACTTCTCCTCTGGAATGCATGAAATTGCAGCTTCCCCACTCGCTGTATCCTACGTCCTGATTCGGATATTCATACAAGGCAGAACCGTCATAATTCCACAGTGCATAGGCATCCACCGCAAAATGCACCGGTACAAAATCCATCAACACGCCGATTTTATGCTTGTGGCAGGCGTTGACAAAATAACGCAGATCATCCGGCGTACCGTAACGGGAAGTCGGTGCAAAAAATCCGGTATTCTGATAACCCCAGGATTCATCACAGGGATGCTCACTCAACGGCATCAGCTCCACATAATTGTAACCATTTTCATTCAGATACGGAATCAGCAAATCTGCCATCTCGCGATAAGTATACCATCCTTCCGCATCTTTATCATCCTTCTTTCTCCAGGAACCAAAATGAATCTCATAAATATTTAACGGCGCATCTTTTTGTACTGACCGTTTTTTCATCCATTCTGAATCTGTAAAATGATAATCTGTCGTATCATAAATAATCGATGCATTGTTCGGACGCAGTTCCGAATAAAAACCATACGGATCGCAGTGATCGATACAGCTGCCGTCTGCTCCGTAAATCTTGTATTTATACATCATGCCCTTCCCGGCATTTTCCACATAACACTCCCAGAAATTGCCATCATGTACTTTCTGCATCGGTGTTTCCTGCCATCCGTTAAATTCACCGATCAACGAAATTCTCTGTGCATTCGGTGCAAATGTCCGAAAAACCGTTCCTCTTTCACAGGCATGTGCGCCCAGAAAACGATAGGCTTCAAATTCTTTTCCCGTATAAAATCCATAAAAATCCATATACTCTCTCCCTCATTAATCAACTGTGGTTGTTTTTCTTTGTCAATTCTATTATAATTATAGATAGAGAAAACATACTTGAACAGAAACAGCTTTTCCAATCCGTTGGAAAACCAACACTTTTCGATAATTGTCGAAAAACTCAACAGCAGAAAGCGGATTGCGAATGTCCGCTTTACTTTAACTAACACCATTAGCAAACATATGAGGTATTATTATGGATATCAGAATAGAAAAAACAAAAACAGCCATTCACAATACGTTTCTGGAATTACGTTCCAGAAAACCATTAGAAAAAATCACGATCAAAGAATTGTGTGAAAAGGCACAGATTAACAAATCTACCTTTTACTCCCATTATGAAGATATTTACGATCTGAGTGATCAGTTAGAGACAGAAGTTGTCACCTCCGTCATAGAAGCCATTCCGAATCCGGCAAACTGCCTGGAAGATCCGGCGGTCCTGGCAAAAAATCTGTTTCTCGGTTATCTCTCACGTGATAGCATTATCCGCATTTTATTTTCCGGAACCAGAGCCGGCGAACTGGTGCGAAAAGTCGAATATCAATTAAAAAAAATCCTGTTTGAAGCTCACCCGGAGTACAAACAGGATCCATCCGTCAATGTCGTGCTGTCTTACACGGTTTATGGCGGTTATTATGCATTTTTCGAAAACAGACAATACGGAGATGCTGCCGTGGTTGATATCATCAGCCAGATTTCCTCCGGGGCAATGAATCTGCTGTAAGTTTTATAAAAAAGAACTGAAAAAATTACCGGGAGCAGACACGAATGATTTTCTATCTCCGTTGCGCCACTTATTTCCGCCTCCTTCCATAAACTCACACGCAAAACCAGCGTGTTCAAACACACTCACGGAGGCGGGCTATGCTCACTTCAATTACGAAAATCAATCTACCGTCTTGCTCCCGGTAATTTTTTTCAATTCCACTTATACTAAATATACATTAAATCTTCTCTGTCCGCTGCTCTTTTATTTCGAATAAAAAGCACAATTGATATGATCATAAACACAATTGAAATCAACTGTGCTGTTGTCAATCCAATGAATCCTCCCTGTTCGTTGGTACGCAGAAATTCCACACAGAATCTTCCAATTCCGTAAAGCATCAGATAGAGCGCACCCACGTCACCGGTATGACGCATTTTTCCAGTCATGCGAACCAGTACAAATGCAATCACAAAATCTCCTGCTGAAGAAAAAAGCTGTGTCGGCAGCAGCGGTACGCCTGCCGGTGCAAAACTGCCTTCCGGAAATACAATTCCAATCGGAAGGCTTGTTTCCTTACCATAACAGCAGCCTGCAAAAAAGCAGCCCAAACGTCCAAAAGCCTGTGCCAGTGATACGGACGGTGCCAGCAGATCAAAATATTCAAAAAACCGGATATTCTTAATCTTACAGTAAATCAAGACTGATACCACACCGAAGATAATGCCTCCGTATACCACGAATCCGGAAGATCCAAGTACACTCAACGGATCTGTTAAAAACTGTTTCCAGCTCAAAATCACAAAAAACACTTTTGCTCCAAGGAATCCCATAACAACGCATAAAATTGCCAGATCCAGTACTGACTCGGCTTTCATTTCCATACGTTTTGCTCTATAATATCCCATCACCACACACAAGATCACTCCGATAGCAATCATCACTCCATAAGTGTGCACCGTAAAATGTCCGATGGAAAACAAATCTACTTTCATATCAAAACACTCCTTTAACAAATCTTATCTGGCACTTATTCTACACTATTTTAATTTATTTTCCAACTACTTCTTGTGCCAAAAACAGGCGGCGCCGTCGTGTAAATGGAACAAAATAAAAAATAACTCCAACAGAAGGATGATTGTAAAATTTTCGTTGGAGTTATTTTTTATTTGTTTCTTACACCGACAGACAAAAATTTATTGAAGAATCACCCGTAAAGACACCGGCTGATGATCCGTGTACTCGAAATCAGTGTCGATAACCTGCACCTGATCCACCTGCAGATTATCAGACACAATATACCCGTCAATGACGTACACCTGAGATTCCTCATAATTTCCACTGTACGGTCCATTCAGCAACCGACACGTCGGTGCATTATCTGCCACAGCAAAATCAAATCCATCCGGCAGATCTTCTTTGTACACAGTTCCTGGCACCCAGCTGTCCGTATCATGGATTTCATACTTATCCACACCTTCAAAAGTCTGGTTAAAATCACCACCGGCAATTACATAATTACCAGCCTGATATTCTTCCTGCAGCTTATCTGCCAGCATCTGGCTTTGCATCTTCTTGCCTTCTCCGCTGTCATATGCTTCCAGATGGAAATTGATCAGCACAAGTTCTTTATCAGTTCCTTCTATCGGAATCCTTGTCTCCAGCATGCAGCGTTTCAGATTACAGGTTTTGATCGGCCATGAAAAAGATTCTGCTAGTTTGATCCGCTTTGCACTCTCCACCTGATAATCCGTCATGGTAAGCAGACCCGCTTCTACTTTTCCAATCGGTGGAATCGGATATGGCACAAAATCACATTTGAAATTGCAGGCATAAATACTGCTCATATCCAACGCATTTTCATAATACTCACGTTCATCGATATGGAAAGAACGTTTTGCATCAATATCCACTTCCTGCAAGAAATAGAAATCTGCATTCTGGCTTTTCAAAATATCAGAAATTCCCGCAAGGTTTGTTTCCACCACATCTTTGCTGTCCGGCTGCACCTTACTTCCACCATCCATAAAGAAATCTTCGTCTTTGCTCAATGCCGCATAACCGGTATTATAGGTCAGGACAGAAAAACTATCTCCTTCGGATAATGTCTTTGTCCCAGTTCCTGTTTCCGGAAACTCAATGGATTTCGGACGATATTCCCGCACCGTATAAAAAATAAGCACTGCTGCTGCAAACAATACAATGCATAAAACTACAAACCCAATACCTTTTAAAATCTTTTTCCCCTTCATAATGCATCTCCTTCTCACTATTGACCTATTTTTGTTAAACTCTTACCTTTTCCACCTGTCACTTATCTGTTTTCATTATCATAATTGTATCCTAACATATGCCCATCTTTACATCAAGACAAGAAAGTGTACTATCGAAGCCTCTTATGCTCAACAAAAAAAGAGCGCCCTCGCGGAACGCTCTTTTTCAGTCTGTTTTACTGTTTTTTATTTTCTTTTCGTTTTTCTGCGTACAGTAATCGTTATTGCTCCAGTTCCTGTGGAAAGAATCAAAATTGTGATCCATAACATCATTCTGGCATTATCATCTGTGCGTACGGCTTTCCCGGCGGTTTTCTTATCCGCTTCGGTTTTGCCTGACGCTGATGTCTTATTAACATTTTCTGCCTTTGTTTCATTAGAACCAGATATCTTATCCACGTTTTCCGGCTTTGTTCCGTCAGAACCAGATGGCTTATCCGAAGTATCCGGCTTTGATTCATCCGGCACGGATATCTTATCTACTTCCTCTGTTTTTGTTGCGCCACAACGCTCACAGAGATAAGTGCGGATACCTGTTTTTTCTGCTGTCGGCTTAATAGTGATCACTCCCACGCCCCAGCTATGTCCAGCTGCCGGAATCGTCTGCTCATCCTTTACTGCACTACAGGTTTTACAATGAATGGATTTCATACCTTCATCCTCGCAGGTTGGCTTCTGATCCACAGTATAATCAGCCTCCCAATCGTGGTCTTCCAGTGTGACAACCACAGATTCTGCTGCGGACCGATTTCCGTTTGCATCCTCTGCCACAAGCAACAGGAACATTCCATTTTCGGTACGGATTGTCTGAATCACCGGATTGCCATTTTCATCATAAACCGGCATTCCTTCTTCATCCATCACCATCTGATTATAGGTCAGATCAAGCTGTCCGGAATAAGAAAATCTGCCGTTTTCATCCGCAGTGGCAACCTGTTTCAAATTTCCCTCCCAGTCTACATCATCAAGGCAAACCGTTCCATTCGGTTCTGTCATGCCTGTAATCGTATAGTCTCCGGTATCCTTATTCGCATATACCACTGTCTGATCCAGACTGAGCATCGGTGCGGTATCATCTTTTTCCACAAGCAGATATTTTGTTGTAATATCTGTGTAAGTACCTTTATTCACTGCTGCATCAATGCGGAACATCACGGATCCTGTAATATCTGTATTATCAATGTTCCAATAACCATCATATGCAGCATCTATTACCTGATCGGTATCCATTCTTGTCAGTGTATAGGTAACATTTTCATTTTCCTGATTGGTCACTTGCAGATACCAGCGGTTGTTATTTCCTGCACCTGCCACACAGAAGAATACACCATTTTCTTCTGTGACATCGTGAGAAGTATAATTACCACTTCCTCTTGATGTTTCCATCTCCGCTTTCAGCGTCAGTGGTGTGTATTTCGGTAATACAGCATCGTTTGATTTTGTCTCCTCGCTGTAAATGAACGCATTTGCAATCTTTTCACCCGTTTCATCGGTCAGATAATTGTATGCCTGTACACCGATCTTATAATTCTTACCTGCTTTCAGATCTGAGGTAGTTGTATTGCCGGAAGTATTCTGATTCTCGTCAATCGCATCACCATTTACAGTCAATGCCATATCCAGTGTAAATGTACCGGTAGCAGCATCATAAGAAACACCGTCAATTTTGGAATCTTTGATATCGGCTGCATCATAGCTGTAATTCTTTCCGGTGTCAACAAAACTTCCGCCCTTCTCCTGATAAATCGTTACTCTGTAACCGTCAGCGTTTGCCACCTCACTCCAAGATCCTTCCATGATCTCATTTCCGATCGGCTGGATTGCTGCTGTCGCAGGTGCCTCCGGCTGTGCAGTATTCTGATAATGAATCTGCCCTAAGGCCACTGTATCAACAGGAAGAAGCACTTCATCCTTTTCCGTACTTCCATCTTCATTTTCAATCATGATCTCATTTTTGCTTAAAAGACTTACAGTCACATAATAATCACCGGTAGCAACCATAGTTCCCCGATCCGGTATCTGCGCGGATATATTAGCCGGATCTGTAATATCCTGATATTCGATGGCGTACTGTCCCTTACCGCTTTCCTCGCCGAAATAAGTTGCCAGCACATACTTTGCATCCGCATCCGGATTTTCTACTTTTCCACTGACCGTCTGTCCGTTCAGGCTCGCAGAGAGACTGTCAAATGGCATAGATGCGTTCAGATTCAGATTGAACTCTGCCACATCACTGGTTACTGTCCACTGATCACCAATGGATGCATTTTTTCCCAGACCGACCAGAACACAGTCTTTTCCAGCCGCATTCTGTGTTGCAAATACATTGATTTCTGACTCATTGGTAATTTCATCTTCCTCATTATAGGAAGGTAGTGTCAGGGCAAGATTGCTGCCATCTTTGGAAACCGTCAGGCTCTCTGCAAATGCCTGCATATCTGTGCCATCCGCAGGTGTCACCATCATAACAACCGTAGCATCTTTTGATAATGACTGTCCCTCATTTCCGGTAAGTTCAATATTCTTACTGTAAACACTGTTGGTACTTACCGCATTTTGCAATGCCACATCAGCAACGGATGTTACATTTGCACCAAGCATATCCATATTTGCATCCATGACTGCCACTGCATCATTTTCATTGTATTCTGCACTGTAACCTTCCGGCTTGTGATCTTCCCACTTCCATTCCGGCAGATCTTTCCAGAATCCAACGGTTTTGATACCAGCATCATTTTCCGGGAATATGTACCAAAGGCGATAAGATGCAATTCCCCAGTCGGCTTCTTTCTTGGCACCGCCGTAAATTTTAAAATTCTTAAAGGCTGAATTTACTGCGCCATTAAAGTTCGTTCCTCTGACCGGTACCACCGTACTTGCACCAAGGAAAAAATCAAAACTTGTAGATCCAAGTTTGACACCACCGATCAACGGCCATCCTGACGGTACATGCAGACTTCCTTTCACACCACCGTTCATATCCGCATTTACATAGACACTGGTCGGATTCTTATAGCTGTTCATTCCGGAGAACACACTTGCACTTAAGTCTCCCGAAGCCCGGATTACCTTGGAATTCTGTGGAACACTTGCATGGACACTTGCAGCACCAAAAGCTTTCAGACCGGTGTAGTCTGTGCCCTTATAATTGCGCGTTTCTCCCTGAACACCTTCTTCGATGGTAAAATCATCAATCAGATTCAGCTTTTTAAAAATTTTGACCTCATCGCTTTCCAGCTTAAAGTAAGCCGGTCCAAAGGTATAGGTTGCTTTTCCTTCCAGTGTATTCAAAATTTCGCCTTTCCCTGTAATGGAAAGGTTCAACGGCGGAATTGCAAAGAAATCTCCGTTAAGGGAATCTGCCAGATTATTAAATCCACCACCGGCACCGGTTATATTTGCCACTACCACAGGTGGCACCAGTGGCACCTTGGCAACACTTGATCCTGCATAGAAGTAAAGCTTATTTGGCATAAGTGAACCTGTCAGGTTAGATCTCTTCAATTCCAGTTCCGCCTCACTCTCAAAGAGATCAAATACATTCAGTTCCATAGTGAAATGATACCTTGGCTGGAAGGTATCAATTTCGCCTTCCAGACTTGCCATATCCAGTCCAAGCATTTCTGTCGTATCAATTTTTCCGGTTGCACGAATACCGTTTACCTTAAAATCTTTCCCCTGGTAACCATATCCAAGCTCCTGCATGGTAAACTCAGCACCTCTAAAAATCTGAAATTCTGCATTTCCTTCAAAACTGATATTGCCATCCACTTTCACGTTCGCTTTTTCCACACTGATCTCTGTACCCGGAATGTTGGTCGTCATCATCGCATCATTCGAATTCGGATCCATCGTCACGATCAGACCATTTTCTCCCGATGCAATCGTAAGATTCTTCTGTGCAGCATCTTTTGGCTGATAAAACTTAAATGTCGGGGTATTCAGATTTACATTGCTTGTCTCAAAACTTCCATCCTTGCCAACAGAAAAACTTCCACCGGCGCCGGTCCAGACTGCAGTAATGGATTTTGACAACGCTGCCACACCGTTTGTAAATACATAGCGGTCATTTTCTTCATGAAAATTTCCACGAATTGCCGCGATCTTTGTTCCGTAAGTCTTTGCATTTGCATTCAGCTCACTTTCACTGGATGCCGGAACTGCCTGATAACCATCCTTATTTTTATAAATACCAAGATGTCTGGCAGACTGGCTCACCGTGATCGTATCATTCGGTGTAAAGGTGTCATCTTTTTCGGTATAGAGATCCCGGTATCCCCAAAGCATGTTACTGTGCTGATATGAAATCTCTTTTCCCATGAGATTCAGGTTGAGTTCCAATGTCACATCGCCACTTTTTGTTGCAGAAAAATACTCCGGCAGTGAATCTGTGTAATCACCTGTTCCATCATGCCCTGTCACATAACCTGTATACAGTGAGGAAGTTGCCGCAAAAGGATTTGCCCAGGAATATCCTTTTGTAAAAAGTTCTGTGATACCTTCTCCGGAACTGCCATAGCCGCTATTAGGACTGTGATACCATCCAAAAGATGTTTTTACATGCAGCAGATCTGCCACCACGGCACTCTCTGAATGCTGATAACCGGATTCCGAATTTCCGGTGGCATGGCTCATGTATACAGACGCACCAGTGGAAACATTCTCATGTCCCATTTTATTAAAACCATTCAGTTTCGTACAAAATTGCAGACTCAGATCATCGCCATACGCAAGACCATTTTTGTTCTTATACCCGACATCAACATCTGCTTTTACGCCGTAAGTTCTTCCGTCATCTGCATCATCCTCTGTCAGCATACCGGCAGTCGTGTAGCCGGTTGTCTTACCTTCGTCCAGTTTGACGATCCGGTAAGTCGTGGTAACTTCATAGGTACGCTGATATCTCGATGTTACCTGTTTATACGGTTTAAACTCATATTTTACTGTAATACTATTTTTGTCTGCAGTTACACTCCTGCTGGAAACAGATATTTTTTCTGAATTTGCGACAAAATATGGATACTGGTATATTTTTTTGTTAAATACCATGTCATATGCCTCTTTTGCAGATGCTTTTGTTCTTGCAGGCACAGTTACCAGATAACCATCGCCAAAATTTATTTTCGAACTCTGCACAAAATACAGGCGAATATGATCATTCTCGATCCAGGTAACATTATAATTCCGGTATGTTCCTTTATTGTTTGTTACCTCCTCTGTTTCTGAACGAACGGATCCGACAATGGCATATGCATCCATCGGTACAAAACATGCAAGCATACATACCGCAAGCAGTATACTCAAAAATTTCTTTATCATAGACTCATCCCCTTTCTTTCGTGTCGCCATATAAATTCTTTTTCCGGTCAGATTTATATAGCCATATTTTACCAAAGGAACTGATCCTTTCACATGCCCATTTCAGGAGAAAAAAGTGCCTATTGACAAAAAAAGAAAAGATATTGACATCTGATCTCAATATCTTTTCTGTATACTCAAATATTCATAGGTAAAATGGATTATTTTGCTACGATGTTGATGATTCTGCCCGGAACATAGATCTCTTTAATCACGTTTCCTGTCAGTTTATCGCCAAGTGCTGCCTTACCTGCTGCGATGGCATCCTCTTTGCTTACGTCAGCCGGAAGTGTAACAACACATTTTGTCTTTCCATTAATCTGTACAGCAAGCTCTTTCTCGTCATCTTTCATAGCATTCTCATCGTATGTCGGCCAAGTCTCATGGAAGACAGAATCCTCATGACCAAGCTGACTCCACAGTTCTTCGCTGATATGTGGTGCAAACGGTGCCATCAGAACAACAAATGTCTCTAATGTCTTTTTATCTACACCGCCTTTTTTCGCCATATCGATGAGTTTGTTATTGTATTCCATGAATCCGGAAATAACGGTATTCAGGCTGAAGCTCTCCAGACGTGTGGTGATATCGTAAACCAGTTTGTTACGAACTTTTACCAGCTCTTTTGTCTCTTTGACATCAGCATCCTTGTTATCCAGAATCAGTTTCCAGAAACGTGTGATGAAACGGTATACACCATCAATTCCTCTGTCATCCCATTCAGAATCCAGTTCTGGCGGTCCTACGAACAGCTCGTAAAGTCGCAGAGAATCACAGCCGTAATCACGAACCAGATCATCCGGTGAGATTACATTTCCTTTCGATTTACTCATCTTGATACCGTTTTTACCGGTGATCATACCCTGGTTGAACAGTTTATGGAACGGTTCGTCAAAGTCGATCACACCGATATCGCACAGGAATTTTGTATAGAATCTGGAGTAAAGCAGATGCAGTACTGCATGCTCAACACCACCGATATACATATCAACCGGCAGATATTTGTCTGCTTTTTCTCTGGAAACCAGTTCTTTCTCATTTTTGTTATCTACATAACGAAGGAAATACCAGGAAGATCCTGCCCACTGCGGCATGGTATTTGTCTCACGTTTTGCAGGTTTTCCACAGCACGGGCAGGTTGTGTTTACCCAGTCTGTAATGTCTGCCAGCGGAGATTCACCGGTACCTGTCGGCTGATAGGACTCAACTTCCGGCAGTAACAGCGGAAGTTCTTCTTCCGGAACCGGAACAGGTCCACAATCCGGACAATGAACGATCGGGATCGGCTCGCCCCAGTAACGCTGACGGGAGAATACCCAGTCTCTCAGTTTGTAGTTTGTGGTAGCTTTACCAATGCCTCTCTCCTCGATGATGTGTGGAGCTTCTTTCTTCAAAACAGAAGATTCCATTCCGTTCCACTCGCCGGAGTTGATCATAGTACCTTTTGCTTCGGTATAAGCCTCTGTCATATTCTCGATTTCTTTGCCATCTTTTGCGATAACCTGAATGATCGGAATATTGAATTTGGTTGCGAACTCGAAGTCACGGTCATCATGAGCCGGTACACACATGATCGCACCTGTACCGTAGTCAGCTAATACATAATCAGACAGCCAGATCGGTACTTTTGCACCGTTGATCGGATTGATCGCATAACTTCCGGTAAATACACCTGTTTTCTCTTTATCCTGCAGACGATCTACAGAAGATTTCAGAGAAGACTGGTAAATATAATCTTCTACTGCTGCTCTTGTCTCATCGTTTGCAAGCTCTTTCGCCATTGCATGCTCCGGAGCCAGAACAAGGAAAGTAGCACCATGTAACGTATCTGGTCTTGTGGTGTATACAGTGATCTCTTTGTCTGTATCCTCAACCTTAAAGTTAACTTCTGCACCGTGGCTCTTTCCGATCCAGTCCGTCTGCATCTTTTTAACTTTCTCCGGCCAGTCAAGTTTGTCAAGATCATCTAACAGACGATCAGCGTATGCTGTGATCTTTAACATCCACTGATTCAAGTTTTTCTTGGTAACATCAGCGCCACAACGCTCACATTTACCATTTACAACTTCCTCGTTTGCAAGACCTGTCTTACAGGACGGACACCAGTTGATCGGCATCTCTTTCTGATAAGCAAGACCTGCTTTGAACATTTTTACAAAAATCCACTGCGTCCATTTATAGAAGTTCGGGTCGGTTGTGTTTACTTCCATATCCCAGTCATAAACAGCAGCGATCTCTTTGATCTGACGTTTGATATTTGCAATATTCTCTGCTGTGGATTTCTCCGGATGCACGCCCATCTTGATTGCGTAGTTCTCAGCCGGAAGTCCGAATGCATCCCATCCCATCGGATGAATCAGATAATATCCGTTCAGCATTTTATATCTGCTCCATACATCGGAGATAACGTATCCTCTCCAGTGTCCTACATGCAGACCATTGCCTGACGGATATGGAAACATATCCAGACAGTAGTATTTCGGTTTCTTACCATCATTTACATTAACCGGGTGTTCTTCCCAGATTTTGCGCCATTTCTGTTCAATCTCTCTGTGATTGTACGGTACAGCCATTTTCATTCCTCCTAACAGATTGTCCCTCTTTCTCTTTCGTGGACATAGTCTGTAGAAATTTTAACACAACCACTGCATTTGTCAAGGTTTCCGCTAATCTAACCATCAAAAAAAGAACAGAAATCCATGATTTACGAACTCTGTCCCTCTGCCTTATTCTTTTTTCGTATTTTGTTATCTCGGCGAACCACCATATCACATAGGATACATCCAACCATACAGCCAAACGCATTGTGAATCATATCATCCCATTCAAACAGTCCGCGCAGGAAAATAAGCTGACTGATCTCAATACAGGCAGATACACAGATTCCTGCCAGAAACGCCTGCCAGGGATGGACTTTTTTCTTTACCATCAATGGCAGCAACACTCCCATCGGCATCAATAACATACAATTCAGCAAATCTTCCTGTAACAAGGACTGATCATGGTGACTGATCACTTCCCACCAGGACCAGAACGGAATCAGTTCGTATTGTCTGGTTCCTACAGACCTTGTAAAAACGGTAGATCCATATACAATTCCAAGAAATACAAGCAATAACAATCCTGCTGCTGCCTGAACTTTATTTATTTTTCCACAGCGGACTGCACACATACAACAAAACAACACTATCATAAAAATAATGCCAAACACCAGGATCTCCTGACCGGACCACATTCTGTTATGTGTTATAAAAATCTGATAAATGTCCAATCACAGTTCCTACAATAAATATATTTTCTTTCACTCTAACCTAGCACCAAGCATATTTTATCTCAGTCGCAAAGACCGAAATTCATATTTATTTTTTCACTGCCATACGACAGTCTTTTTTATAACACGCAATTCCATATTTCAAAATAGAACGCCTACTCATATTTAATGTCTTTCCAAAACGACGTGGTCTTGTAAACAAATTTCAAAACATACCATACGCTTCGATTTTTACTTTACGTTTCCGCTACTAAAAATCATCTACTTTCTTCCATCTCTCACTCAGCAAGCTTTTCTGAAATCCAATAAATTTCACCGATTCCTCATCAAAAATTCTTCCCAATTCTTCCGGCAGCACATAACAATTATCTCTCAAATAATACATATAATCCACGGCATATTTCTGACTACCAGTCTCATAAAACAAAAAAATCACTTCATCTTCTGTTTCCTTATAGAACCGTGGATTCTCCAGTGGATACCGAACCCCAACCCGAAACCCTTGTAACATACCAGAAATCTGATTTGAAACTCCTGTTCCAAACTCATCTTCCAGCACTACAATCCCTGACAACATTCGTTTATAAAACTCTTTTAACGTTTCTTCATAGTGTCCCAACGTTATTAGCCCATATACTTGTCCTTTTATCAAATTAAGAATTATAGAATATAAATACTCCACTGCAGCTCTGGATATTTCAAGTTGAAATACTGTATTTCTGTTGGAATAACTAAAAACATATTCCTGCAAACCTATGGTCACACCACTCAAATTATGTTGCATAGCATTTCTCATCAGTTTCAGTATTCGATAGCAATTCTTTTGTATCTTTTCCATATCTGTGCTTTCTGGCAAAATCTCATAATGCCGTTTAAAGCTTTCCCCTTCCGGTAACGAATATTTGTTTTCCACAAATCCATCAAATGCGGTAAAAATCAAAAGATTCGCAACTAAATCGATATTAACGAATCTGGAACGTTCTCCAATAATATCCGAATGTATAATAGATACTGTCGATTTTAAAGAAGTGCCATCATCATAACATACCGGCCTGATTTCTACTGAACGCAAACGCAAATTCGATGACTCTATCATATCTACAATTGAATTTATGTACTGTTGATCCATAATTTAATTCTAACCTCCCAGATGTATGCTAGCATCATTTTAACACATGGCAAAAGAAGTAAATATCTTTTTTAGTTTTATTCTGCAATAATTTAGGAGCTGACAGCTTTTCTATGAATCTTCCAGATAAACATCTATCTCTAATTTCACATTAACATATCATCACTGATAAATGAGAGTTTTTCATTTTTATCAAACTTACCATTGGTTTCTAACTCATGCCAGGTTGAAGCTTTAAGATTTTCCCTGATCACCTCCGCTTTTTTCAAAAGTTCCTGCTGTTCAAAAATATTTGCTGTAATTACTTGGTTTTTCTTCTTTGTGCTTTTAAGATTCATATTAGATACCTCTTGTATTTTTTAGATTTTTACCAACTGGCAGGTCCGTAATAATCTAAATTTACTTGAAGTATTTTTTATGTCAATCTCTTGGCTTATTTAAAGTATACAGGAAGCTTGTATCTTATTCTTTCCATGATTATCAATCAAAAATACGATACCTCTGATATAAAATAGACAGTCAGCTTTATCTTCTGACTGTCTACTAAATATCTTCTTTTTAATCAAAATAATTAATCTGCATTGCAGCACGCACATCATTCAATGTAGCAGCTGCCTTCTTCTCAGCAACCTCTGTACCTTTTTTCAGGATATCATACACATCCGGAATACGCTGCTCCCACATTTTACGTCTTTCACGGATCGGTGCCAGCTCTTCCTGAAGTACGTTATTCAGG
The DNA here is from genome assembly GCA_900546495.1 of uncultured Lachnospiraceae bacterium. Taxonomy (GTDB): domain Bacteria; phylum Bacillota; class Clostridia; order Lachnospirales; family Lachnospiraceae; genus Eubacterium_I. The sequence goes on from URDN01000020.1 coordinate 15,372, forward strand.
AATTTCTTTACTTTTACATCACCGAGACCACCACGGGTATAGTGTGCTTTCAGCTCGTCCAGCTTCTGATAATCCGGCAGATACTCTGCGAAGTGCTCCGGTTTACTGAATGCATCCAGATAAATGAATACCGGGTTTCCATCGACACGTCCCGGATCTTCTACTCTCAGATGGTTCGGATCTGTGAACATGGACATTACTTTTTTCTTAATCTCATCCGGTTCATCGGACAGGTAAATGCAGTTTCCAAGAGATTTACTCATTTTTGCTTTACCATCGATACCCGGCAGACGTAAGCAAGCCTGATTGGTCGGAAGTACGATCTCCGGCTCTGTCAGTGTCTCACCATATACGCTGTTGAATTTATGAACGATTTCTTTACACTGCTCGATCATCGGCATCTGATCCTCGCCAGCCGGAACGGTTGTGGCACGGAAAGCGGTAATATCTGCTGCCTGACTGATCGGATAACAGAAGAAACCAACCGGGATGCTGGACTCAAAATTTTTCTGCTGAATCTCGGCTTTTACGGTAGGGTTTCTCTGAACTCTGGATACCGTTACCAGATTCATATAATAAAAGGTCAACTCTGTCAGTTCCGGTACCATAGACTGGATAAAGATCGTTGCTTTCTCCGGATCGATACCACATGCCAGATAATCCAGTGCAACCTGAATAATGTTCTGACGAACTTTCTCCGGATGCTCTGCGTTATCAGTCAGAGCCTGTGCATCTGCTATCATAATATAAACTTCATCGTACAGTCCGGAATTCTGCAGACGAACTCTTTCTTTTAATGATCCCACGTAATGTCCGACATGAAGACGGCCTGTCGGGCGATCACCTGTCAAAATAATTTTACTCATGTTTCTGCTACTCCTTTACATACCTAGTATTATATGCCACCAGAGCTTTATCGTCAACCAAAGGAGACGTTTATTTTTTGCAAATAGCGTGTGTGAACTGCAACTTTTTTGCAAAAATTAAAACACTTCCATCAAACTGTATGTTACCTTTTCTGTCCCTCATATGTTATAATATAGGTGGGTAATTACATCAAATATCAGATGAAATAATTCCATCTGATATGGTCTCTGGAGAGGGACACGAAATAATACTACTACACCATGGGAAGAAGGTATTTATATGAAGAAAACGATCATTACCATCAGTCGTGAATTTGGCAGCGGCGGTCATTTCATTGGGGAAGAAGTGGCAAAACGCATGAATATTCCTTATTATGACAAGGATATTATTTTCCAGATTGCAGAAAAAACCGGCTATTCAGAGTCTTTCATCCAGGAACAGTCTGAATATGCCCCATCAAAAAATCTGTTTGCCTATGCCTTTGTAGGACGCGACCGCACCGGAAGTTCTCTGTCTGATCAGGTTTATGCCGCTCAGACACAGGTGATCAAAGATCTGGCACAGAAGGGTTCCTGTGTGATCATCGGACGTTGTGCAGATTATATTCTGAAAGACGATCCGGATGCATATCATATTTTCGTATGTGGAAATGAAGCAGAGAAAATTGCGCGTACACAGAAACTTTTCGATCTAAGTGAAAAAGAAGCTCGCAATATGAATCAGGATATGGATAAAAAGAGACGGCTACATTATGAATACTATACAGACCGTAAATGGGGTGATTTCAAAAACCATTGTATGATCCTCAATACCAGCATACTCGGATTGGAACGCTGCATTCAGTATATTGTAGAATTGATCGAAGCAGCTGAATAATCATCTACATAATTCAAGAGGCAACGCCTCCCGGCAGTAACTGCCGGGGGACGTTGCCTCTTAATTTTGCTAATCTCTGGACTCAATCACTAACAAGATTCCATCTTCACAGGAAATGGTAGCCGTTTCCGCTTCCAGCTCATTGCTGACTCCACGTGCAATTCCACTGACCAGTGTAAAATCTTCCACTTCATAAGCAAATCCTTTTAACGTAATTCCTCTGACTTCCGGAGTAAATGGAAGCAAAGATACATATTTTCCAAACTGATCTGATTTTTTCAATTCTGCGAATTTATCTACCATACGGATCCGGTTGTGAGCATCCACGATTTGGCAGAAAACCTTTCTATCCAATGCCAGTTTCAGCATCTGGATATTTCCCATCACATGATCCAGACGTGTTCCGGTGGCACCGATCATAGTAATTGCATCTGCCCCCGCATCAATCGCACGAAGCAGCGCAAGTTCTGTGTCCGTCTCATCCTTATGTGTCGGAAACCGCTCCATCCGCTCCGGACAAACCTTCTGAAAATATTCATAAGATTCCTCATCTACAGAATCAAAATCACCTAAAATCAAATCCGGCAGAATTCCCGCAGAATGACAAAATCTCATTCCCGCATCCGCACAAACAACATAATCCCACGCTCTTTCTTTTATATATTTAATTGCAAATTCACTCTGAATCGTTCCACCGGTTATAATCAGGCAACGCATAATTCTTCACCTCGTATTTTCATAATCTATATTGACCGTTGCTCAATACACTGAATACTCATAACCTTTATTGACCGTTGCTCAATGCATTGAATACTCATAACTTTTTTAACCGTTGCACATCAAAGTAAAAACGACAGTGGCGGGTAAGATTTGATTTTCTAAGCGAAGGCGTCTTAGCCTTGCGTGACAATCACATCTTACCTGTCCACTGTCGAACATAACCTACTGCAACGGTTTCATAAATTTTCCCATCACAACCTCTCGCAACGGTCTCATAAATTTCCCCGTCATAACCTACCGCAACGGTCTCATATACTTAATACTTATGTTCTACTTCTCCATGATATCAAGAAATCCCCGTACATTCTCCTGAATATCCCCTTTGAATACGGCAGTTCCCGCTACAATAATATTCGCTCCCGCATCCAGAACTTCCTGCACATTTTTCAGAGAGACACCACCATCTACCTCGATATCTGCCTGGCAGTTTTTCTCTTTCATCATCTGCTTGAGATCACGGATCTTCTGTGTTGTATACGGAATGTATTTCTGTCCGCCAAATCCCGGGTTTACGCTCATCAGAAGTACCATATCACATTCCGGAAGAATATAATCCAGTACGGAAAGCGGTGTGGCCGGATTTAATGCAACGCCTGCAAGCACGCCACGGTCTTTGATTGCATGAATGGTACGATCCAGATGCTTACATGCTTCTGCATGTACCGTTATCAGATCTGCGCCTGCATCTACAAACTCATCGATATAGCGCACCGGCTCATCGATCATGAGATGTACGTCAAAAATACGGTCGGTACATTTCCGGATGGATTTGATTACCGGAAGTCCGAAAGAAATACTCGGCACAAAACTACCATCCATAACATCAATGTGTACATACTGCGCACCTGCTTCATCCAGCATTTTTACCTGTTCTCCTAAGATGGAGAAATCCGAAGCAAGCAGTGAAGGTGATAAACAATTCATTTTTTCATACTCCTTATTTTTATCATATTAGCATGTTGTTCCATGCCTGAAATCGTAAATATAATAACTACTAATATTTTCTTTTGTCTTTCAGTTCATTGTAGATCTGAACGTAGTTATTGTACCGGCTCTGGCTGATTTTCCCTTCTGCCAGCGCCTCCTTGACGCCGCAGTCCGGCTCACCGATATGGCTGCAACCGGTAAAACGGCAATTTTGTTCATACTCAATAAATTCCGGGAATAAGGTTCCCAGTGTCTCTTTTTCGAAAAAATCAGATGCCAGTGAACTGAAACCCGGGGTATCAAAAATATAGGTTTCTTCATCCAGCATGATCAGCTGAGAATGTCTGGTGGTATGCTTTCCACGCTGAATCTTCTCACTGATGGCTCCGGTCTCCATCTGAACATCCGGCGCCAGCAGATTGATCAGGGTGGATTTACCAACACCTGACGGTCCTGCAACAGTTGTTGTCTTTCCCTGCAATGCTTCCCGTAAAGGGGCAATGCCATCTTCTTCTTTTGCGCTCAGGAAATACAGCGGATAGCTACTGGTCTCATATGCCTCCCGAAGCTCCCGGATTTCTGCCTCCGATGCCAGATCTTCTTTATTAAAACAGATCAGCGTCGGAACCTCCTGCTGCTCCATCATCAGTAAGAATCGATCCAGCAGATTCAGATTCGGTTTGGGTGAAGTTCCCGCAAAGATCACCAATGCCTGATCGACATTTGCCACTGCCGGCCGGATCAGCGCATTTTTCCGTGGAAGGATCTCTACTACATTTCCCGTCTTTTCATCTTCATTGATAATGTCTATCTCTACATTGTCCCCCACCAGCGGTTTCAGTTTCTGCTGGCGGAAGGCTCCTTTTGCCTTACATTCATAGATACCGGATCCTGCTACTGATACGTAGTAGAATCCGGCAATTCCTTTTACAATCTTTCCCTGCTTCATAACCCGTTACTCTTTGTTAAAGTTTACATCCTGGCTCTGTTCCTGGCTTTGCTCTGTGCCGTTGGAATCCGTGTAATGCCATGTGATCACAATAGTTCCCTTCGGAACGTCGATGTCGTGTGCTTCTACCGTATACGGGAAGGAAGTGATACCGCTCCAGGACTGGATCAGATCGCTGCTTTCTGCTTTATACAGCGAGATATCAGCGGAAGTAACCGTTACATTTGTCGGTGCTTTTACCGGAGATTTAATATAGTAGGAAATCTTCTCCGGACCACTGCTGACTACGATGGTAATCGAAGCACCTTTTTCTGCATAGTTTCCACCGGCAATACTCTGACTGATGACATTGCCCTCAGCGACAGAATCGCTGTGTTCCGTTGTCGTCGTCACGTTAAAATCAGAAAGTGCCGATTTTGCGTCTGCTTCAGATTTGCCTTTCACATCGGTAACTTTCAAAGATTCTGTTCCCTGGCTGACGTAAATGGTTACTTTTGTGCCTTCTTTTACCGTTTTGCCTGCTTTCGGATCCTGACGGATTACCTGACCGGACGGTACATCATTGCTGAATTCAAATTCTCTGGAAACAGTCAGGTTATTATCTTCCAATTTTGCCATCGCTGCTTCTGCTGTTTTGCCGGTCACATCCGGAACATCTACATCTTTGGCATTTTCTTCTTCACTTCCGGCAGAAACGGTAACTTTGATCGTTGTTCCTGTATTAACTGTTTCGCCTTTTGCCACATCCTGATCAATGATCTGTCCTTTTTCATAAGTATCAGAAATCTCGGTGCCTGCTTCTGTAACATTTAAACCTAGTTTTTTCAGATCTGTTTTTGCCTCGTCTAATGTCTTTCCTTTCAGATCGATCATAACAACAGACTCAGCTGCATCTTCTGATACAAGGGTGTCATTTTTACTGTTATTTTTCTTTGATCCAAAATGGAATACATCGAAAAAGCTTCCAAGAATATATACCACAATAATCACGATAATGATTGCAACAACAATTCGCATAATTCCAACGATTTTCTCCATCTTGGAATTCAGGAAACGTCCTTCTTCCGCGTCATCATCATCGTCCACATCATATTCACTCATATCATCGTCATCATCATCGTACTCGCTCATGTCGTCTTCTTCCGGTTCCGGCTCATCCTGCTTCACCGCCTCGGTCTTTTTCTTGATCTCATTGACCTCATCATCGGTGAGGACACGGGTTTTGTCCTGACTGAACGGAACCAGTGTCACAAAATCCTCATTTGGATTTAACAGTGCTTTTCTGAGGTCGATCAGAAGGCTCTCCATAGAGTCATAGCGTCGATCCGGACTTTTCTGCGTACATTTCTGGATGATCTTTTCCAGGCTGACCGGCAGATTCGGCGCATATTTGCTTGGCGGATCCATTTCATCCTGCAAATGCTGGATTGCCACTGCAACAGTGCTGTCTCCGTCAAACGGTACACGACCGGTCACCATCTCATACATAACGATACCAAGAGAATAGATATCGCTTCGGTTGCTGACATAGCCATTGCGCGCCTGCTCCGGAGATGCATAGTGTACAGATCCCATTACATCAGAATGAATGGTATTTTCTGATACAGCTCTTGCAATACCAAAATCTGTTACTTTTACTTTTCCATCTGTGGAAATGATGATATTCTGCGGTTTGATATCCCGATGTACGATATTTTTTGCATGGGCTGCCTGAATACCACGTCCCACCTGAATGGCGATGCTCAGCGCTTCTTTGTAGGTCAGCTGACCTTTTTTCGCGATATAAGTCTTTAAGGTAATACCTTCTACATATTCCATTACGATGTAATGAATGCCGTTTTCACTTCCGACATCATAAATATTTACGATGTTTGGATGTTCTAATACCGCAGCGGACTGTGCCTCTGTGCGGAATTTGCTTACAAAATTTGTATCTTCGCTGAATTCTGACTTCAGCACTTTAATTGCTACATATCTGCCCAGAGTATGATCCTTCGCCTTGTATACATCGGACATGCCTCCGGTTCCGACCTGACCTACGATCTCGTAGCGGTCCGCAATAAATGTTCCATTATTTAACATTCTGTCACCTCATCTGCATTAGGTTCTATTATAGTAACAGTGATATTGTCTCTTCCACCGTTTTGATTTGCAAGTTCAACCAGCCGTTCGGTTTTGTCCGCCAGGCTTCCGGTTCCATGCAGCACTTCAAGGATGACACTGTCTTCCACCATATTGGTGAGTCCATCCGAACAAAGCACAATGTATTCGTCTGCATGGATCTGCCGTTCAAAAATATCTATCTTAACATCTTCTGATGTACCAATGGCACGTGTAATGATGTTCTTATTCGGGTGATTTCTGGCACTTTCCTCATCCATCTTGCCAAGACGCACCATCTCCTGAACCAGTGAATGGTCTTCCGTGATCTGTTCGATCGTATCTCCGATGATATACAGACGGCTGTCTCCCACGTTTGCCACGATCAGCGTATCCTGATCGATCACTGCAGCAACAATGGTCGTTCCCATTCCTTTCATCTGCTGATGCTCATCTGCGTATTCCTTCAGTCTGCGGTTTGCTCTCTGGATACTCTGGGAAAGGATTGCCACCGGGCGCTCCTCCTGATTCTCTCTGATGGCTGCAACAACAGCTTCCACCGCAAAGCGGGACGCAAATTCTCCTGCTTTATGTCCGCCCATCCCATCTGCTACCAGAAAGAGATTAGGCAGATTTCCCACAGCCTCTTCTGAGGAGTAGAGATAGTCCTGATTCATTTCTCTCGTTGTTCCAATATCTGTAAGAGAACTTATCTTCATCTTCTAAGAGTCCTGCCTTTCTGAAAACCGTTTGCGCAGCTGTCCACATGCGCCATCTATATCACGGCCCATTTCTCTTCTAATAGTAACATTTATTTTGCATTTTTCAAGTTTATTTTTAAATTCCTGCACGGCTTTTCCGTCAGGTTGCACAAAATCACGCTCTTTAATCGGGTTTACAGGTATCAAATTGACGTGACAATTGATGCCTCTGATCAGTTCGGACAGTTGTTTTGCATCTTCCGCGCTGTCGTTGACACCTGCCACCAGACTGTACTCAAAAGTGACACGTCTGCCTGTTTCCTCAAAATAATCCCGCAGTGCATCCACCACTTCATGGATCTCATAAGCTTTTGCCACCGGCATCAGTTCCAGACGTTTCTCCTGGCTGGAAGCATGCAGGGACAATGCCAGTGTGATCTGAAGGTCTTCCTTCGCCAGATCCCGAATCCGTGGCACCAGACCACAGGTGGATACCGTAATATTTCTCTGACTGATATGTAATCCGTTTTCGTCGGTCAGCATCCGGATAAACGTCAGCAAGTTGTCATAATTATCCAGCGGTTCGCCGGTTCCCATGACAACAACATTGGAAACACGTTCTCCGGTGTCTGCACTGATGCGGTAAATCTGCTCTAACATTTCTGCCGGTGTCAGGTTTCGCACCAATCCATCTAATGTTGACGCGCAGAAACGGCACCCCATACGGCACCCAACCTGAGAGGAAATGCACACGGAATTGCCGTGTTTGTAGCGCATCAGCACACTCTCTACCATGTTGTGGTCTTCCAGTTCAAACAGATACTTTCTGGTTCCGTCAATGGCAGACTCCTGCATAGTCACCTGTTTTAATACGGTAAAGGTGCAGTTTTCCGAAATCTGGTCTCTCAGTTTTACCGGAAGATTGCTCATCTGTTCCAGGTCATCTGCCAGTTTCACATGCATCCACTGATATAGCTGTTTTGCACGGAATTTCTTTTCCCCGTGTTCTAATACCCACTGTTCCAGCTGGTCCAGGGGCAATGATTTCAAATCTGTTTTTTCCATATTATACTCCGTTCAAGAATGTCATCTGACATTCTTGCTGCGATCAGATGTGAGGTTTCAGCTCTCATCCGATATTATTTACGATGCATTTTTGCCATAAAGAATCCATCGCATCCCTCGTAAGGGAAGCACTGACGCATATGTTCCAGTTCAAACTCCGTATGCGTCTCTAAAAATTTATGTACATTTTCTTCGTTTTCTTCTTTTGTCATCGTACAGGTACTGTACAATAACGTACCGTTTGGTTTGACATAACGGCAGACAACCTGCAAAATTTCCTGCTGCAGCGCTGCCAGCTCCTGTATTTTTTCCTCAGAAGCATTATATTTGATATCGGTTTTCGTTCCGATCACGCCAAGTCCGGAACATGGCAGATCCGCAATGACCACATCTGCTTTTTCTTCCGCGGATGCGTCAAACTCCGTTGCATCCCACACTTTTGCCGTCATATTCGATAACTGGCAGCGGTCAATGTTGTCCTCGATCATTTCGACCTTGTATTCTGTCAGATCTCTGGACTCCACATGACCGGTTTCACCGATCATGCGGGCTGCATACACACTCTTGCCACCCGGAGCCGCGCAGACATCGATCACGGTATCTCCCGGCTTTAGTGCTGCCAGTTCCACCGCAAGCATGGATGCGGTATCCTGCACATAAAGCAGACCGTTTTCAAATTCTTCGATTTCATCCAAAGCTTCGTATCCGGACAGGAATAACGCCCTTTTGATCTCCGGGTTTTGTGTAACAGTTACGCCCTGCTCCTGCAAAGATGCAATAATCTCTTCCATGGAAATCCGATCCGTATCCACCTGCACCGAAGTCGGATGTGGCTGTAAAAATGCTTCCAGACTCTTTTCACAGGTTTCTGTTCCGTATTGCCGGATAAAACGGGCAACGATCCATTCCGGAACGGAATAGCGCACGGACAGATATTTTTCCGGCTCTTTATTAGCATCCGGCAGTTTGATCTGGTCCAGATTCCGGGCAATGTTTCGCATTACGCCGTTGACAAATCCCTTCAGGCCGGAAAATCCACGTTTTACCGTAAGTTTCACCGCCTCATTACAGGCAGCGGAATCCGGTACGGAATCCATGTATTTTAACTGATACACACCGCTTCGCAGGATGGCTGCGATCACCGGCTTCATCTTTTTTACTTTTGTTTTGGAAAACTGGTTGATGATGGCATCCAACTCGATCATGCGCTCTAAGGTTCCCTGTGATAAGCGGGTGATAAAGGCACGATCCTGTTTTGGCAGGTAACGGTATTTATCCAGCACATCGCGGATGGCGATATGGGAAAATTCTCCGTCTCTGGTCACTGCTAACAGGATATCCACCACCAGATTTCTCGTATTAACATTGTCATTTCTGTTATTCGTCATCTCTGCGTCGTCCTCCAAATAAGATGATCAGCCGCAGAAGCTGCAGGATCATAGATGCTGCACTTGCCACATAAGTCATGGCTGCCGCAGTCAGGACTTTCCTCGTATCCCGCAGTTCATTTCCGCCTAAGATTCCGGTGCGCTCCAGCTGCTGCATGGCACGATGAGAAGCATTAAACTCTACCGGCAGTGTAATGAGCTGAAACAGTACCGCCAGGGAGAACATGATGATTCCTGTCTGAATCAGTACGGAACTCATGGAACCGCGGATAAACAGACCAATAATGATCAGTGGCCATGCCAGGTTGGAACCAATATTTGCCACCGGCACAAAGGCACCACGCACACGCAGCGGAACATATCCTTTTGCATGCTGGATCGCATGCCCGCACTCATGGGCGGCCACACCGACCGCCGCAATGGAAGTTGAATTGTATACACTGTCTGAAAGACTCAAGGTCTTATTCATCGGATTGTAATGATCCGTCAGGTTTCCGGAAATATGCTGTACCTGCACGTCATGGATGCCCGCATCCCGCAAAATCCGCTCGGCTGCCATGGCACCGGTCATTCCCGACATGCTGCGCACCCGCTGATAACGGTTAAAGGTACTGTTCATCCGTGCCGATGCAATCAGACAGATGATTGCTCCGATAACGACAAGAATATAAGTATAATCCATCCAGTAAAATCCATAATATCCATAAGGCATAGTAGTCACTTCTTTCTGCTTAATTTTCAGTTCCCAGTTTCATTCCGTCGCTCAAGGCATTTCCACGCAAAAATGCATCTGCGGTCATTCGTTTTTTACCCTCTAACTGTACTTCTTCCAGCATCAGGATACCGTCTCCGGTCTGCACACCGACTTCATGTTTTGTCACAACTGCCAGTTCTCCCGGTGCATGTTCCGAAGTCTCGTCTTTTACCGCAGCTGCCCAGATCTTCAGTGTTTTCCCATGGAGATAAGTATATGCACTTGGCCATGGATTTAAACCTCGGATCAGGCATTCGATTTCTTTTGCCGGTTTCGTCCAGTCAATGATACCAAACTGCTTTTTGATCAGGGTTGTTTTTGTTGCTGCCTCATGATCCTGCTTCGTATAAGTAGCAGTTCCATTTTCAATAGCCGTCAAAGTACGGACACACAGATCTGCCCCTACCTCGCTCAGACGGTCAAACAGACTTCCGCCGGTTTCTTTCTCATCCAGAACAACTTCTTCTTTCATGATCATATCACCGGTATCCAGCCCCTCATCCATACGCATGGTCGTCACGCCGGATACTTTATCACCGTTGATGACTGCCCACTGGATCGGCGCTGCACCTCTGTATTTTGGCAGCAGGGACGCATGCACGTTCACGCATCCGTATTTTGGCATTTCCAGAATCTCTTTTGGTAAAATCTGACCAAATGCTACTACTACAATGATATCTGCGTTAAATGTTCTTAAATATTCCACACATTCCGGCTCCCGGACACGGCGCGGTTGAAATACCTCAATGTTATGTTCTAATGCAGCCTCTTTCACCGGCGGAAACTGCATTGCCTTACCTCTGCCCTTTGGCTTGTCCGGCTGGGTCACTGCAAGTACAATTTCATGTCCGGCTTTTATTAACGCTTCTAATGTTCCCACGGAAAAATCCGGGGTTCCCATAAAGATTACTCGCATCTTTTTGATTCCTCCTGACCTGTAAAAATTACTCTTCGTCGATTTCTTCCCAGTCTTCCTCATCTTCCGGATCGGCATACTGTACGTCGTGAAGCTCGCCTTCTACTTTTTCCACATACATATGTCCATCCAGATGATCCAGTTCATGACAGATCGCGCGTGCAAGAAGTCCCTCACCTTCGATCTCGTACGGCTCCAGATTTTCATCATATGCTTTTGCTTTTACATAGTTCGGACGTGTCACCTGACCGGCTCTGCCCGGAAGACTTAAACATCCCTCGTCGCCCGTCTGGCTTCCGGAGGTCTCAAGAATCTCCGGGTTGATCATAACGATCGGACCCTCTCCTACATCGATTACTACGATTCTGCGCAGTACCCCGACCTGTGGTGCAGCAAGGCCTACGCCGCATGCATCATACATGGTCTCCAACATATCATCGATCAGTTCTGAAATACGCGGGGTTACTTTTTTTACCTCACGACATACTTTTGTCAATACTTCATCGCCCATAATTCTGATTGTTCTAAGTGCCATTTTTGTCTCCTCGTTTCTTCTTTTTTCAGTTCCGGTTTTTTCCAGTTCTCTTACCGGTTTCACCGGTTTTCACATTCTGTCAACTGTATTTCTCGTTCTTTTCATTTTTTCATTTGCTAAAATCCGTTCATCGGATCAAAGTCAAACTGAATATTTACAGTTCGAAATGCCGGATCGATACGAATATATTCTTCCAACATATTTTTAATGCTGACCAGTTTCTGATAATCCGCCGCCTTTACATACAGCATTTTCCGATAAATGTCATTGATTTTAGAAACTGCCGCATCTGCCGGACCGATGACCTGCAGACTGCTTTTTTCGTTATCTGGCTGAGTCAGTATCTTATATTTTAACACATCCTGTGCCTGTTTGACCAGCATTTCCTGTGCACCTGCTGCATGAATCACCAGCATATGCCATTTGGGTGGATAATGCATCATTTCTCTTAAGAATATTTCCTGCTCAAAAAACGCTTCATAATCCTGCGCGGCAGCTGTCACGACGCTGTAATGCTCCGGCTGATACGTCTGGATCACGACCTCTCCCTGACGGTGTCCACGTCCGGCTCTGCCCGCTGCCTGTGTCAGCAGCTGGAACGTACGCTCTGCCGCACGGTAATCACTGATATGAAGGGACAGATCCGCTGCCAGCACGCCAACCAGCGTGACATTTGGGAAATCATGTCCTTTTACAATCATCTGGGTTCCAATCAGAATATCCGCCTCTCCGTTTGCAAACGCAGATAAAATTTCCTCATAACCGCCCCTTTTGCGGGTGGTATCCAGATCCATGCGAAGGACCCGCGCCATCGGAAACTGTTTTTTTACCATTTCCTCGATTTTCTGGGTTCCTGCCTTGAATCCTCCGATATATGGAGAACCACAGGACGGACAATTTTTCACCATCGGCTGCTCATATCCGCAGTAATGGCAGACTAACTTTCCGTTATTGTGCAGATTCAGTGACACATCACAATGCGGGCATTTGATGACTTCCCCGCAGGAACGGCAGGAGACAAAGCCTGCCACACCGCGGCGGTTGATAAAAAGCATGATCTGTTCCTTTTTCTCTAAACGATCCGTGATCAGTTCACGCAGTTTATCACTGAAAATAGAACGGTTTCCTTTTTTTAATTCTTCCCGCAGGTCCACCGTGTATACACTCGGCAATGGACGGGCGCTGACACGCTCTTTCATCTCAAACAGGCGATATTCTCCCTGTTTTGCCCGGTCGTAGCTCTCCACCGAAGGAGTTGCAGAACCAAGCACCACCCCGGCGCCGCACATCTGTGCACGGGCAATTGCCGTTTCTCTGGCATGATACCGTGGCACGGTCTCACTTTTATACGCTGCTTCGTGTTCCTCATCTATAATGATAACCCCTAAATCGGGAAAAGGTGTGAACAACGCCGATCGCGGACCGATCATTACGTCCAAAAGTCCGCTTTTTGCCCGTTCAAACTGATCGGAGCGCTCTCCCGCTGACATGCGGGAGTTCAGGATAGATACCCGGTCACCAAAATGATTGTAAAAACGCATCACGGTCTGAAAGGTCAGTGCGATCTCCGGAATCAGAACAATTGCCTGTTTTCCGGACTTTACTACCTGCTCAATGATTTCCATATAAACTTCGGTCTTGCCGCTGCCGGTAACACCATGGATCAGGCACGGGCGGCTATCGCCCTGCCGCCATCCATCCAAAATTTCACCCGCAACGCGCTGCTGCGTCAGATTCAGGGAAACAATGTTTCCCTGTTTTTTCATCTGATCCAACGGATTGCGCCAGTTGCGGATATGTTCCACACGGATCAGCTCCCGCTCCTGCATGGCACGGATCACAGAAGCTGTGATATTCAGCTTCTGTGTCACCGTCTCATAGGGCAGCGGAGACTGTTTAAGCAGTGCTTCCAGCAGCCGCGCCCGGGCGGTCTGATGCCTGCGCTGCAATTCACCAAGCTGCGCTTTTGCTGTAGTGACATCCGGCTTAAGCCAGATCACCCGTTTTTCCTTCTCCGTTGTCTTTTGCTTTACCGGAATCACTGTTTTCAATGCCTGATTCATCGTTCCGCCGAAATTTTCCCGCATCCAGGCAGCAAGTGCGATCAGCTGCCCTTCAATCGGGATCCCTTCCCGCACAACCCGCAGCACAGATTTCATCCGGCTTACGTCAAATTCCGGCTGATCCGTCACATCCACCACATAGCCACGCATATGTCGGTTTCCATTTCCGAAGGGAATCTCCACCGGTGTTCCCGGATAGATCTGATCTGCCAGCATTTCCGGAATCAGATACTGAAACGTACGATCCAGTTTTTCCAGGGAAATATCGATAATAATGTTTGCATACAATGTTTTTTTATCCATAGTGCTCCTTTTTACTCTTCTCTGCTGACTGTTATCTTACCAAACCTTACACTTCATCGCAAGTTCCCGATCATCCATCGGATATTTTTTCCCGTTGATCTCCTGATACATTTCATGCCCCTTTCCGGCGATGACCACAATGTCGCCTGGTTTTGCGTGGGAAATGCCATAAGCAATTGCCTGTCTCCGATCCGGGATCCTTCCGTATGTTCCTTTTGCCGCATTCAGACCTACACAGATCTCATCCGCGATTTTTTCCGGATTTTCCTCTCGTGGATTATCCGTGGTCACCACCACCAGATCGGCCAGCCGACCTGCCACCTCTCCCATCTGGAATCTGCGTTCTGCCGCCCGGTTGCCACCGCAGCCGAAAATGCAGATGATTCGTCCCGGATGATAATCCCGCAGCGTCCGCAGCAATGCATCCAGTGCCATGGCATTGTGCGCATAATCCACTATAACAATAAAACGAGGTGATACCGGAAGCATTTCGATGCGTCCCGGCACCTGCAGGGTGTGCAATGCTTTTTCCATCGACACCTCCGAGATTTGATACTGTTCCGCCACAGCAATGGCAGCCAGCGAATTGTATACAGAAAACTTGCCCGGAGCATTTACCACCACATTCCAGCTGTTTTCTGATGCAGCTTCCATTTCTCCCTGATTTTTTCCGGTCCGGTGTCTGGTCAGATGATACTGCACGCCCAGACGGTCGCTTCCCCGCAAAAGCTGTACCCGGTCTGCGCAATAATCTGCCTGTCTGGAAAACCCATAGGTGAACACCCGCTCACAACTGCTGCCACGCCACATTTCCTGCCAATACGGATCGTCCTGATTAAAAATTCCAGTACGGCACTGACAGAACAACCGCTGCTTACATGCCATATATTCTGCAAAATCGGCATGCTCCCCTGCTCCGATATGGTCTTCCCGCAGATTGGTAAACACTGCCGCATCAAACATAATTCCATCTACCCGGTGCATTTTCAGCGCCTGAGACGAAACTTCCATGACAACGTACTGACAGCCCTGATCCACCATTTTTCGCAATATTTCATACAATTCATACGATTCCGGTGTAGTGTTGCGGATTGTCTGCTGCCATGTACCATAGCAAACCTCTATCGTTCCGATCAAACCACACTTCTTACCATCCGCCGTAAACATTTTCCAGATCATCCATGCGGTAGATGTCTTTCCTTTCGTCCCGGTCACACCGACGATTTTCAGTTTTTCCTGCGGATTGTCAAACCATTGACGGGCGATAGATGCCAGCGCAGCCCGCGTGTCCGGAGTTTCCAATACACAATATTTCTGTTGCTTAGCAGCCTCCTGTGAACTGTTATCTTCCTTCCATGCTCCTTTTTCTGTCAGGATCACCACAGCGCCCCGTTCCACTGCCTCCCGGATAAATGCATGCCCATCCTGCCTGCTTCCCCGAATGCAGACAAACAATCCCCCCGGTTCTACATTTCTGCTGTCGTATGCCACCTGCTTCACTTCCCGGGGCAGTTCTCCCCGAATGCATCGGCAGTTAAGCTCCTGCAACAATTTTTTCGTCTGCCGCATACCAGTCTCAACCCCTGCTTTACCGTTGTATTTAAGATATGAAGCTTTGCTCTGTTCTGTGTATCAGACAACTCCCTTACGCAGTCATTCCCCCTGCATTTCTGTTTTTCCTATCTGGAACAATGTCTGAATTTTCGCACAAAAGCACTGACTGAATAGTCGAATTTCTACATCAGGAATGGCAACTGGCTATTGAATTTTGTAACTTCATAGTATATGATATTTAAGATAAACAATGCAGTTTTCCCATCACATTTATCCGGGAAACTCCTGATGCACGCAGGATTGTCATCAACAGATTTTCCGGAGAAAAGAATGCTTTCTGAAGGACATCATTCAAGAAGCTTTTTCCTATGTAATGAGTAAACTGTGAAAATATATACAATCAAGGAGGAGACCTATGAGACATTTAATGAGCCCATTAGATTTATCCGTAGAAGAAACAGATAAATTGCTCAATCTCGCGAACGATATTGAAAACAATCCGGAAAAATATGCACATGCATGTGCCGGCAAGAAGCTTGCTACCTGCTTTTATGAGCCAAGTACCAGAACCCGACTCAGTTTTGAAGCAGCTATGTTAAATCTTGGCGGATCTGTGCTTGGTTTTTCCAGTGCTGACAGCTCTTCCGCTGCCAAAGGAGAAAGTGTTTCTGATACTATCCGTGTCATCTCCTGTTATGCTGATATCTGTGCAATGCGTCACCCGAAGGAAGGTGCTCCGTTAGTTGCCTCCGAAAAATCCACAATTCCTGTCATTAATGCAGGTGATGGCGGACATCAGCATCCGACACAGACACTTACCGATCTTCTTACTATTCACAGTCTCAAAGGTCATCTCGACAATCTGACCATTGGTTTATGTGGTGACCTGAAATTTGGACGTACTGTTCACTCACTGATTCATGCTCTGATTCGTTACCCTAATGTAAAATTTGTGCTGATCTCTCCGGAAGAACTGCGTGTTCCAAGCTATATTCGTGAAGATGTACTTGCCCAGAACAATGTTCCTTTCAAAGAGGTGGTTCGTCTGGAAGAAGCTCTGCCAGAACTGGATATCCTTTACATGACCCGTGTGCAGAAAGAGCGTTTCTTTAATGAGGAAGATTACATCCGCATGAAAGATTTCTACATCTTAGACAAAACAAAAATGGAACTGGCTCCAAAGGATATGCTGGTACTTCATCCACTGCCACGTGTCAATGAGATTTCTACCGAAGTAGATGATGATCCGAGAGCAGTATATTTCAAACAGGCTCAGTACGGCGTTTACGTTCGTATGGCCCTGATTCTTACATTATTAGGACTGGAGGTATAAGCAATGTTAAACGTAGGTGCAATCAAAGAAGGTTTTGTATTAGACCACATCAAAGCAGGCATGAGCCTTTCCATTTATCATGATCTGAAACTGGATGAGCTGGATTGCTGTGTTGCTATCATCAAAAATGCAAAAAGCAACAAAATGGGCAAAAAAGATATCCTGAAAGTGGAATGCAACATCGATAACTTAGATCTGGATATCCTTGGTTTTATCGATCACAACATCACCGTAAATATCATTAAAGATGAGCGCATTGTAGAAAAACGTGCATTAAAACTTCCGACATCGGTTACCAATGTCATCAAATGTAAAAATCCACGTTGTATCACTTCCATCGAGCAGGAACTGGATCAGATCTTCCTTCTGACCGATCCGGAACACGAAGTATACCGCTGCAAATACTGCGAAGCTAAGTACAAAAAATAATCCTACAGTTCACTCATCACATGTATTCAGATGATGATCATGCTTGCATGAGGAATTATCTGGATATATTGTGATGAAGGGAGCGCCTTTTTTATGAGCAAAAATAGTAGCATATACGTTTGCTTTCTTGAACCAAGTTCAAGAAGTATCGCTCGCAAGCGAGCTCTTTTGCGAATGGCGCGAACTGTATAATAATTTCTAAAAGAACGGACCACATACCTTGCTATGTGGTCCGCTTTTTTATATAATACATTCAAGTGAGTATTCATCTATTTACTCATTATTTCAAGGAAAAAATCATTTTATGAGGAGGGTTTTTACATGATTATTCCAAAGTATTTTGAAGACAATCATACCTTTGGTGTCAACGATGAGCCGATGCGTGCTTATTACATTCCGACATCCAACGCACAATTTGCGGACTGGACATGCCGTCAGGGGACAGACCGTTTCTTATTGTTAAACGGTGACTGGAAGTTCCGGTATTTTGACAGCATTTATGATTGTCAGGAAGCTTTCTATGAGGAAGGTTATGACACCAGTCATTTCGATACACTTCCGGTTCCGTCCAACTGGCAGGATCACGGTTACGATATCCATCAGTATACCAATACGCGCTATCCGTTCCCGTTTGATCCGCCATATGTACCACACGAAAATCCATGTGGTGCTTATGTCCGCAGCTTTACATACAAAAAGCCCGAAGGAACCGCAACTTACCATCTGAATTTTGAAGGTGTGGACTCCTGCTATTATGTATGGTTAAACGGCACCTTTATCGGATATCATCAGGTTTCTCATTCCACCGGTGAATTTGATATCACGAACGCTCTGCGTGAAGGTGAAAACACACTTGCCGTTCTCGTTCTGAAATGGTGTGACGGCAGTTACCTGGAAGATCAGGACAAGTTCCGTAATTCCGGTATTTTCCGCGATGTCTATGTGCTTGCAAGACCGGAAAACTATGTCCGTGATTTCTTTATCAAAATGCAGTTAAAAGACAATTATACTGCTGCAGACGTAACAATTCCGCTGACGTTTGCAAAAGAATCCATTCCGGTTTCTTACAAACTGACCACTGCCTGCGGCTGCGTTGTTGCAGAAGGTGTTTCTGAAGGAGACAGCATTACATTTTCTGCTTCCGATCTCACCCTGTGGAATGCGGAACATCCGTATCTGTATACACTGACTCTTTCCACCGATGGTGAAACGATTCGCCAACGCATCGGTTTCCGTGAAATCAGCATCAAAGATTCCATTGTATACCTGAATGGTCAGAAAGTTCGTTTCCGCGGAACAAACCGCCACGACAGTGATCCTTATGTGGGTTCTGCCGTTACCTTAAATCATATCCGCAAAGATATGAGCCTGATGAAACAGCACAATTTCAATGCTATCCGCACCAGCCATTATCCGAATGCACCGGAATTTTATGAGCTGTGTGACGAATACGGTTTCTATGTCATTGACGAATCCGACATAGAGATCCACGGTGTTGTAAACCTGTACAACCTGAATATCTGGAAAGAAGGAAAGAAAAACCCGTTCCCACCGTTTTTATCTGACAACGAAGACTGGACAGACAGCGTTGTAGACCGTGTTCAGAAAAATGTGATGCGTGATAAAAACCGTACCAGCGTGCTGATCTGGTCCATGGGAAATGAAGCCGGCTACGGATGTACCTTTGAAGATGCCCTTGCCTGGACCAAATCTTATGATCCGACCAGACTGACACATTATGAGAGCTCCATGCACCATCCGCGCAATCCGAAACGTGGAAAAACAGATTTCTCCAATATTGATCTGCGCAGCCGCATGTACGCTGCAATCCCGGAAATGCATGCCTATCTGGACAATAACCCGGACAAACCGTTTATTCAGTGCGAGTTTATTCATGCTATGGGAAATGGACCTGGAGACATCGAGGACTACTATCAGTTAGAGGAACAATATGACACTTTCGTGGGCGGTTTTGTCTGGGAATGGTGTGATCACGGTGTTTACATGGGAACCACAGACGATGGCCGCAGGAAATTCTACTACGGTGGTGATTCCGGCGAATATCCACATGACGGAAACTTCTGCATGGACGGACTTGTTTACCCGGACCGTACACCAAGCACCGGTTTAAAAGAATATAAAAATGTGCATCGTCCGGTTCGTGTACATCTGATGGATGCTGCTTCCGGTACTTACATCCTGCAGAACAATCTGGATTTTACAAACTTAAAAGAAGAATTATATCTGACCTATGAAATCCTGCAAAATGGTATGGCAGTTGCTTCCGGTGAGATCAGAGATACTGAGCTGTTAGATGTTGCTCCAAGAAGCAAGAAGACGGTTCAGCTGCCAATTAAGCCACTGGAAGACGGTTCCTGCTCTGTGATCATCAGCTCTCATCAGCTGCATGAGAAACCATTTACACCGGCCGGTTTCAAACTTGGTTTTGACCAGATCATGTTGAATGAAAACTGCACGGATACCTTAACCGCTCTGCTGGATGCAGAAAAAGCATCTGCAGCCTCCTGCTCTTGCGCTGCAAATGACACTGTTTCTGCTATTACTTATACAGAAAATGATCGTGTCATTACCATCAACGGTGTTGACTTCGTCTATGTATACAACAAACTCACCGGAATGTTTGACAGCATGATCTACAAAAATCACAGCTTCTTAAAACGTCCGATGGAAATGAATATCTGGCGTGCACCGACAGATAATGATCGCGTGGTCAAGAGACTGTGGTATGAAGCAGGCTATGATAAAATGACACAGCGTGCTTATAATACAACTGTAGAAGCACAGGAAGATGGTTCCCTGAAACTGCACACAACCTCTTCCATGGCTCCCATCTTCCGGCAGCGTTTCCTGGAGATTGATGCAGAATGGATCATCACACCGGATGGAATCGTCAGATCCAGCATGGAGATTGAGCGGGATGCGATCATGCGTGGCATGTACAGCGAATACTTCGAAGATGTGGCAGAAAATGACAATCCATTCCAGCCAAACGAGGCATTTCTCCCTCGACTTGGTATCCGCCTGTTCCTGTCAAAACGTATGAATCAGGCAGAATACTTTGGATACGGACCTCATGAGAGCTATATTGACAAACGCCGGGCAAGCTATCTTGGCAAATTTAATGCGCGGGTTTGTGATCTGCATGAGGACTATATGCGCCCGCAGGAGAACGGAAGCCACTATCATTGCGAATATGTCAGTGTTGCTGATGACAGCCGGAAACTGACCGTATATAACGAGCAGCCGATTTCCTTTAATCTGTCCGAGTATACAGAAGAAGAACTGACCACGAAAGGTCATAATTATGAACTGGAAAAATCCGGATACACTGTATTCTGTATCGATTACAGACAGAGTGGTATCGGTTCCGGAAGCTGTGGTCCTCAGTTGGCAAAAGAATATCGTCTGGACGATACTCATTATACGTTCTCATTCCACTTGAAACCGGAAATTTTGTAATTTCTTATCAAACACAAAAACATAAGACACATTCGCTGCCGTAGAATGTGTCTTATGTTTTCTTTCTTATTACTTCGCACTTATAGATATGAGAGCACATTACACATCTATCTTACCAAGCTCCGCTATATCCCAGTGTCACACTGCTGTTTTTTGCTCCCTGTTCCATACTTTCCTCTAATGATTTTCCCTGTAAGATACCATATAAAAAGCCTGCAATGAAGCTGTCACCGGCTCCCATCGTATCCACAACATCGCATGGAATAATCCCAAACTCCGTATAACTTGTGCCGTCATAAGCAATGCTTCCTTTTGTACCTCTGGTGACGATGAC
The DNA here is from genome assembly GCA_900546495.1 of uncultured Lachnospiraceae bacterium. Lineage (GTDB taxonomy): Bacteria > Bacillota > Clostridia > Lachnospirales > Lachnospiraceae > Eubacterium_I. Next base: position 36,726 of record URDN01000020.1, read on the forward strand.
TGTCTTTGCTCCCTTTTCCTGCATTTCTTCCATGAAGTTTCGCATCCATTCTTCATCTTCTCCATCATAGGCAAAAAATGCATAATCCACAAATGGAATCGCGATATCAATCACCGGGCTTTCATATTTCGTTGCAAAGTCAAAAGCAATCCTGGTGCCACAAGCCTTGATTTTCTCAAGATCATTCTCTATCATCCCCCAGATTCCGGATACGACCAGATCATGGCTTCCAAGAAATTCAATATCTTCTTCACTCAGCTTGAAATCTGCCATAACGCCTTCCTCATAATCTCCGAGAATACGCTCTCCGTCTATGATTTCCACGTGTGTCACAGCCGTACTGCCAGGCACCACTTTCAAATGAGAAATATCCACCCCTTTTTTTGCAATTGACTCCTTCATTAATTTCCCATATGCATCGTCTCCAACGACACCGGTATAAGACGCTTCCCCGCCAAGCCGAACCGCATAAACGGCAACATTCACCGGATTTCCTCCCGGAAATGCCCCACCTGTCTGATCATAAGCATCCACGCAATTGTCTCCTACAGCTGCAATTTTAATCTTTTTCTCCATTTTCAGCATTCCTCGCATCACTTCATCATTGTTTATCTTTCAGTACGCAGAATCATCTTTTCTTCCAAATTCATTAATAATCAAACTGACGATAATATCTTCTGATTTCCATTGGATGGCAATTGATCTGCTCCAAATGTGCATCAATACGCTGTGTTACAGCATGGGTCACAAGATGAGACAGATTTCCACGGAATTCCTCGCTGATTCCTTTCAACTCATAGTCTTTGGAATCAATTACTGTGTAATTTGCACAAACACGCGGCAGGAATTTTACTACTCGTTCACTCAGAGAACGCTGTGCATCTTCACCTACAAATACAGTGACCGGTGTATTGCGGTCTACAATTTCCAGCATTCCATGGAAAAATTCTGCACTGTGGATAGATTTTGTACGGATCCAATGCTGCTCTTCCCAGTAGCACATTGCATAAGAATATGTGGAACCATACTGATTACCTGCTCCTACAAAATAATGGATACTGTCATTGCAATGTTTCTTTGCAAATGCCTCTCCAAATGCATCCGCTGCTTTCTCAACTTCTACCAGATCTGCAGCCAGATTTTCATCCAGTTCTTTGTAATAACGATCATATTCCGGGAATTCACCTGCATTGTACATAAAACGGTCTGCAACCATAAAAAACTTCAGCTGTTCATTGCCCGGATATGCAATTTCATAATCTACGATCTGCGCCAGTTCTGCAGTATCCACATCAATAAATCCAAACACCTTTGCTCCCGCTGCAGAAGCTTTTTTGACACCTTCCACCATCTCGATGGTACTTCCGGTTACGGATGAAACCACAACAATCGTATCTGCTCCAACTTTTTTATTTCCAGTTGTCAGATATTCTGCTGCATTTTCCACGAAAAAGTCAAGTCCTGATTTTTCTTTCATATGAACTTCTGCCTGTAAGCAGGAAGCATAAGTGCCTCCTATGCCAAGCCAGCAGATATTTTTAAATCCATCTTTACAGATCTGGTCTACAATTTCTTCGATTTTCCCGCGCAATGCAAGTGCACCTTTTACACTGTCAATCTGTTTCTGCTCATCAAATTTCAACATGTTATTTTGATATCCTCCTTTAATTCCTTTTCCTTTTTTGCAACCACTTATGTAAATTACTATACCACGGTTTCTTAAATAGTCAACATCTTTTTTAAAAATGTTATTCTAAGCATTTAATAGCTATATGTTTTTCGCGATTATATCTTGTGTTTTATTCATTATCATTCATTTTTTGGCATATTTGCATAACCGACTGATTTAGACCACTAGTGTATTTTTTTATACCAATCATATTTGACGGACAGATTGCATCTGTTATATGATAGAAACAAGCAACTATTCGGTAGCATGAATGCAAAAGATGTTCTATAATAATCTTTTCATATAGTTATTTTTAAAATTGGAAGTAAAAGGAGCGTATTTTTAGAATTTATGAGAAAGAATTTACTGACAATGGATGTCATTCTTGCAAAAGAGATCATATATATGTTGAAAAATGAGGGCTATCGCCCCGGAGACCGGCTTCCTTCTGAGCGATTTCTTGCGGAGCATTTTCATGTGCAGCGGCCTACTATCCGGAATGCTCTGGCACAACTTGTGCGTGAGCATTACCTTTTTTCCCAGGAAAGACTTGGATATTTTGTTGCTCCTGAGAGAATCAAAATATCTACTCACACCTGTACCGGTAATTTTGATCCCGGAGAAAGACGTCCGAATATTCGCTGGCAGCCCTATTCTTTTGAAGAGATTTTGGTAGATAAACGTCTTTCCGGCAAAATGCTGATCCCGGAACAAACACCAGTTTATAAAATCCTTTTCATTTATTATGAAAACGACACCCCGCTGTGCCTGGATTATTCTTATACTCCAATCGATATCTATCCTGGTCTGACTGCTGAAATTCTGGGTTCACGCCCGATTTTGAATGTATTGCAGACAGATCTTCAGATACCGATTTTGAAATCCAATCAGCGTGTGACACTCATTTACACAAATGAGGAAGAATCCAGTCTGCTCCAAACTGCACCGGGTAGTCCCATGATGAAATACAAAGGTCTGGTATACGACGAAACCGGCAGACTGATTCATTTTTTTGAAGACATTATGAAAATAGATGATTTTGCATTTATCAGAAATGCGGAAATGGAGGAATCATGGAACAATTAAATCATGTAGCAGCACAGGTGCGCGATATTATTGTAAGCAGGATTGAAAGCCATGAATATCTTCCCGGAGAAATGATCCCTAGCGAACGAGTCCTTGCAGAAATGTATGGTGTAAGCCGACCTACTATCCGCACAGCCATCGATGAACTTGTAAATGAGCATTATCTCGTGCGTCGACAGGGAAAAGGTACCTTTGTCAAGAAACCGGAATATAACAAAGTCGCTTTCGGTGTATTAAATGAATCCGAAAATGCCAGTTTCACTTCCCTTGTCCGCAATTTTGGAATCGAGATATCCAACAAATTACTGTGCACCGGCACCATCCAGGGGCGTTATTATTATGCTGATAAACTTGGTCTTGCATTTGAAGAACCAATTTATGGAATCCACCGTATCCGCCAGGGTAACAAAGAGCCACTGGCTATTGAGTACACTTACGTTCCACTGAAATTTTTCCCGGATATCGATAATTATAACTTTGAACAGATTTCTCTGTATGACTACATGTCCACCAGAGATCACCTGCCCGTTGTTTTCCAGGAATCTCTGACCATGGTAGAAGCCGGGGATAAAATCCGTTCCTATCTGCATCTGGAAGATGAAATGATCGTCAATCACCTGGAACTGATTGGCTATGACCATCACGGTAACCTTGTAGAATATACAGAAAGTTATTCCCGCCCAGACAAACTGGAAGTACGTTTTGTATCAAATAGCACAAAATAGAAACGCTGTCCGTAAAAAAATAAGTCGAGCGCACATGAAATTTGTGCGTTCGACTTATTTTTGTTAAAATTTTCTGAGTCCAATACTTCCGTCATCTTCGGTGTTTTCAATGGCACGGATTTCTACATAATAACCGGCATTTGCATTGATCTCCACATAGACACGGTCTCCGACTTTGTGACCAAGAATGGCTTTTCCGATTGGAGATTCCGTAGAAATCCAGCCTTTCAGGGAGTTTCCGCGCACGGTTGTCACTAGTGTATACACATCTTCTTCGTCATCATCTTCAAAATATAAAGTAACTTTATTGTTGATTCCAACTTCATCGGATTTTGACTCATCGGATACAACTACCGCTGTTTTGATCATGCGCTCCAGATAACGGATACGGCTCTCATTGGCATTTTTATCTTTTTTTGCTGCGTGGTACTCAAAATTTTCACTGAGATCTCCATGCGCTCTTGCCTCTTTTACAGCTTCCAATGCTTCTTTACGAACTACCAGTTTCCGATATTCGATTTCCTCTTTCATTCGTTCAATGTCTTTTTCTGTCACTTCATCATGCATAATATCGATACCTTCTTTCCAAAAATAAAGATAACAAAAGGAATGTCATTTTCTCTCATTTTGTGTATTACATAGTGAAGAATCCGAACTGTGCCATTGAATAAGTGATCAGGATGATCACCAGCATTACCGGTGCAATATATTTTATCATCACATTGTACAGTTTTTCACGATTCATTTTTTCACCATTTCGTTTTACTTCATCTGTAACAGTCTTTGCTCCTGCTGCCCATCCGATCAGAATACAAGTGCACAGTGCTACGATCGGCATTAGTACACTATTGCTGATATAATCAAAGAAAGTCAAAAAGTCCATCCCAAGAATCTTGATATGTGCCCATGCACCATTGCCCAGAGAGGATGGGATTCCCATTATAATACTGATAATGATGCAGATCGCAACGCTTTTCTTACGGCTGATACCGAATCGATCCATAAAGGAAGATACGATAGCTTCCATAATCGAAATGGAGCTGGTCAACGCAGCTAAGAATACAAGCACAAAGAACAAAATTCCGATGATCGTGCCACCTCGCATCTGTTCAAATACTCTCGGAAGCGTTACAAACATCAATCCTGCTCCGCTTGCTTTTGTTCCTGCTTCACCGCTGAATACATAAACTGCCGGAACGACCATAAATCCGGCCAGCAGAGCAACGACTGTATCAAAAATCTCAATCTGATTTACAGATTTTGTCAGGCTTGTCTCGTTTTTTGTATAAGAGCCATAAGTAACCATGATTCCCATAGCCAGACTCATAGAATAAAACATCTGTCCCATGGCTGCACACACTGTTTTCAGTGAAAACTTCGTAAAATCAGGCAGGAGATAGTACTTAATACCGGCACTTGCTCCCGGTAATGTAAAAATATAAATGGAAATGATCACAGAAATAATCAGCAATAACGGCATCAGGAATTTACTGATTTTTTCAATTCCTTTATTGACGCCAAGCAGGATAACTGCTGCAGTCAGTCCCAGATAAACAGCGAAATAAATCATCGGTGAGATCGAATTTCCGACAAAATTTCCAAAAAAACTATCTGCTGCTGCATCCAGTCCATGACCGGACACAAATGTCACCATATATTTAACAACCCAACCGCCGATCACACAATAATACGGCAGAATGATCACCGGAACGATCGGTGCCAGCACGCCTAAAAATCCAAATTTTTTATTGATGGCTTTGTATGCAGTACCCGGACTCTGTTTTGTCTTGCGTCCGATTGCAATCTCGGTAGTCATCAATGTGAAACCAAATGTCAGTGCCAGAATGATATATACCAGAATAAAAATACCTCCGCCGTACTGCGCGGCAAGATAAGGAAAACGCCACAGATTACCAAGTCCCACTGCGCTTCCTGCTGCTGCAAGCACAAAACCGATTCCGCCAGAGAAACTACTGCGCTCCTTTTTGTTATGTTCCATATTAAATCCTCTTTCTACAATTATTTTATACTAATTCTTTTACGTCTGATTAACGTACCCACCATTATATCATTGATACCCATACATTTCAACAAATACACTGGAAAATCACTTTGAAGCTTTATACATATTTTTATAATCCGAGGAAATAACCAAGATGCCTTCATCTGCATTGTGATTCAAAAATATTGGAGAACATCCAAAAGCGGTGCAGAAAACGCAGAATCCTGGTCAGGACAAGCGATTAAGTGAACGACTGATTTTCACAAGGTTTTGCGCGAACGGGAACCGACCAGCTTTTATAGGAGGTGGAAGTGAGCGCGATGAAACCGCCGTGAAATGAGGGTAGTGAACGTCTAGCTGTCATGACAGGATTCTGCGTTTTCGTATCAAATATTAAATTTTTAAAGCCAAAGAAGAATTATTTTTTAAACCGGATAAGCTCCATTTTTGTGGTCAGCCGCCTCCGGATCTACCTTTGTCTGCTGTGCCTCACGATATTTGAAGAAATCCAGTGCCTGCTGCGGGAAGAGTGCATAAGACAACACATCCTCATCCTGCTGTTTCCAGCGTGACATTTCTTTCTCAATCTTATCAAGCTCCGGCTCGATCAGATCTGCCGGACGGCATGTGATGGCTTTGTCTTTATCAGCACCAAGTACTTTTTCTACAACTTCCGGATTGAATGGTTTTACTGTCTGACCATATTCACCAAGTAAAATGCTCTTGGTTTCTTTGGTAGCAACTTTATAACGCTCACCCATCAGAACATTTAATACAGCCTGTGTACCTACGATCTGGCTGGAAGGTGTTACGAGAGGTGGCTCACCAAGATCTTTTCTTACACGCGGGATTTCTTTTAATACTTCCTCATATTTGTCCTCTGCGTTCTGCTCTTTCAGCTGAGAAATCATGTTTGAAAGCATTCCGCCCGGAACCTGATAACGTAAAGTATTGATATTTACGCCAAGTACCTTCGGATTTAACAGGCCGCTTGCCATTGCCTCCTCACGGATCTTGCCAAAGTACTCATTGATTTCAGCAAGAATATCCTGATTCAGACCGGTATCATACGGTGTACCTTTGAAGGTTTCAACCATAACTTCTGTTGCCGGCTGGGATGTGCCCAGTGCCAGTGGTGAAATTGCAGTATCAATGATATCGCATCCGGCTTCTACTGCTTTCAGACAACTCATGGAAGCCACACCACTTGTATAGTGGGTATGAAGCTCGATTGGAAGGCTTACATTTTCTTTTAATGCTTTTACAAGACGTTCTGCCTCATATGGAACCAGAAGACCTGCCATATCTTTGATACAGATGGAATCTGCACCCATATCCTCGATACGTTTTGCAGTATCTACCCAATAATCCAGCGTATATGCCTCACCTAAGGTATAGGAAAGTGCAATCTGGGAATGACCTTTTTCCTTTTTGCAGGCATCTACGGCTGTCTTTAAGTTTCTCAGATCATTTAAACAGTCAAAAATACGAATGATATCGATTCCGTTTGCAATAGATTTCTGTACAAAATATTCTACTACATCGTCTGCATAATGACGGTATCCCAAAATATTCTGTCCACGGAACAGCATCTGCAGTTTTGTATTTTTGAAACCATCACGGAATTTTCTGAGACGCTCCCACGGATCTTCTTTCAGGAAACGCAGGGATGCATCGAAAGTTGCACCGCCCCAGCATTCGACTGCATGATAGCCGACTTTATCCATTTTATCGATGATCGGAAGCATCTGCTCTGTGGTCAGTCTGGTGGCCATCAGAGACTGATGCGCATCACGCAGAACAGTTTCTGTTATTTTCAATGGTTTTTTCTCCATGATAAATTATCTCCTTTTTTATAATCATTGCCCTTGTTTACGGATTGTTCCGCTGTTTCAGCTCCCACAATCCTCCCTCCATTCGAAAATCGCATGACTCTGTCCTGCTTTTTTTCTCATTGGAGGGGCGTGTTGCTAATCCTGTAAAGCATTTACATGCAAGCATGACATGCTTTTAGGATTTCGACATTGTAAACAAAGTTATACACCGAATATTGCCATGAATACTCCGGCTGCGATCGCAGTTCCGATAACTCCGGCAACGTTTGGTCCCATGGCATGCATCAGCAGGAAGTTAGTCGGATCTTCTTCTGCACCGACTTTCTGGGATACACGGGCTGCCATCGGAACAGCAGATACACCTGCGGAACCGATCAGCGGGTTGATCTTTCCTTTTGTTACAACGCACAGGATCTTACCAAAGATAACACCTGCTGCGGTACCAAATGCGAATGCTACCAGACCAAGTACTACAATCTGAAGTGTTGTCACTTTCAGGAATGCTTCTGCACTTGTGGATGCTCCGACGGATGTACCAAGCAGGATAACTACGATATACATCAGGGCGTTGGAGGCTGTCTCGGACAGCTGTTTTACTACGCCACTCTCACGGAACAGGTTACCAAGCATCAGCATACCTACCAATGGAGCTGTGGTCGGAAGCACCAGACACACAATGATGGTAACAACGATTGGGAAAAGGATTGCTTCCAGTTTGGAGACTTCACGAAGCTGTCCCATACGGATGGAACGCTCTTTTTTGGTTGTTAAAAGTTTCATAATCGGTGGCTGGATGATCGGTACCAATGACATATAGGAATACGCCGCGACGGCGATCGGACCCATCAGGTCATTTTGATGTAATTTTCCGGCCAGGAAGATGGAAGTCGGTCCATCTGCTCCACCGATGATGGATACTGCTGCAGCTGCTGCATCGGAAAAACCGAATACGATAGCCAGCAGATATGCGGCAAAAATACCGAACTGTGCGGCTGCTCCCAAGAGAAAACTGATCGGGTTTGCGATCAGCGGACGGAAATCCGTCAGTGCGCCGACACCAAGGAAAATCAGGGACGGAAGGATGGACCACTCATCCAGTTTGAAGAAGTAGTGCAACAGACCTCCGACACCGTTGCTTGCATTTTCCGGAGAAATCATGATATCCGGATAAATATTTACCAGAAGCATACCAAACGCGATCGGTACCAGCAGTAACGGTTCATATCCCTTTTTGATTGCTAAATATAAGAACACACAGGCAACGGCGATCATCAGATAGTTTCCCCAGGTCAGATTGAAGAACGCAGTCTGATGCACGAGATTGCCCAATGTCTCTGCTATATTACCTGACATGTCTACCTCCTGTCTTATGCGTTCATAGTAGCAAGTACTGCTCCTGATTCTACGGTCTCACCTTTTGCAACCTCTACGCTGGCAACTGTGCCGTCCTGCGGTGCAACAACCGGTGTTTCCATTTTCATGATCTCAAGTACAACGACAGGATCACCTTTCTTTACAGCTGCACCCGGTGCTGCTACAACGTCAACAACTTTGCCTGCTGCGCCTGCTGTGATGGAAATGCTTCCTGCTGCGCCTGCGGCT
>URDN01000021.1 GCA_900546495.1 uncultured Lachnospiraceae bacterium
CCGCTTAGTGCTCTACGCACTTGAAGCGGGGGAATGCTTATTCTGCGTTCAAAATCCTCCTTAGCCTTTCGCTAATTCATAAATCGCCTGTATATCACTTTCTGTTGGAACCTCCACTGCATCTGTCCTGGCAATTCGAAATGCCACTCTGCGACTGTCAAAATTACGCAATCCGTATTCCCGAAGTGTTACTGACAGTCCACACTGACTGATAAAATCCTGAAAACGGGCAATTCCCTCCTGTGCTACCGTACTTGGTGAAACGTCCGGATTGGTCACATTCCACACCTGCTCTGCCCAGATCACGACTGCATCCAGATCTGTCCGAAGTAAATATTTGCACCACGCCAGCATCGTGACTGCCAGAGCTGCATTTTTCGGCACATGATATTCGTTGATCAATGCCTCCGATAATAATTCACACTCTGACCACTCATGCTTCTCCTTTTCCATGAGCACATGCGGTATAAAATCCGCATCTTTTTTGTCACTCTGCAACACAAATAAAATTTCTGCAACAATCGAACGCATTGTTTCACTGTCTTTTCTTCTGTTTTCCATACTCTGCCCCGGCTGGAAAAAATCAGAAAAAGCCTGCTCAAACGCCTGTAATGATTGTCCCAGTCGTTCATTTGCAATGCCATTCATAGTAAAATTCCTCCCTGCTATACATTTTTATTTACTATTTTAACACGCAAATCTCATGCCACTTTAGCACATTAAGGAGACAAATTATTTTTCTGAACAAAATTTTCAATAAGTCCGTTTTCTCTTAATGTTTGGCATGGTAAATCGGACATTCGCAATCCACTTTCGCTACTTGCAGAAGTGGGAGTCTTCTCGACTGAGATAAACAAAAAAGAGGAGAACGCATATCACGTTCTCCCCCTTGGCGTTTCATTTCTGTTTTATTTTTTTACTTTCCAGATATGTTTTGCCGGCTCGCCTTTTAAGTATGCCATGATATTCTCAGACATAATTCTTCCGGACCAGTTGTCTACATCTGTTGTTAATCCTGCATAATGAGGTGTACATGTTACATTTCTCATTTTCAGTAACGGATGGTTTGCCGGAACCGGCTCCCGCCAATATACATCAACAGCTGCGCCGCCGATTACTTTGTTCTCAAGAGCTTCTACAAAATCTTTCTGATCGATAACTGCTGCTCTGGCTGTGTTGATCACATAAGCAGTCGGTTTCATCTTGGAGAACCAGTCTTTGTTTACAATTGCTTTTGTGGACGGAAGTACCGGAAGGTGGATACTTACGATATCACTCTGAGAAAGCATTGTATCAAGATCTACATACTCAGCGCCTGTAGCCTCTACTGCCTCTTTTGGCATATATGGATCGTATGCAAGGATTTCCATACCGAAAGCCATTGCACGTTTTGCAACTTCACGACCGATAGCACCATAACCTGCGATACCAAGTTTTTTACCATATAACTCAAATCCGATACCGTAATCTGTGTAAGGATGATTCTCGTCAAGCGGTCCCCATGTAACGTTTTTCTCTTCCGGAACGTTGTAGATATCATCTACCGGTGCACCAAGATGCTCACCTTTCTGCAGACCTACGCAGCTTAATGCAAGGTTACGTGTAGAAGCGATCATTAGACCAATACAGAACTCTGCTACTGCTACCGCATTTCTACCCGGTGTGTATGTAAGATCCAGACCAGCTTTTACGATGGCATCATGATCTACAGTAACCGGTGTTCCTTTTGCAACACCGATGAATTTCATGCCTGCGTCAACCCATGCATTGATGGTATCTGTACCTGCATATTCATCACCAAGAACGATGAGCTCGTTGCCCATGCACTCTTCTTTTGTCATTTCTTCTGTCACATTTCCTTTTCCGTGTTTTAACTCACCACAGATTGTAATATCACAATATTCTTTGATTGCCTCCAGTTCTTTCTCAGGAATCGGAGTACATAAAGCCATTTTTTTCTTTGCCATGTCGTTTTTCTCCCAAAATCAATCAATTATTTTCATTGTTTTTATTGTCAGGAAAATGTGCTTCATGACTTTTTATCATCAAAAATTCATCAGGCACATTTTTCCTGTTTGCGCCACGTTAAAGAATACTTTCCTCTCGTGCGTGTGTGCATATATGGCGGTATTTATACTGCCTGATCAGCTGCGATTAATGCTTTCATAGCTTTGTCAGCTTCTTCCGGCATTGGCTCATATGTTCCAAGTACTTTTGCAAGATATGTTGTCTGAGCCATTTCCTCTGTGTAGATTGTTGCATGCATAGCTGCTTTCATATCTTTACCACATGTGAACATACCATGGTTTTTGATCAGACAAGCACGGCCTTTCTCGCCCAAAGCTTCTACTACTTTATCAGCTACATCGTTAGAACCAGGCATTGTGAAGGATACGATTCCAACCGGTGTGAACTCGCACTGTGGCGGTGTGATCGGTTTTAATTCCGTGTTCTCACCCATAGCCATGATGGTTGCATACATACTGTGTGTATGAACAGTAGCTTTTACATCTGGTCTGGCACGCATAACTGCTGTATGCATCGGAACCTCTGATGACGGTTTGTATGGTCCATCGATCCATTTTCCGTTTAAGTCAACGATTGCGATATCTTCCGGTTTCATTCCTGTATAAGAAATTCCACTTGGTGTGATTGCGATTACATCATCCTCATCATCTCTCATAGCGATGTTTCCGGATGTACCATGGATCAGTCCCTGATCTACTGCCTCTAAAATTGCCTCTAAAACTGTTTTTCTGATTTTTTCGTATTTCATTTTGAATACCTTCCTTTCAATCTGAGATGTTTAATATGAAATGGTTACCCCATTTTGTTAACTGTTTTCTTATGCGCTTTCACGCAAATTTTAATACTGTTCAAGAATGCATTTCTTAGTATGCTTTCTCTAAGATTGCCAGAACGTCTTCTTTTGTAATACCCTGACGTGGGTTGAAGTTCAGTACCGGCTCTTTTAATACGTCATCAGCAAGCATGTCGAAATCTTCTTTCTTGATACCCTGCTCGGACAGACGTTTGATGCCAAGTTCTTTTGTCAGTGCTTCCAGCTCTTTTGCAAGTGCATACTGATCTTCTTCGATGTTGCCTGTCAGCGGAAGATTGATTGCTTTTGCAAGATCTACCATTTTCTCCGGGCAGCTCGGTGCATTGTATGCGATAACATACGGAAGTACGGTTGCGTTTGCCATACCATGTGCAAGGTGGAAATGTGCGCTCAGTGTATGAGCGATTCCGTGTACCAGACCAAGGTTTGCATTGGAGAAGCCAAAACCTGTGATGATACATCCAAGCATCATGTTCTCTCTTGCTTCCATATCGTTTCCGTCTGCAACTGCCTTCGGCAGGTTCTCACGGAAGATCTGTAAACCTTTGATGGAGTTGTACTCTGTCAGCGGAGTTGCCATATTGGAAATGTAGCTCTCTACTGCATGTGTAATGGCATCCATACCAGTTGCTGCTGTAACAGATTTCGGCATTGTTCTTGTGAACTCCGGATCTGCGATAACATGGCTTGGAACCAATTTGTTATCGATAACAACGTATTTGCATACTGCAACAGTATCTGTCAGTGCGGTAACGTTTGTGATCTCACTGGATGTTCCTGCTGTAGTCGGGATTGCGATCAGCGGGTGAACTTTATTTTTTACCAGTCCGATTCCGCCATACTGACCGATCGGTCCCGGGTTTGTCATTAATACGTTTACTGCTTTTGCAAGGTCAATGCTGCTTCCGCCGCCGACTGCTACAAAACCGTCGATTTTTTTCTCCTGAGCGATAGCTGCTGCTTCCTCAACCAGCTCGTTGGATGGGTTTGGTAAAACTTTATCAAAAATTGTGATTTCTACATCTGCTTTCTCTACCTGAGCAACTACTTTCTCAGCGATTCCGGCTACTTTTACGCCTTCATCGTAGATGATCATCACATTCTTTACACCTTCGCCGGCAAGAATGTTTGGCAGTTCCTGAACTGCATCTTTTCCAAATGTCAGATCGTTATGTACAAAAAAATTATATGCCATTGGATTGTCCTCCTTTATATTTCAAGTTGAACGCATGTGAGACTTGGTGCATGATTCTGGCCAGTGTAAGCTGACATATTCTTCTCAGAATCACTGCACATTCTCGCGGAGCGTTTATCTCAGTCGGAGATTAATCTTAGACCGAGATGAATTTGTTTATTATTACCTGAATGTTTTATATCCCCCATGAGGGGATATTCATTTCTTATACGTTTCTTGCTGCCCAGTATGCTGCATTCATTGCCTGATAGATCTGTGCCACATTGTTGCAGTCACCTATGATGTAGGATTCGTCAACCAGATCACAGAACTCATCAACAGTTGCATACGGTGCGCGGAAACCAACTGCACAGACAACACTGTCTGCTTCTACCAGAAATTCGCCATCTGCATTCTCACAGACAACACCTTCCGGACGGATCTCTTTTACTTTTGTATCTGTATAGAGGGTAGCGCTTTCTTTTACATGTGGCATTAATCCACCACGGTAGAAAGAGTTTACTTCCTCTGCTACTTCATGTTTCATCTCAATGATGGAACATTTTTTTCCTTCATGCGCGAAGGAAACGGCTGCTTCTGCTCCTACCAGTCCGCCACCGATGATCGCTACGCGCTCACCAAGTTTATCAGGATGAAGCTCTGCATCGATCGCCATGATCACATTTGGCAGATCCATTCCTTTGATCGGTGGAACCAGTTCGTTGGAACCGATTGCAACAAACAGCGCATCCGGATCAAACTCACGGATATAATCTGCTGTTACTTCTGTATTCAGTACAACATTCACGCCGGAAGCCTCCACACGCCGGATCAGTACGTTACATAATTTCAGGATATCTTCTTTGAAATACGGTGCTCCTGCCGGATACAAGTTGCCGCCAAGCTTGTCTGCTTTTTCTGCCAGAGTTACTTCATGTCCTCTGGCTGCTGCGGTAATCGCTGCTTCCATACCTGCCGGACCACCACCGGCTACCAGCACACGTTTCTTTTCTGTCGGTGCTTTCTCCGGATCTGTCTTGCAGAATAGCTGCTGTCCCTGTGTCGGGTTTACCGTACATTTTACGGTCTCGCTCTTTCCTGTCTCACCAAAACACTCATAACATCTCAGACAAGGGTTGATGTCATTGGCTCTGCCTTCCAGAGCTTTCTTTGGCAGGTACGGATCTGCTATCAGACCACGCGCGATCTCTACCAGATCTGCCTGACCGCTGGCGATGATCTCTTCCATCTGTGCCGGATCATTTAAGGAACCTACACAAGCTACCGGTTTGCTGACATGCTTTTTGATCTCTGCTGCCAGGTAAACGTTTACGCCACGCGGGAAGAAGGAAGATGGATGTGTTCTGCAGAACATTGCCGGATCTTCGTGATTTCCACAGGAAATATTAAACAGGTCTACTTTATCTTCAATTAATTTTGCAACTTCAATGCAATCCTGCTGGTTCAGACCATTATCTGCCATATCATCACCGGATAAACGACATTCGATCGGGAATCTCGGTCCAACAGCTTCACGGACGGCATCTAATACCATCATCAGGAATCGTGCTCTGTTTTCCAGAGAACCACCAAACTCGTCTTTTCTCTGGTTGATGACAGGGGAAAGGAACTGTGAAAACAGCCAGCCATGGGCTGCATGTACCATTACCATGTCATAGCCACAGTCTTTGCAAAGTTTTGCTGCTTTTTTATAAGAATCAACGATCTCATAGATCAGTGATTTCGGCATTTCTTTTACCGGTCCTGCCGGCATCATCATATCACTCGGTCCGTATGCGATCTCACAACATCCGATGTCTCCGCCGACACTTGCCAGCCCTCCGTACATTCCGCCGTGGGAAAGCTGGATGTTGGCATATCCGCCTGCGTTATGGATTGCTGCGGTGCTTTCTTTCATCATCTGTTTTACACCAAAGGAATCCAACTGTAGTTGTTTATTGTGAGATTTACCTGTCCTGGAGTGTGGGATCGCCTCTCCATAGGTAACAACCGCTGCACCGCCCAGTGCTTTTTCCTCCAGATATGCGTTCATTTCGGGAGTGAAATGACCATCGGTTGTGATCATGCTCGGGCTTGTCGGTGCTGCGATGATTCTGTTTTTTAAACGAAGGTTACCAATACGGATCGGAGCGAAAAGATGCGGGTATAACTGCTTGCCGCAATACTTTTCTCTGCTCATTTTTTATGCCTCCTCATCCGGGTTCATTCCGTTCGGGAATAATACAACTTTGATTGCCTCTGTACGTGTCAGCGCGATACCTTTTGTGATATCTTCCAGCGGTAATCTGTGTGTAACGAATTTGGATGCGTCGAATTCCGGTGAGATTGCAAGCTCAAATGCTTTTTTGGACTGCATGTAAGAAGCACCGAAATGTCCTTTGATCCAGATATTGTTGTAGTGGATCAGGTTTGTATCAAGCTCTGTCATAGCTCCCTTCGGAACACCACCGAAAAATACTACCAGACCACCTTTTTTCACCATCTCAAGTGCCGGCTGCTGTGTTGCTGTGGATGGGTTAGCAGAAATAACTTTGTCTGCGCCTTTCCCGTTTGTCAGCTCTCTGACTGCTGCTACCGGATCCTGATCTTTACTGTTGATAATGTAATCAGCGCCAAACTCTTTTACCTGATCCAGACGCATCTGGTTGATGTCGATCATGATAACTGTTTTAGCACCACGTAATTTTGCAAGTTTTGTCATGAAGCATCCGATCGGGCCTGCACCGATGATAACAACGACATCATTGTAACCAACACCGATGTTGTCCTCGCATGCATATACAGATGTCAGTGGCTCACCAAGGCTTGCTGCCTCATATTTGATGCCTTCCGGAATGCGGTAGATTCCGCCGTATTTGATTTTCTCTCCGCCTACTGCAATGTACTGTGCGAATCCGCCTGTTCCTGCAAGTTTTGCTACATGCTCGTTCTCACAATTCTCACTGTGACCGCTGATGCAGTTGTCACATTCCATACAGTAAGTTCCCGGGAATAAGTATAAACGATCGCCTACTTTATATTTTGTTGTCTCCGGTCCAACCTCGTCTACAACACCTACGATCTCATGTCCGTAAATAAAAGGATAATTTCCTTTTCTGGAATCTGAAGTAAGGTTTCTGATATCAGATCCACATAAACCAACTGCCATAATCTTTAAAATAAGACCGTCCTGAGGACAAACCGGTTTTTCTGTATCTTCATATCTGATATCATTTGGTCCATACATTACTGCCGCTTTCATTTTTGCCATAATAATGATCTCCTTCCTTTGTAAAGCGGACATTCGCAATCCGCTTTCGCTACTTGCTTATGAACGCAGTCGCTTTGCGACCTGTCAGTGGGAGCTTTTAACTCCCACTGACATAAGCATCCCCTTTACCCACCGCTTAGTGCTCTATGCACTTGGCACTTGAAGCGTGGGAATGCTTATTCTGCGTTCAACTTGTTTTTTGCCTTTATGTTTCGTTCTGGCTCTAGTATATGAAATCTGGCAAAAGGCAGCAAACACGATATTGCCGTTAGATAACGGAAATATATAAATTGCAACTTTTTCTGCCGTTTGCTACAGTGGGTATAACATCAGAGTGTCAAGAGGAACTACTACTGACTACGAAATAACTTGAACTTTTTCAATATGAGATACTCCCCCCTTTTGACACTCAGATTACCCTATAGAAATGATCCGATCTATCTAACTAAAGGACTTCTATATAAGGTTTACATCATTAAGATGATAATGAATGTAGATCAGATTACTGGTCGAAGTTATACCATATAATAATAAATATTAAAGATATTTACTAAGGCTCATATTTAAGGAGGATTCTGATATGGCAGAAAACTATTTACTTGGTATGGATATGGGAACCACAAATATTAAGGCGAACATTATGGATACCAAAGGAAATGTCATTGCAACAGCTTCCCGTCCAAGCCACCTGATCTTTCCGGCAGCAAACCAGATTGAACAGGATGCAAATGAATGGTGGGACAATGCAAAAGCTGTTTTTAAAGAAATAACAACCGCCACCGGCAAAGAGATTGTGGAAAACATCCGCGGTATCAGCATCAGCTCTCATGTAATTTCCTTACTTCCTATAGATAAAGAAGGAAATCCGGTAAGAAACGCTATGATCTGGATGGATACCCGTTCCGATGAAGAATTAAACTACATTACAGATACCCTTGGTTTTGATCATTTCGTATCCATCGTTGGCGGACAGCCAAGTACCGCATTTTTACCGGGAAAACTGCTCTGGTTCAAAAAACATGAACCGGAAGCATTTGCAAAAACAGAAAAACTGTTACAGGCAAACGGTTTTATCAACTATAAACTGACCGGTCAGATGACCATCGACCTTGATAGTGCTTCCAGATGTCAGTGTCTGGATATCAACTCTTTAACATGGTCTGATGAAATCGCAAAAGTACTGGATGTTGATTTTAACGCATTACTTCCACAGCCGTCCAAGATCACAGATATCATTGGTACAGTTACCGAAGAAGCTGCTGCTGAGACCGGATTGGCAAGCGGTATCCCGGTAGTTGCAGGATGCAGCGATGCAATGGCTTCCATGTATGCAACCGGACTGAGCCAGCTTGGTGAAGCAGGCGAGTCTTCCGGAACAACTTCTCTCGTATTTGTCGGATCTCCGGTTCAGAGCCGTTCCGATGTACCGGTTGTCACAAAACCATGTGCGATTGACGGTATGCCATATATTTTCGACGGACCGATCAACGCTTCCGGCGCATCCATCAAATGGTATCTGGATACGTTTGGACAGGCAGACAAAGAAGAAGCAGAAGAACTTGGCATTAATGTGTATGAATATCTGAACCGTGAAGCATTAGAAGTCGCTCCGGGTTCCGATGGATTACTCTTTTTCCCATATATGCTCGGTGAGCGTGCACCTCTCTGGAATTCCTATTCAAGAGGTATGTTCATCGGAATGTCTCTGAACACAGAGCGCAAACATTTCGTCCGTTCCGTATTTGAAGGAACTGCATTTGCACTCAGACATGTTATGGAGACCATCAAAGAAGCCGGCGGACAGGCAGAATGCTTACGTATCACAGGCGGTGGTTCCAAGAGCCGCACCTGGTCACAGATTAAAGCATCTATGCTTCATATGCCGATCTATATTCTGGATGAGCGCTCCGGCGATGTGCCATTCGGTGATGTCCTGATCGCAGGTACTGCCGTTGGTGTATTCTCCGATCTGACTCAGACGATCAAGGAACTGATTCCGATCAAAGAAGTTATCGAACCGGTTCCGGAATGGGAAGCAGTTTATGACAAACTCTACCCGTATTACTTAGATATGTATCAGCATCTGGATGCGGATTTACGCAGTTTCCGTACCGCTGTTGACAACATATAGATTAAGGCAAGAATCAAGGCAGCCTCAAGCCGAAAAATTCTTGCTCTATAACTCCTATACCCTCCTCATGTATAGTAACGTTATAAAAAAGCAACAGAAAAAGAACCGTGTGGCAACCCTCCGCACGGTTCTTTTTTCAGCATGATTCCTTTTCTCAAAAAAATAAGTGTGAACGATATACTACGGCTCACACTTATTTTATGTATCAGAATTTTATTACACAATACGTTTGCTATTCGTCAATCGTACAAATACGCTGACTTCTGTATTATATTCTACTTATCCCGAAACTCTGTATACAGGATCGGCATAAGATCTCTCAGATTGTTCATCTCTTTGCTGTTATGCTCTAACAGACCAAGCAGCATGTCTTCCTCCGGCATCGGACGATTTCCAACCACATTGACCAGTTTTCCGCCCATTGCCTGAAAACCGATCCAGAAATGGCTTCTCATAATGATTCCATCCGGTGCATCATAAACAAAATGCATTACCACTGACGGAATCGGACGCTCATTAATGTCTGTACTGAACAGCTTCTGTCTTGCACTGGCACCGTCTACCATAAGGATTCCTGCCTCTTTGCAAATTTCCTCATCCAGACCGATGGCTTCCGGGTGATCTGCCAACGGCTGCGTCAGTGTCAGATCTAATACATAATCTCCGATATTTTCGGTACTCCACATGAAGTCACTGCAATGATGGGAATCCGGACACCAGCATTTATAACGCATTTCGCTTTCCTCCGGAATCTCATTCCACCAGTAGAGCCAGTGTCTGTACATATCCAGTGTGATTCCCGGCATATCGTGACGGTTTGTAACATAAGCACCTCCCCCCGGCAGATAACACCATCCACATTCTTCTTCCGGAAGGATATGTACCGTTTTTTCACGGATGTTGTCCGGTGTCATTGCATACTTCGGATCCATCGGTTCACCGCTTGCCACTACTTTTTTCGTTCTGTCACTGATATCCGGCTGCGGTTTGTAAAACAATTTCGCATACGGTCTCTGTTTTTCTTCTTCTGTCAGATCACGCGGTTTCATTGCTTTGATATATTTTGCATCCATAGCTGTCCCTCTCCTTACGTATCCTTTTCGTTACACATTTCCCACTTTATTTTTTATCCACATTTTCTAAATTTTCCAGAGATTCCTTTTCAATCACAGAATCCA
Organism: uncultured Lachnospiraceae bacterium; assembly: GCA_900546495.1. Classification (GTDB taxonomy): domain Bacteria; phylum Bacillota; class Clostridia; order Lachnospirales; family Lachnospiraceae; genus Eubacterium_I. Next base: position 10,597 of record URDN01000021.1, read on the forward strand.
GTAATTGTATATTTCCTGCCAGCTCAAATGCAAGATGGTAAAACCATCCAAGCTGCGTCCGGTCTTCCGGTCGAAGTGCCATAAACATGATCGCGCGGATGTTTCGGGCATATTTCCATGAAATGGCGCGCTCCAGTTTTACCACGCTGAGCACGGTATCTGTAATATAGGCATCTTCCTGATACATAAACACAAATCCGTTTGGCAAAATCGCCAGATAATCGTTTTCCAGATCCACTGCCACTTTTTCTACCATATATTTTTTTACATAAAAACGGTCCTGAATGGCAGAGATAACACTGGAAAGACTTTCTTTATTTTTCATTTTGTAGATCATATCCGGTCGGATGTATTCCTGAATAGAACGCTTTTTCTCCGGATATAACAATTTGCATTTGATATCCGTCAAACAGTGCTCCAGCCGCGCCTGATCTTCCTCATCCAACAGTGGGGAGACCGTCAGCATCGGTGCATGAAGCAGACGCCGGAAGTCCTTCATCCGAACGGTTGTAATGATCAGCATCGGTTCATCCTGATTTGCCCGTTCCTTCCCGTGAACCGGATACGGTCCATGCAGGTCTAAAATGTCACCGTAAAATTTCTTCAACTGCTCCATCAGAAAATGTGTGACACTCCCATTAAAATGACTGATGACTACGGTAGACAGCCCCCTGCCGCGAATCTTCTGATACAGCGTACGCTGTGCGGAGATCAGAAACGGAAGCAGATAATCTTCCTCATCCTTTCCCAGAAGCACCTCGCACTCCTGTCCCAGACGGTTCTTTAAAAAGTGACAGATGTCCCCCAACAGAGGATAACGGTTCCGCAATTCATCGCCAAAGACATGATGCTGGATCTGCGGTGCGATAATGCCATTTTTCAGGGTCTGTACATGCACACACAGATCTGCAAACAACCGGTCGTCCGTAGTAAAATCCAATCCATACACATTTTTTACCTGTTGCAGCATCTCTCTGACGATATTATGACAGACCGGGTACGTATAGCCAAGCACCGCTGCTTTAGTCATATTCTGCGTATTTAAAATCTGGATCTGATAAAAAATATCCGAAAGCCACAGATATTCGTTCTCCTGCAGCTCGATCTGCCACAGTTCCTTTAACGCGTCCAGCACATAACGGACGACTGCCGCAATGCCCTGGGATTCGCCTTTTTTCTCAAATACTTCAATGGTATTGCCACCGTTTACCCGAAACTGCATGACCGCGATCGCCAGGACCATATAGATCAGTCCGAAATCATCCAGATCGGTCTGACAGCGATAAAGCTCGTCCTTGAACACATCCTGAATTTCTTCCAGACGTTCTCTGCCAAATTCATCCTGCTTTAACACGATTCCATCCCTAGAATCATAATCCCAGTTTTCCGCATACAGACGGATCAGAAGCGCACGCCGCTTGATCTCATCCTTCTCGAACTTGATGTAATTTCCCTGCCGCCGGATCTGCAGATACGGATAACGCACGGATACACGCTGCCGCATGGCGCGGATGTCACTCTCTAAGGTTGTCCGGCTAACGAACATTTCATCCTCCAGATTGCCAAGCTCGTACCAGTCATTTTCCCGGATGAGCCGCAGCATCATCGTCCGGATACGGTCTTCCTTTGTCTCATAGTTTGCTTTTTCCGAAAAAAGCTGCAGATATACTTCACGGTTGTTGACGGATATCGTGTAGCCTTTTCCATACTGGGGAAGAATCTGTATTTCATACTGTTTTAATTTGCTGTTGATTGCGCGGATGTCGTTTCGGACGGTTCGTTCCGATACACCAAGCTTTGCTGCCAGCTCTTTGCCAGTCTCTACATTATGTCTTGCGTTTAAAATTGATAACAACTTCTTCTGTCTGGCATTTAATGTCAAATCTGTCATTGTATGCACCTCTCATTTTTCGTTCTGTCGATATCTTATAAACACAATTCAATCAGATTTTTCACGTCCTGTCTATAGAGTTTTTGAAATCCACCGCCGATAAACTGTTTTCCGCCCTGAAGTACTTTGTCTGTCACCTGCTCGGTATCCACGTTAATAAAACCTGCTTCCTTCAGCGTTGTTGCCAGTCCGCAGCTGCTGATAAAACGATAAAAACGCTTCACTCCGTCCCAGATTAACGCCTCATCATCCTCGCCTTCGGCACACCATACGTGGGAAAAGAATTTTATCATAAATTCCGGTTCCCGCGGACTCATCATGCGGCACCACGCCGGCATCAGCATGGCAAGTGCCTCTCCGTGGGAAAGTCCAAACAGTTCCGTAAAAATATGTGAAACCGCATGGCAGGCATAATCCCCTTCAAAACCGATCATATTGCTGTGTGCCATGGTTGCTGTCCACATCAGTTCACTGCGTCCTTCCTCTGAAGCCGGATCTGCCAGAACCACCGGCAGTTCTTCGATCACCGTCTGCATAATGGATTCGCACAGATGATCCCGCAACACACCTTCCTGTGACCGTACAATATACCGCTCAAATGCATGTGCAAATATATCCAAAGAGCCTGCCGCCGTCTGGCGTGCAGGCACTGTGTAGGTCAATTCAGGATTCATGAGTGCAAATTTCGGACAAACCCGCGCGTCCGTCAATGCACATTTTCTATTTTGTTCTTCATTCCAGATAACAGAGACTCCGTTTGCTTCACTGGCAGTTGCCGCCATCGTCAGTACAACACCGATGGGCAGCACTTCTGTTGCTTTTGCTTTCTGTTCGTACAGATCCCAGACATCTCCGGGATAGTAACTTCCAAGGCTGATCGCCTTCGTTGTATCTATAACACTCCCCCCGCCAACAGCAAGTAACAGGTCTATTTCATTGTTCCGCACCAGGTCTATTCCCTCATCAACCTTTATAAGACGCGGATTCTCGGCAATGCCACCAAAAGGCAGGCTTGTTACACCATGCTCCTCCAGCTTTGCGGCAAGCCGATCATACAGACCATTGTTCCGGATCCGTTCGCTTCCGTAAATGATCATCGCGCGATGTCCGTATTTCTCTGACAGCGTTCCGATTTTTTCTTCTGCATCTGTTCCGAACATGATCTGTGTTGGAAAAGAAAATTCAAAATCTTTCACGCAATCCTCCATTGCTCTTTGTAAAGCGGACATTCGTAATCCGCTTTCGCTACTTGCTTATGTAATATTATCTATTATTCACACATTTCAATAACAACGGTTGTTCCCATTCCACCGCCGGCGCAAAGTGTTGCAACACCGTAACGCTGTTTGCGGCGTTTCAGCTCGTACATCAGTGTGATGACGATTCTGGAACCGGTTGCTCCTACCGGATGTCCAAGCGAAATTCCACCACCATTTACATTCAGTTTTTCATCCGGAACACCAAGTTCTTTCTGGCAGGCCAGACACTGAGAAGAGAATGCTTCGTTGATCTCAAACAGATCGATATCATCTACGGTCAGACCAGCTTTCTCCAGTGCTTTTTTTGTGGAGCTGATCGGTCCGATTCCCATTAATTCAGGCTCTACACCTGTGGTAGCTACGCTGACAACTTTTGCCATGATCGGGCAGCCAAGTTCTTTTGCTTTTTCCTCAGACATCAGGATGACACCGGAAGAAGCATCATTCATACCGGAAGCATTTCCTGCTGTTACTTTTCCGCCTTCTTTGAATGCAGGTTTCAGTTTCTGAAGTCCCTCTAAAGTAGCGTTACGTTTCGGATACTCATCTACGGTATAAACAGTTTCGCTCTTTCTGGATTTTACAGTAACCGGAATGATCTCTTCCTCAAAACGTCCTGCATCGATGGCTGCTACCGCACGCTGTTGGGAACGAAGAGAATATGCATCCATCTGCTCCCTTGTGATGTCGTATTTGTCCGCTACGTTCTCTGCTGTGATACCCATAGCCGGTCCGACACCCAGATTTGTCAGGGAATCCCACATGGAATCACGCATCTCCATATGACCGTATTTCTGTCCGTAACGGGCATTGAATACCATATGTGGTGCTGTGCTCATGCTGTCAGAACCTCCTGCCATGATACACTCTGCTTCTCCGGCGCGAATCTGATAGAATCCCATCTGAATGGCAGACATGGAGGAGGTACAGTTTCTGTGAATGGTAATACCCGGTACAGTTACAGGCAGGCCTGCTTTTACCGCTGCTACACGGGCAAGATTATTTTCTTTGTAAGTTCTCTGATAGTTGCATCCCCAGATAACATCGTCGATGATCACCGGATCAATGCCTGCTCTTTTTATCAGATTCTGCATAACCGGAATAGTTAATTCTACCGGTGCAAGTGTTTTAAACTGACCACCAATAGTACCGATCGGGGTACGGCATCCTGCTACGATTACTACATCTCTCATTTGACATCCTCCTATAAACGACCAAGAACGCGGGCAACTTTGATGAGTCCCTCTGTCAGTTCTTTGTTTGCTTTTTCTACATCTTCTTTGGACCATGTCTCAAGTCCCTGACCGGTCTTGAATCCAAGGTTGCCTTTTGCAATATTGTCTGTCAGAAGTTTGGACGGTTCTGTACTGTTGCACAAATGCGGGAACAGATAGCTGTGGATGTTGTAAGTCAGATCCAGTCCACCCATATCCATAACTTCTACCGGTGCACAGATGCCAAGACGCATACCGAAACCATATTTGATCGCATCATCAACGTCTGCCGGATCAGCGATATCCTGCTCAATGATATTTAATGCTTCTCTGAATAATGCATGCTGCATACGGTTTGCAAGGAATCCCGGAACATCTTTCTTTACGATAACCGGACGTTTTCCTGCTTCTTTTAACAGATCATATGTAGCCTGTACCGTCTCATCAGATACATATTTTGTCTTGATCACCTCTACTAACGGAACAAGGTAAGCCGGGTTCCAGTAGTGAGTACCGATGATACGCTCTTTGTGTACAGATTTCTCTGCTATTTCTGTGATGCTGATGGCCGATGTGTTGGTTGCAAGAATTGTTGTCGGCGGGAAAATCGCATCCATTTTCGCAAAATAATCCTGTTTGATCTCCAGTTTTTCAATGATTCCCTCAAATACGACATCTGCAAAATCTGCAACTTCTTCGATAGTGTCCACAAAACTAATCCGGGCTGCTGCTGCATCTGCTTCCTGCTGAGTCATTACGTCATTTTCAACTAATACACTTAAGTTATCTCTTACAACTGCTGCTGCATCACAGCGGATCTTATCATCATATACATAAATTACTTTTACCTGATGTCCCTTTGTTGCGAAAAGCTGGGCAATTCCCAGTCCCATTTTACCTGCACCAAGGACAGCAATATTCTTTTTACTCATAGTTTCCCCTTTTTTTTGCTTAAAAATGGAGCCGGACATCATATGTGGTGTTCACCGCCCAGAGCCATTATTTAGTTTTTACTGCTCTGAACAGTTACCATATTCTGATGTCTGGCTCCTTATTCATTTATTTACTTATTCTGTTCAGAAATCTGTAAACTGACTCTGAACAGCTGTTTTTTCGGTATGCTATTGGTTAATAAATGGTATTTTTAACTCTTAGTATACGCCGTACGGATACTGTTTATCCGGTACACTTCTGTCAATTCTGTCAGATGGAACAAATGCAACGGCACGAACGATTGTACCATCACCCATGTACCAACGAAGCGGGAATGCACAGAATAAGAATCTCTGGTTTGTTACTTTATCCAGATCTCCGCCAAGATTCTCGATACCCATTACGTTGTTTGCCATTAAGATATCATGACATGGCTCCCACTCTGGAAAATCGTCTTTTGCCGGATGTCCGAACTGCTCTTCGTACTCTTCACAGATACGTGGAACGTATGGGCCAGGGCCGTGATCTGCTGCATATGTATAAAGGATGTGGTCGATTGCCTGCATATCGAAACCAACACCTCTTACGTGATGCTCAACGAACCATTTTGCACCATCGATGGAAAGTCCCGGGCTGTATGCGAAGTAATCATCATTCTCACCCCAACGTCTGTGTGTACCTGTATTTAACAGAACCCAGTCACCTTCTTTGATTCCGCCTGGAACTTTTTTCGCAGCGTTCTCAATATCTTCTACAGTGATCAGCTCCCATTTTCCTTTCGGGATATCAAGACAAACAGCTTCACCAAAGTAGTTCTGGATCGGAAGTTCATGTGTGTATGGGCTCTCCGGAATAACATGAGCCGGTGAATCTGCATGTGTAGAGTTGTGCATATGGAATGAGTTGAAAGTCTGAAGCAGTCTGTAATGCATCGGCATATGCTGTACTCTGTCGATATGGAAATCTCCGTTGGATGGCCAAAGTGGATTTCCTCTACCAAATGGGTTGGACAGATCGATCAGCTCAAAAGAGCCATCTTTGAACATATCAAAGATATTTCCGTCGTAAGGTTTTTTCCAATCATTTGTGTGCGCGTAGTTTTCTTCACGCGTGTGTCTTACAGCGATTTCTGACATTATAATTTCTCCTTTTCTTATATATAATTTTTTTATTATTGTTTGTTGTTACGCTTTTATATAATGCAAAAACCGTGCCAATTTTGTTTTTACAAAAATGCACGGTTTTTCGGGTTTTTTTGTTGTTGCAAAACTGATACTGTTTCAGATTCACAACGTTGTCTATTTTTTTGTTGCAAAACGGAAATAAAACGTATTTTTATACCTACCTTTTAAATTTTCCAACCTTTGGCAGTTTTGGAACTTTTCCGGAAGTTTTCACAATGGCATCTTCCGGACAGTTCTCCATACAGTCCCCGCATCCGGCGCATTTCTTCGGATCAATATAAATGACTTCTTTGGAAAAACAGATTCCTGCTCCTATAAAAAATTAAATCTATCTCAGAATCTTCTATATATGAAGATTTCTGAGATAGATTTAATTTTAGCGCATCGCCGCGATCCGAAACATCGGTGTCGATGCAAAATTTACTTTTTCATCTTCTGTCCAGAGCTGCTGCCAGATATCGGTATCAATCTCTATGTCAGAAAAACCGATGTTCTGTAATACTTCTCTGTCCCATTCTGGTCGAAGCTTGCGGCTCAATGGAACATTTTTTGCAATTTCTTCCATGGCATCAATATCGGTATTGATATATTCGTCCCGCACCTGATTTGCTTCTGTGGCTGCACGGTCGGCTTCGTAGCCTTTTCGCATTTCTTCATCATACAGATAGCGATACCAGTTTGCATCAAAGTTCAGCATGATTCCCTTTGGTTTTAACACCCGATACCACTCTGCATAAGCAATTTCCGGTTCTTCTAATACCCAGGTCAGATTTCGGCTGAGTACCAGATCAAAACTTTCATCCGCAAATTCCAGTTTCTGTGCATCCATCTGCTTCCAGGTGATCTGCTCTGCCAGTGCTCCGGCATTTGCCTGCGCTTCTGCCAGCATTTCAGCGGTACAGTCTATCGCCGTCACCTGATATCCTTCCTGTGCCAGCAAGATAGCAAAAAAACCGGGACCGGTTCCGATATCCAGAATCCGGATTTTCGATTTTTCTTTTTTTGATAATTGTTTTTTTATCTCTGCAATCCAGTCCTGCCACTTGTCGCCTGCCAGTTCTTCCCGGTTGTATTCGGAATAACCTTCGGCGCGGGTTCCCCAGTAGCTGACGATTTTTTCTCCCAGTTCTTTCATAATAATATTTGTTCCTTACTTTACTGTCTCTATTTTGTCAAACTAAACTCAGCTTCTGTTTAGAGTAATCTGATATACTATTTGAAAAAGCATTGCTCATCATTTACCAGACAAATTCCCCTCCACCTTAAATCTGATTCTTTGTTGCTGCAATACAGAATAACGGTGTCGGATTGTAAAATTCATCTTTTTCGATATAGATCCGTTTGCTGATGCCAAGATCTAATCTGATCTGTTCGAATCCTGTCTCGCCTAATGCGGTAACATCCCATGCCGGGCGCACATGATAGCTGATCTCCAGCTGATCTTTGATTGCCTCGCATTCCTGCATCAGATCTCCGGTAATCTGTTTGTGTGCATGGTTTTCCGGAAGTTTTTCGCCTTTTCCGGTAAAATCTGCTTTTCCGTAATTACCGTCAAAGTTCAAAAGTATTCCACCCGGTTTTAATACACGGTGCCACTCTCTGTAAGCTTCCTGTGGATGCGGCAGTGTCCAGGTCAGATTTCTGGAAATGACCATGTCAAAACTTTCATCTGCAAATAATAATTTTTCTGCATCCATCACACGAAACTGTGCCGTACTCTCTAATGTCTGCCCAATTTCTTTTGCTTCCTGAATCATGGAAGGAGTCAAATCGATTCCGGTAACACGATGTCCCAGACTGCTGAGCAGAAATGCGAAAAATCCGGTTCCGGTTCCGATATCCAGAATCCGGAGCTGCCCACCTGCCGGAATATATTTTGCAATTTCCCGCAGCCAGCGATCTGCCATTATACTGTTTAATTCTCTGACGCGCAGTTCTGCAAAGGAATGGCTTCTCTGCGTCCAGTAATTTTTGATTCTCATTTTGGGATCCAGATATACAATCCCCTGTTCTGCGTATTGCTGTTCTGCTGCGTTGCTCATATCCCTTCTCCTTTCATTTTTCCGTTCCTATTATTCATTAATTACATTTTATACAAGAAAAGGGAGGCTTCACAAGCCACCCTGGGGGATATTATTTTCTTCAACTCTGCAACAGAATCCACACCAGACTTCCGGAAATCATATTACTTCAAACGAAATTCATGATCTGCTTCTTTCACCAAGGCAATTCACATTACTGCCCCAGCATTGCTGCCTCGATCAACATTTTGGTATAGTCATTTTCCGGCGCATTGATCACGCGGTCAGGAGTTCCTTGTTCCACAATATTTCCCTGATACATAACAAGGACACGATCGCACAAATGCTGTACCAGTGCCAGATCATGACTGATTAAAAGAATCGACAGATCCATTTCCTGCTGTAATCGTTTTAATAACTCTATGATCTGCGCCTGCACGGTCACATCCAGCGCACTGGTTGCCTCATCACAGATCAGGATTTTCGGATTAACTGCCAATGCTCTGGCCATTGCTGCGCGCTGACACTGTCCGCCGCTGACCTGATTTGGATAACGGTCTGCAAGCTCTGGAGGAAGTTCCACCTGCTGCAACAACTGCCCCAGCCGATTCTGTGCTTCCTTTCTGCTGACATTATGGTTTCGCATGCTTTCCATGATACTATCCCCAAGCGTCCGTCTCGGATCAAAAGAATCCTGTGGAATCTGAAATACCATCTGAATCTCTGTATACAATTTTTTCAATGCTTTTCCTTTTAGATGTTGTATTTCAGTTCCTTCCAGTAATATCTCCCCACTGTCTGGTTTTAACAAATGCGTCAACATTTTTACTGTTGTACTTTTTCCACATCCACTCTCTCCGACAAGTCCCAGACATTCTCCCTGTCGAAGCTGGAAACTAATATGATTTACTGCCGTAAATAATTGCTTATTTTTATAAAAATTTTTTGTTAAATCTTTTACGTCTAAAATAGTATGCATAACTTTATCTCCGCTTTAGTCGCAGGACAGAACCTATCAGTTTCTTTGTATAAGCCTCCTGTGGATGATTCAGTACTTCCTCTTTCGTGCCATACTCCACCAGTTTTCCCTGGTGCATGACAGCTACATAATCTGCCATATAATTTACTACACTGATATTATGTGTTACGATTGCAATTCCGGTTCCGTACAGTTCCCTCAATTTCATCATTTCTTTTATAACCTGCGCCTGCACTGTTACATCCAGCGCACTGGTCGGTTCATCTGCCAGCAAAAGTTTAGGGCGAAGTACCATGGCAAGCACAATTCCCACACGTTGATTCATTCCACCGGAAAATTCAAAGGGATAGCTTTTTAAAATCTGTTTTCCATTTGTAAAACGTAACTGTTCGAAAAGCTTTAATGCACGGTCACGTATTTCTTCTTTCGACACAGCTTCATGCTGCAGCACAGCTTCATACAGCTGTTCCTCAATTGTCCGGATCGGACAGAGCGATGCTCCTGCATTCTGAAAGATCATCCCAAGCTCCGGTCCGCGAAGCTGCCGCAACTGTTCTCCGCTAACCTTTGTCATATCCGTACCACGATATAAGATTTCTCCACCTGACACTTTTCCACTGTCTCCAAGCAATCCCATCGCCGCCCGGATCACCGTACTTTTGCCGCTCCCGGATTCCCCTACAATTCCAAGAATCTCTCCCTGCTTCATCTGTAAGGAAAAATCCTGAATAATTTTTCTGTCTCCATACTGAATATCAACCTTCCGATATTCCAGCAAATTCTGATTCGTTTCCATACGAAATCCTCTCATGTTTTCCGCTGCCATACTGTTATCTGACCTGAAACTCCGGCTGATATCAGCCTATGAAACATGCGTATTTATTCTGTATTTCTCTATTATTTCTATTACTCAAACAACAAGGCTTACACCATATCACGCACGGTATCACCCAAAAGATTAAACAGTGCCACAGTGATAAAAATAGCAGCTCCCGGTGCCAGTACAATCCACGGGCAGGTCTGCAGCATGCTTCTTCCATTACTCATCATCGATCCCCATTCTGCAACCGGTGGGGTGGCACCAAGACCAAGGAAAGACAATCCTGCAAGTTCCATGATCATAGTTCCGATATCCAATACAGCAGTTACAATAATTGTTCCTGCAATGTTTGGGAAAATATGTTTCATCAGAATTTTTCCGGAAAAACAGCCGGCCAGTTTTGCCGCTGCAATATAAGGCATTTCTTTTACCGTCAACACCTGGCTTCTCGCAAGCCGCGCAAATTTCGGCCATGAAATACATGCCAGCGCGATCACTGCATTTGTGAGACCTCCACTTAACACCCCGGCTACCGCAATTGCAAATACCATACCCGGAAATGCCAGAAATACATCAGAAATACGCATCAGCAGATCATCCAGTTTTCCACCAAAATATCCACACAGCATTCCGATCATCGTTCCAACTACGGTTATGATCAAAACCAGCAATAAAGAAGAAAACACTGTTGTCTGTGCCCCCAAAATCACTCTGGAAAGCATGTCTCTTCCATATCGGTCTGTTCCAAACAGATGAGATGCATCTGGTTTTGCCAGCGCATTCGCCAGATCCTGCTCATATGGATCATAAGGAACCAGATGAGATGCAAATGCAGCAATAAACAGTAATCCCCCTACAAGGATCAATAATATAATAAATTTTATTTTTGTTTTCTTTCTGTTCATCTTGTTACACCTGCTCATTCTGTATACGGATCCTTGGATCAAGATAATGGTAAATAATATCCGTTACCAGATTTACTACCACATAAATAATCGCCATCCAGATTACATATGCCTGTATGATCGGATAATCTCTGGTCAGTATCGCATCTACTGCCATTTTGCCAACACCATCCCACATAAAAATCGACTCCACAATTGCAGTTCCTCCAAGCAGAGAACCAATGGATAAAGCCAAAAGTGTTACAATTGTCAGCATGGATGCTTTCAATACACTGCCATATAAAATCCGTTTTTCCCGCACACCTCTGGAGCGTGCTCCAACTACATAATCTTTGTTCAGTTCTTCCAGAACAGTTGCACGAACCTGACGGGTATATTTTGCAGACATAGCAATTGCCAGCGTCAGTGTCGGTAATATGACACTCTTCCAGCCGGCATTATTTCCCATAACAGGAAACCACCCCAGTTTCAACGAAAATACATACATTAGCAGTAACGCCACAAAAAATCCCGGCATGGAATTTCCGATAAAACTTAATACCCGGATCAGATAATCAGTAAATTTATTTTTTCGCACTGCCGACAAAATTCCCAGTGGAATAGACAATAATACGGTCAGCAAAATAGATGTGATCGTCAGATAAATCGTTGCCGGAAGCTTTGATACAAACTGTGAAAATACCGGCTGCCCGGAAATATAAGATTCCCCCATATCTCCTCTCAGAAGTTTTCCCAACCAGACCAGATACTGCATCGGCAGAGGCTTATCCAGTCCAAGTTCCACACGAACAGCCTGCTTTTGTTCTTCTGTCCAGGAAGTTCCCGTATTCTGTTCCATCACATCAACTGCATCTGTCGAAGATGCATTCATTAATACAAAAGTAAGCAGTGTGATACCGATTAAAATCGGTATCAACTGCAATAATCTCTTAATTATATATTTTTTCATATGTTTTTATCTCATGTACTTTCATTGTCTTTCTAAATAAGATGCTTTGAAAACACATTTCTTCATAGATATTTTCCTGCTCCGTTTTCTTATAAACCAAGCAGTTTGAAACCCGGTTATTTTTTATCCAGATCAACGGTAATCTCATAATAATCGGACGGATGTGCCACCAGACCGGACACGCCTTTACCGGATACCATAGACATTTTCAGATGAGATGCAAATACAAATGCATGGTCATCCAGAATCGTCTGTGTCATCTGTGTTGCCAGAGATGCGCGCTCCGTCGGATCAAAAGTAACTGCCATCTGTTTTTCTAATGCTTCCAACGCATCACTGTGATATCCGCCACGATTCTTTGTGGAACTGTCCAGACAATGTGTGGTGAAGAAATACTCCGGATCACCGGTCGGTGCACTGACAAAAGCTCCTGCAAAAATGTCCCAGTCGCCTTTATCCAGATAATCCTGATAATTTGCAGTGCTGTTTACCTGAATGTCAATTCCAATATCTTTCATAGTCGCCTGCACTGATTCTGCCAGCAGCGGTAACTCCTGACGGCTTGGATAAGTCACCCACCGAATGGTCAGTTTCTGACCATTTTTATCCACATAACCGTCCCCGTCCGTATCCGTCCAACCGGCATTTTTCAACAGTTCTTTTGCTTTCACCGGGTCATAGGTTTCCGCCGTTACGGTAGTATCTCCAAAGGTAAAATTTTCCGGGAACGGTCCTACTGCCGCTTCTCCGTTTCCATCCATCAATACAGAAGTAAAGTTTTCCTTGTCAATCGCACTTGCAATCGCTGCACGAACATTATCATCCTGAAGTGCTTCCGCTGCATAATTCATCTGTGCAAAGAATGAGCGGGAAGTCTCACAGGAAGAAATCGTGTATGGATCATTTTCAAATAATGGCAGACTTGCATATGGAAGTCCGTAAGCGGCATCCAATTCGCCGGACTGCATTGCCATGGTCATGGTGTCTCCATCTGTGATCGTTTTTACATAAATCGTATCCAGATGCGGCATACCGTTCCAGTAATTTTCATTTTTTACCAGTGTCAGACCTTTATCGGTTTCCAACTCCTGCACAATATACGGTCCCGTTCCAACTACTTTTCCATCCTCTGTAATACCTGCTTCCATATCAATGATGCATCCATATGGATCAGACAGATAATTCATCAGCGCCGGAACCGGTTCACTGGTTGTGATTGTCAGTGTCTGACCGTCAGCTTCAATATTGCTGATTTTTAAATCACCTGCTGCACGTTCATGGACTGCCACCAGATCATCCAGACATTCTTTGACTGCCTGCGCATCCATTTTTCGTCCGCTGGTAAAGGTCACATCATCACGCAAGGTAATCTTCCATGTATTCGCATCTGCATTTTCATAAGACTGCGCCAGCCATGGTTCTAATTCCATGGAATCTGAATACTTAAATAATGTCTCTCCGATACCATAACGGATGCATGCCCATCCGGAGTATCCTCTGTGCGGATTCACGTCCGATTCATCGTTTTCTGCATTAAATGTGGTATCTCCGTAAGTAAATACTTTTTCACTTGTGTTTTCCGCTTTTGCAGAGCCATCTTTCTGCTCACTGTTTCCTCCACATCCCGTCAACAAGCCAAGTGTCATTGCCGCGATTAAAAAAAACGCCCCTATTTTTTTTCCTTTTCTGTTCAACATAATTTTTCCTTTCACATACATTTTTCCGTAAAGCGTTCAATAAAACAATTCGATAACTTTTTATCAGAGTAACAAAAAAAAGGCGGCTTCACAAGCCACCCTGGGGGTTAAAAAAACATCAATACAAAGTTATAAAATTGTAAATTCAACGTGTAGATAAAGAAAATGTGGTATTTTTTCTAAGCAGGCGATTGTTAGCCGCGAAGATAAAATACCACATTTTCGTATAAAGCGGACATTCGCAATCCGCTTTCGCTACTTGCTCATGAACACAGTCGCTTTGCTTATTCTGCGTTCATATATTAAAATACTTTTTATGACGCTTTTCCGATACGTTTCAGATAAATCTTTGTCTCACTGACAACCACTCCACTCAGTGCCACCAGTGCGATCAGGTTCGGGATTGCCATCAGTCCATTAAAGATATCTGCAATGGTCCATACAGCAGAAACTGTCATGTACGGTCCGATAAATACTGCCAGAATATATAACCAGCGATATCCTTTTACTACTTTCTGATTTCCATTGGATAAATACTCCAGACATTTTTCACTGTAATAATCCCATCCGAGAATCGTCGTAAATGCAAAGAACACCAGACAGATCATCAGAATAAAGGATGAAAGCTGCTCCGGGAACGGTAATGTCATCTGGAAAGCTTTTGTAGTAACTGCCACGCCTTCCAGACCGATATTCCATGTTCCTGCAATTACGATAGAAAGTCCTGTCATTGTACAGATTACGATTGTATCAATGAATGTTCCCAGCATAGAAATCAGACCCTGCTGTCCCGGAGAATCTGTCAGTGCAGCTGCTGCTGCGATCGGTGCACTACCAAGGCCTGCCTCATTGGAGAAAATACCACGAGCAATACCTTTCTGCATTGCTATCAATACAGCTCCCAGCGCTCCACCTGCTGCTGCCCGCAGACCAAACGCACTCTCAATAATTGTCCTGAACGCTTCCGGAATCTCTCCGAGATGTGTCAACAGAATGATTAATACAACTACTACATATGCAACCGCCATAAACGGTACGACAACCTGTGAAACACTGGAAATACGTTTGATACCACCGATAACTACCAGTGCGACACAGATAGATAACAATACGCCTGCGATTACAACTGTCCAGGAATAATCCATTCCAAACATATGCACAGTCCATGTTTTATCCGGATCAAAAAATGTCTGCACAGCATTTGTGATACCATTGATCTGTGTAAATGTTCCGATACCAAACAAACCTACACAGACACCGAAAAACGCGAAAATCTTTGCCAGCCATCTCCACTTTGATCCCATACCTTTTTCAATGTAGTAGAACGGGCCACCCACAATATGACCATCCTCTGCAACAGTACGATATTTCACTGCCAGCAGACACTCCGCATATTTGGTAGCCATACCTACAAATGCAGCTATCCACATCCAAAATAACGCACCCGGACCTCCGGCTACCAGCGCGGTTGCAACACCGACGATATTACCGGTACCGATGGTTGCGGACAATGCAGTACATAATGCTGCGAAACTGGATACTTCTCCGCTGTCACCACTTTTTTCATTTACAAAAAGTTCCTTGATTGCACGTGGCAGAAGCCGGATCTGCAGACCTTTGACTCTTATGGTCAAAAATACACCGACTGCCAGAATGAGGACGATCAGGGGAACGCCCCATACAAAACCGTCGATTGATGTAAGAATTTGATTAAATAATTTTGCCATTTTCTTCTCTCCCTTTTTATATAAAAAATAAGGCTGATAAAATATCAGCCTCTAAAGAGTAGAACATGCATATATTGTGGTATGCTCTGTCCTTTTGCCTGAGAGATAAGCGGTCATAACCTGAAAGGACCGATCCATACGATACACACAGATCATCCGATCACTTAACCGCGACACCTTCGGCGCTTCGCATATGCGAAGACTCTCCAGAGTGAACTTGTCTGCGATGCAATAATATGCATCTGATTTCAACGACCAACGACAAATTCGTAGAAAAGCATATCACAGGTTTTTGCAAGATGCAAGCATTTTTCTTCATACAACGTACATTTGTCTTTCTATGATGATCAAATGGTCAAACAAATTTTTGAAAAACAGATCTTATCTACTGTAAAGCCACCGCGTTTCATACTTTTTAGATATCATAAGCATGTTCATCTTGCGCCTGCCTTTCTATCAGTATAAAATATCTGTAACACATAATATCTCTATTTGTAAAGCGGACATTCGCAATCCGCTTTCGCTACTTGCTCATGAACGCAGTCGCTTTGCGACCTGTCAGTGGGAGCTTTTAACTCCCACTGACATAAGCATCCCCCTTACCCACCGCTTAGTGCTCTACGCACTTGAAGCGGGGGAATGTTTATTCTGCGTTCAAATTACAGTCCGCTATTTTTAAATTTCCAGAAAACAACTGACTGTAAATATATCGCGGAGACACAAATAAATAAAAAAATATTCAAGTATGAGGTGAAAACTATGAAACAAATTACATTAGGAATGACTGGCATTCAGACACCACAGAATGCTTTCGGTGCACTGCCGGTTCAGCGTGTATCCATGGATGAAGCTGTCAAAATTCTTCATCGCGCCTATGAAGGCGGTATGACATTTTTTGACACTGCCCGCGCCTACAGCGACAGCGAAGAAAAAATGGGTGAAGCTTTCGGACACATGCGCAATAAAATTTATATTGCCACCAAAACAGCCGCAACGACTCCGGATGAATTCTGGCGTCAGTTAGAAACATCCCTGCACTTACTCAAAACAGATTATCTGGATCTGTACCAGTTCCACTGTGTCAACCAGTGCTACCGCCCGGAAGACGGAACCGGCATGTATGAATGCATGTTAAAAGCCAAAGAACAGGGCATGATCCGTCACATCGGTGTTACTGCACACAAAATTGGCATTGCAGAGGAATGTGTCGCTTCCGGTCTGTATGAAACCATGCAGTTCCCATTCAGCTACCTTTCCTCCGAACAGGAACTTCATCTGGTAGAAGCCTGTTCCAAGCAGAACATGGGATTTATTGCCATGAAAGGTCTGGCTGGTGGACTGATCCACAACTCCAAAGCCGCCATGGCTTACATGACACAGTTTGACAATGTTCTGCCAATCTGGGGAATTCAGAAAATGACCGAACTGGAAGAGTGGCTCTCTTATATGGAACATACGCCTTCCATGGATGAAGAAATTTCTGCTTATATTGAAAAGGAAAAGCAGGAGCTGACCGGCGATTTCTGCCGTGGCTGTGGTTACTGTATGCCATGTCCGGCAGGCATTATGATCAATCAGTGTGCAAGAATGTCACTGATGCTGCGCCGTGCCCCAAGTGCAGAATGGCTGACTCCACAGATGCAGGAAGAAATGAAAAAGATTGAAAACTGCCTGGAGTGTGGTCAGTGTATGACGAAATGTCCATATGAGTTGAATACACCGGAACTCCTGAAAAAGAACTACGAAGATTATAAAAAAGTCCTTGCTGGCGAAGTTTCCGTAAGTTAAATCTTATTATGCAAAGCGGTTGTTTTTTACACGTTGAAGTGCCGCACTTCAACGTGTTGACGTTTTTATTTGAACATGCTATACTGGCTGAATCATCAAAAATTGTTGCACTATATGTTTGATACCATTTAATATTTTTCAAACTTAATAAATAGGTGTTTTTTTCTATTCAGGGGGATTATTTGATATGACAGCCATTATTGAATTTATATACAACTTTTTATGGGGAGATCTGGTCACTTTGCCGCTGCCCGGCGGTGGCACTCTTGGATTACCGCTTCTGGTTATCCTGCTGATTCCAACCGGAATTTACTTTACCATTCGCACAAAATTCCTTCCGATTCGGCTCTTTCCGGATATGATTCGGGCTTTAACAGAAAAAGGTGAGAAACACGGAGGTCTGTCTTCCTTTCAGAC
The DNA here is from genome assembly GCA_900546495.1 of uncultured Lachnospiraceae bacterium. Classification (GTDB taxonomy): domain Bacteria; phylum Bacillota; class Clostridia; order Lachnospirales; family Lachnospiraceae; genus Eubacterium_I. The sequence goes on from URDN01000021.1 coordinate 28,381, forward strand.
ACTGATCGTCTCCACCGCAACCCGTGTCGGCATGGGAAATCTGGTGGGCGTTGTAGCTGCGATTTCCGCCGGTGGCGCCGGAGCTGTATTCTGGATGTGGATCACCGCACTGCTTGGTTCCTCCACTGCTTTTATTGAAGGTACGCTGGCGCAGCTTCATAAAGAAAAAGATCCGCTTTACGGTGGTTTCCACGGCGGACCTGCTTATTACATGCATCACTTTTTTGCTAAAAGAAAAGACGGCACTTATCGAAAATACTCTGTGATCGCGGTACTTTTTGCCATTTCCGGTCTGATCTGTTGGTGTGGCATCAGCCAGGTAATCAGCAACTCTGTGACATCCGCTTTTGAAAATGCATTTTCCATTCCGCCGCTGGCAACTACCATCGTTTTGGTCATTCTGGCAGCAATCATCGTACTTCGAAAAAATGCGACGGTAAAAGTTTTAGATATTTTAGTGCCAATCATGGCTTGTGCATACTTTATCTTTACGTTAATTATTATTTTCACACACCTTGGTCAGATGCCGGCTGTACTCACCCGCATTTTTGAAGAAGCCTTCGGCATCCGACAGGTTGCTGCCGGTGGATTCGGTGCCGTACTGATGAACGGTGTAAAACGTGGACTGTTTTCCAATGAAGCCGGTTCCGGTTCCGCACCATGCGCTGCTGCCGCTGCAAAAAGTGACAATGCCGTAAAAATCGGACTGGTGCAATCACTTGGTGTATTTATCGATACCATCGTTATCTGTACCTGTACCGCCATGATCCTGCTGCTCGTTCCACAGGATCTCACTAACGGGCTTGTCGGCATGGATCTGCTGCAGACTGCTATGCAGTACCACCTTGGAACCTTCGGCACGATTTTTATTGCAGCTACCCTGGCAATGTTCAGTTTTTCCACCTTTATCGGAATTCTGTTCTATGCCCGTTCCAATGTAGCCTACCTGTTCGGAAATAAATGGTGTTATCAGACTGCTTACAAAATCGTGGCTCTCGTAATGCTCTTCATCGGCGGACTTGCGGCATACACCACTGTGTGGGATCTCGGTGACGTCGGTGTTGGTCTTATGACCATCTTCAATCTGATCGCACTCTACCCGATGGGAGGTCAGGCACTGAACGCCCTGAAAAAAGCAGGAAAATAATGTGAATTTTTTTGTATAAAGGAACTGAGGGAAAGAATCGAATGCAGACACGAACAATTTTCTATCTTCGCTGCGCCGCTTATCTCCGCCTCCTTCCGCGAACTCGCCCACAGCAAAATCAGCTGTTGGCTCAGACACACTCACGGAGGCGGGCTATGCTCGCTCCGATAACGAAAATTGCTCTACCGTCTTGCATTCGATTCTTTCCTCTCAGTTCCAATTTACATAAGATTCAAGTCGAACGCTCGTGAGACTTGGTGCGTGATTCTGGTCAGAGAAAGCTGATGACATATTCTTCTTTTCCTCCTGCGGCGGCTCATTAACTGTCATTGCGACAATCCACATTCTGATATAGAAAAAGAGATTTAAATTTTATCAAAACGAACGTCTTAGTTCGTGTGATACAATTTAAACCTCTTTTTTCTTTCACGGCCTAAATTCCTGCCGCTTCACTACCTACATGCCGCCGCTCAAAAAATCCAAAACCCTATTTCGCATTCGCCGGCTCCACATTAATGCTCTTTCCTTTGATCTTCGCATTTTTCATTGCTTTTAATACTGCCGCACCATACTCTCGCGGAACCTCCACGAAAGTATAGCTGTCAAACATATCAATCGCTCCAACCAGATCCCCTGGCATTCCGGACTCACCGGCAACTGCTCCAAGGATATCACCCGGACGCACGCGCTGCTTTTTACCGATATTAATGAACAGACGAACCATACCATCTTCCGCACCGGTATCTGAAAAATCGAAATTATCCTGTTTTACGCCTTCGCGTTCTGCTTTTCCAAGTGCCTGATATAAAAATGCTGCTGCCAGATCCATAGCGGTATAATCACCGTTATTGATCTGAGATTCAATCATATTTACCATCTTGGTCAGATCTTCATTTTCAATGATCTGATCTAACTGATCCATAATTTTTTCGCATTTGGCTTCCTCTACGTCACGCATAGACGGAATCGGCTGTGCATAGATCTTTGTCTTGCAGTAACGCATAATCTCTTTTAATTTGTAAACCTCTTTTCCTTTTACAAAAGAAAATGCTCTACCCGTTCTGCCTGCACGGCCGGTACGACCAATACGGTGAACATAATACTCATCATCCTGCGGCAGATCGTAGTTAAATACAGCTTCCACGTCATCTACATCGATACCGCGGGCTGCCACATCAGTTGCCACCAGAATCTCTGTTTTTCCGTTACGGAAGTTTCTCATAACACGGTCACGCTGCTGTTGTTTCATATCACCATGCAGACCTTCCGCAAAATAACCACGGTTCTGCAGCTCATTTGCCAGCTCGTCTACCATATGTTTTGTGTTACAGAAAACAAGGGAAAGCTTCGGATCATACACATCCAGAAGTCTTGTCAAAATATCCAGCTTATCTTTTCTTCTGACATCATAGTAATACTGCTCAATGTTCTTAACAGTCAGCTCTTTTTTTACTACTTTGATGGTCAGCGCATCTTTCTGATACTGTTTTGTGATCTCCATAATCTCTTTCGGCATCGTTGCGGAAAAAAGAACAGTCTGACGATCTTCCGGAAGATATTTCAGTACTTCTTCGATATCCTCACGGAATCCCATGTTCAGCATCTCATCTGCCTCATCCAGAATAATGGTGTGGATATGATCGCAGCGGATTGTTTTTCTTCTTAAATGATCCATCACACGGCCCGGTGTACCAACGATGATCTGTACGCCACCTTTTAAGGAACGAATCTGTTTGCCAATTTCCTGTCCGCCGTAAATCGGAAGAATTTTGATGCCGTGAGTGTATTTTGCCAGATTGTGTAACTCATTGGACACCTGAATGGCAAGCTCACGGGTCGGGCATAAAATCAGCGCCTGTGTTTTTTTCAGCTTCGGATCTACTTTGTGAAGCAACGGAATACCGAAAGATGCTGTTTTTCCGGTTCCTGTCTGCGCCTGTCCGATGACATCTCTGCCACTCATAACCGCCGGAATAGACTGTGCCTGGATCGGAGTTGCCTCCTCAAATCCCATTTCTTTAATGGCCCGCAGAATCTGCGGATTTAAATCTAAATCTTCAAATAAAACTGTACTCATATATTTCCTTTCTATACAAAAACAGTGTGCTTTGCACACTGAATCCAATGATAGCAAAGCACACTTTAAAAGTCAACTATTCATTTTTATGAAGGAATCGTATTTTCGATCTTCTTTTTCCAAACACCACTCAGGTATCTCAGACCGCCGACACCTGCTGCACACCACCAGGTAAGCGGTGATACCCACCAGAGGCCATGATAGCCCCACAGATAAGAGAATAAAAATGCAAACCCGATTCGCGTGATAACCTCGCTGATTCCCATCCAGATTGTAATCTTGACGTCGCCAACCGCACGAAGCAGGTTATGAAACAGTGTCAAAACTCCAACACCGATCAGAAACGGTGCAAAAATATGCATATATTCTACACCATAACCAATCGCTTCCCGATTGTCAGTAAACAGCCGCATGATAAACGGCGCCAGAACAAAAATCAATGGAGAAACGATTGCATAACCAATGGCATTCAACACAAATGTTGTACGAAAACCTGCCTTAATTCGCGGAATATTTTTCGCTCCGGTATTCTGTCCGGTAAAGGTTCCAAGTGCAGTTCCCAATGCATCCCCCACCTGCATACCAAGTCCTTCCACTTTGACGCAGACACCGTAAGCCACCACCAGCGTCGTTCCGTATGTATTTACCACTGCCTGTAACGTCATATCTGAAATGGAAATAATACTCATCTGCAAAGCCGCCGGCAGACCATACACCAGCATCTGTTTTCCGATATAAGTATCCAGCTTCAGTTTTTCTCTGCGGATCCGCAGCATCGGTAAAATCTTCCACGCGTAAAGCAGACACGCCACACCGGATACGATCTGCGCCAGCACAGTTGCAAATGCGGCACCGCCAACTCCCATTGGAAACACAGCTACAAATAATACGTCAAACACAATATTCAGCAAACTGGAAATACCCAAAAACACCAACGGAACCACAGAATTTCCCAGAGACCGCAATACTGCGGAAATCCAGTTGTACAGCATCGTTCCGATACATCCCGCACAGATCAGTCTCAGATACAACACCGCCTGATCCAACACTTCCTCCGGTGTCTGAAGCACAAGCAGCAATGGTTTTGTCACAATCAGACCAACCACCGTCACGATGATCGTCATACCAAGTGCAATATAGATAGAAGAAAAAAATGTTTTTACCACTTTATCTTCTTCCTTTGCGCCATAATATTGCGACATAACCACCGTCACACCCGTGGTCAGACCGATGATCAGCGAAAACATCAGATACATGCCAACGCCTGCCACACTGACCGCCGCCAGCGCATTGTCCCCCAAAAAGTGACCCACAATATACGAATCTGCGAAATTATAGATTCTCTGAAAAATCAATCCCAGCAATACCGGCATCGCAAACTTCAAAATCTGCGGTGCAATACGTCCGGAAGTCATATCCACCATAACTTCTTTTTTCATACTCGTCTCTTCCCCTTTCAATTCCCACTTTTTATGCTTCCATCTCAAATAATCTTCAAAGTCAAACTGATATAGGCAATTCCCCCACATTTACACAATTGAAGCAGAGAACTTCCTTAATTTGATTAAATGAACATGAAACCAGAGCCACGATTTTGCTCAACTTATTTCATGGCACTTCTTAACCATGCTTGTATTGTATCTCATACCATTTTGAAAAAATAGTGATTTTCTTCCCAAAAACTGTAAAATCGTATCGCAAACAGCACTTTTTTCATGTATTATAGAAACAAATAAAATAAAGGAATTTTACTATGAAATTAAACTATAATGAAAAAGAACTGCATCAACTTCTACAGGACTTCCATGACTTAACAAAGCTGACACTAACCCTCTATAATCCCGAAGGAGAATGGATCCTCAGTTATCCGACAAAAGAAAACTGTTTCTGCCATTATATCAAAACCTCCCCGGAAGGTGCTGCTCTCTGTGAAGCTTCCGACCGTGCTTCCTTTGAAGCAGCAAAGGCGTCCGGTGAATGTGTCATTTACAAATGTCATGCCGGTTTGATCGAAGCCACCGTGCCAATTGTCAGCGACGGATTTACCATCGGCTACCTTATGATGGGACAGGTTGCAAATGCAACCTCCCCGGAGCAGTTACAGTCACTAATTGAACATGCATTACATAAATATCATTTAAACGAAGCAGAAAACAATCCATCTGAACAAAATATTCATGAAGCAACTGTAGACAAAACAAGTAATCACAAAAGTAATATCGCTAACTTACCCCTTACTTCATCAACTGTAATTAGCAACTTAGTTTTTGCTTCACTAATTACATATAAAGCAGACAACTTAGAAAAAAATGACAGTTGGAAACAGGATGCTGCTGCAATTCCCTGTATCTCTGACACACAGATTCACGCTGCCGCAAGCATCATGGAAGCATGTATTTCTTCCATCCTGTACAAAAAATTGATTTCTATCGAAAAACAACAGTTTGAACAAAACATCAACACCTACATTCTAAATCACCTGACCGAAGATCTATCCGTAGACCGCCTCTGCGAACACCTGCATTTAAGCCGCCGCAAGATCTACGAATACTCGGAAGAATTTTTACATTGCAGCATCGCCAAATACATAAAAAAAATGCGCCTGCAACATGCGCAGACACTATTAACCGAAACAACTTTACCGGTTTCCACGATTTCCGAACAATGTGGATTTTCCGACTACAACTACTTCTGTCGAATTTTTAAACAAGAAAACGGTATGTCCGCGCGAAGCTATCGCGCAGCACAACAGACATAATTTTCTGTAATACTATATTTTATGATACCAGGATCAAAAGTCTAAAACCACGATGTGCGAATATTGGGTAGAATAGAACAAAACTGAAAATAACTCCAACAGGAATTTTTTCAAATCCTTGTTGGAGTTATTTTCAGTTTGTTCTTTCAGACCACTTTAGTGGCGATATTTATTGGCTTCTTTCAGACGTGCCATAGCACGTGCCAGCGAAGCCGCATTTCGATGATACTCCATCTTACTCTGATGCTGCCGCATACGTTCTTCTACACGTTCTTTTGCTTCCCGTGCACGGCGCACATCAATTTCTTCCGGGCGTTCAATCGTATCCACCAGCACTTCCACCTGATTATCGGAATTGACCTCCACAAATCCGCTTCCGCAAACTGCCGGGATCATTTTTCCATCCGGTGTCGTGATTCGTACTTCGCCCTCTTTTAACGCAATGACATATTCCTCATGATTTGCCATGATCTGAATTTCTCCATCCACAGCAGGCAGGACGATGGAAACCGCCTCATCATCATAAAAAATCTTATCATATGCAATAATTTTTAAATGAAATGTAGCCATAGTCACACCTCACTAATGATTACCGTTCTTTGCTTTTTCAATGACATCGTCAATGGTTCCGACATTGAAAAATGCCCATTCCGGATACTCATCCATCTCACCGTCAATGATTTTTTTGAAACCTTTGACTGTCTCTTCCAGCGGTACATATTTACCAGGAATTCCGGTAAATGTCTCAGCTACATGGAACGGCTGTGACAGGAAACGCTGAATTTTTCTTGCACGGTATACTGTCGTCTTATCCTCCTCGGAAAGTTCTTCCATACCAAGGATTGCGATGATATCCTGCAGCTCTTTGTAGCTCTGCAGAATCTCCTGTACACGACGGGCAACTTCGTAATGCTCCTCACCGACGATATCCGGCTCCAGAATACGGGAGTTAGATTCCAGCGGATCAACAGCCGGATAAATACCCTGCTCAACAATTTTTCTGGAAAGTACGGTTGTTGCATCCAGATGTGCGAATGTCGTAGCTGGAGCCGGGTCAGTTAAGTCATCGGCCGGTACGTAAATCGCCTGTACAGATGTAACGGAACCTTCTTTTGTGGAAGCAATACGCTCCTGCAACTCACCGACTTCATTTGCCAGTGTCGGCTGATAACCTACAGCTGAAGGCATACGTCCAAGCAATGCGGAAACCTCAGAACCTGCCTGTACATAACGGAAAATGTTATCGATAAATAACAATACATCCTGATGCTCTTTGTCACGGAAATACTCTGCCATGGTCAGACCTGTTTCTGCCACACGCATACGTGCTCCAGGTGGCTCATTCATCTGTCCGAACACTAAGGCTGTTTTTTCCAGAACGCCGGATTCTTTCATCTCAGTCCACAGATCATTACCCTCACGGGAACGCTCTCCGACACCGGTGAAAATAGAATATCCGCCGTGCTCCGTTGCAATATTTCGAATCAGCTCCTGGATCAGAACGGTTTTACCTACACCGGCACCACCGAACAGACCAATCTTACCACCTTTGGAATACGGTGCCAGAAGGTCGATAACTTTGATACCTGTCTCTAGAACCTCTACAACCGGGCTCTGATCTTCAAAGGATGGCGGCTCTCTGTGGATACACCAGTTTTCCTTTGACTCCACCGGTTCTCCATCATCGATTGCTTCACCCAGAACATTGAACAGTCGTCCCAGTGTTGCTGTTCCTACCGGAACTGTGATACCAGCGCCGGTTGCTGTTACTTCCATATCACGATGAAGCCCTTCACTGGAAGCAAGCATGATACATCTTACGGTATCATTTCCAATATGCTGTGCCACTTCCATGACACATTTTTTTCCATTATTATCAACTTCGAGTGCATCTTTGATGCATGGAAGGTTATGGTCGGAAAACTCTACGTCTACAACAGGTCCCATGACCTGAACGATTTTTCCTTTATTCATATCGCTTCACCTCTCTTATTTTTTCTTGCTCTTCTGCGCCTTGGCACCTGCAATAACCTCAGTGATCTCCTGGGTGATCGCCGCCTGACGCACACGATTGTATTCAATTTCCAGATCGTGCAGCATTTTCTTTGCGCTGTCTGTCGCAGTCTGCATCGCCATCATTCTGGAATTGTGCTCACTGGCATAAGACTCTACCAGCGCGCCGTAGATAAAACCACACACTACGTTCGGAACCAGATTATCCAACAATGTCTCTACCGATGGGTGAAACATCATCTGATCATTGTAGCCCTGCAGATTTCTGTGAAGATATTCCTCTTTGTGTAATGGAAGAATCTGGAACATATCCGCTTCCATCTTGAAGGCATTGATCATTTTTGTATAGATAATGTAAACCTCATCCAGTTCCCCTGACTCATATTTATCAATCATCTGCAGTCCGATATGGCGGGCACGATAAAGTGTCGGGTTCTGAACTGTATAGCTGAACTCGCCGTCAATATAAACGTTCTTTTTCATAAAATACTGACGTCCAAGCTCACCGACTACAAACAGCTCACTCTGCGGATGCTTTTCAATCTCCTCTGATGCAAGTTTCAACACGTTATGATTGTAAGCACCTGCCAGACCTTTATCTGCAGTAATTACGATATAACCACGTTTCTTCTGATCCTCCGGAACACCTTCTTTTCCGAAGAAAATATTTTTGGTATCCGGAACGCACTGCATAAAACGTGCCACTGCATTTCGCTGACCAAAGAAAAACGGCTCTGTATCTGCCAGACTTTTCTTTGCCTTCTGCATTTTTGATGAAGATATCATGTACATGGCACTGGTGATTTTCATCGTATCTTTGATACTCTGCATTCTGCTCTGTATCTCTCTTGCACTTGCCATGATATTCTCCTTTCTGCCCTTTTTCACTCAGATAGCTGCTCATACAGATATATGTTCTGTACAAAATGCATGAACTATTTGAACTATCTAAATATACATGAAAATAAACTTACTTTACATACTCTTTTGCGGCAGCGAGAATCTTGTCTCCAAGTTCATCGGACAGAGCTTTTGTCTCATTCAGCTCATCGATGATCTCCGGATGTGCATTTTTAATATATTCCAGCATACCCTTCTGGGTTTCTTTGATTTTCTTCACATCTACATTCAGGAAAATCTTGTGTGTTGCGGTCCACAGTGTGATAACCTGCTCTGCCATACTAAGTGGCTGGCAAAGTGGCTGTTTTAACAACTCCATCAGACCTTTTCCATACTGTAACTGCTCTTTTGTATCATCATCCAGATCAGAACTGAACTGGGTAAATACTTCCATTTCACGATACTGCGCCAGATCGATACGGATACTTCCGGCTGCTTTTTTCATCGCTTTTGTCTGTGCGGCACCACCAACACGGGATACGGACAGACCTACGTTTACCGCCGGTCTCATACCGGAGAAGAATAAGTTGCTCTCCAGGAAGATCTGACCGTCTGTGATGGAAATAACGTTAGTCGGAATATATGAGGATACATCGCCCGCCTGTGTCTCAATGATCGGCAGGGCTGTAATGGAGCCACCGCCAAGTTTGTCACTCAGACGACTGGAACGCTCCAGCAGTCTGGAATGCAGATAGAAAACGTCACCCGGATAAGCCTCACGTCCCGGAGAACGCTCCAGCAACAGGGACAATGCACGGTAAGCTACCGCATGCTTGGACAGATCATCGTAAACGATGAGTACGTCTTTTCCCTGATACATAAAATACTCTGCCATGGCAGTTCCGGCATACGGTGCAATATACTGAAGCGGAGCCGGATCACTGGCAGTTGCGGCTACGATGATGGAATAATCCATGGCACCGTGTTTTTTCAATGTAGATACAATTTTTGCAATTGTTGATGCTTTCTGACCAATTGCAACATAAATACAGATGACATCTTTTCCCTTCTGGTTGATCATTGCATCGGTTGCAATGGATGTCTTACCTGTCTGACGGTCACCGATAATCAACTCTCTTTGTCCACGTCCGATCGGGAACATAGAATCGATGGACAGAATTCCTGTCTCCATTGGTACGCTGACAGATTTACGATCAACGATGCCCGGTGCTTCATTTTCAATCGGTCGGTAATCATCTTCCTGAATATCACCCACACCATCGATCGGCGCTCCCAGAGCATTGATGATTCTTCCGACAAATTTATCTCCAACCGGAATTCCGGCTTTCTTTTTGGTTCTTGTTACCTTGGTTCCTTCCTTGATCCCTGTATCACGGCCAAACAGAATAACACCGATCTCATTTTTTCTGACATCCTGTACCATACCTTTTACGCCGTTCTCAAAGACAACGATCTCACCATACATGGCCTGGTCAATTCCATAGACAGTGGCAATTCCGTCACCAACCCAGATAACATGACCAATTTCCCGATCCTTCGCTTCAAAATCGTAATTCTCGATTTCTTCTTTCAGGATGGAAATAATATCCTGTGAACTGATAGCGCTCATTGTCCTATCACCTCTTTCTTTTACCTTTTACTTATACTTCTGCATGATGGCTCTGAATCATTCCGAGCTGTTCCTGCATGCCGCGGATACGTCCGCTGATGCTCCAATCCCATTCACGGCCATTTGCTGTGAGGACAAAGCCTCCCACCAGACGCTCATCCCGGATCATCTCAAGCTCTACCTGATGCGCATCGAACTCTTCCATCAGAAAAGTCTTAATTCCTTCCAGCTGATTCTCATCCGGTGCGGTCACATATCGTAATGTGGCATTTACTACTGACTGATGTTCGTTTGCATACATTTTATATTCCTCCACGATCTCTTCCAGATATTCCACATCAGAATAATCACAGAGAATCTTCATAAAATTCTGTAACTTTTTTTCCGGGAAAATACGGTCAACCACCGCATGTTTTTCCTCTTTGTAAACACTTGGGTCTGTCAGCACACGCTGAAGTTCAGGACTTTCCTGATAAATCTGTGCAGCGGTTTCAAGACCATCTACCGGAGCATTCAGCTCCCACAAAACTCTTACATATTTAGCCGTTGTTGCTGTCATGTTTGTCACCCGTTTTACTCAAAAATTCATTGTAAAGCTGTTCATCCGTGACCTTACTGCTATTTTCTCCGATAATTTTAACTGCTGCAGCCATGGCCAGAGTACCGATTTCTTTCTGTACACTCTGAAGTGCTCTGTCACGTTCTTTTTCCATATCCTGATTTGTCTTTTCAAGCAGATCCGCGGATCGTTTCTCCGCATCGGAAACAATCTGCTTGTACTGTACATCCGCCCGCTCTCTGGCGTCTGCCACGATCTGGATTGCCTCCTCTTTGGCTCCCTGCAAAGATGCCTCATACTGAGTTTTCAACTCTAAAGCTTCAGCATTTGCCGTATCTGCTTTTTCAAACTGTTCAGCCACCATCTGTTTTCTCTTTTCGATGATATTTAAAACCGGCTTGAATAGAAACTTTCTGATCAGGAAATAGAAGATCAACAGGTTCACAATGATCCATATAAGGTTTGAATCAATTCTCAGCATCCTGAAATCCTCCTTCTAAAAACAAAATCTCACGTGTTTGTTTTTTATTTGCAAAGGAAAATGATCAGAATAGCGACAACCATACCATAAATAGCAGTTGCCTCTGCCAGTGCACAACCAAGTAATAAGTTCTTGCTGATCTTGCTGTCTGCTTCCGGCTGTCTTGCTACAGCGTCTACTGCTTTACCTGTTGCGATACCAATACCTACACCTGCTCCAATTCCTGCTAATGCTGCGATACCAGCTCCGAGTGCGATCATCATAATAATTATCTCCTTTTCTCACTTCATATTCTGCCTGTCACATTATGCTTTCATTTTTGTTATTTTGTAAAACTCACATAATTTGTGAGATCTCTGACAGGACTTTCTGATATGTTACTTTACGGGTTTTCTGTCAAAATACATTGATCTTTATTCCGCCTGCAACTCAATAGCTTCCTTGATGTACAACGATGTCAGGAACACAAATACATATGCCTGGATCAATCCATCAAAAATATCAAAATAGAAACTAAATACCAGCGGTACAACCATCGGTACAACCGCCTTGATCAGCTCCATAATAACAAACGCGCCGAGTACATTTCCGAACAGTCGTAAACATAATGAAAACGGTCGGATGAAAATTTCCAAAATGTTGATCGGTGTAATGATTGCGACAGGCTGTGTAAATCCTTTCGCCCACTTTTTCACACCTTTTGCACGGATACCGGCGGCTTCCACCAGTATGATACTCATCAACGCAAGAGCGATCGTACAATTCAGGTCCTTTGTCGGAGGCTTAAATCCAAATAAGCCAATTACATTTGCAATACCGATAAACAGACCGACGCTCATCAGATAAGGAATATAACATTTTCCTTCCTCTCCGAGCAGCCCTTCGAAAAATCCGTAGAATTTTCCGATACACACTTCCAGAAACAACTGCCTCTTTCCCGGATTCTCCATGCTTAAGTTCCGCGTCAGGAAAATCGATGCCACTATGACAATTGCCATAATGATCCACATAACGACAACTGATTCTGCGATTTTGATTCCACCAAAAATGGGTATCGTGAACACCGTCTTGACACTCAGTTGGTCGATCAACTCATCTACCAGTCCGTTCGTAGCGGTCACCTCCTTCTTTTCTCTTTCTTCTGTTTTTTGTTTTCTCCCCCAAAATGTTTTCCAATCATTACATACAGTAAAGCGGATATTCACAATCCGTTTTTTTGCTACTTACTCATGAACGTAGTCGCCTTACAACTGGCATTCAATTTGTAAATGATACTGCTTTCTCATAATTGGTACTACCATTATTTGGTGGAAAATAAAAGACCTCGTGGTTGCTATTTCAAAACCCATTAACTCCCGTTGGTCTTTTCTTGTACATATATTAATATAATTTCCAGATTTTGCAATCGGCAAATTTTCCTAAATTGTTTTTTAATAAAAACAATTTTTCAGCAAAATCACGATTGACTTTCCCGAATTTAACAAATCGCATCCTTGTAATCCTCATTTTTCTTCCTTTTTTCGGTAAATTTGTATATTTTTCGAAAAACGAATCTTACAAATGGTCCTGCGTAAAACAACTGCCAGAACAGTGCCATCGGCAAATTTCGCGCTGCTGTCTGCAACCAGTTACCAAGCAGCATATCTGTTCCTTTAAATCCAAACAATACGGACGCGAAGAAACTCATGATCGGACACATAAATGCTACGGTCAGAGATGAGATCAGTACAATCAGCAAAATCTGAGGGGTATTTCGCAGATCAACACACCGAAAAGCTATTCGTTTTACAGTTCTCTCCACAAATAAAAATTCCACGACAAATGCAATTACTCCCATGATCGGAAGTTCTCCAAGCGCAAGGATGAATACCTGATTTGTCATCTCTCCCTGTGTTATCGTAATGTTGTAGCAAACCATTCCATAAACCATGACCGCCACCATGAGAATGGAAAAACATACATTTTGTAATTTTGTTTTTGGCATAAAAAAGTCTCCTTTCCTGCTGACAAACAATTTTTACATCTAAAATGTGTGTTGTTCGTTAGCATTCCGGGAGAATGTGCGTTTCCAATATTATATACCAATTTTATCTATTTTTCTTTCAGCAAGACTATATTATCACTGAAAAATCGCCCTCGTAAGATTTTTTTTTTCAAATTCAGCAAATCGCGCAGATATTAGGTTAGGTTAAAATAAATCAATATTATTGATTAAAATAAATCATTCTGCTACTATAAACATTATGTTATACTCTGAAACATGAAATGCGAAGACAAGGAATAGTAACTGTTCTACTTTTTTCAGAGAGTTGCCGGCTGGTGTGAGGCAATAAAAGAAATACAGTGAACTCGCCTTTGAGCAGCAGTTTTGAACATAATTACATTCTTTCATTTGTTAACTCAATTCGAACTTTTTAAAGACTACAGATTTAAGCAACACAGTCTGAATTGAAGTAAAACATATGGGTATGAGTTAAAAATGTAATTATAGTAGGAACTGACGGAATCTCACCGTTACATGAGAACAGCATGACAGTGCTGATGAGTGCGTATTTGATACGAAGTAGAGTGGTACCGCGGAACAATGGCTTTCGTCTCTACAACTATTACATGGTTGTAGGGATGAGGGCCTTTTTTATTTCAACCAATACTTGATTTTAAAGCCCTTCTCCTACTACCAACACACAGGAATGTTGCAGACATTCTTGTTGTGAACTGTCCATCATGCAATCGCAGAATGACCGCATGATGAAACAAATGATTACATGATAGCTAACGGATAAGGAGGAATCTTGTTATGAAACATTATGAAAACTATGAAAGAGCTTATTTTATGCCACCAGAATGTACTTATGACTGGGTGAAAAAAGAATATTTAACCAAAGCACCGATCTGGTGCTCCGTAGATTTAAGAGATGGAAATCAGGCATTAATAGAGCCAATGAGTCTGGAAGAAAAAATTCAGTTTTTTCAGATGCTTGTAAAAATCGGATTCAAACAAATTGAAGTCGGATTTCCGGCAGCTTCCGAAACCGAATATGATTTTGTCAGAACATTAATTGAGCAGGATATGATTCCAGAAGATGTCACCATTCAGGTGCTTACCCAGGCAAGAGAACATATTATCAAAAAAACATTCGAAGCCATCGAAGGTGCACCAAACGTCATCGTTCACCTGTATCTTTCCACCTCTGTGGCACAGAGAGAGCAGGTTTTTCATAAGAGCAAAGACGAAATTATAAAAACCGCCGTAGACGGTGCCATCATGGTAAAAGAACTTACTGATAAACAGAGCGGAAACATTTATCTTCAGTACAGCCCGGAGAGCTGCACCGGAACCGAAGTAGATTACGCAGTCGAAATCTGCAATGCCGTACTTGATATCTGGCAGCCGACACCGAATCACAAAGCCATCATCAACATTCCGGCTACCGTAGAAAACTCCATGCCGCATGTATTTGCCACACAGATTGAATACATTCACAAACATTTAAAATACAGAGATGCCGTTTTATTGTCCCTGCATCCGCACAACGACCGTGGTTGCGCTGTTGCCGACGCAGAACTTGGTGTTCTGGCTGGCGCAGACCGTATCGAAGGTACATTGTTTGGCAACGGTGAGCGCACCGGAAACATGGATATCGTCACCATGGCGATGAACCTGTTTTCCCATGGTATCGATCCGGAACTTGATTTTTCCGATATGTCAGCAATCCGCGCAGGTTATGAAACTTACACCGGAATGAAAGTGCATGAGCGTCAGCCATATGCCGGCGATCTCGTATTTACCGCATTTTCCGGTTCTCATCAGGATGCGATTTCCAAAGGAATGACATGGCGTGACACACACAAAACCGACAAATGGACCGTGCCATATCTGCCGATCGATCCGAAAGATATCGGACGCACCTATGACGGCGACGTGATCCGTATCAACAGTCAGTCCGGAAAAGGCGGCATCAGCTATATTTTAAAACAGAACTTTGGTGTTGTTCTTCCAGAAGCAATGCGCGAAGATGTAGGCTATGCTATCAAGCAGGTATCCGATGAAATGCATCAGGAACTGTCCCCGCAGAACGTATACGAAATATTTGAGGAGCAGTACCTTCACTCCATGAACTACTTCCGCATTACCGAAAGCCATTTCAAACAGTTAACGGACGGCATCATGGCAGAAGTTACTATTTTGAACGGTGAAAAAGAGACCGTTATCGATGCCAATGGAAACGGTCGTTTGGACGCTGTCAGCAACGCGGTAAAACAGTTCTTCAACATCGACTACACCTTGATGAATTACGAAGAACATGCTTTAACGAGACTGTAATTAATTCTGTGTAAACTCTAAAAGAGCTATATATCCTCTTGGAT
>URDN01000022.1 GCA_900546495.1 uncultured Lachnospiraceae bacterium
GCAGCGAAGATAGGAAATCTGTCGTGCCGGCATTGGAGTTTTTTCATCTTGTTCCCTAAACGACAAACAAGAATTTCTTAAGATTTTCGTAAATTATCATTTTTTTCCAATTCAGGGTAGTTCTCTCAAACAAAACTTGCTAATATATAATTGTTCGGGTTCCTCATATATTTCCGAACCTTCCCTTAATTTTTATCTATATGTAAAATATCAGCTTTTATCAAGGAGAATGATTTTATGAAAAACAAACAAATTGCAGCCGTATTATTCGCTGTAGGACTTGCTGCTGCAGGTATGTCAGTTCCGGCAACAGCCGCACCGGCAAATAATTCCATTGCCGTTGAAACAGCATTATCTGAACAAAACAACAATACTCAGGAAAACGATGCCACTGTGCAGACTTCTGAAAAACCATATGAAACACAAGGCGAAACGCCGAATGATGGTGAGGCACCAGATAATGGTGAAACACCTACTGAACAGAAAACTGGATTTTTCTATGATGAGACCACTCAGAACTGGTTCCTTTATCAAGACGATGTCCTTCAGTCTGATTTTACAGGATTTTATGAAGGCACGATCAACAATATCACTGCCTGGTACTACGTAGAAAACGGTTCCGTTGATCTGGAACGTTCCGGATTTATCAACGCAAAATTAAACGATGATACAACTGAAAACTGGTATTATGTTGCTTCCGGCAGTGCAGACCTTACCTTTACCGGTCTGGCAAAAGATACCAATGGCGACGTGGATGACACCAATTCCCTCTGGTACATCAAAAACGGTAAAATTTCCTGCGAAACAGCTGTTATTGATTATGATGGCACTTCCTGGATCATCAACAACGGAAAAGTAAATACAAATGCAAATGATTTTTACAGATTCAACAACACATGGTATTTTGTCAAAGACGGACAGGTTCAGACCGATTACACAGATGTCGTAAAAATTGGAACTGATTGGTTATATTTTAAAAACGGTGTCGTTCCAATCTCCGGCACAACGGTTGCTCAGAACAAAAACGGCTGGTGGTACATAAAAAACGGAAAAGTAAACTTTGGTTTCAATGGAACTTACAAAGTTGGCATCCGTGACTACTATGTTTCTGGTGGAAAAGTAACTGGCTGTAATTACTATATGCCGCAAAACAGCATCAGCCTTCCAAGCGGCGGCTATAATCTCTCTACCGCAAATATCGGTTTGAAAGTTATCAAAGTAAATCAGGCAGTCCGCGGAAACAGCAGTGAGCGTTACACATCTGCTACAGAAAGGGCAGTCCGCAATTTCCAATCCAGACACAGATTATCCGTAACCGGCTATGTTGATCTGACTACCTGGAAAACAATGGGTTATTCCGAATATGACTGGTACAACCTCGGAACTTACCGCACTCCGATGAAAGTAACATATACCAGCAACCGTCAGGATCGTATCAATGCCATGATCCAGACTGCTATCGACTATAAAAATGCCGGTACCGGCTACAAAGTTGGCTGCTCCGGAACTCCAGGATCTTACGTAGACTGTTCCGGTCTGATTTATCAGTGCCTCTATGCTGCCGGTATCAATCCTTCTTCCAATATCGTAGACCATGCACTGGCAATCCACGAATATACCTCTGTAAATCTGGCCGCAGATGACAGACTGGGAAGATCCGTTGATTCCAATTCCCTGCAGCGTGGCGATCTGGTCTTCTATGGAAAAAATGGAAGAAATTCTGTTGTACATGTTGCAATTTATGCCGGAAATGGCATGATCTATGATTCCTGGCCGGGACGTGGTGTAACATACCGCTCCGTAAATATTGGTGGATATCACATTGTAAGAGCAAGACGTGTATTCTAACAGACTCAACCCCTGTTTCACTCTGTGAGACAGGGGCTTTTAGTTTACAAAAATACGCAGATGAAATATGCCATACTTTGCATGAAACATATCTCACACCAGGAACCTAAAGTTCTTCTTAAACTATTTTCTCATATCCAGATACCGATACCAGTATCCAAACTCTCCCGTTTTCTGCCGTGTCACCTGTTTTGTCCGAAATTCCGGAAAACCGAAGATTCCTGCCAGAAGCTGCTCCTGATTGGAAAACACACCCGGAATTCCCAGAAACCACTGTTTTGCGTCCCCTTGCATATATCCAAACAAAAGCATCTGATAATTATAATATCCATGCAGCAAAAAACTGTTGTTTGCCAGATAATGATACTGCTTCGGAAGCACCTTAAAATCCTGCAGCTGAAGCTTCACACCATACACTCCCTCATCCTCATCAAACGGGCAAAATAATGTGTGCGTTGCCGTAAAACGCTCCCACTCCGTTTCCCACGCTGAAAGCATTTTTTCCATTCCCATAGTAACAGAAAAATTTTTCTCTGAAACAGCCACGGTCTGCTGTGTTGCCTGCAATTCTTTTTTATCCACAGAGATCCGATCTTCTTCTATTGTATCTTTTCTCTCATTTTTGATTCTACTTGCATCTAACTCTTCATTTATATTTTTTGAACACTGTATCGCGTTCTCGGTGTTTGATTTGCCTTCTGTTAAAATTGATACACTCTCTGCTTTTTGTTTATCTCCTGTTAAAATTGCTGCCTTTTCTGCTTCAGGTTTATTTTCCGGATGGCCCACGTTATTCTCCGCGCCTGATGTATTTCCTTCAGAAATCGCTGAATTCTCTGTCTTAGCTTCCCATGGTCTGAAATTTTTCCACCTCGTCTCCTGATCATCCCACTGACTGGCAGCAAAAGTATCCTCCCCTGTTACAATATAAATTCCCCGAATCTGACGGATTGTATACTGTGTATCATTCACATGCTCCGCATGGCAGCCAAATACGCTTCCTGCCATGTGATCATGTACTGACATAGAACCCAGAAATAAACCTTTTGGAAAATCAATATTATCATTAAGAAGATAGACATCTGTTTTCTCTGCTGTAATACCCTTCAATTGTATCTGAATCCTGCACTCCTGCTGCCGAACCTCCACCTTGGCAAATCCACAGTTTTCCATTTTTTTACCGTTTTCATATCGAAACATATACGTTACAAATCTCTGATATCCGGGCACAGTTCTACTCCCTGTACGTCTTTATATAACGTATGAATAAATTTTCGAAAAATTCCTCGTAATTTTGTTGACAAATCAGATTTCGCATGCTATATTAATCTCAACAACAATAATCATTATCATTTTCGAAAGGAAAATAAATGTTAAAACACAGCAAACAACGAGATGCAATCGAACAATTTCTGGCTACCAGATATGATCATCCCACCGCAGAGACTGTTTACATGAATCTCCGGGAAGAATATCCAAAGCTTAGTCTGGCAACTGTTTACCGCAATCTGTCGCTGCTTGCCGAACTGGGAAACATTCAGAAGATTCCCACCGGAAACGGACCTGACCGCTTCGATGGCAGACCGGAACCTCACAACCATTTTCTTTGTGATGAATGTGGCAGCATGATAGATTTACAAATGAACAGTATTGATCACGTAGATGAAATCGCCGCCCAGACATTCGACGGTGTGATTAAAGGACATTCTATTTTATTCTACGGCATCTGCCCGGAATGTCTAAAAGAGAAAACAACAATAAATGAATAAACCAGCTGGAAACGGCTGATTTTAATAAAAATGATATTTAAACTAATTTTAAAAGAAAGGAAATGAATTATTATGAAAAAATTTGTATGTACAGTATGTGGTTATGTTTACGAAGGCGAGAAAGCTCCGGAAGTCTGTCCAATCTGTAAAGCTCCGGCAGAGAAATTCAAAGAGCAGACCGGTGAGAAAGTATGGGCAGCTGAGCATGTAGTAGGTGTTGCACAGGGCGTTAGCGAAGATATCCTTGCAGACTTAAGAGCAAACTTCGAAGGCGAGTGCTCTGAGGTTGGTATGTATCTGGCAATGGCAAGAGTTGCTCACAGAGAAGGTTATCCGGAAATCGGATTATACTGGGAGAAAGCAGCTTACGAAGAAGCTGAGCATGCTGCAAAATTCGCTGAGTTACTTGGTGAAGTTGTAACAGACAGCACAAAGAAAAACCTTGAGATGCGTGTAGATGCTGAGCACGGCGCAACAGAAGGAAAATTTGACCTTGCAAAACGTGCAAAAGCTGCAAACTTAGACGCAATCCATGATACCGTTCATGAGATGGCTAGAGACGAGGCTCGTCACGGAAAAGCATTCGAAGGATTACTCAAGAGATACTTTGGCTAAGCTACAAGCCGAGTAAGATAAAAAAGGAATCAGGCTGGGAGGGAATTTATTCACTCTCCAGCCTGATTCCTTTTTTAGATGTATTGGGCGACAGCCCAACATGAATAGCCCGTAAGGGCTATGAATGGCTCGGCGCAGCCTCAACGGCGCCAGCTGTCCATGAGGAAGTAGCGTAGCGAATTCCGAATGGCGCATGGCTTGTATACGTATATTAGCGGCAAGGGAATTTATTCACTCCCAGCCTGATTCCTTTTTTAGATGTATTGGGCGACAGCCCAACATGAATAGCCCGTAAGGGCTATGAATGGCTCGGCGCAGCCTCAACGGCGCCAGCTGTCCATGAGGAAGTAGCGTAGCGAATTCCGAATGGCGCATGGCTTGTATACGTATATTAGCGGCAAGGGAATTTATTCACTCTCCAGCCTGATTCCTTTTTTAGATGTTAAAATATTTTAAAGCGGCGGTCAACTCTCATTTTTATTTCTTCACCGCCGTTTTAATTTTGGGCAAGACCATTGAAGTTAAAGTTTACTTTTCCACTCCAAAATCACATTCATTACATATACTATTTTCTACTACTCACCAAAACTCTCTTTTTAAAAAGACCAAACGGTATTTCTACCATTCAGTCTTTCTTCCGAATAAAATTTTTCCTATGATTGTGCACTTTTTAGTTGAGTTCCATCTCCACTTCCACATCATTTCCCACAGAAGTCACCTTCGCATAACTTCCACAGATCAGCGGCATCGCCGGTGGAATATGTCCGATATCCAGATCCATAATGATCGGTACATTATATTTTCCAAGAATTCCTGTCACAGCCTCATACTGATCCAAACCTAAGAATTCCTCTCCATTACAATATGGGCGACCGATCAAAAATCCTCTGACATGTCCAAACCATCCGGCCTGCGCCATCTGCCACAATGCCCGGCGAATTCCCATAACATTCAGATCACAGGCTTCAATAAACCAGATGATTCCGTCCTCTTTGTAACGTTCTGTAAATTCTTTTACTCTATCGTATTTTGTACCAAGAAGCAATGTCAGTACATCCAGGCAGCCGCCAACCAGACGACCTTCCATTTTGATGTCTGTATCCGGTACCTTTTTACGAATACATGGCTCTGTCACATTGTAAGGTACCAATGGATTTTCTTCATCTTTTAATCCTTCTTTTTCATACAGATCATAGCCTTTGATCGTCAGCTTTTCTCCTGTCAATACATCAAACGCGTCCTGAATTGCCTGATGCCACGGCTCCATGCCAAAAGCAGCTGCACACGGTCCGTAGACAGATGCCACATCACAGAGTGTCGTCAACAAAAATGTCATATTTGTATTGTCCGAATAGCCAAGATACCACTTCGGTTCCGCCTCTCTGATTTTTTCAAAATCCACATAGGGCAGATCTTCACACATCAACTCACCACCACCGCAGGAAATCAAAACGTCACTGGTATCATTACAATAATACTCCATCAGTTCCTGTCCGCACTTCTCCGGCGTGTTGCTGATACCGATGCCACATCCTTCGTAACAGTTTGGTCCCAGTTCCGTGCGATAACCCATTTTTTCAAACTTATCCAACGCGTGTCCAAAAGCTGTCTTGTACGGTTCAATGTTGCAGCCAAAGGCTGGTGCCACAAAGCCGATACAGCCATTCTTTTTTAAAAATTCCGGATATCTCATAATATTCTTCTCCTGTTTAAACTTCATTTATTTTACAAAGATTTTTTGTCTAATTGTAATTCTGTCTAATAACCAAATTTTTACCAGATAAAATCATTATAACCGATAATAAAAAATGCCGCCAGTCTAAAAGACCAACGACATTTTCTTATGTTATTTCAGTAGGCTGAATGTTTCTATTTCTGAACGAACCTTCCAAGAATATCACATTCATAAAATACATGCTTTACTCCAGCTCAAACGCACCCGTATACAGCTGATAATATTTTCCTTTTTCTTCAATCAGCTTATCGTGACTGCCTCGCTCAATGATATGTCCCTGCTCAAGAACCATGATAACATCAGAGTTCTGTACCGTAGACAGTCTGTGAGCAATAACAAATACCGTACGACCTTTCATCAGAGCATCCATACCACGCTGTACGATTGCTTCTGTTCGCGTATCGATGGAAGAAGTTGCCTCATCCAGAATCATAACAGGCGGATCTGCAACTGCCGCACGGGCAATGGAAATCAGCTGTCTCTGTCCCTGGGACAGACCGCTTCCGTCACCGGAAAGCACGGTATCATAGCCGTTTGGCAGCATGCGGATAAATCCGTCTGCATTTGCCAGTTTTGCTGCTGCGATACACTCTTCATCTGTTGCATCCAGTTTACCATAACGGATGTTCTCCATTACCGTTCCGGTAAACAGGTTGACATCCTGAAGTACTACGCCAAGGGAACGGCGCAAGTCTGCTTTCTTGATACGTCCGATATCCAGTCCGTCATAAGTGATGGTACCTTTCTGAATATCATAAAAACGGTTGATCAGGTTTGTAATGGTTGTTTTACCAGCTCCGGTTGCACCTACGAAAGCAACCTTCTGCCCCGGTTCCGCATACAATGTAATATCATGTAAAACTGTCTTCTCCGGAACATAACCGAAATCTACATCGTGGAATTCCACATGTCCAAGCATTTCTACCAGCTCTGTGCTGCCGTCCGTCTGTGGCACTTTCCATGCCCAGTGACCGGTACGCTCCTGGCACTCTGTCAGAGCATTGCCTTCTTTTCTTGCACGAACAAGAGTGATGTTTCCATCATCTTCTTCCACATCTTCATCCAGAAGTTCAAAGATACGCTCTGCACCGGCAATTGCCATAACAACAAAGTTTAACTGCTGGGAAACCTGACTGATCGGGTTTACGAAACTTCTTGATAACTGCAGGAAGGATGCAATGGCACCAAGTGTCAGTACGCTGACGCCTGTCAGACTGATATTTGTCACGCCGCTGATACCAAGGGCTCCACCAACGATTGCTATAACAACGTAAAGGATAAATCCGATATTGTTCAGAATCGGCATCAGAATATTTGCATAAGAGTTCGCCTTTGTCGCATTGACGCAGAGTTCTCCGTTTTTCAGATCAAATCCGGCTTTTGCCTGCTCCTCATGGCAGAATACTTTAACAACTTTCTGTCCATTGATCATTTCCTCTACATAACCATTAACGTCACCCAGAGAAACCTGCTGCTTGATAAAGTATTTTCCGCTTCGTCCTGCCACAGAACCGATCACTTTCAGAATAATAAATACGAAAGCGATAACGATCAGGGTCAGCCAGAAACTGATACTCAGCATTGAGATAAATACAACGATGATGGTCATAACGGAGTTCAGCAGCTGCGGAATACTCTGAGAGATCATCTGACGAAGGGTATCGGTATCATTGGTATAATGACTCATGATATCGCCATGAGAATGTGTATCAAAATATCGAATCGGCAGTTTCTGCATGTGAGAGAACATCTCATCACGGATTTTTTTCAAAATGCCCTGTCCGATGACAACCATAAAACGGTTATACAAATAAGACGCGATAACACCGGCAAACAGAATGATCGCTACTTTGATCAGATAATGAAGTAACCCTGAAAAATCTGCCCGAGACTGTGTCAGCAGCGGGGTAATATAATTATCGATCAGTCCCTGAATAAACAACGCTGAATATGCAACAGTTCCGGAAGAAATCGCGATACAGATAATTACAAAAATGAAACGGATCTTATATGCCCCCAGATAACCCAGCAGACGTTTTACAGTTCCTTTGGTATCTTTTGCCACAGACATACGTTTTTTGCTTCCTTTACTGCTCATCGTCATCTCCTCCTTTCACCTGTGATTCATATACTTCACGATAAATATCGCTGCTCTTTAACAATTCCTCATGCGTGCCGTATGCACTGATTTTTCCATCGTCCATAACAATGATGTGATCTGCATCCTGAACGGAAGATATACGCTGTGCGATGATAATCTTTGTCGTATCCGGAATTTCTTCCAGAAAAGCTTTACGGATCAATGCATCTGTCTTGGTATCTACCGCACTGGTAGAGTCATCCAGGATCAGAATCTTCGGTTTCTTCAGTAATGCACGTGCGATACACAGACGCTGTTTCTGTCCACCGGAAACGTTATTTCCGCCCTGCTCGATATAAGTATCATATTTGTGTGGGAAAGTCTGGACAAAATCATCTGCCTGAGCCAGTTCACAGGCATGAATCAATTCTTCATCTGTCGCTTTCTCATTACCCCAGCGCAGGTTCTCCTTAATGGTACCGGAGAATAATATGTTTTTCTGAAGTACCATCGCTACAGAATCACGCAGAGTCTCAAGGTCGTAATCGCGGACATCCACACCACCAACTTTGACATCACCACCGGTAACGTCATACAGACGCGGGATCAACTGAACCAGACTGGATTTTGCAGAACCAGTTCCACCGATGATACCAATGGTTTCGCCGGAATTAATTTTCAGATTAATGTTATCCAGTACCGGTTTGTCAGCTTTCTTCGCATAGTAAAATTCTACGTTTTCAAATTCGACAGAACCGTCAGCAACCTCTGTTACCGGATTTTCTTTGTTCCGAATATCACTTTCCTCTTCCAGAATCTCAACAATACGTTCGGCAGAAGATCTTGCAATAATGATCATAACAAATACCATGGAGATCATCATCAGACACATCAGGATCTGTGACGCATAAGTGAACAGGCTCATCAGCTCACCAGTTGTCAGACCACCGGCTACACCTTTTACATTACCGCTGACGATAATCGCTTTTGCACCGATCCATGCAACTGCCAGCAGACAGATATCGATTGCTGTCATCATGGACGGCATGTTAAATGCAAGCATTTTTTCTGCTTTTGCAAAGTCTTTGTAGATTTTCTGAGAAATCTTTCCGAATTTCTCATCTTCATGCTCCTCACGGATAAAAGATTTTACGACTCTTACGCCATGAAGGTTTTCCTGGACCACCTCATTTAAACGGTCATAAGTACGGAATACACGCTCAAAATACGGATGAACGTGCTGTGCCAGCCAGATCAGTACAAATCCAAGTACCGGAACGGTGGCTAAGAAGATCAGTGAAATTTTTACATTGATCGTAAAGGACATAACCAGCGCAAAAACCAGCATGATCGGCGCACGGAATGCGATACGGATGATCATCTGATATGCATTCTGTACGTTCGTTACGTCTGTGGTCAGACGTGTTACAATACTTGCCGTTGAGAACTTATCAATATTGGAAAAAGAAAAGTTCTGAATCCGGTAGTACATATCCTTTCTTAAATTTTGTGACAGACCGCAGGATGCGATCGATGCCTGGTGTCCCGCCAGCGTACCAAACGCCAGAGAGATCATTGCCAGAACAAGAAGTAAGATTCCATATTTCCAGATTACCGACATGCTGCCGGCTTCAATTCCTTTGTCGATCAAACTCGCCATAACAAATGGGATCAGTACTTCCATGACAACTTCTACGGTTACAAAAATCGGAGTAAGAATACTCGCCTTTTTATATTCCCGTATCGATTCCATTAACTTTTTTACAAGTTTCACGATTTGCTTTCCTCCTGTTTTTAATTATTTATTTCCAACAATTTTTCCTGAACACGATTCTTCTTATTTCATCGTGCTGTTGCCTCTTTCATATTTTTCTGCATGCGATGAATATAATCAAAAAACTGCTCCATCTCCTGATCGGTAAAACCTTTTGACAAAATCGTTTCTACCTCAGTGAAATCTTATATCATAAGTTTGTTCACTTCCCTTGCCCGGTCAGTTAAAACAAGCTTTTTCAGACGCGCATCCCACGGCACACTCTGCCGCTCGATCAGTCCTTTTTCCACCATCAGGTTTACCACCTTGGAAGCCGTTGACCGGGTGATCTCGAAGCAGCTTTCCAGATCCTTCTGAAATACATCTTCATTATTATCTGTCTTATCTGAAATATATCCAATAATCCATGCATTTGCGCCTGTCACACTGTCTATTTTCTTTTTGTTCGGTGCATTCTCAATCCACCGATGAATCTGATGCGACAGGATTCTTACATCGTTGCCGATGTGATCTTTTTGCATATCACGCCTCCTTCCCAAAACAGTATTTATTATAATGCAAAAAATGTTTGCCGTCAAACAGTTTGACAGCAAACATTTTCGGGATTTTTTGATATTTTTGTTCAATTTGCCAGAAAATACTAAATACAAAATGCAGCATATAGCGGAACAGTCTTTTTGCAATCCTCAAACCCAAAATTTTTTGCAGATAATTTAATTGCATATTCTGGTTTATACTTATCCATATAAATACATAAGCTCTTTGCTCTTGTATTATCTGCAGACTTAACCTCTATCGGAACCAACTTTCCTTCTCGTTGAATGACAAAATCTATTTCGGCTCCACGCTCTGATTCCCAATAATAAGTGCGGTAACCATTAATTGACAACTGAAGATTTACATAATTCTCTGTCATACCACTTTCATTTTCGTTCTATTTTTAACATTATTTTACACGAATTTTTTACTGATTTTCGCATTAGATTACATGAGCAAAAAATGTTATCTAAGTAGTACCTGATATTTAATATCCTATAAGCCGTTTTGCATTCACCATATCTTCTTTACGTATACAAACAGAATATTCATACAGTTCCTTGCTATCTATTCCAATCGTTGACCCATGCCCTCGGAACCTTCGCACACCCGCGCTTGCATCTGTACTCGTCGTATGTGTTTTATATGGGATTTTATTTTCTTCCAATATGTCACAAATTCGATTATATTCTGTTACATCCCGCCCCGTATAGATTTCTGTTGAATTAAATGCTGTAATCATACACTTTCTCCTTCCCTCAGATAGAAAAACTCCCCTGTCTATTACCTATTGTAATAAAACAGGGGACATCTTTGTTCTGATTAGAAAATAATATCAGATTTGTTTTTTAATAATACAATTCCGGAAATCATAACCAGCAACCCGATGATCATTGCACACACACCGGCAATGATCCCCAAAATGCCGGAATGTTTCATCTTGAAATAAATATTCTCCATCGCTTTCTCTCTCCTGTGTCATACTCGATTTCATGTTAACAATCAGGTTTCCTCTCACCCAATCGCTTTATATAGATATATTTTACCATTATTCTAACCGTATTCCCATAGTTTTTTCTAACTGAAAAATAAATATTTCATAAAATAATTACAGTTCATACGCGCCATTCGCAAAACGTCCTTTCAGGACTTCTCCGTAGCTACACTACTACTTTTGCTCATAAAAAGGCTCTCTCTTCATCATTATGTATCCAAATATCTCCTCATGCAAGCATGATCAATATTTGAATACATATGATGAGTGAACTATAATAAAAAAATACGACCAACCACAACTCTGTGAATCAGTCGTATTTTCTATATTTTTTTAATGGATTCGAATCCCGCTTATGTTCTTTTAAAACGAAGAACTCTGCTTATCTCTGAGAACGCCCGATCTCAAGACCTTTCTCGAAAGCTTCTTTGTTCAGCGGAAGTAATTTTGCCTTTTTAGCAAGTTTATGCTCGATTGTTCCCCATACAACTTCCGGAGATACAACCTCTGTATAACCAACGTATACACCAAGCATGATTACGTTTAATACTTTTGCATTTCCCATTTCCAGAGCCATCTCTGTAACCGGTGCTTTTACAACTTTCACATCTGTTCTGTCGATATCCTCTTCCGGAACGATAGAGCTGTTGATGAAAAGTGTGCCACCCTGTTTCAGAGTCGGAAGGAATTTCTGCAGGGACGGACCGTTCATAACGATCAGGTCGTCCATAACATCACCCAGAGGTGCTCCTACCATCTCGTCGGAGATTACAACGAAGCAGTTCGCTGTACCACCACGCTGCTCAGCGCCGTAGGACGGGAAGAAAGTAACGTTTTTATCTGTAGAATCACAGGTTGCAGATGCAAGGAATTTACCAAGAGTCATGACACCCTGTCCGCCGAATCCGGCAACACATAAATTTGTTTCCATATTGACTTCCTCCTATTTATCTCTGATTACGCCCAGCGGATATTCCGGAAGCATTTTCTGCTCGATGAAATCCAATGCGTCTAACGGCTCAAGTCCCCAGTTTGTCGGGCAGCTTGTTACGATCTCTACCATAGAGAAACCTTTTCCGTCGATCTGATTCTGGAACGCTTTCTTGATTGCGTTTTTGGTTTTGATAACATTCTGCGGAGTGTTGCAGCTTGTTCTCTCCAGGTAAGCCGGAGCTGTCAGCTTGTCTAAAATCTCACACATATGCATCGGGTAACCATGCTCTTCCGGGATACGTCCTTTCGGAGCTGTGGAAGCTTTCATACCAACCAGAGTAGTCGGAGCCATCTGTCCACCTGTCATACCGTAAATACCGTTGTTAATGAAGATAACAGTGATGTTCTCACCACGGTTAGCTGCAGAAACAGACTCTGCAAGACCGATGGAAGCGAAGTCACCATCACCCTGATATGTGAAGTACAGAGTATCCGGGTTGCTTCTCTTCATACCTGTTGCTACTGCACAGGCACGGCCATGCGGCGCTGTAATTGTATCATATGCGATATAATCCATATGAAGACCACAGCATCCGATACCGGTAATCATAACTGCTTTATCTACAAGGTTCATCTCTTCGAGAGCCTCACCGATTAATTTTACAACCGTGCTGTGCATACAGCCCGGACAGAATCCGGATACTTTATCTTCCTGGATTGTTTTTGTTCTTGAATAAACTAATTCCATGTTCCGTATCCTCCTTATTATCCTAAAATCTTTTTAACAGCCTCGATCACTGCCTCACGGCTCATGATGTTACCACCGGAGCACAGGCATGTCTCGATAGCGCAACGACCTTTGACACCCATCTCTACGTCCTCAATGAACTGTGCCGGAATAGACATCTCTACGTCGAGAACTGCTTTACAGATATCGTAGTTGATCTTGTCATAAGAAGCATATGGGAACGGGCTGACTGTAATAGGGCGGATCATACCGATCTTGTATCCTTCTTTACGAAGCATGTCTACAACAGATTTGCAGATACGAGCGGAGATACCATAAGCTGTAAGTACAAGCTCAGCATCCTCGATCTGATACTCTTCTACCATTACATCTTTTTCCCAGCTGGCATACATCTTTGCAGCATCTTCGTTCCATGCCTGCATTTTCTTTGTATCCCACTGACCTGGCTGAATCCAGGAACGATTTGCATAGTCAAGTTCATGACCAATACAAGCCCATTTCTTTTTGCTCTCTTTGATTGCTGCGATCTCTTCATCAGATTTCATCTCTGGAAGTTCAACCGGCTCCATCATAGTTCCGATTACACCGTCTGCAAGGATCAGAACCGGGTTCATATCACGATCTGCATAATCAAATGCTGCATATGTAAGGTCAACTGCCTCCTGTACAGTAGACGGAGCCAGAACCATCATACGGAAACCACCGTTACCGGAAGCTTTTGTAGCCTGGAAGTAATCCTGCTGAGCTGGCTGGATAGCACCTACACCTGGGCCTCCTCTGGAGATATTTGAGTACACGATCGGTACACGTGCTGCTGCACAATAGGAAATTCCCTCACTCTTTAATGCGATTCCCGGGCTGGAAGAAGATGTCATAGATCTCGTTCCTGCTGCTGCTGCTCCGTATACCATGTTTACAGATGCAACCTCAGACTCACCCTGTACAAAGTTACCGCCAACTTCCGGAAGTCTTCTTGCGAAATACTCCGGGATCTCGTTCTGCGGTGTGATAGGATATCCGGCGAAAAATCTACAGCCGGCTCTTACTGCTGCTTCAGCGATAGCTTCACAGCCTTTCATTAATACTCTTGCCATAATCTTTCTACCTCCTTATTTGTAGATCTCTATCGCACCATCCGGACAGATACGTCCGCACATACAACAGGCGATACAAGCATCCATGTTTGTCGGTACTACATACTCGTAACCTTTAGAGTTTACTTCATGTCCGATTTCCAGTACGTTCTTCGGACAGAACTTAATGCAGTAACCACAGCTTTTACAGCGTTCTGATTTAACCACGATTTTTGCCATCGATTAAATCCTCCTCTCAAGATAATAAATACTTGTTGTAATTGATTATTTCTCAACACCAGATTTCGGTGTTTAAAACATATTCTCCGGAAATATTAACCCCGTCCCGGAACCGGCTGACCACTGGTCTGTTCTGTCTGTAACCAGGGATAAGTCAGATACAGTTCCACCGGAAATACCGGCACATCTGAGGAATCTTTTACTTCCTCGTACAGATCTTCTCTGACGCATGCAAAATCCACCGCGATATACGGTGTCACCATCTCGGACATCTTACGGCTGCCCTCGATAAATTCCTTTGCTGTAGTGGTCATTCCATTGTTCGGATTGTTCACCATGTGAAGTTTGCCAAGCTGAATATGGGAAACACCAAGGATCTGTCCCAGTGTACCGTCGATATGGTCGATATCATTGGACCATGGACGATATGCATTCAGCACATAATACACAATAGTATTGTCTTTGTTCAGCTTCGGTGCATAACCGCCAATAGCGCGCGCTCCGATGTGATCTCCACCGACATCCATAACCACATAACAGGCGTCATCCTTTAACAGGCGATTGACACCTCCGACAACAGTCGGCGCATCCATGAACTGTTTTTCATGGTGACAGATAATTCCCATTTCTTCCATCTGCATTTCTACATCTCTGGATCGGAACAGTGGCTTGGTCATATCCATGTCAAAGAAATGTACCGGCTTATCCTGAAGCTGCACCAGCCACTTTGCGAAATTAATGGAAATCTCGCTTTTTCCGCTTCCGGCTTCGCCGACAAATACAAAATTAATGTTGTCTCCAATGAGCTTTTTTAATTTTTCCTGCATTCTGCAGCTTCCTCCGTTCCATTTCCTGATCGGAAATTTTCTCACTGGAGACATTCTACTACAATTTTCGCGGTTAGTCACGGCTTTTTTTGTAAAAAATATAAAATATTATATATCTTGCACGATTTTATTCATAAAAAAAGAAGAACAAACGAAAAATTTGTTCTCCATATTGAATTTTTTATGTTGCTATACTATATTCTCACGAAGATAGTAACACTACATTTCACAGATATGCGGAAACCAGCTGCTGTCTAGCTGCTGCAAACGCTCATATACTGCCCGGTTATAATCCGTCAGTTCTTTTCGCACATAAAATTTTCCATTTCCCGCATGCCGCGTCAGCCAGATATGTTCCTCAGCCTCCCAGTTGTCTGACCGGTTGATAAAATGAGATTCGATAATGTTCTTCCAGTGTCATAAAAACCCCTTTTCCTTGCAGTAAAGCGGACATTCACAATCCGCTTTCGCTACTTGCTCCGCAACGCATCAATCTATTGTAAAAATAATTCCTTCTACAATTGTAACCACCGCAATAATCACCAGAGACCATACAATGCAACCTAGTATCTGCCATCCTTTCTTTTTATTTTTCGCCAAGGGTAACACGTTCTGAATATTTCTCACATTAAACCACAATGCAGATAGAGCAATAATAATAATAACTAAGCCTATCCACGATTCTAACCGATAAAATCTTCTTATGGACACCCGACAAATCATGTCAAAATAAGCGCAAAAACCGATCATGTACATCACGATCCCTGCAACAACTTTAAAAAATTTCCACTCCACTTCGTTCTCCGCTTCGGAGTGTAATTTGTCATACTCAGCTAAAATCTCTGTAATAGCATCTTCAAAGTTAAACTCATCTTTTTTCCTGTTCAAAAACAGTTCAAAAACCTGATCCGCTAATTCTTCATCTTCGAACCCAAAATACCTTTTCTGTTCTCCGTTACCGGGATCTTTCACCAACGCGATCAATACCTCTCCAGAATCCAACAGTTCTTCTCCATTTTCATCCACTGGAACCAAAATCAGATATTGATTGTTCTTATATTCTATCTGATCCAAAATTTCACAACGAACATCTTGACTGCGTGTGCCATCTTCTGATTCCAATTTTAAAACTGATACTTCCAGATTTTCCAGATTCTCATCCTGCTCCGACGAATCCCCCACAATACCATTCACAATGCCATTCAGATCAAACTTCTCTTTCATCCAATCCAGGATCTTGTCTTCCTCCTCACAGCAAGCCTCAATCCCTTTTGCTTCCAGCAGTTTCTGAATAAACGTGTCTTCTGAATTATATTTATACTTATAAACTGCCTGCAACCGGCCCAGACGCATTTGCATCGCTGCCGGCAATTGTGTATCCTTCAAATATATTAACGCTCTTGATTTATCCAGATCCATCGCATATTTGATCTCATCTTTACAATTCGATGAAGTCACACTATTCGGAGAAATCAATGCCAGAAAATATTCACATTGATTAATATGCCCCGCTATATTGTCATCCCATTCCGTTCCCGGATCAATTCCTTCATCGTACCATACACGATATCGATTTTGCTGCAGCAGACGGATGACTTTTACCGCCTTATCTCTGTCCTTATGCGAATAACTGATAAAAATATATGGCTTGTCCCCCTTATATGGAGCTGCCAAAACTTCTTGTTCCTGCATCATTCGTAACTCTCCCTGATCATAATTTCTTATGACCATACATATAACTTATATTCGACAACCTGTGATAACAATTCCGCAATTTTTCCCTGAGTTCCTCGGAGTTTTCGATTTCATCTTCACTGAATGCCCACCTGTCATGTTCTGCATTCACCAGCACAAGCCTTGGAAGGATCTCACTGTTTTTCTTTGCCAGTTGCAGAAAATACCTGCCCAGTTCCTCATACTCATGAAATGCTTCTGCCAGTTCCAGGCAAATCCGGAATAGATGAAAGGATGGCTTCTCCCATTTAAAGGTCTGCCTCTCCTGATTTAGGAATTCATAGCCACTGCGTTTTTCTAATTTTTCCAGAACCATTGCTTTCATTGCCACTGCTTTCGCCCGGTATTGTAATGCTTCTTTTTCATCTGCATAGCATGCAAGCAGCTCTAAAAGCTGCTCCAGTAGCCTTAATGTTTCTTCTTCCCGTCCGGAAAACTTCGTATCAAGCACTTCTGCCATCTTAAGCAGCAGTGTCGACTTTTTCACGTAAGAATAATTACTTGGACCGACCGTATGATACGCAAAGTCATACATCGCCAGTGCAAATTTTGCATTATCTCTGGATAAATAATAATCTCCGATTGCTTCGTGGAAATTATAAGTAGATCCCTGCGCCAGAAAACGGATGGCAGTGTGCCTGCACAACAACCGTCCAACTTCCTCACTGACTCGCCGGAACGGATATTCATAAAACCACTCCCGATACAACCGAACCATATAATCCTTATCATCGCCATTGTAAGTCACCGGACAATCCGGCACTTTAAAATGATGGGCGCCAAGCTCCATATGCGCTGTAAAAATTCTAGCAGATATTTCTTCCACATCAAATATAACTTCTGCCAAAAGATTCCCCCGCTCGATCTCGTAGGTATCTTCAAAATCCCGCTGTGAAATCACATAGATATTATTTTTGTTTGTGACATTGATATAGCCGCCGGCATCCACCCGCATGCTTTCTTCTCCCCATTGCCGCAGCATGATTGGCTCCGGCAGTCGCAAAAATGTCTGCCTGACACCAATCGGTATATAATATCCCGGATGTTCCTGATCCTGCCGGTATTTCTGCCAGAAAACAGTATCTGAAATGATCCATTCATTCTTATTTCCATACTCATCGACAAGAACACTTCCGTCTTTTCTGATCTTGGTTGCGATCCAGTCGTTTTCTCCTGTTTCGGCATCCTGTCCCACTTCGGCTTCTTTTTCCATAATGAGATCACCATCGCCGGTAACACTCCATGAAACTACCTTTTCGCCAGGGGTTCCCCGCCTGGCCATAATGCGCGCCCATTTTTTCGCAATGATCAGACTGGCGCCATCCTTTGCCAGTTTTTGTACATAGGCTGAAATATTCTCGATTTTCTTATAATGAACCTGTTTTTTCTCTGTCTGTTCCATCCCGCTTCTCCTGTTCTGAAAAAATTCTTATTACCTTTTTCCAATTATAACTTGTTATACTTATTAAATCATTTCGGAGGATTTTCGGCATTGACGAAAAAATATGATTCTGAAACCTGTAAACTCATTATTTGAAACCACATTTCTATTGATTTATTATATAACCCGGATTTTAACCGTATGGAATTCCAGATGGTCAGAGCTGAACTCGAACGATTCTTTTATTATACAAAGATCGAAAAAAATAACCTGGTCTTAAGAGTTCTTTAAGATTTCAGTGGTATACTGAATTTATCAAAATAAATCTTAAACAAGATATCCCTGTCTGATCTAAAATATTTATTTTCAGCAAAGGATACTTCTCCGAAAGGAACGAATTTACCATGAAGAAAAAACTAATTTCTCTGTTGCTTTGCCTTGTACTGTTCGCGGCACTATTTTGTGGAGCACTCTACTGCAGTACAAACTCAAACGAAAAAGCGGTCTGGTATTTTTCCAGTAACTGCGAAGGCAAATTGAACAGTCTGTCGCACGTTCCCAAAAATACCCTGACAGGATATGACTCGCTGATGATTGTAGCGCATCCGGATGATGAGACGATCTGGGGCGGTTCCCATCTGTTGAACGGAAACTATGTGGTTGTATGTATCACCAACGGCAATAACAAAACCCGCCGCCGTGAATTCGAATCAGTTATCAAACAGACCGGTTCCATCGGCATTATGCTGACCTATCCGGACAAAACGCTTGGCAAACGCGATAACTGGAACAGCTGCAAGACGGAAATCGAAAAGGACGTTGCTGCAATCTTAAAAATGAATGACTGGCAGACCATTGTAACACACAATCCGGAAGGCGAATACGGACACATACATCATCAGATGACCAGTGAACTGACCACAACTGCTGTCTCTGACCGGGAACAGCTTGACCGGCTTTACTATTTTGGAAAATATGTGAAAGCGAAAAATATGGATTCCGGCAAATATAAAAAATACCTGACCAATGCCATCTCCGGTCAGGAATTAGACCGTAAAATGGCATTGACCACATTATATGGTTCTCAGAAAAAAGTTATGGATCATCTCGGTCATATGCTGCCTTACGAAAACTGGACTCCAGCATCTCCATCAGCTTCTCAACATTAACCGGTATTTTCCTTTTCATGTCTTTTTCTATCCTTTTTACCGGTGTTTTATCGATTCACCTGTTACACAAAATATATACAGTTTTTATCATACCATAATTTCTTATTTTAAAAACAGAAAAAGTTAAAACAAAAAACGACAGGTCAAACTTTCGTAAGACCTGTCGTTTTTTATCGGTTACTTTTACTTCTGTTCTGCCTCCAGAAGTTCTGCATCTTCCAGTTCTGTCACTGCTTCTTTTGCAATTTCCTGCGGACGTTCCGATTCAAGTACCATGCTGTGTTTTACCACCAGAATCCATCCGGTTGCTAACGGCACAAATCCAAGATATGCCGCATGTACCGCAAAGGCATTGACGGCTACTGCACCATAGCATGCTCCGACAAAAAATGAAAGTACTGTATTGGTATACAAAATACCCTTTTTCTTAAATTCCGGATCTTTTGTCAGGAAATACTGCGTCCATCCAAGCATTGCCTGCTTAAAGTTGTTACTGGAAAAGATGGTTGAGCTGTTATATCCGTTTGCTGAAGAATACACCCCCCACTGAAACGCAGAGCAGAAAAAGATTGGATACAATCCAACCAGCACCGGTTTTAACGGCAGTAATGAGGATGCCACTAATCCTGCTGCATCCACCAGAATCGCCAGTTTACGCATATTTATGTTCGTATAGTTCGTCAGAATGTACGAAACCACCACTCCGCCACCAAAAAGCGGTAATGCAAGGAATCGCAGCAGCACATCGTACCACTCGCCGGATACCAAAGATGCCGCCATCTCCATGATATTTCCGGTCTGCGCAGAACCGAAATTTCCCATATGTAATAAAATCGCATAGGCTCCAAGGAATCCACCCACAAGGGCAAAATTCCAGTGAATCAAAGCTTCCCAATTGTCTTTTGTTACTTTTTGTTTCATTGTAGTTGCCTTTCTTTTTCAGAAATTGTAATGTCTTTGATTTTTTCCTTGCCTATCATAGCACTATCTCTTTTATTAAGCAAAAATTTTTTTACATACAAAAACCACCCGGAGTTTGGTAAAGCGGACATTCGCAATCCGCTTTCGCTACTTGCTCATGAACGCAGTCGCTTTGCGACTTGCGTTCAAACTTTGGATGGTTTCCACACATATTTCAACAATTTTAACATTTGCCCCTTCTAAGGCGAATGAGAAACATACATTCAGCAGCATGGCATTTGAAATACCATGCGCCACGTGAAACAGTGCTCCGATCGGACGGCTCAGTCCATGCACCAGTGTCACACTGGAATTGTTGATACAGATTCCTGCCTCCAGTGCTGCCAGCGCCATCTGATGTCTGGCTTCGCGATTTTTGCCATCACGATAAGCAACCGGCAGATATTTCATGATCCGTTTTACCGCAGGTACTGCCAGTGTATCGGTCATATTCATTGCTTTTCTGGAGGTATATGCTTCTACTGCATGTGTCAGAGCATCCAGTCCGGTAGCTGCTGTAACTGACTGCAGAGATGACAAAAATCATGTTTTCGTGAGAATAGGTCATAAATTTCTTTGCCTTTAACATACCGATAATCTTACCCATTGTTCCTTCCGGATCTTTGCCATATGGTACCAGCGGTTCTTTTGTTTTTCTGTCTTTGACAAGTTCGATGGAAGAGAAAAGTCCGATATAACGCACATCACCGATACACGGATGTTTCTCTTTTAACTCCTCCAGAATCTCACCAAGGACTTTGCCGACTTTATTGACATTGTCTAAAATGTTTGCTTCTTTGTAGTAGTTGACGCAGGCCACACCTGCCGCACAAGCCAACGGATGTCCACTGTAAGTCAATCCACAGGAAAGCAGATGATCGTCAAAATATGCTGCAATCTTGCTGCTCACTGCCACACCGCCAAGCTGTACATAACCACAGGTAACACCTTTTGCAAATGTCACGATATCCGGTTTGATATCAAAGTTTTCAAAGGCAAACATCTTACCTGTTCTGCACCATCCAGCCATAACTTCATCGCAGATCATGACAATGCCAAATTCATCGCAAATTTTACGAACACCCGGAAGATATCCCTTTGGTGGAATGATAACACCGTTAGAACCTGTGATCGTTTCCATAACGATAGCAGCCACTCTGTCCGGTCCTTCGTATTGTCAAAAAGGAGCCAACCCTTCCGGTGTTGGCTCCTTTGCGCTTCCTTCATCTCTTTTGGTTAACGCCATTTTAGTTTGTTTTATTGGTGGAAACAAGGATTCTAAGCCTAAGTTTTTCTGTGCTAAAGCACACAGTCAAAGAATACTTTTATCCCTGTCACAAGCCGCACATCACATAGCAAATATATGATGCGTCATCTTTGCAAACTTACTTTTTCTTCCTGCTTCTTCTCACTCTGAATTTCGGGCATTCTACTACCTGACAGCGAAAACTCTGCTTGCAGTCCTGTCTGCACTCCTGACACATTTCGTTGTACTGGATTTCCTGCGCCTCGTTCAGCATAAAATCTGCTTCGCCCATGGGCATACCATAGATCAGTTCTGACAGATCTAACTGTTCATATGTTTCTGCATTTTCTGTATCCGAAAATACTTCTTCCGGCAGATTATTTTTGCTCATCGCCTGCTGCCTCTGTCGCAGTCTCAGCTTCGGTTCCTTCTGCTTCCTCTGCAACTTCTTCGCCTTCTAAAGTCTCGTCTTCTTTGACTTTGGTAATACTTGCTACTTTCACATCACCTTCCATGTTGATCAGTTTGACACCTGATGTCACACGGCCAAGAATAGAGATGTCGCTGACTTTCATGCGG
The DNA here is from genome assembly GCA_900546495.1 of uncultured Lachnospiraceae bacterium. Classification (GTDB taxonomy): domain Bacteria; phylum Bacillota; class Clostridia; order Lachnospirales; family Lachnospiraceae; genus Eubacterium_I. The sequence goes on from URDN01000022.1 coordinate 22,243, forward strand.
ATGATAATACCTTCGGTATTAATGATCATAATCTCATTTTCATCATTTACCGCTTTCACTCCAACCAGATTTCCGGTCTTCTCTGTGATCTTGTAACATTTTACACCTTTACCGCCACGGTTCTGAGCTGTAAATTCATCAATGGAAGTACGTTTTCCAAGTCCACGCTCGGATACGATCAGCAGGTGTTCACCCTGAGTATTCAGCTGCATGCCGACTACTTCGTCACCGTCTGTCAGACTCATACCGATGACACCCATAGATACACGTCCGGTACTTCTTACATCGGTTTCATGGAAACGGATACACTGACCATATTTTGTCACAAGGAAAATATCCTGTGAATCATCGGTAAATTTAACCTCGATCAGTTCGTCATCTTCACGCAGCGTAATGGCTGCCAGACCTGTCTTTCTGACATTTGCATAATCTGTGATGGCCGTTTTCTTTACAATACCTTTCTTGGTAGCCATAAACAGATACCAGCCCTCTCTGTAATCCTTAATTGGGATAACGGCAGTGATCTTCTCACCCGGTGCCAGCTGCAGCAGGTTAATAATGGCAGTTCCACGGGCTGTTCTGCTTGCTTCCGGAATCTCATAAGCCTTCATACGGTATACTTTTCCGGTATTGGTAAAGAACATCAGATAATGGTGGGATGTTGTCATAAACAGCTCCTCGATATAATCATCATCGATGGTCTCCATACCTTTGATACCACGACCGCCACGATGCTGTGCACGGAAGTTATCAGCACTCATACGTTTGATGTAACCAAGTTTTGTCATTGCAATAACAGTATTTGTCACCGGAATCAGGTCTTCCATGGAAATATCATACTCATCGTATCCGATGGATGTACGTCTGTCATCGCCATATTTTGCACTGATGACCATGATCTCTTCTTTGATGACACCAAGCAGTTTTTTCTCATCTGCAAGGATTGCTTTCAACTCAGCGATACGTGCCATCAGCTCTTTGTATTCAGCTTCCAGCTTCTCACGTTCCAGACCGGTCAGAGCTCTCAGTCGCATATCTACGATTGCCTGAGACTGTACATCTGTAAGACCGAAACGCTCCATTAATTTTGTTTTTGCTTCCTGTGTTGTACGGCTTCCACGGATGATGGAGATTACTTCATCAATGTTGTCCAGCGCGATTAGTAAGCCCTGTAAAATATGGGCACGTTCTTCTGCTTTGTTTAATTCAAATTTTGTACGTCTTGTTACAACGTCTTCCTGATGTTTCAGGTAATATTTCAGCATATCAAGCAGGTTTAATACCTTCGGCTCGTTGTTAACCAGAGCCAGCATGATAACACCAAATGTATCCTGCAGCTGTGTATGTTTAAATAACTGATTTAAGATAACGTTCGGGTTTACGTCTTTTCTCAGCTCGATACATACACGCATTCCCTGACGGTCAGATTCATCACGAAGATCTGTAATACCGTCAATTCGTTTATCTTTGACCAGCTCAGCGATTTTCTCGATGAGACGGGCTTTATTTACCATGTACGGGAGTTCTGTAACAACGATACGGTTCTTTCCATTCTGCATTGGCTCTATATCTGTCACCGCACGTACACGGATCTTGCCACGTCCGGTACGATAAGCCTCCTCGATACCTGCAGTACCAAGGATCATGCCACCGGTCGGGAAATCCGGACCTTTGACAACATCCAGAATTTCTTCGATGGTTGTGTCTCTGTCTTCTTCTACACGGTTATCAATAATTTTTACAACAGCACCGATAACTTCACGCAGGTTATGTGGCGGAATGTTTGTCGCCATACCTACAGCAATACCTGTAGTTCCGTTTACCAGAAGGTTCGGATATCTGGAAGGAAGCACTACCGGCTCTTTTTCTGTCTCATCGAAGTTTGGCTGGAAATCAACGGTATTCTTGTTGATATCTGCCAGCATTTCCATGGAAATCTTACTCAGACGCGCCTCTGTGTAACGCATGGCAGCTGCGCCGTCACCATCCACAGAACCAAAGTTTCCGTGACCATCCACCAGCGGATAACGTGTGGACCAGTCCTGAGCCATGTTTACTAAGGCACCATAGATGGAACTGTCTCCGTGTGGATGATATTTACCCATTGTATCACCGACAATACGCGCACATTTACGATGTGGTTTGTCCGGTCCGTTGTTCAATTCGATCATGGAGTAGAGAACTCGGCGCTGCACCGGTTTCAATCCGTCTCTGACATCCGGAAGGGCTCTGGATGCGATTACACTCATGGCATAATCGATGTAGGATTTCTCCATGGTTTTCTTCAGGTCCACGTCGTGGATCTGATCAAATATCTTGTCGTCCATTTATATTCCTCTCTTTGCTATGGGAAAATGTTTTTATTTTTACGAAACTGTTGTGAAAAACCACACGCAGACACGGACGATTTTCTATCTTCGTTGCACCGTCTCGCTTAGTGGTTTTTCACTTCCAGTTTCTGTATAAAATTCTATACTTTTCTTCTTTTCCCTTACTACGTTTCGTCTGTCACTTCGCTATATGAAAGCTTTTTATACGTCGAGATTCTCTACGTATTTCGCGTTGGCTTCGATGAAGTCACGACGCGGCTCTACTTTATCTCCCATCAGTGTTGTGAATGTCAGGTCGATTTCTGCGGTTGCAGCCTCATCCATGGTGACACGGCGCAGGATTCGTTTTTCCGGATCCATGGTTGTCTCCCAGAGCTGTTCTGCATCCATCTCGCCCAGTCCTTTGTATCGCTGGATCTTGTTGCTGGAATCACGTCCTACTTCCGCCAGAATGGCATTTAACTGTTCATCACTGTATGCGTACCATACTTTTTTGTTTTTCTCCAGCTTGTACAGTGGCGGCTGTGCCAGATATACATAACCCTGTTTGATCAGTTCCGGCATGAAACGATACAGGAAGGTCAACAGTAAGGTACTGATATGAGCACCGTCCACATCGGCATCGGTCATGATGATGATCTTGTGATAACGCAGTTTTGTGATATCGAAGTCTTCATGGATGCCGGTTCCGAAAGCGGTGATCATGGCTTTGATCTCGGCATTTCCATAGATTTTATCCAGTCTTGCTTTCTCTACGTTCAGGATTTTTCCACGCAGTGGAAGAATGGCCTGTGTTGCACGGCTTCTTGCAGTCTTTGCGGAACCGCCGGCGGAATCACCCTCTACGATGTAGATCTCGCAGTTTTTCGGATCTTTATCAGAGCAGTCTGCCAGTTTTCCAGGAAGAGACATTCCCTCCAGAGCCGTTTTTCTTCTGGTCAGATCGCGGGCTTTTCGGGCTGCCTCACGGGCACGCTGCGCCAGCAGGGATTTCTCGCAGATTGTTTTTGCAACCGTCGGATTCTGCTCTAAGAAATAGGTCAACTGCTCACTTACAACACTGTCTACCGCACCACGTGCTTCGCTGTTTCCAAGTTTCTGTTTTGTCTGTCCTTCAAACTGAGGCTCAGAGATTTTAACACTGATGATAGCGGTCAGACCCTCACGAATATCCTCACCGGAAAGTGCTGCTTCGTTTTCTTTCACCAGTTTGTTTGCCTTTGCATAAGAGTTAAACGTCTTTGTCAGGGCATTTCTGAATCCGGCCAGATGGGTTCCACCTTCCGGAGTCGTGATATTGTTTACAAAACTGAAGGTTGATTCGTTGTAGGAGTCATTGTGCTGCATTGCAACCTCTACATAGACACCATCGCGCTCGCCCTCACAGTAAATGACATTGTCATACAGAGCTTCTTTGCTCTTGTTCAGATACTGAACGAACTCTTTGATACCACCCTCGTAATGGAAGGTTTCTGTGCGCTCCTGTCCCGGTCTCTTGTCTGTCAGAACGATGCGCAGGTTTTTGGTCAGGAATGCCATCTCTCGCAGACGCTGACGCAGTACATCGTAGTCATATACTGTATCCTCAAAAATGCTTCCATCCGGGGAAAAAGTTACTTTTGTACCGGTCTGCTCTGCCGGGCAATCACCAACGACTTTCAACGGATACATTGTTTTTCCACGCTCATAGCGCTGCTGATAAATGTGTCCGTCTCTGCATACCTGAACTTCCAGCCAGTTGGAAAGAGCGTTTACTACGGAAGCACCTACACCGTGCAGTCCGCCGGATACTTTGTACCCTCCACCGCCAAATTTTCCGCCTGCATGCAGAATGGTAAATACAACCTCTACTGCCGGTTTTCCGGCTTTGTGATTGATGTCTACCGGGATTCCACGTCCGTTATCGGTAACGGTAATGGTATCGCCTTCGTTGATCGCTACATTTATCTCCGAGCAAAATCCTGCAAGCGCCTCATCCACGGCATTATCCACAATCTCGTATACAAGATGGTGAAGTCCGCGGGAAGAAGTACTTCCGATATACATACCCGGTCTTTTTCGTACTGCTTCGAGACCTTCCAAAATCTGAATCTGATCTCCACCGTATTCTATACTCATTCCTGTCCTCCTACTGTTCTGCTATCGTGCCTTCCCTGACGAAAAACACTTTATTTATGTGAAATCTATTTTTAACAAATTCATCCAGACCCGTACATGTAATAATGGTCTGAATATCATGGATGCTGTTCAGCAGATAATTCTGCCGGTTGCTGTCAAGCTCTGACAACACATCATCCAGAAGTAACACCGGCGTATCGTGGATCAGCTGTTTTACCAACTCGATCTCCGCCAGTTTTAACGAAAGTGCAGATGTCCTCTGCTGCCCCTGGGAACCGTATTTGCGGATATCCGTCTCATTGATCAGGAAAGAAATATCATCCCTGTGTGGTCCGTAAGACGTCATTCCCATTTTCAGGTCCTTCATGCGGGATTCCTCCATGCTCACCGCCAGTTCCTTTGCCGTTGCAGAAGGTTCATACACAAGTTGCAGCGTTTCCTTATTTCCGGAAATATTCTGATGGATTCCCCGGACCATTTCATTCAATTCATTCAAAAATTCCTGTCTGCGCTGAATGATCTTCGTTCCATAGAGCACCAGCTGTTCATCCCACACCGGAAGCGTTGCCTCCAGATCCGGTCGGAAATGGATGTCCTTCAGCAGTTTGTTGCGCTGCTGCAGGATTTTGTGATATTTCGTCAGATTGTGCAGATAAATACTGTCCAACTGACTCAGTTCCATATCCATAAATCTGCGGCGCCCCGCCGGTCCGTCTTTGATAATATTCAAATCCTCCGGAGAAAAAACAACCAGATTCAGGATTCCAAACAGTTTTCCGGCTTTCCGGATCGGAATGCCGTTGACTGCGATTCCCTTGGAACTGTTTTTCTTCAGATGAATATCGATCCTGTTTTCCACACCGTTTTTTTCTACAATGGTGCGAATATGTGCCTCGTCCGCATCAAAACGAATCATTTCTTTATCCTTGCTGCCTTTGTGGGACTTTGTGGTTCCGCTGACATACAGGGATTCCAGCACATTTGTCTTTCCCTGGGCATTATCTCCGTACAAGATATTGGTTCCGGCATCAAAGGCGATGCCAAGAGCCTGATAGTTGCGAAAATTCTTTAATTCCAGTGATTTTATAATCATTTGCCGATCTGAACACTCTCTCCGTTAAATGTAATGACATCTCCTTCATGGAGCTTTTTGCCGCGCTGGTATTCTACTTCTCCGTTGACCTCTACCTGTCCGTCCTGGATCAGCATTTTGGCATCCACGCCGGAGCCAACCATGCCGGCAAGTTTCATTGCCTGGCCAAGTTTGATAAAATCATCTCTGATAATAACTTTTTCCATCTGTCTCTCTCCTGTATATCCGATGTTTATACGGTTGCTGCATTAAAGTTAACCGGAAGGATCAGGTATACATAAGTACCTGCATCGTCCTTGATAAAGCAAGGAGCTTTCGGGTTTACCATGTATAAAGTAACTTCTTCTTCATCAATGGCACGAAGTGCATCGATAAAGAAACGTGGGTTAAATCCAATCAGCAGATCTTTTCCTTCTTTGTCGATCTCAAGTTCCTCATTCATAGAACCTGCAAAGGAATTGATCTTTAACTGAAGGCTTCCGTCCTGAATATTCAGGATGATCGGTTTCTTGTCACCCTCGCGGATCAGCAGGGTTGCACGGTCAATACAGCTTAAAAACTCACGTTTGTTTACTTTTACCTTTGTGTCGTAATCAGAAGAAAGCATCTGATCAATGTGGAAATACTCGCCTTCAATCAGTCTTGATACAACCTTTGTCTGATCAAACTCAAATAAAATGTGGTTGTCTGCAAAATAAATGTCCACCATATCCTCCGCTTCACCGGTCAGGATTTTGCTGATCTCCTGAAGTGTCTTTCCAGGAACGACAACCTTTAACGGACTGTAGTTTTCTTTTAACTCAATATTTCGAATGGAAATACGGTGTCCGTCCAGAGATACGACTCTCAGACGGTTTTCATTGATTTCAAAAAGCTCACCTGTCATCAGTTTGTTTGTATCGTTATCTGCGATAGAAAAAATAGTCTGACGAACCACATCCTTTAACGTAAACTGAGAAATGCTGATGGACTCATTTTTCTCAATATACGGAAGATAAGAAAAATCTTCGCCGGATTTTCCTGCGATGGTAAATTTTGCTTTTTCACAGGTAATAATGGTCTGGAAAGAATCATCAGACTCGATCACAACTTCATTATCCGGAAGTTTACGAACGATCTCGGAGAAAAATTTAGCATCCAGTGCGATGATTCCTCTCTCAATGATCTCTCCTTCAATCACAGTCTCTATGCCAAGTTCCATATCATTTGCAGTCAGCTTGATCTCATTTGCCGATGCATCGATGAGGATACATTCCAGGATCGGCATGGTTGTTCTGGACGGAACAGCCTTTGATACAATGCTGACACCCTTTACCAGGTTTGCTTTTGAACAGATTATTTTCATAATGTTAATAACTCCTTTCAGGTATCATAGCTTCACGTAATATAATTTATCGGAAGTTGCTTGCCAACTTTCGATAAAAGGCACTGTTCTTGTGCCGCAAATCGATTATGAGGTTCGCACAGCGGTTCTCATAATGTATCTATATATAAATGGTTTTCGTCGTAATCGTCTTAGCGCATGTGTATAAGTGGATAACGTTCCGACACCTTACGTCAAGCGGATTCCCACCATATTTTATTCTGTTTTCTGCTGTGGATTTACTGCTTGCAGCCTGGGGACAATCTGTGAAAAATTCCGGCTCTCTCCGGCATCAGAGCACACCTTAAAGAATCTCACGTACATTTTCTCTCAAAGTGATCCCTGAGATTTCCGTTTTTCCACAGATTTCCACAACACCTTTCTTTGTTATCTACATGCATATCGACATCTCATCCGCATGTTTTATCTGCTTATCCACATATTGTCCACTTAATTTGGGTTAATTTTCTTCTTTATCGTCTCTACGGTTTTTGCAACAGCTTCATCTGCACTGACATCCTCTGCCACCTTCTTGATTCCATGAACCACAGTGGAATGATCTCTGCCGCCAAGCACTTTTCCGATGGCTTCCAGCGATGCATCCGTCATATTTTTACACAGGTACATGGCGATCTGTCTTGGTTTTGCCACATCATTACTCCGGGATTTTGACAAAATCTGTTCGATACTGATACCAAAGTGCTCTGCAACCACTTCCATGATAAGCTGCGGCGTCACAATGCGGGGCTTGTCCGGTGAAATGATGTTCTGTAATTCCTTCTGTGCGATTTCCATGGTAATCTCCGTCTGAACCAGATTAACGTATGCCATCAACTTATTTAAGGCACCCTCCAGCTCCCGGATATTCGATTTAATGTTAACCGCTATGTAATTCAGGATCTCATCACTCAGTTCAAATCCATCGCGCTCGGCTTTCTTTTTCAGGATTGCCATACGGGTTTCATAATCCGGCGAACCAATATCTGCCAGAAGTCCCCATTCAAAACGGGACCGGATGCGTTCTTCCAACGTTTCCATCTCTTTTGGCGGACGGTCACTAGATAAAATAATCTGCTTTTTCGCCACATGAAGCTCATTAAACGTATGGAAAAATTCTTCCTGTGTGCTTTCTTTTCCTATGATAAACTGCACGTCATCGATCAGAAGCACGTCAATACTGCGATATTTCTCCCGAAAACGGCTCATAGCAGTATTATTTCCATTTCTGATTGCCTCAATCAGTTCATTGGTAAATGTTTCCGATGAAACATACAGCACCTTCATCCCCGGATGATTTTCCTGAATAAAATGTGCAATGGAATGCATCAGATGTGTCTTTCCCAGACCTACACCGCCATATAAAAACAGCGGATTGTAGATTTCGCCTGGCGATTCTGCCACTGCCAGCGATGCTGACTGTGCAAACCGGTTATTATTTCCCACTACAAATGAATCGAATGTATAGTTCGGATTCAGATTAGACCGTTCCGCTTCCTCTGTCGTAGCCTGCCGCGCCGGATGCGGCATTTTGAGTTTTCTGGCCTGTTCCGGAAGAACAAATTCAATCTCATATTCCATCCCGGTGATCTCTGCCACTGCTACCTTGAGCGGAAGGTAATACTTCTTACTAATATAAGTAAGTCCCATCTGCTCACTGGAAACCAGTACAAAAATACGATTATTCTGGATAGAAAAGATCTGAAGCGGCTTCAACCAGGTATTAAAAGAAATATCTGTCAGCTCATGTTCCCGTTTTACAGTCAGAAGTATCTCACTCCATTTTTCTTCGACTAACTGCATAACTATCTCCATTTCTTTATTAGTAGCGGTAAATATCCAATGTCTATGATAACTCAAATCGCGCCATTTTTCAACGAAAACTTCCGAACCGTACAGGGGATAATAGAGTGGTCAAAAATGGATTTTCGGGCGTTTTACACGTTTTTCTAAAACTTTTCAAATATCTATTGACTTGTCTGACTTTTTTTGTTATCATCCGAAATGATGCTACGAGGAATGGAGGTGTATCACATATGAAAATGACTTATCAGCCAAAAAAGAGACAGAGAGCGAAAGTTCACGGTTTCAGAAAAAGAATGAGTACAGCAGGCGGAAGAAAAGTTTTGGCCGCTAGAAGATTAAAAGGAAGAAAAAAATTAACAGCTTAGGCCACAACGTTTGTGGTCTTTTCTTCTCTTTAGACAAATTGTTGTAAAACAGAGGACAAGAGACATGCATTTTTCAGAATCATTAAAAAAGAACAGAGATTTCCGGACAGTTTACCGGGACGGCAGATCTTATGCAAACAGACTTTTAGTTATGTATACGCTGAAAAATGACTCGGACAGAAACAGATTAGGAATTTCCGTTAGTAAGAAAGTTGGTAACAGTGTTGTCCGGCACCATATTACCAGATTAGTAAGAGAAAGTTACAGACTACATGAAGAAATGTTCCATAGTGGTTGGGACATTGTAGTCATCGCAAGGGCAGGCGCAAAAAACGCATCATATCACGAAATCGAATCCGCATTGCTGCACTTGGGAAATCTTCAGAAAATTATGAACCCCGAAGAAAAGAAGATGGAATCACATTGAAAAAAGTATTGATTTTTTTAATAAAATGGTATCGTAAATATATTTCTCCAATGAAAACCACGAAATGTCCGTATTACCCGACCTGTTCCACCTATGGACTGGAAGCGGTAGAGAAATATGGAGCATGGAAGGGTGGATTACTTGCGCTCTGGCGCATTTTACGCTGTAATCCGTTCTCAAAGGGTGGTTACGATCCGGTTCCATGATTATAGGAGGCAACCAGATGGATTCCTTATTTTTACTTACACAGAATTCAGGTAAGATTTTAGGACCAATCGCAAAGGTACTCGGTTACCTTATGAACGCAATCTACGCTTTTATGGATAAATTTTTACACATCCAGAACGTAGGTTTAACAATCATCTTATTTACGATTGTTATCTATCTTTGCTTACTTCCGCTTACTTACAAGCAGCAGAAGTTTTCAAAGATGTCACAGATCATGAATCCTGAGATTCAGGCAATTCAGAAAAAATATAAAAACAGAAGAGATCAGGCATCCGTTCAGGCTATGAATGAGGAGACACAGGCCGTTTATCAGAAATACGGTGTATCTCCGTCCGGTAGCTGTGTATTTATGCTGATCCAGCTCCCGATCCTGTTTGCTCTCTATCGTGTTATTTATAATGTACCGGCATACATCACACACGTTAAGAACACATTTGACGGCGTTGTAACCGGTATTATGGGTACCAGCGGATATCAGGATACCATGAACAGTTTCCTTGAGACAGTTTCCAAGAAAAACTCCGTATTCCGTGGTATTACTCTGAATTTCTCAGGAACTGCTCAGCAGGCTCATGATTCTATCATTGACGTATTGTACAAATGTACCAGCGATAACTGGGCATTACTCCAGGATAAATTCAGTGGTCTGTCAGACATTATTGCAAATACCCAGTCTGCCGTAGAGCATTTCAATAACTTCCTCGGAATCAATATCGTATATTCTCCGAAGACAATTATTAGTACAAGTGCTCACGAAGGACATTACGTACTGATTTTTCTTGCATTACTTGTACCGATTCTTGCAGCTTTAACACAGTTCCTGAATATCCGTCTGATGCCGCAGGCAGCAACAAACGGCGGGCAGCAGGAAGCTATGGCAGGTCAGATGAAGATGATGAACTACATGATGCCTTTATATTCTGTATTCATCGTATTCTTCCTTCCGGTCGGTGTTGGTATCTACTGGATCGCAGGTTCCTTAATTCGAAGCTTCCAGCAGTTCCTGCTGAACAAGCATTTTGATAAAATGGATCTTGAAAAAATAATCAAAGAGAATCAGGCAAAAGCTACTGCAAAGAATAAGAAGAAAATTGAGAAAAAAGGTGTAGCCGGCGAGCAGATCACCAACGCAGCAAAACTCAACACACGTAATATTCAGTACAGATCCATGGCAGACAAAGCTGCTTCCGTTTCCAGCAAAGACATGAAACAGGACACAAACAAGAAATATAAAGAGGGAAGCATGGCTTCCAAAGCAAATCTTGTAAAAGATTTTAATAACAAAAATACAAAATAGGGGAGGGCATTGTAATGGATTTTATCGAATTTACAGGAAAAACTGTTGATGATGCACTTACAAACGCTCTGGTTGAATTTGGCGTAACAAGCGATCAGATTGAGTATGAAGTGTTAGAAAAAGGCAGTTCAGGATTTCTTGGATTCAACAGTAAACCGGCAAAAATCAAAGCCCGTAAAAAATATACCGTTGTAGATCATATCAGAAATTTTCTTTCCCAGGTATTTGATGCTATGGGACTGGAAGTTGAGATTCTGATCAAACCTTCCGATGAAGAAAATGTATACGATGTAGAACTGAAAGGCCATGAGATGGGCGTTCTGATCGGCAAACGTGGTCAGACACTTGACTCTTTACAGTACCTTACAAATCTTGCAATCAACAAACATTCTGAGACTTATACCAGAGTAAAACTTGATACTGAGGATTACCGTAAGAGAAGAAAAGAGACATTGGAGAATCTCGCAAAGAATATTGCTTACAAAGTAAAACGTACGAAAAAAGCAGTATCCCTTGAGCCGATGAACCCATTTGAGAGACGTGTGATCCATTCCGCACTGCAGAACGACCGTTACGTTTCTACACATAGCGAAGGTGATGAGCCTTACAGACACGTTGTAATTACATTAAAAAGACAGTAATTTTTGAGTTTATTTTAAATTAAAAAACTTTCAGCAAAGACGGATGTGGACACGGATAATTTTCTGTGTCTGCTGCGCCGCTTATATCCGCTTCCTTCCGCGAACTCACTTGCAAAACCAGCAAGCTCAAACACACTCACGGAAGCGGGCTATGCTCGCAGCCACAGAAAATTAACCTATCGTCCGGCATCCGTCTTTTGCTGAAAGTTTTCTTTACGTTATGAAATAAAAATATTATAATAAAAAACAAGATGCATAATTGTGAGAGTACGAAGTACGAAACAATTCGTATGGCATCTTTTGACCCCACCATCTAATTTATTTTCTATTAGATACTTTCGGATTCTTTGATTATAACAAAATAACTATTTTGAAATGTTCCGAAAGTATATTAATATTTAATCTGAGAGAAGAACACAAATATGAAAACTGATACAATCGCAGCGATTGCAACCGCCATGTCCAATTCCGGTATTGGAATCGTCCGCATCAGCGGAGATGCAGCGTTAGAAGTTGCAGATCGCATTTTTCGTCCAAAAAAGGGAAGCCGCAAGGTTTCCGATATGGAGACACATACCATCCATTATGGCTATGTGGCAGACGGTGAAGAAGTAGTAGATGAAGTTATGCTTCTGATCATGAAAGCACCACGCAGTTACACCTGCGAAGATACCATCGAGATTGACTGTCACGGTGGTGTTCTGGTTATGAAAAAAATACTGGAAACAGTTTTAAAATATGGAGCCCGCCCGGCAGAACCGGGGGAGTTTACAAAACGGGCATTCTTAAACGGACGTATTGATCTGTCTCAGGCAGAGTCCGTAATCGATGTAATTAACGCCCAGAACGAACTGGCCCTGAAGAGTTCCGTCAGCCAGTTACAAGGCGCCGTGTTGGAGAAAATAAAGGACATCCGTGCCGTTGTACTGCATGAGATTGCCTTTATAGAATCTGCTCTGGATGACCCGGAGCACGTCTCACTGGATGGCTATCCGGAACAGTTACACGGAATCATGAGCGATGCCCATGCCAAAGTAAAAAAACTGCTGGATTCTTCCGATAACGGAAAAATGTTAAAGGAAGGTATCAATACAGCCATCGTCGGCAAACCAAACGCCGGTAAATCTTCCCTGCTGAATATTCTGGTAGGTGAGGAGCGTGCTATCGTTACAGAGATTGCCGGTACAACAAGAGATATTCTGCAGGAGCAGATTCAGATCGGCGGCATAGGATTAAATGTCATTGATACCGCCGGAATCCGTGACACAGAAGATATCGTGGAAAAAATAGGTGTCAACAAATCCAGAGAATATATTGAAAAAGCAGATCTCATTATTTATGTAGTGGATTCTTCCACAGAGTTAGATGAGAACGATCAGGAGATCATTGAGGCCATTCAGGACAAAAAGGCCATCGTTCTTCTAAACAAATCGGATCTGGATACAAAGACAGATGCAACCGTGTTGGAGAAGCGTCTGAATAAACCGATTCTTTCTATTTCAGCGAAAAACAACACCGGAATCCATGAATTGGAAAAACTCATTGAAGAGATGTTTTTCAGCGGAAAACTGTCCTTCAATGACGAAGTATATATTACAAATATCCGTCAGAAAAATGCTCTGGCAGAGGCAGAGAGCAGTCTGAAAATGGTGTTACAGAGCATAGACGACGGAATGCCGGAAGATTTCTTTACGATTGATATGATGAATGCCTATGAGGTTTTAGGCACGATCATCGGCGAATCTGTCGGTGAGGATCTGGTAAATGAGATCTTCAGTAAATTCTGTATGGGTAAATAGAGCAACAGTTCACTCATCATATGTATTAAAATCAATCATGCCTGCATGAGGAGATATCTGGATACATAATGATGAAGGGAGCGCCTTTTTATAAGCAAAAGAGTTCGCTGTGCGAACGCTCCTTCCTGAATGATAATTCAAGAAGGATTGGAAAAGTTCTGAAAAGACGGTTTGCGAATGGCGCGTATGAACTGTGAAACAATATACAAGGAGAAATATATGCCAGTTGTAAAAGAAAATTATGATGTTTGTATCGTCGGTGCAGGTCATGCAGGCTGTGAAGCCGCCCTTGCCTGCGCACGACTGGGACTGGAAACCATTCTTTTTACCATCAGCATTGAAAGCGTAGCCATGATGCCGTGTAATCCGAATATCGGAGGCAGCTCCAAAGGCCATCTGGTACGCGAGATCGATGCCTTAGGCGGTGAGATGGGCGTCAATATTGACCATACCTTTATCCAGTCTAAAATGTTAAATAAATCAAAAGGACCTGCTGTTCATTCCCTGCGTGCACAAGCAGACAAAGCCGATTACAGCGCCAGAATGAGACAGGTATTACAGAACACCGATCATCTGACACTGCGTCAGGCAGAAGTTACCGAACTAATGGTGGAAGATAAGCAGATTCGCGGTGTGAAAACGTTTTCAGGTGCAGAGTATTATGCAAAAGCAGTTGTACTTTGTACCGGTACTTATCTGAAAGCCCGCTGTCTCTACGGAGATGTTGTCAACCACACCGGTCCAAACGGACTGCAGGCAGCCAACCATCTGACCGATTCTCTGGTTGCAAACGGCATTGAAATGTTCCGCTTCAAAACAGGTACACCAGCTCGTATCGACAGACGTTCCGTTGATTTTTCCAAAATGCAGGAGCAGTTCGGTGATGAGAAAGTCGTACCATTCTCATTTACAACCAATCCGGATGATGTCCAGATTGATCAGGTAAGCTGTTGGTTAACATATACTAACGAAAAAACGCACGAAATCATTCGCGAAAATTTAAGCAGATCCCCGCTTTTTTCCGGTATGATCGAAGGAACCGGTCCGCGTTACTGTCCGTCCATCGAAGACAAAGTAGTAAAATTTGCAGATAAAAACCGTCACCAGGTATTCATTGAGCCAGAAGGAATTCATACCAATGAAATGTATATCGGCGGCATGTCCAGTTCCCTTCCGGAAGATGTACAGTACGCGATGTATCACACCGTACCGGGATTAGAGAATGTCAAGATTGTAAGAAATGCCTACGCAATTGAGTACGACTGTATCAATCCGCGTCAGCTGTATCCGTCTCTGGAGTTTAAGGAAATCTCCGGCCTGTTCAGTGGTGGACAGTTCAACGGAAGTTCCGGATATGAAGAAGCAGCCGCTCAGGGATTGATTGCAGGTATCAATGCCGCCATGAAAGTAAAAGGCAAAGAGCCTCTGATTCTGGATCGTTCCGAATCCTACATTGGTGTACTGATTGATGATCTGGTTACAAAAGAAAACCATGAGCCATACCGTATGATGACTTCCCGTGCAGAATACAGACTGTTACTTCGTCAGGATAACGCTGATCTGCGTTTGACCAGACACGGTTATGAAGTTGGATTAATTCCACAGGAACGTTATGATTATGTTGTGAAAAAAGAACAGCTCATCGAAGAAGAAGTACAGCGTGTAGAAACTGTTCATTTAGGAGCATCCGCACCGGTACAGAAATTAATGGCAGAATATAACAGTCAGCCACTCAATACCGGTACATCCCTTGCAGAACTGATTCGTCGCCCGGAATTAAATTATGATGTTTTGGCACCAATCGATCCGGAACGTCCGAAACTGACAGAGGATGTTCGTGAGCAGGTAAATATCAATATTAAATATGACGGATATATTAAACGCCAGATCAAACAGGTAAAACAGTTTAAGAAACTGGAAAGCAAAAAGCTGCCACCAAACTTTGATTACAATCAGATCAGTGGTTTGCGTATGGAAGCACAGCAGAAGCTAAACCTGTATCAGCCAATTTCCATCGGACAGGCTTCCCGTATTTCCGGTGTGTCTCCGGCGGACATTTCTGTCATTTTAGTATATCTGGAACAGTTACACTATCAACAGAAAAAAGAACAGGATAAATAAACGTATGAGTTATGATCTGACTAAATTCAAACACGGTCTGGAAGAACTGAATATCACTTTGACAGACGAACAGATAGAACAGTTTCTACGGTATTATGAAATGCTTGTAGAAAAAAATAAAGTAATGAACCTTACCGGCATTACAGAATATGAAGAAGTTATTCAAAAACATTTTCTGGACAGTCTTTCTCTGATCCGCGTAATTCCGGATATTGCCAGCCAGGAACTGACCGTCATCGATCTTGGAACCGGTGCGGGATTTCCGGGACTTCCATTAAAGATTGCCTTTCCGGAATTAGAGATTACCCTGATGGATTCTCTGAACAAACGAATCCTGTTTTTACAGGAAGTAATTAATGCACTAGATCTGAAAAAAGTATCTGCCGTTCACGGAAGAGCAGAGGAGATGGCTTCCAATGCTGCACACAGACAACAGTATGATCTCTGTGTTTCACGTGCAGTCTCCAATCTGGCAGTACTAACAGAATACTGTTTACCATTTGTAAAAAAAGGTGGATTATTTGTTTCCTACAAATCTGCAGATTCCGATACAGAAATTCAGGAAGGGAAAAAAGCAATTTCCATTCTTGGTGGAAAACTTACTTCCGTAGACAAATTCCAGTTACCGGATTCCGATCTGGGACGTGCTCTGGTTTGTATCAAGAAAACAAAAGATACACCGAAGAAATACCCGCGAAAAGCAGGTACACCTGCAAAGTTACCACTTAAATAACAAGATGTTGAAAAATGGCAGTTTTATTTTTCTGAATTTATGAATCAAAAAGACACAGCAGAAATGTTTCACGTGAAACATATTTGCTGTGTCTTTTTATAATTATGAATGAAGAATAATATTTACCAGATGTACGAACTTATCTGGTGCTTCCATCTGAGGGAGACAAGTAGTATTTGCAATATACGCATCTTCAATTGCCGGATTGAACTCCTGATAATCGTTAATTACATCTTCAATAAACGGATGCTCTTTTCCACCGATCAGGCAAATGCTGTTGTTAATCTTCTTAATTGCAGATACAACATTAATATTGGTGTAGTAACTCTTGATGCTTGCAAGCAAATATTTTCCACCACCATCACCGATATGTGCAGCCTGATAATATGTCTGGATTGTTTTTTCAGAAACCATATGCCCTTTGTAATAATAGTTATTTACAAATGTATCAATGATTCGATTCTTACTTACTTCCATATTATAAATAAACGTACCAATGATCGGCAGTTCAATCAGGAACTTCAACATATTTTTTCTGCGTCCCGGTGCTTTTGCCAGCTCATATAAATCTGTCGGTGTTACACCAACGATCTTGTCATAATATTTAGACTCCATCTGACATCCCATGATTACAAAGGAAAGGGAATCTCCAGTAGCAATAACATCTGTCTTTTCTCCAATTACTGCATGAATAAAATCATTTACTAACTGAACATACAAATAATTGGTGTAGGTCATATTCGGTTTCTCAGAACGTCCACATCCCAATAAATCAATGGCATACACAGTATGATCCTCAGACAGTTTCTTAATCACGGCCTCCCATTCATAAGAAGATGAGGTCGAATCTAAATCATGGATCAACAATACCGGCTTTCCTTTTCCGCTTTTTGTATAATAGATATTTCCATATTTCCAGTGATAGTATTTTCCACCACCGGTTGGTAAATGGTCTGTCATATGTGAGAAAACACTGATCAGCTTATTAATAACAATAATCAGACCAGCCACAATACATAGTAATAATGCGCTATTCTTAATATGTTTTTTCATCAATAAACCCCTTTCGCACTTAGTCATTTTAATACCTATATTATAATCCATTGCTCCTTGAGATACAAATACTTTTTTATATATCATTCACTCCATCCCATAAATTTGTAAACGTTTCACGTGAAACATTATAACTTACATTTTTTATTTTCCATCTGCATTTTTTTAATATCCCCACAACATTTTCAACTCTCATTTATGTTTCACGTGAAACATTTTCCCCATCCACTTCTATTTTTATCCATGTTTCACACTTTTTTAGATGTTTCACGTGAAACATTTTGTTTTTTTGTAGATATCCTTTTTAAAAAGTGTTATACTCAAAAAAGTAATTATTTCACAGTATAAAAATGCCAATAATGTGTAGATGTGCAGTGATTCCCCAAAAATATATCAGCTTACAATGATCTGAATCACGTAACATATCATAAGTCTCACACATGTATGGCTGGTTTTCTTCATAAATACTGATGAAATTAGAGTATAACTAACAGGAATGAGGAAACTTATGGGAAGAATTATTGCAATTGCAAATCAGAAGGGTGGCGTTGGAAAAACAACCACAACCATTAACCTTTCTGCCTGTCTGGCAGAAGCCGGCAAAAAAGTACTGACAATTGACATGGATCCACAGGGAAATACCACCAGTGGATTAGGTGTCGATAAAAACGAATGTGAAAATACGGTCTATGAATTAATTCTTGGAGAGTGCGATTTTCAGAAATCTCTTGTACATACAGAATTTGAAGGTCTGGATCTGATTCCCTCCAATGTCAATCTGGCAGGAGCAGAGATTGAATTATTAAACATTGAGAACCGTGAATATGTACTTCACAACGAAATTGAAAAAGTAAAAGATGATTATGATTTTATCATCATCGACTGCCCTCCTTCCTTAAATATGCTTACTGTCAATGCTATGACAACTGCCACAACCGTTCTGGTACCAATTCAGTGCGAATATTATGCACTGGAAGGTCTGACACAGTTAATGTACACCATCAATCTGGTGCAGGAACGACTGAATCCATTATTAAAAATGGAAGGCGTCGTATTTACCATGTATGATGCACGTACAAATCTTTCTCTCCAAGTTGTGGAAAATGTCAAAGAAAATCTGGACACAACCATTTATAAAACCATTATTCCGCGAAATGTAAGACTGGCAGAAGCACCAAGTCATGGAAAACCGATCAATGTATATGATTCACGGTCAACCGGTGCCGAAAGCTACCGTTTACTTGCGCAGGAAGTAATAGACAGAGAGGACGATTAATTAATATGGCAGCAAAAAAAGGTGGGCTCGGAAAGGGATTGGATTCCCTTCTCGTCAACAAAGTAAATAAGACAGAAGCTACAGAAAAGCCTGCTGCAGCTTCCACCACAACAGCTACAAAGAAACGGAGTACAAAAAAGGAAACACCTGACAGTATGGTAAAAATCTCTCTGGTGGAACCAAACCGGGAGCAACCAAGAAAGCATTTTGATGAGGATGGATTATTAGAACTGGCAGAATCCATCAAACAATATGGCATTTTACAGCCGTTGTTAGTGCAGGAAAAGAACGGATATTATGAAATCATTGCAGGAGAACGCCGCTGGAGAGCAGCAAAACTGGCTGGTTTAAAAGAAGTACCTGTCATTATCCGCAAACTTAGTAATCAGCAGATCGTAGAGATTTCACTGATTGAAAATATCCAACGTGAAGATCTGAATCCGATTGAAGAAGCACAGGCTTATCGCAGATTAATGGAAGAATTTCATCTGAAGCAGGATGAAATCGCAGAACGTGTTTCCAAGAGTCGAACAGCAGTAACCAACTCCATGCGTCTGCTCAAGCTTTCCAAACAGGTTCAGCAGATGGTAATCGATGAAATGATTTCCACCGGTCATGCCCGCTGTCTGATTTCCATCGAAGATCAGGAACTGCAGCATCAGCTGGCGCTTCGTATTTTTGATGAAAAACTCAGTGTACGTGAAACTGAAAAACTGGTCAGAAAGCTGCTGCAGGGCGATGATACTCCAAAGAAATCGGAAAAAGATCCTGTATTATCCGCTATTTATGCAGATCTGGCAGATCAGATGAAACGTATCTTTGGAACCAAAGTAGAAATTCATCAGAAAAATGACCAAAAAGGAAAAATCGAAATCGAATATTATTCACAAGATGAATTAAACCGTCTGATTGAACTTATTCAAAGTATTAAGTAACCCCGTAACGTTTGCAGGACATCAGAACCTGACATCTGCCAGAAACTGAATACAATACACTGAAAATAAAATGCTCTGGAATCACAGATATCATCTGATTGTCCGCAATTTTTTTAAACAAGTGAGGATTAAACATTGGATTATTTAAAATTACATATTGAAGATCTGACCGGCATCAGCCTTGATGTGATCACTGCCGGTCTCGCCGCTCTTGTTCTGATTCTGATAATCATCATGATTGTAAACGGAGTCAAGATGCGCAAACTAAAAAAACGCTACGAAGCATTTATGTCCGGCAAGAATGCCGCTTCCTTAGAGGACACACTGGTAAAACGTCTGAATCAGGTAGATGATCTGATTGCTTCCGATGAAGAAACAAAACGCAAAGTTCAGATGGTTCTTGACCACCTTGACAACACTTACCAGAAAGTCGGACTTGTCAAATACGATGCCTTCAATGAGATGGGCGGCAAACTTTCCTTCTCCCTTGCACTGTTAAACCGCAAAAACGACGGATTTATCATCAACGCAATGCACAGCAGAGAAGGATGCTACACTTATATCAAAGAGATTATCAACGGCAACTCTGTGATCATGCTTGCAGATGAAGAAAGAGAAGCCCTTGATATGGCATTAGAAAACACCTACGAGCAGGGAAAATAGTCTATGATACATACATTTTTAAGATCTATTGGATTTCGCGATCTTACAAAAAATGCAGAACTGTATCCCGTATTGGAATCCATTTTGAATCGTCCGGATGATCAGACCATCGTAACTGATGAACATGGAAATGAATTTGCATGTTTCTCCAAAAACTTTGGAACTGACATCGGCATAACCGTTTGTGGAAATTTCATCAACGACAAAGAATTTCGCATGGAATATTATTATCCTTATCTGCATGGTTCTCAGATTACCACAAATGAGATGATTGAAATCGAACGCCATGCGGGAAGAGAATCATTTGCCGGAATCTGCGATGAATTAAAATTAGGTGTCACACTGATTTTTTATATTGAAAACATCGCAGATGTGCTTCATGAGAAAAAATATGTGCTTCATGGCACACGGGGACCGGAGAACGCTGTATTAGCAGGTCTGTCCACCGGTGGAAAAATTCTGCTGCCGGTTATGAAAACAAGCAAGATGCTGGCAAACAAAGAAAAATCTTCCGAACAGAGGTTAAATCTAATAAAGCAGGCACGGGACGGAAACAAAGGTGCCATGGAAAACCTGACCATGAATGACATGGATCTGTACTCCTCCCTTTCCAGACGTGTCATGAAGGAAGATGTTCTTTCCATCGTAGAGAGCAGTTTCATTCCATACGGAATCGAAAGTGATCAGTATGTTGTGATCGGAGAAATTCTGAATTTTTATGAAGCAGAAAACAATCTGAGCAATGAAAAGCTCTGGATTCTGACCCTCAACTGTAACAACCTGATTTTTGACATTTGTATCAACCAGAAAGATCTGCTAGGCGAACCGGAAGTAGGACGCCGTTTTAAAGGCAGAATCTGGCTACAGGGACATGTCAATTACGGGTATTAATTTCATACAGTGATACATTATATTAAATATAGAGCATTTCCTGTATACACAGACCACACAAAAACAAACACAGGAAATGCTTTATTATTTTTATTATGATAAAGTGCAGGAAAATACTTTTTTATAATAACATAACAATAGAAGTAGCAATTTTACATAATGTAGGAACTGCCTTTTTATTACGATCGCATTTTTAGGATGAATGCTTGCAGAAAACATGGTTCTCTGCTATGATAGAGAAGTTAGCAATCATATTTTTATGTTCTCGTAGTTAAATGGATATAACAAGCGCCTCCTAAGGTTGCGTTACAACGGCCACCTCAAAAAAAACTAAATAAGGGATTGCA
>URDN01000023.1 GCA_900546495.1 uncultured Lachnospiraceae bacterium
ATATCTTTGTGCATCCGTATAATTTCTGCACATAATTTTAAAATCATCAGCGTAACGCACTACATACCCATCTTTTAGATTTGTATATTTTCGTGCATAACTCAACCAGCCCTTACTTCCTTTCATGTTGCCTTTCTTCACTCCATTTGGTGTAAAAGTCTCCCACTGGCTACTTACCCACCAATCAAGTTCATTCAGCACAATGAGCGAAAGTAGCGGACTAATCAGCCCACCTTGCGGTGTACCCTTGTCCGGTATTCCTTCTCCTTCAATTTCTGATTTTAATATTTTGCTAATGATACATAGCAATCGTTTATCTCGTATACCTAATGTCCATATCTGTTTTAGCAGCTTCCCGTGGTTTACATTATCAAAGAAGCCCTTGATGTCCACATCCACACAATAATAATGTTTATACATATTTACCATGCTTACAACTCTGCTGACCGCATGGTGGGCATCTCTATTTTGCCGGAATCCATAGGAGTGATTATGAAACTTAGGTTCACAAATCGGCTCTAACACCTGTAAGATACACTGTTGTATCAGTCTATCCCAGATACATGGAATCCCTAACGGACGCTTTTTATCGCTTCCGGGCTTAGGAATAAAGACCCTCCTGACTGATTGCGGATGATAATCTGCTAATTGTTTCCTGACAGTTTCAATTACTTCCCTGTCCGATAGACCTTTGATATCCTCGATTGTTTTACCATCTGTACCAGCGGTTTTACTTCCGCTATTGGTTTTTAGGTTTCGGTATGCCAGGCAAATATTCTGCTCTGAACCGATAATTTCTAATAACTTATAAAAGTTGTTACCATTTTTGCTCTGCTGATACAACTCATCGAATGCTTTCTGCATATCGTAATATTCGTTGTACCGGAGCTTAGCTTTCTTTTGTATGGTCTGTAACCTCCTATCTGGGAGTTATTACATCTCTTAGTCTTACTCGAACCCATACCATTTGTGACTTATTTACTCTAATGTATGACTAGTGGCTATCCCTCCACCGCTTGTTATCACGGTTTCATCGGTACTATGCCACCGCTTTCACTGACATTATCTCCCTTATATCATCGCTAATCTCACGATGATTTTCCCGTTCGATACGTTTCATAGACAGTAAAATCTCCACGCTGTCAGCTTACGACGTTCCGAATGCGTTATCTGTTCATATATACCCGTAGGTTCCCATCTCTGAGCCTGCTACCACATCAATGCCTGTAACATTGCACGGATTTTCATAAAGGCAGAAGTCTTACTCACCCGCAGTAGCAACACTAGTTGTGTTACTAAGCATTTCTACTTAGTCCCGATATAGACCCGTACATTCGAGGGTTCGTCAGTGGATTATTTAACATCCACCATTCTAACCATAGGTATTTTATAGACTCCCGGCATATAGGATACACCATCCACCTCTGGACAGCTTTCGTCAACTACTATTGTTACGGTATCTCTCTGCCGACTTCACCGGGCTTCTGACATTTCAATGTTTACTCATTTCCATGCCAGCCGGAGTATTAGAGTAGCCTTTCAGGGCGTTACCCCTTCATTCGACTATTCACGCATTCAGTTCTCCAACTCGAACTAATTTCATTACAATAAACAATGATTCAGTTGAGATGTGCCAGTCCTTTTCAGACTGGAACGTCTCGCACTTCCTTTTGGGTCGGTTACAACATAGCTGCTGTGCATTTGCATTAAGTTGGGCTTTACAAAAAACCTCGTCTTGCCGCTGCCGGAGCCGCCGATTACAAGTACGTTTTTGTTTCGTGCATATTTCGGGTGCTTCGGGCGGCTACTCATCATCAGCCTTTCGGTCTGCGTCAGCAGCACGTTATTTTCAAACATGGGGTCGATATATGGCTTTATATCCTCGGCATTGCCCCAACGTGCAGAGCCGTACTCCATGCCCTTACGGTATTTCTTTGCGTTCTTGCCTTTCACATAGACCGCAAGCCGGATAACGACAGCCCCGACAATGCCGATAAGCAAATCCATAGGGGCAAAACTCGGCAGGGCATTTGAAAAGGCGGCAGAAAAGCCACTGCCAATGGAAAGCAGCTTGCCGGAGAGGTCAGCCCCCGGCGAGAGCCGCACCGCCTGTCCGACTTTATCAAAGAGATACACAAAGAGCAGATAGGGGGCGTTTAGGATAAGCAGCTTCTTGATATTCGGCTTCATAGCGATACCTCCCTGTCCTTGTGTTTTGTCTTTTGACGGTTCGCGTTAAGCTGCTTTGCTGCTTCCCGGAATGTGGCAAGTGCCTTTCGGATAGAGGGCTTTTGCTCCTTGTTCAGCTTCTTTGCGGAAAACTCCTTAAAGGCTGCGGTCAGAGCGTCCGCGTCCCGCCCCTTGAAAAAGACGAGATAACGGGGCGGCGTTTCGGTGCTGTCTTTCTTTAGGGCAAAGTCGATACCGTATTTTTTTGCCGTCTGCTCAAAAGCTTTGATATTGCCCTCGGTTATCTCAATGTTGGATAGCCCCGCGTTCTGTTTCGCAAGCTGCTTTAGGGTCTGCTTCCCGTGGGGCTGTTTTTCCTGCTGCTTTTTTGCCTTTGCAAGCATGGCTTTGATTGCCTTTTGCAGCATTTCAGCGGTCAGCTTTGTTCCCTTGACAGAGAGCGCAACCACTTTTTCGTTGATTTCATCTTGCAATGTTTACCGTCCTCCTTTCCCGGTAGTAGTGATAGTGTTAAGGTGGTACGCCGCTTTTGGGCGTGAAAAAAGGGCGTCCGTTCTTCACGTCGCCCCGTTAAATCCGTACCCGCAGCCCGTTCAAGTCCTCGGCGCGAATACCTACAAGATACCAGTTGTCCCCGTACTCAATCCGGGTCGGCTTCCATTTGCCGCCTGTGAATACGTCCATGCACTCGCCGCAATGCAAGCCGCCGTAATAGTCGGCAATATCAAAGCGGATGTCGTAGCGGTCAGCGGTTTCGTCAAAAATCAAAGATCCTGTTTTCTGTGCCATGTGGTAAATCCTCCTTTTTTCGTTTACAGGCTTTCGCCCTCGTTGTAGGTGTAATAGTCCGAGTCGCCGTACTTCGGCTTCCTCGGTGCAAGTGCGCCGCTTGCCATATCGTGAGCCACAAGGGAAGTGTAATAGCTGTCAATGGTAGACGGGGCATTGAAAAGCACCGCCTTTAGGTACTGCTTGATGTTGCGGATTTTCGTAGTGTTCTCCTGCATACAGTCAAGCACAAAGCGGATATGTTCGCTGTTCAGCTTCATAAACTTTGATTTCACAAGCTCTGCGGGGTAATCGTCCCCGGCAATACGGATTTTCTTTCTTGCCGTACAGACGGTTTCAAGCATGATGTCAACAATCTCATTCAGACGGTCGCGG
This sequence comes from uncultured Lachnospiraceae bacterium, assembly GCA_900546495.1. Taxonomy (GTDB): domain Bacteria; phylum Bacillota; class Clostridia; order Lachnospirales; family Lachnospiraceae; genus Eubacterium_I. Next base: position 3,355 of record URDN01000023.1, read on the forward strand.
TCAAGGCTTCTGTCCTGCAAGAGAATGTCATAGTCGATATTGTCCTTGATGATTTCCTCATACACTCTGTAAGCGTCGTTCCTTTCCGTTCCTTTCCGTTCCGGCGGCTGCGCCGTTTCGTCCTCACCATAAGGCAAGGGATTTAGGGAATGGATAGGAATGGAATGGGTACTTGATAAATCAGTATTTGATTTTTCTTTTTTTGGTAAGTTAGTTCTTGATATATCTTTATTTAATTGCGTTGGATTTTCCGACGTCGGATTATCCGTTGTCGGATTTTCCAATATCGGGTTATCCGCTGTTGGATTTTCCAATACCGGGCAATCCAATTCCGGCGGCTGCGGCTGCTCGTAAATGGTGTACTCGATAGCGGTCATTTTGCCTTTCTCGTCGCGTCCCTGCCGCCTTGTGATATACCCAGCTTTTTCAAGCTCCCAAACTGCGGTACGGATAGCGTCGATACTTTCCCGGTTGATGTAGGACAGCCCCGCAAGGGTGTAGTCCCAATCCTCCGGCAATGACAGCATTTGTGAAAGCAGCCCCTTTGCCTTTAAGGAAAGCTCCTTATTGCGTAAGTGGTGGTTGCTCATTACGGTGTAGCCCGTCGTTCTTTCCACACGGAAAACTGCCATAACTTCATCACTCCTTTGCTGTGGATTTGTTACGCAGTAGAACGGCGATTTTGAGGGAAAAGGTATAAACCCCTTGCCGTGTTAAAAATGCGCCCGCAAAGCTGCTTGTAGCAAGGCTTTTTCAGCCCCTACTGCGTAACAAAGGGCATGAAAAAAGCGGCGTTCCTGTTCTTCCGGGTGGAAGTGAGAAACGCCGCTTGTGCGGGTCAATATAAAATTTTCGGTTAATCTGTTATGCCGTATGGTCTTATCCGTAGAAAATTATAAGCGTACTATTTATCACTAAAAATTGCATTGGACTCCGATTTTGAACTATCAATCTACGCCCATTTCTACGCCCAAATGGCATTAAATTATGTGATTTTACATGGAGCTTTATGCTTTTGCTTTTTTAAGAAACCTTGTAACCATGCGGTTTTACGGACTTTTATTGAGGTACATGGATTTATGAAAAAAGGCTAATTTATTACGATACCTAATTTCATATCTTCTATCTCTCCTTTAAACTTCCCTTATGTAAGAGGGTTTTACTTTCTTTTTATCGTGCCGGTTACCACGAAAAATGCTATAAATCACACAATTCTCCGGATACTCAGACCTTGATCTGCCTTATAATAAAAAGGCTGTAAAAACTCAAAAGAGTCTATCACAGCCTAGTATTATAGCACACCTTATTTACTTTTTAAATACATAATCGCAAGTTTTGTCCCTTTTCACATGACAGTTGTGGAATGTGTAAATAAACTCAGCAAAAATTGATTTCTCAAGCAACATGGATAGGCTGTAATATCCTGTCCACTTTACTCAGATATTTCAGCAAGATAGCTGATGCAGCTGTGCGCAGCCACATTTCCTTCACCAACGGCTTTTGTGTACTGATACGGGCGGCCGGTGCAGTCTCCGGCAGCAAAACATCCCGACAGATTTGTCTTCTGCGCGCGGTCTACCACGATGTGTCCATTCTCAATCTCCAGTCCCGGAATCAGTTTGGACGGTGCGATCGCGTTGCGCAAACAGAAAATACCATCCACAGCCAAAGTCTCGCCGCTTTTTAAAGTAAGATCTGTCACCCGGTCAATACCGTTTACTTCTGTCGGAAAATCCTTGGAAATCGTGACATTTTCTTTTTTTACCTGACTGTTTGAAAACACTGGAAAATAAGTTACTTTTGATGCCAGATCTGCCAGATATTCTACCTCATGCTCGTATTTCGGATCATTGCACAGTACCGCAATCTCCTTGTCTTTATAAAACATACCATCACAGGTAGCACAATAGCTGACACCTTTTCCAAGCAGCGCATCCTCACCTTTTAACAGTTTTGCCGTCATTACGCCCATAGCAAGGATCAGCGTTTTTGCTTCGTAAATTTCATTGTCCGCCAGTACCATATAATAATTCCCCGCTGACATCACATTTGTCACGGTCTTTTCTGTGATTGTCAGACCTGCTGACTGAATATGAGCCTCAAAATGTGAAAAAAGTTCCTGCCCGGTCAGTTCCGGGAACCCTGGATAATTTGTGATTTTTTCCGCTTTCTGTACTTTATCACTTAATTTTCTGGAACCGAACCACACAAAACTTTTTTTGTATGTTTTCAGGTTCAGTGCCGCAGATAAGCCTGCCGGACCGGTTCCGATAATAATACAATCATACATATTTGCTACACCTCCGTATTTTTTCATATATCACAAACGTGTTATTTCAGTATCTTCATCAGCCCTCTGGATAAGTTGAATCATAACCACCTCACAAGGATTTCCAAACCTCGGAATATTGGCCGTATTGGAAACTCCTGCGCTGACGATCATATTATCATACTGACCATAAGCACAGCGTGGAAATAATCCCTGCCCCGGTGCAAAAACCGGGATTCCACGTTTTCTTCCGCCTCTGCTGAACAGACGCCACTGTCCGCCATGGGCGTGACCTGCCACGATCAATGCAAATGTATTCCGATTCGTGTTCTTGATATATTTCGGATAATAATCCGGATGGTGACAGATTAAAATTTTCACACCGTCTTTCTGTGAAAATTGCTCCAGCCATTCCAGATCATATCGGGTGGACATTCCTCCTATCAGAAGTTTCTGTCCTTTCACCGTCAGTTCACAATCCCGATTATCCAGAAAAATCACACCCTGATCTTTAAAAAATTCCAAATCTTCTTCCGTATGATACCATTCATGATTACCAACCCCAAGTACCACCGGAGCTATTTTTACCGTTTCTTCCAGAAAACGGTAGCCATTTTCCTTGTCCCAGCGTTTTGTTTGTTCTCCGGATGCTGCGGAACCGTCAAATTTTCTCACAATATTGAAAAACCAGGTGCGGGTGCGCGGAATTCCCTGCCATTCATCCATCTGTTCTACCGTCCATGGACTGATTGCCGGATCATGGCGCTCCATCAAGTCACCTGCTACCAGGATCAGATCTGGTTTCTGTTGGCGTAAGATGGAAAGTGCTGCATCCGGACATCGATCGTGAACATCGGAAATCAGGGCGATGCGTATGCTGCCGAAAATTTGAGCTGGGATATTATAGGTTGTTGTGATTGTTTTGCTTTGTCTATTATTTTTCATTCTCTATTTTTATACACTTCCTATTTCTTTATATATTTCAAAATTTTATCCATGCATAATTATAGTTAAAAACATTCCGCCATTTTTCGACAGCGGGACTGTTCATTTTCCTTTTTAATAAACCATGTAAATATGAACAATTTATCCATTATAAAAACCACAGTTCTTCTTTCGTCGTTGAAATCGCCGTCGCTCCGGCATCCAACGCGGCAATAATATCCTCTTTATCGGAAATCAAACCGCCTGCAATGATTGGAACGGACAACTTTTCTGTCATCTGCTGAATGACTTTTGGCATGACTCCCGGCATCAGTTCCACACAGTCTGGCCGAAGTGCTTTTGTACATTTTTCCACATTTTCATAAGCAGCGGAATCGATGACAAAAAAGCGGTGCACCGTATATAACCCCAGTTCTTTTGCCCGGCGGATCTGTGGCTGCTTTGTGGAAATGATTCCATCCGCACGCGTTTCTTTCCGGATAAAATCCACACTGATTTCACGACTGGATAGTCCGTTCACCAGATCCATATGCACAAATGCCAGTTTTCCAGCGGATTTTACCTGATCTGCGATTTCCGAAATGTTGCAGACATCCCCAAATAAAATAAAAACAATGCCGCTCTCGGACTGACAGCAGTGTGCCAGTCCTTCCAGATCTCTTGCCGCCGCGATCACCGGGCAATCTTCTAACTGTTCCTGAAACAAATTCCGAAGCATACCTTTCTCCTGTCTTTTATCATCTAATTGTTGCTGATAGCACGTAAAGCTGAACGTAATAGTAGATGGATATTAATTACACCCCATCGGTAAAAACGGGCAATACCGCCTCTCAAATTTTCTACTGACGCTTTTCTACGATAAACAGATAACTTCTATTCTTCTCCTGAATGCAAAATTCCTGTGCCAAACGGAACTGAGGATGCAAACGAAGCTGTTTTTTCACCAGTCCCATTTCCCTTGAGAAGAAGATCATGCGACCATCCTCTGCCAGCACCTCATCGGATTTTTCAAAAAATCTGCGATACAGGTCATCCAGCTGCGGTTTTGACAGATTACCTGCCGGAAGATCGGTGACGATCTCATCGAATTTATAATCATGAACAAAATCAAAATAATCACGATTGATATAATTGGTCTGCATACCTGCAATCTTACTGTTTACCCTTGCTTTCTCGATTGCCTCACCAAAAGTATCGATGCCGTAGGCATTTCGCGCCGGTACGGCAAACCTGCGTTCCATCAGCAAAGTACCTACGCCACAGAACGGATCTAAGATCTGTGCATACTCTTTCAGATACGGTTTTGCCAGTGCTATCAATCCTGCTGCCAGCGTTGGTTTCATGCTTGCCGCCACATAATATCTGCGGTAATCAAAACGATGATCCGGCAGTGTATACAGTTTTAATAACGGTACAAATCCGCCCTCACGATGCTGTAACAGGCGCAATTCCACTTCATAGTGTGACGTAGAATTGATCAGGTTCCTCTCAAAAGCACCTTCAATCGCTGCTGCCACACGTTTGGCAAAGATGCTCCGCTCCTCCAGCGGCATCGTACCGGATACACCGATACGGAAGCAAAACGGCACATCCCCTTTGTGTGTCTCCGTCAGGATCTGCATCAGATCGGATTCTGCCAGCTGTGCTGCCAGTGTTTCCGGATCTGTGGAAAGCACGTTATCGTCAGTCTGTGTATGAACTACAAACAGTAATTCCTGCATTGTACGGATTTTCATGACTGTTTCAAAATCAGACACAATCGTACGTACACCGGATTTTAGTACTTTTTTCTTTCCGGTCACTTCTTCTGCCAATGCATCACGAAATGCAGGAATGGTCAGAAGCAGTACCTCGCTGGAACGGTTCCATCCATTAAAGGTATGTTTTTTCACCCCTTTTTTCTGTAGTAAAAGCTCCTGCAGCGCACGAATCTCTGCCTGCACATGCTTCTTTTCTTCTTCCGGAGCTTCATAAGCAACCAGTTCCTGCAAACGCTCCTCTAACTGTGGCAGATACTCGCTGCAGTCGATCATGGATAATGCCTGCACATATGCTTCTTTGACAAATAATTTATCTTCTTCCTCATACGCATCCATCAGTACATCCAACGCATCCTGACAATGCAGTTCCCCAAGGATCAATGCCGCGTTTTTCCGCACCTTCGGATCCTCGGCTACCAGACACTTCATGATCTCATCCAGACGGTTGCCTGTCATGGTAAGAAACACCTTTTTCTTAGCATCATCCTTCAGTTCTTTTTTCAGAGCGATCAGACTTGCTCTGCGATCGATTCCTTTTTTTATTTTTTCATAAAGATCTCTCATCCGTTTTCATCTCCCGTCTTATAAACTTGCAGATAAGTATCTACATCTTTCTTAAATTGCGTCCACGCATCTTCATGTTCCACATAATAGAGCGGACACAGTTTTCCGGTCACATCATAATGCCGGATCACATCTTCCGATGTCAGTCCGAATTTTTCACAGAGCCATGCGGTCAGCCTTATCACCGAATCGTACGTTGCCTGCTCAAAAGAACCGTCCTCGTTTTTATAACAGCACTCGATGGAAATCGTATCGCTGTTGCGGTCATTGGATGCATAGGCAATCTCCGCTGTTGGAATACACTGCACGATCTCGCCTTCCAGTCCCACCACAAAATGAGAACTTGCCTTTGTCGTATGCGTGTCCTTCAGATTTTCAAAATAATTGCGGTTTGCAATGGCGGTTGCGCCAGGGTTTGCCGTATAGTGTATGACTATGCCATTAACTTTTTCCAGCGCTGTGCCCGGTCTGGAATACGGATTCACCGTCAGAAGTTCCACATCCAGTTCCGGTCTGTTTTCATCCACCTCGGACAATGTTACCGGACTGTCTGCACTGACTGCTTTGTTTTTCTGGTGTCCGGTCACACCCACGATCACCAGAAGTACCAGTGCCAGTAATCCAAGTGCCATCCAGACCCGGGACATATCGTATCTTTTTCGTCTGTTTTTTCGCTTCTTTTTTCTTCTCGGTGCGTTTTTCTGTACCTTCTTCTGTGCTGCCATATGCTCTGATTTCCTTCGACTTTATGTCAAACAATTTCTGCTTTTTATGAAATAGTACGATTTTGTTTTTTCCAAAACACAATCCAGAAATATTATATATTTTTCTTAAAGTAGGTTCTGGCAAGTTCCAGTGTCTGCGCTAACTGCTCCTCTGTATGCGCCATGGAAATAAATACTGCCTCAAACTGCGCCGGAGCCAGATAAATGCCATGGTTCTGCATGTAATTACAGTAATCAGCATATGCCTTCGTATCTGAAGTCTGTGCGCTTTCATAGTCAACAACTTCCCTGTCTGTAAAAAACAGACTTCCCAGTGAAGCAATATGATTGACATGATAGCCTCTGCCATTCTCATCCACAATTTTCTGCAGTTCTTCGAAAAACCGGTCAGACTTCTGATTCAGGGCATCGTACGCTTCCGGATGTTTTTTTAAATAAGAAAGCTGTGCAATACCTGCTGCCATTGCCACCGGATTACCGCTCAAGGTTCCTGCCTGATACACAGCGCCCACCGGAGATACCATTTCCATGATTTCTCTGCGTCCGCCATATGCGCCAACCGGCATACCTGCGCCGATGATTTTTCCAAATGTGGTCAGATCCGGTGTCACGCCAAACCAGCCCTGGGCACCGTCTGCCTGCATACGGAAACCGGTAATGACCTCATCAAAGATCAGCAATGCACCATATTTGTCACAGATAGTACGAAGTCCCTGCAAAAATCCCGGTTTTGGCGGTACGGTTCCCATATTTGCGCCAACCGGCTCCACCAGAATCGCTGCAATCTGTTCTCCATAGGTATCAAAACAATTCTGCACGCTCTCCAGAGAGTTATAATCTGCTGTGATCGTATCTGCGGTGCAGCCTGCCGGGACACCAAGAGAACCCGGAACACCTGCTGTCATAACACCGGAACCTGCCTTTACCAACAGAGCATCGGAATGCCCGTGATAGCAGCCGTTGAATTTGATGATTTTATCTCTGCGTGTAAAACCGCGCGCCACACGAACGGCACTCATCACTGCCTCCGTACCTGAATTTACCATACGCACCATCTCGATGGATGGCACCATGCTGCAGATCAGTTTTGCCATATCCACTTCAATGGATGTCGCTGCACCGTAGCTTAAACCACGCTTTGCATACTCCATCACCGCATCCAGAACCATTGGATGATTATGTCCCAAGATCATCGGTCCCCAGGAACCGATAAAATCTATGTATTCGTTATCGTCCTCATCCCACATCAGCGCTTTGTCCGCTTTTTTGATAAAACGCGGAGTAGAACCGATAGAACCAAAGGCTCGAACCGGAGAATTCACGCCACCCGGAATATATTGCACTGCTTCTTGAAAAAGAGCTTCTGATTTTTTGATCTCCATTATCCGATTCTCCCTTCATCCATACATTTTGCCAGTTCTTCTGCAAAATAGGTAATATAAATATCAGTTCCTGCGCGGTAAGCAGCGACTGCCATCTCACACATGATGGATGTCTCATCGATAAATCCTGCTGCTGCGGTCGTTTTTACCATGGAATACTCTCCGCTGACGCTGTATGCTGCCACCGGAAGATCTGTCATATCTTTTACTTCGCGGATCAGATCGCCGTAAGCCATTGCAGGTTTTACCATTACAATGTCTGCGCCTTCGATGACATCCTGCTCTACCTCTTTTAACGCTTCTCTGCGGTTGTGATAATCCATCTGATAGGTTTTGCGGTCACCAAATGCCGGTGCGGAATCTGCCGCATCCCGGAACGGACCATAAAAAGCAGAAGCAAATTTTGCAGAATATGCCATGATCGGTGTATTGATGTAACCGTTGGTATCTAAAATATGGCGGATTGCACCAACTCTGCCATCCATCATATCAGACGGTGCTACCATATCCGCACCTGCCTGAACCTGTGACAACGCTGTTTTCTGCAACAGTTCCAATGTTTTGTCATTATCTACGTCATGTCCGCAAAGTACACCGCAATGGCCATGAGAAGTATACTCACACATGCAGACATCTCCGATCATATACAGATCCGGAAACAGTTCTTTTGCCTTACGAAATCCCTGCTGCACAATGCCATCCTGCGCATAAGCACCGCTTCCAAGCTCATCCTTGTGATTCGGGATTCCAAAAAGCATGACGCCGCCGATTCCGGCTTTTGTCAGTTCTTCTAATTTTTCTCCCATACGGTCAACGCTATAACGGTACTGTCCCATCATAGACGGGATTTCTTCTTTGATATTGGTTCCTTCTACAATAAACATTGGATAGATCAGAGAGGACTTATCCATTCTGGTCTCCCGCACCATTTTTCTCAAATTTGCACTTGTCCGCAATCTGCGCGGACGATTGATCATTTCCATTTTTACTTTCCTCCTGCAGCCAGTTTTCAGCTGCCTTTCTCTCAACATTTTTTCATTTACCCATATAAAATACAGGAAGAAATTTTATATAAAAAGTTATACTACTTCATTTTCAATCAGACTGAGATGAACAATTTAAGACGGTCTGTAGCAGATCTTCTAAGGTTGCTGATTTTGCAATCACGCAGGAAATTCCAGCTTTTTTTGCTTCCTGCGCGGTCTGTTTTCCGATACAGATTCCCTTTACATGGCTTAAATCCGTATCCGGTACATTTTTTACAAATCCACGGACTGTAGATGCGCTGGTAAAAACTACCATACAGCCTTCCTCCACCAGCTTCGGTACATTCACCCATTTCTGTTCTTTCTCTATGGTATCATAAATCGGCAAATCTGCAATCGTAACTTTTTTCCTTTTCTGAATCTCCCGGATCAGTTCCTGACTGCCGTTTCTCACCCGCGGGATCAGAATATTGTCACCATCTTCACAATCTTCCCCGATGCAGATGCCAAGGTGTGCCGCATCATACACCTCCGGAACCAGATCTGCGAAAACGCCATGCAGTTGCAGTTCTTTTGCTGTTCCCGCTCCTAAAGCTGCAATTTTTGCTCCGGCAAATCTTCGGATATCGATTTTTTCTTTTTTTAACTGATCAAAAAAGCAGTTTACACCGGAAGGAGAGGTAAATATCACGTACTGATAATTATCTTCCAATGCCTGAGACAGCTTCCGGACGGTATGCATATCTGTCTTATTGATCCCATTTTGTATCTCAGTATTTACAGTATTTTGCTGCATGTCCTTTTCTGTTGCAGCACATTCATCCACCGCAATGCTTTCATCTGCAAAACACTCATTAGGATGAATCTCAATCGTTGGTAATTCCAGCACTTCTGCTCCAAGGCTCCGTAACCGTTCTGCCAGCACCCGGCTTCGTTCCCGCGGTCTTGTTACAATAATTTTTTTACCGAACAGTGTTAGTTTTTCGTACCAGTTAAAATCTTCTGCCAGTCCGCAGACTTCTCCTACGACAATGATTGCCGGGGTCTCCAGTGGATTTTTCTTCACTTCTTCCGGCAGCTTTTCCAGCGTACTCACGATCCGTTTCTGCTTTGCTGTCGTTCCGCGGCTTAACAACGCCGCCGGGGTTTCTTTCGCTTTTCCACCGGTACATAACCCCTGACAAATATCTGTCAATGCGGAAACGCCCATGAGAAATACCAGTGTTCCTTCCAGTTTTGCAAGTGTTGCAAAATCCAGATTCAACGGTTCGTCTTTTTTCTTATGTCCGGTAATGATATGCACGCTGGAGGCATAATCCCGGTGTGTCACCGGAATGCCGTTATAAGCCGGAACCGAAATGGCCGAGGTCACCCCCGGCACTACTTCAAATGGAATATGGTGTTTTGCCAACAGCTCCAGTTCTTCGCCGCCGCGCCCAAACAGAAACGGATCTCCACCCTTTAAGCGCACCACACGTTTTCCTTCCTGCGCTTTTTTCAAAAGTAGCTCATTCATCTGTTCCTGCGGCATGGTATGATTGCCGGAACGTTTTCCTGCATCGATTTTTTCTGCTGTCTCCGGTATCATCAATAAAATGCTCTCTCCTACCAGACGGTCATATACAACGACTTCTGCCTGTTCCAGCACCCGTTTTGCCTTTAATGTCAAAAGCTCCGCATCGGAAGGTCCTGCGCCCACCAGCCAGACTTTTCCTTCTTTTTTCTGTTCCATTTAGCGCTCCTCCTGTGCTGTCGCTTCTGCCCGCAAACAACGTGCCAGATTTCTGCCAACGTTTTCTGCCAAGTATCCCGCATTTTGTTCAAAGACATCTTTTTTGTGATCTCCATAACCTGTATCATCTATATGGTCTGCAAGGTCTTTCTGATACCAATTTTCTTTTTCTAAGTAAATAAATTCGGTGCCTGCCACACTTTTTCCGGTCGCTTCTTCATAATAGAGTCCTCGCAACATCAGCTTTCCATCCTCTGCAATGGTTGCATGCGCTGCCACCGGAGAGGAACATCCACCGTCCAGTTCCCTGATAAACGCCCGTTCGCAAAGGGATGTGATCCGGCTTGCTTCGGAACAAAATGAATATAAAAATGCATAATCCTCACCGGCACGTCCCTGCAGCGCCAACACGCCCTGTCCGGCAGCCGGAATCATTTCTTCTACCGAAAAATACCGGGTAATCCTGTTTTCCAACCCCAGTCGTTTTAATCCTGCTGCTGCCAGAATCGTTGCAGAGAATTCCCCAGAATCAAGTTTTGCCAAGCGTGTCTGTACATTCCCGCGGATCGGTGCAAAGACTGCCTGTGGATACAGTTTCTGAAACTGCAGCATGCGGCGCTGGCTTGAACATCCCACTGGTTTGGAAAAATCCAGTTCCGTTACACCTTCTGGCAATACCAGTACATCCCGCGGATCTTCCCGCATTGAAAAACCGATCAGCGGCAGTTCTTCCGGAATCTCTGCCGGCATATCTTTCAGACTGTGTACCGACAGATCACTGCGTCCATCCAGCAATGCCGCATCCAGTTCCTTCACAAACAGCCCTTTTCCGCCAATCTTATCCAATGTACGATCCAGGATTTTGTCACCGGTTGTTTTCATGGTAACAAGCTCCGGCTCGTATTCCGGGCACTGATTTTTGATATAATCCATCACCATCTCGCTTTGAATCACAGCCAGACGGCTCTCTCTGCTTCCGATTCGAATTTTTTTCACTGCTATTCCTCCACATATGCTTAAGTTTCCACCGAATCAATCATTCTCCGATGATTCTTTGCAATTCAACTGTAAAATGCATTCTGCTTTGTAAAATTTTATAAAAATCAATATTTTCTCAGTTAAGATTATAATCTACTGTCCCAAGTGCTTCCCGAATCTTCGCACTTACTTCCCGCACTTTTCCATGATCGTTATCGCAGGAATTAACCCCCGCAACAATACCCTCCTGTTCTATCAGCGCCGGAAACCGAAAATCACACAGTGCCTGATCAGATGCCACATTTACCCAGATGCGATGCTTTTTACATTCTTCCCAGACTTCCCGGTCCGCCTGCGTATCCCCTGTCGCCGTCAGCACCAGCTCATATCCTCTGGTCATGCCATGCATGAAAGGACTGCGGATCAGCTCCAGCCGCTTTCTGCCATACCTTTGCTGTAACTGCAAAAATTCCATCCGAATCTCCGATGCAGCCACTGTCACATCTGCGCCAAACCGCAGCAGACTTTCTATTCTGCGCAGAGCAATGTTTCCTGCTCCTACCTGCAATACTTTTTTTCCTGTGATATCTACAAAAAATGGAAAATATCTGTGATCCATCCCTTTTCTACTCCTTTTTACTCCTCTTTCCAAACTTTTTCCAGTGCTTCCAGACACTCCCGCATCACATCTGTGTCTGCATGATCTCTCAGCCCAAACAAGATCTTCTGAAATACTTTCTGTGATGTCTGCTCCACGGCATCTGCCAATTGTCTGCACTGACTGGCCTCCAGTTTCATCTGCTGAAACATTCTTCCCATACGCCAGCTCACATCCTGCGCTGCCAGTGCACCAAATTTTTGAATCTGCGGCACCATATCCCGACATTCATACCAGGAGACAAATGCTGCCAGTTCTTCTTCCGCCAGCAGATTTGCCGCCTGTAACTGTTCCTGCTGCCGCCCGGACAAGCCGATGCCGCCCTGAAAATCATCAATATCATAGACTTCTGCCCATGAAAGCTCCCGGATTGCAGTATCAATATCCCTTGGAACCGCCAAATCAACAAAAGTAACCCGATAATCCGGATTCCATTTTTCCATTTCTGTACGCTCTAAGGTCACATTTGGGCTTGCCGTCGCTGACACCACATATCTGCATTCCGGAATTTTATGATAACGCTCGCCGTAATGGATCCGGGCACAGCCTTCCGGAATCCGCACTTCTCCGCTGTGATACTGCCGAACCGTTACCGTCACATTCGCGCCCCGCTCCTGAAAGGCACACGCCGTCAGCCGCCCCATTTCACCATTTCCGATCACCAGACAGTTTTCTCCTGCAAATTGATAACCCTGTCTTTCAAGCTGCGTCAATGCCGCATCGATTGCTGATGTGTTTCCTTTTGGGATTACCACCTGCGTTTTTATTTTTTTGCCTGCGGTCACTGCCATACGAAACAGCGTTTTTAACACCGTATCCGCAAATTCACCACTTCGGGCAAATTCCAGTGCATCGCCTACCTGCGTCAGAATCTGATCTTCCCCGATGATTTTGGACTTCAGGCCCGCAGTCAGCAAAAATAAATGCCGCACCGCTTCTTCTCCGTTTCGCACTGTAAAAAGTTCCCGCAGCCGTTTTTCCTCTTCTCCGGAAATCTGTTTACAGTGGCAGATAATCCGGTAAAGATCCGTCTCTGCCTTTTCATCCAATGACACATATAATTCCATCCGGTTACAGGTAGACAGCAACACGCAGCCGTCCACGCCTTGCTGCCGGACGACTGCCTCCATCAGTTCTTTTTGTTTTGTCTTTGTAAAAGAAAATAATTCCCGTTCTTCCACAGATGCTCTGCTGTGATCGATTCCTATCATCTGTATGTTTATCATGATTTTTTCATTCCTCTGCTGCTGTCAAGAGCATATAATAATGCGTTGCAGATTGCTGCTGCCACGTTGCTTCCGCCTTTTCTGCCTCTTGCAATGATATAAGGCACATCCGTTTCCATGATCAGTTCCTTTGCCTGCACCACGTTGACAAAACCAACCGGGACACCGATGATCAATGCCGGTGCAATTTTTCCTTCTTCGATCAGCTCATGCAGACGGATCAATGCTGTCGGCGCATTTCCGATGGCAAAAATCAACGGTCCCGGAAGGGATGCTGCCTTATCCATACTAGCTGCGGAGCGGGTAGATCCATGCTGTCTTGCCGTCTTCGCTACATCTTCATCTGAGATAAAATTGCAGGCTTTTCCATGCAGATTCTCCAATGTCCGTTTATTGATGCCGGACCATGCCATTTTCGTATCTGTTACAATCGTTGCGCCTGCCCGAAGCGCTTCCTTTGCCGATTCCACCGCATGTTCCGAAAAAATAAGGGTATCCGCATATTCGAAATCTGCCGTTGTATGGATCACACGTTTGATAATGTGCTCCTTGTCTGCCGGCAATGTAATTCCTTTTTCTTTCAGCTCCTGCCCGATGATCTCCATACTTCTTTTTTCAATATCCATTGGTTTTACATGTTCAAACTCCATGGTGTTCTCCGCTGCTCCTTTTTTCTCTATCTCAAATAACGTATCTTTCTATTATCTTTCCAATGTAATACTGCAATACATTGTTGTTCACTGCCCCTTGATACAGCAGACAGCTTTCATCTAAATGTATTTTTATCTCAGTATTCAATGCCCTCTCTGGCGGTAATCCCGCGTTCAAATGGATGTTTTATTTTTCGAACCTCTGAGACATAATCCGCATATGACAGCAGTTCCTCTGCCAGATCGCGTCCGGTCAAAACAACTTCCAGATTCTGTGGGCGTTCTTCCAGGAATGTAAGTAAACGTTCCCGATCGATCAATTCTGTCCGATATGCCGCACCAATTTCATCCAGAATCAACAGACCATATGATTCCTCTGCCGCGCGTCGAAGCGCTTCTGCCAGATAGTGGTCATAGTATGCCCGCGCCTGCTGCTTTGTTTCTTCATCCATCCGAAACGTAAAACCAAAGTTTTTTTCTGCAGAATAAACGGTAATCTCCGGAATCTGTTTTAAAATTCGAAGTTCTGAAGAAGTACCATCTTTTAAAAACTGGGTAAACAGCACTTTTCCGCCGTTTCCGGCAAACCGCACCGCCAGCCCTACCGCCGCGGTGGTCTTTCCCTTTCCGTCACCGGTATAAATATGTACACAACTTTCTGCCACTTTTTTGTCCTCCATGATAATCAGACACCCTCATCCAGAATCCGGTAAATCTGCTCCATATCCAGATATTTCCGCAAAATATCCGCCATCTTATCGTACTGTGTTTCCTTGTATGCCGCATAATCCATCTGCGCCAGTCCTGCCAGATCAATCCCTTTTTTCTCTGCCAGCGCCTTCACAACAGCATTGACCACTTCCTGCGCATCAAAAATGCCATGGACATAAGAACCATACACATTTTCAGCCATGGCACCTTCACATTTTTCCATCGCGCCGTTGTTCTGTGATAGTGTCTTTGATCCGCTGTCCGCAATCCCGTCGTAAGTATGATCCGCATGATTGCAATAATCACTGATTTTTGTCAGCATCGACAGATTTCCATCAGAAACACTCTGTCCCATATGAATCTCATACCCTGAAAAAGCAGTCCCTGAGAGTCCCGACAGATCTCCTTTTACCTGCAAAAACTGTCCGTTCACTCTGGTTCTTGTTTTTTCTTCCGTAAAAAATGTGTGCATCGGAAGCAGTCCCATTCCACGCATGGTTCCACCTTCTTCCACACCGGATGGATCAGAAAGTTCTTCGCCCAGCATCTGATAACCGCCACAGATACCAAAAATCGGACATCCTGCCGCATGTGCCTTTAATACTGCTGCTTCCATGCCGGACTGACGCATCCACGCCAGATCACTCATAGTATTTTTCGTACCCGGAAGCAGGATCAGATCCGGATTTCCAAGCTGTGACGCCCGTTTCACATAACGCACCGATACACCCGGAATACTCTCAAATATATTAAAATCGGTAAAATTGGAAATACGCGGCAGCTGAACCACCGCAAGGTCAATCTGACCAACTGCTTTTTCGTTACTCATCCGTTCGCTTAAGCTGTCTTCATCTTCCACATCGATATCCATATATGGCGTTACACCCACCACCGACCGATGGCAAAGCTCCTCCAACATAACGATACCCGGATCAAGAATCGTCTTGTCTCCCCGAAATTTGTTGATGATCAGACCTTTGACCAGCTGTTTTTCCTCTTCTTCCAGAAGCATCATGGTTCCGGCAAGCTGTGCAAACACTCCGCCACGATCAATATCACCCACTAAAAGCACTGGCGATTTTGCCATTTTTGCCATTCCCATATTTACAATATCATCACTTTTCAGATTAATCTCTGCCGGAGAACCAGCGCCTTCGATCACAATGATATCTGACTGCTCCTCCAGCGTATGATAGGCTTTCATAATGTCCGGAATCAGTGTCTTTTTGTATTTAAAATAATCCCTTGCCCGCATCGTTGCAAGCACTTCTCCGTTGACAATCACCTGAGAACCCACATCATTGGTCGGTTTAAGCAGGATCGGATTCATCAGAACGGACGGTTCTATCCCTGCCGCTTCCGCCTGCATCACCTGTGCCCGTCCCATTTCCAGTCCTTCGGAAGTAATGTATGAATTTAATGCCATGTTCTGGGATTTAAAAGGTGCCACCCGGTAGCCATCCTGTTTAAAAATCCGACACAAACCCGCTGCCAGCAGACTTTTTCCCACATTTGACATGGTGCCCTGTATCATGATTGATTTTGCCATATGTTTTTGCGTCCTTTTCTCCTGATCTGCCTCTATCTCATCTGAATTTCGTAATTCCAGATTCTATGCTATCTACTTTCTGTCTGTCTCTGTTTCTTGGTAATCTGTTGCTTTTAGAACCACATCTCTTTCGCATTACATCTTACCTAACACACGATTCAATGTATTTAAAAATTCCTCATTTTCTTCCCGTCCGCGCACTGCGATCCGGTAATACCCTTCCGTCAGTCCGTCAAAATTTCCACAATCCCGAATCAGAAAACCTGCCTCCCGCATGGCTTTCTCCAGTCCTGCTTCTGCCCGGAAAAATATATAATTTGCTGCAAAGCCAAATACCTCCACACCGGCTTTTCGCAAGCCTTCCAGCAAATATGCTTTCTGCTCTGCGATCAGTGCTCTGCTTTTTTCCGCAAATGCAATCTCTTTTACAGCTGCGATTCCTGCCGCCTGCGCCGGAACTGACACATTCCATGGCTGCGATACTGCTTCCATGCGCCGGATCAATGCCGCATCACTGCAAATGCCGTATCCAAGCCTGAGTCCTGCCATGCCATACATTTTGGTAAATGCCCGAAGGATAAAAATCTGTGGATTCTCTGCCAACTGTGGCAACAACGTATGCTTTTCTGCATCTTCCAGAAAATCTGAAAAGCATTCATCCATCAAAAGCCGCGTTCCCTGTCTCTGACACTGAACTGCGATTTCATCCGACAGTTCCTGATCCAGTAACTGACCGGTAGGATTATTCGGATTGCACAAGATCAGCAGATCCGGTCGTTTCTTCAATGCTTCTAAAACATCCCGTTGTACGCAAAACTGATGTTCCGCCAATAATAAATGTGTCCGAATCTGACATGCAACACTCTCTAACGCCTGACGATACTCATAAAAAGATGGGATTGGCAGCAATGCTTCTTTTGGCTTTTCTGCCAGCATCAGCGTAAAGATCACATCTGCCGCACCATTTCCACAGAAAATCCACTCCGGTGGAACTCCTTCTTTTTCGGCAATCGCCTGCTTTAACGCCTCACAAAACGAATCCGGATAGTGAACGGCATCATCAATGGCATCCTTTGCCGCCTGACGTACTGCCTGCGGCATACCAAGGAAATTGATATTTGCCGAATAATCGATTTTATTTTGATTGCGGTAAATATCTCCGCCATGTCTGTGCATTCACTCACCTCCTGAATTTCCACTTTTGCCTTATTGCTTATCCTTTGCTTCCATAATTTCATTTACTCTGACATATTTATTTATATATTGCAAATGCCTGTATTCATGTAAAGCGGACATTCGCAATCCGCTTTCGCTACTTGCTCATGAACGCAGTCGCTTTGCGACCTGCGTTCAAAATACGATCATCTACAACACCATTTTGATTCCAAGCCAAACTGCGATCCTTATGCCGCAAAACAGGAGCATCCCAAGCAGGCTTGCCGCATACAGCAGCTTATTTGCCCTTGCAATATCTTCGATTTCCACCGGTCGCACTGCATCGCCGATCGTCGGTTTCTCATGTTTTTTTCCAAAATACCAGGCATCTCCTGCAAGCTGCACCTGTAAGGCACCTGCCATCACTGCCTCTGTCTGCGCAGAGTTCGGACTTGCATGATTGAGCCTGTCCCGCTTAAAGATCTTCCATGCAGATGCACCGTCTAATTTTACCAGCGGCGCTGCAAGTATCATCAGAAGTGCCGACAATCTTGCCGGGATAAAATTCATCACATCATCAAATTTTGCCGCTGCCCTGCCAAAATACAGGTATTTGTCATTTTTATACCCCACCATGGAATCCATGGTATTGACTGCTTTGTAAAAATAGCCAAGCACCGGACCGCCGATTGCCATGTAAAACATCGGTGCCAGAATTCCGTCTGATGTATTTTCCGCAACGGTTTCCACTGCTGCTTTCACCACACCGGTTTCGGTCAGATTCTGTGTATCCCGTCCGACAATCATGGAAACGGCTTTTCTTCCGGCCTCCAGTCCATCTGTCTGCAACGCCTCTGCCACTTTCATGCTCTCCGTCTTTAGCGACTTCGTTGCCAGAATGGTGTAGCACATATAAGACTGTACTGCAAATCCAAGCCAGAAGCAGATTCGGTAACACACCAGCAAAATCACCAGGGGAATCGCGGTGGAAATTGTCAGCACACAAATAACAAGCACCACGCCGCCTGCCAGCTCCTTTTTGGGTTCATGAAATACTTCTGACTCACTGTTTTTATCACAACCATCCATTTTGCTTTCATTCATATTGGTTGTATCCAGTTGTTTTTGTTTCTGCTCCTTTTTGCTTCCCCGGATTCTTTCGTAAAGCGGACGTTCGCAATCCGCTTTCGCTACTTGCTCATGAACGCAGTCGCTTTGCAACCTGCGTTCAAAAAATGAAATCATATTTCCGATAAAGCAGATCGGGTGCCACATCCCATGGGGATCGCCAAAAATCAGATCCAACACATAGCCCACGATCAGGGTTCCAACAATTATTTCTGTCATCTGTCTATTTGATACGGGTTCCGATGCCGCAGGTCACGCGATATACCGCCTCCGCCTGCACCGCCAGTGCACAGGTCAGGCGTCCGGTACGCTCCCGCCATGCCCGGTCAAAAGCATCCATCGGCACAACGCCACAGCCAAGTTCATTGCTTACAATGATCATATCCGGCTCCTGTGCCAGTTTTTCCCGCAACTCCTTTTCTAACTTATCATTTTTCTCATTTGAATTTACATTTTCATTTATTCTGTCATTCGCATCCACCTTCATATGCGCCTTTACCCACATATGAAACTGTGGGAAAATACTTCCTGCTTTTCCGTTTTTCTTCTGTTCTTTCAGAAGCTGTTCTGCAAACGTCATCTTTCCCTGATATGCGCCGCCAATAATTAAAATCATGTGCATTCTCCCCTTTTTATAAAATGCATATTTCTATTTTGTTTGCTTACTGCCTATAAACACAGGTATCATTCTCATCCCGTCTATTTTGCTTTATTTTATAAAATCATCACAAATCCGGTCATTGTTACCATGTCAGCAAATATTTTGACTTTTTATGGAATCAAGATTACCACAAATGCCATCACCAGTTCGCATACCTGCAGAAAAAATCCCTGCGTATCGCCTGTGATTCCACCAAACTTCTGCATTGACAACCTTCTGCATCCCAGACACACCAGCACTGCTGCCACACAGGCAAACACACCGCGCAGCGGATCAAACCAGATCATTGCTGCCATACAAAGAATCATCTCTGTAATCAGTACAATGGTACATCGTTTCCGGTCCGCCGCCTCTGCAAAAGTTGCTGCCAGACCGCTCTTTTTCGCGCAGGGAAACTTGCATACACCAAAGCCACTCAAGGTACGGCTTAAGATAAAACCAATGGCAAGAATGCCGATATCCGGCAGTTTTGCTTCTGTCCAGATGCCAAATGCTGCCAGAAAATAACTACAGCATGCAATGATTGCAAACGCCCCGGTATGCGGATCTTTTAAAATTTCAAGCCGACGCTCTGTCGTCTGCCAGGAGCTTAATGCATCGGAAGTATCCAAAAAACCATCCATATGAATTCCGCCTGTTACCAGCACCGGAATCAGAACTGCTACTGCCGCCTGTAACATCACACCAAATCCTGCAATCCCGCACAACCAATACCAGAACCACAAAAGTGCGCCGATCACTGCACCGATCACTGGAAAATAGCACAATGTATTTTTCATATTTTCTTTTGTCCATGTAATCTGTGGCATTGGTATTTTAGAATACATGGAAAATGCCACGATCAGACTTTCCAGACATTTCATAACTACACGCTGTCTCTTTCTGTTCTTATTTCTTTTGATTATTTTTCTATAACGTTGATGTTGAGGGCCGGTAAACGCTCACTTCCAAAGTTACTACCTTTTATCATAATCGGAATGCCACAGACCACCTCATACACCTGATCTGCCAGCACTGCCACTTCCTGATTGATTTCACCCAGAATCCGCATATACGCCTTCGTACCGGAATCATATTCCATGCCATCTTCAAAAATATTATTGCTGACGATCACCAGATGTTTCGCCTCTGCTGCCAGATGACGGATTCCCTGCAAAATTAATTCTTTGCATCCTTCGCTGCGTCCTTCCGGTGCAAACATTTCATTCGCCACCAGATTTGACATACACTCCAGCAATGCCGTGCATCCTTTTGGGAGTGAAACATCTTCCAGATGTGTTCCCTGTTCGACAGTCGAAAAACCTTTTCCGCTGCGGGCATTCTGATGTTTGCGAATCCGCGCCCGACTTTCCTCATCGTACGCCTGCATCGTTGCAATATATCGTTTTTCCACTGCGGGCAGTTTCATACAGCAGTTTTCCGCAAATTCCGATTTTCCACTGCCACTGCCTCCGGTTACCAGTATAATCATCGCATTCTTCCGTCCATTTCTTTTTTTATTATTTCACGATAACTTACTTATTTTAATCCAATGGTTGATATGCTTCAACCTCTATCTGTGCAAACGTACTCATTTTATGATAAATATCTGACGCAAAATCCAGCAGTGGGAAAATTGCCACTGCACCGCTGCCCTCACCCAGACGCATTTCACAGGTCAAAAATGCTTCTTTATGCAGCGCATGCAACAAAATATCAGCCCCCGGCTCCTGTGATATGTGGGATGCCAGAATATAATCTGCACATTCCGGTACCAGACGCACTGCCGTCAGTGCTGCCACCTGTGAAATGAATCCATCCATGATTACCGGCATCTGAAGCGCCGCACCGCCAAGGAACAAGCCACACATTCCGGCAATGTCAAATCCTCCCACTTTGGAAAGTACGTCCAACGGATCTGATGCATCCGGCTCATGCAGAGAAATTGCCCGCCAGATTGCCCGCACTTTCCGTTTCAGACCGGCACCGGATAATCCCGCACCGCGCCCGGTCACCCTTTCCGGCTCCATCCTCAGAAAAACCGCTGTCATGGCACTGCTGGTCGTTGTATTTCCGATTCCCATTTCTCCGGTTGCAAGCAGTTCATATCCCAGATTTTTTAATTCCTGTGCCTTGGTAATGCCCGCCTCAATGGTGGCAACTGCCTGCGCTCTGGTCATTGCCGGCTCTTTTGTCATGTTTTTCGTTCCATAAGCAACTTTTCGTTTTTCTATCCTTGGCGTATCTACTGCCATTCCGATATCCACTGGATAAATGCCTGCTCCCGCACGTTTGCACATGATCGCCACGCAGGATTTTTCATCCAGAAAATTCTCTGCCACGGAAGCAGTCACTTCCTGTCCGCACTGGGTGACACCTTCTTCCACTACGCCATTGTCCGCGCACATAATCACCAGTGCTTTTTTTTCAATATGAATCTGCGGCGTACGCTGAATTCCAGCAATCTGAACAATCACATCCTCCAACCGTCCAAGACTTCCCAGCGGTTTTCCAAGACCATCCCAGTGCGCTTTTGCATCTTCTTTTGCTTTCTGATCCACCGGTCTGATCCGGCGTATCGTTTCTTCCAGTGTCATGTTCTTTCCTCCCATTTTCTGCATGCTTTCACAAAATTTGCTGCAAATGACGGATTAGAATAATAATACAGATGCGGAAATCCTGCCGCATGCGTCCCAGATGCCTGCATACAATCCCATCCGCGCTTCCGCCGTGGCTTTTGCGCCCGGAACGCATCGCCGTTTTCACTGCTGTCAAAATAGTGAAATTCATGGGCGCGGATTGTCTCTCCCGCTTCTCCTAAAATCTGCGCTTTTTGCGCCGTCAGCTCCACATAGCCAAACCGCCCCAGTTTTCCGGTATAAAACGCATGTCCTGACAAAACGCCAACCATCTGCCAGCGCTCTTTTTTCATATCCTCCATCGTCTCATGCAGATACATAAAACCACCACACTCTGCCAGATACGGCATGCCAGCGTCAACCTGACCGCGAATACTCTCTTTCATTGTCTCATTTTCACTGAGCTGCTTTGCATACAATTCCGGATAACCACCGCCGATCAACAATCCATGCAGATTCTCCGGCAATTTTGCATCATGCAATGGGGAAAAAGGAACGATCTGTGCTCCCATCGCTCTTAGCAGATCCAGATTATCTTCATAATAAAAACAAAACGCTTCATCTCTGGCGACTCCGATGCGAACCGAATGCTGCGCCTGACTTTTATTCTGTTCCTTTCCGCTTTTTTTACAGTTCTCCGTTGCCGTTACCTGCAGCTCCGGGTAAAAATCTTCCATACACTGTTCCTGCAGCATGGGCGCACCTGCTGCCACTGTTAAAATTTTTTCCAGATCCAGCGTTTTTTCCAGAATTTCTGCCAGTTTTTCAATCCGCTCCTGCAGATCCGTCATTTCTGCCGGTGTCACCAATCCCAGATGACGGCTTTCGATGACACATTCTGTCACCTTTGGCACGTATCCAAGCACCGGGATCTTACAATTTTCTTCAATCAGCGGACGCAGATCCTCACACATCACCTCTGACGTCTGATTTAAGATCACTCCACAGATATGAGACTGTTTCTCCATCTGCAAAAATCCCCGGATCAGTGCCACCACAGACCGGCTCATTCCACGCATATTTACCACCAGAATCACCGGTGTGTCCGTAATATCTGCCAGATTCCATGACGAAGCCTGTGTTGTAATCCCTGCCACACCGTCATAAAATCCCATAACACCTTCCACGACTGCCAGATCTGCCTGTGCCGCATTTTTGCAAAACAGTGCCTTGGTCAGCTCCCGACCGGTAAAAAAAGAATCCAGATTTCTGGAAGGAATGCCAAGCACCTGTGTATGAAACAATGGATCGATATAGTCCGGTCCACATTTAAAAGACACCGGGTGCAGACCTCTGTTTTTGAACGCCTGCAGTAAACCACAGGTGATCAGTGTTTTTCCACTTCCGCTTGCCGGCGCTGCCAGCATAATACGTGGTATCTTCATATGTTTTTTCCTCCAAAAGCAATCACATACACCGGATTTTGTCCCATCATCATATGATAATGTCCCAGAAGCTTTGATTTTGCGATCGTAACCGCTGTGATCTCTGCATCTTTGATTTCCAGTTTCTGAAGCAGTCCTGTGATTTCTGCCAGCGATTCCAGTGCAATACAGTTGATCACAATACGGATCTGTGGATTTAATGTCCGCAATTTTGTGATAATCTCCCGCATATTTCCACCGGTTCCGCCCAAAAATGCGTGGGTTGGCACTTCCAGTCCCTGCATTGCCTCCGGCGCTTTTCCATACACGATCTGTACATTCGGGATCTGAAACTTCTTCTGATTTTCCCGGATCAGCTCCACCGCCTCGTCTTTTTGTTCTATGGCATACACGCAGCCTTCCGGGATCATCCGCGCCATTTCGATAGAAACAGAACCGGTTCCGGCACCGATATCATACACAACAGAATCCCGGCGAAGCTGCATTTTTGACACGGAAATACTTCGCACTTCCTCTTTTGTCATCGGGACTTTTCCTCTGATAAATTCTTCGTCCGTAATACCATGCGTTACCACCAAATCATCCGCGGACTGTTTCTGAAGCAGTGCCACACTGACACCCTCCGTCTGATAATCCAGAAACTGTTCCGGTGCCGCCGTTGTAATCTGTTCCTGCGGATAACTGAGATCTGTTCCTACCGACATTGTAACCTGACCCAAACCATAATCCACCAGTTCAGTGGCAAGCTGACGAATGCTCTCAGCTCCGGAAGCCAGCGTAAACACTTTTTCATTTCTGCTCAGCGCCGCAATAATATTTGCCCTTCGTCCATGGATACTCATTAGTTTCATATCGTCCCAGGATGTATGCAGTTTTGATGCAAAATACACTGCACTGGAAATGCCACAAAGCAGCTGAACCTCCATTTCCGGCAGCGCGTCCACCAGCTTCTTTGCACCACTGTAAAACCCAACATCTCCGGACAGAGCAATCACGATGTTGCCATATTCCTCATGTGAGTAGATATACTCCACAATCTGCTGACTTAAGTACATAGGTACCATCGGTTTTTCGGTATCTAAAACCTGCTCCACCGTTGTCAGCATACGCTTTGCCCCAATAATACAGTCTGCCTGATTGCAGGCGCGAACACCCTCCACTGTCATGTTTTCTGTTGCACCCATTCCAATGCCAAGCAGCGTCACTTTTCTGCGTGTCTCTGCCTTTTTTCCCAGTTTGCAGCTACTTAACTTTTTAACTTTTTCAACTGCTTCTGAAACATTCAAACTGTTATCTTTCTCTGCATGTGCCTCATCTGCATGACAAGTTTCTTTTCCTTGATCTTTTTGCACTTTATTCTTCAGATTGAAAACAGTCTCTCGTGCACTTAATATCTGCTCCTGAATCTCCTCCAATGAAAATCCCTGTTCCTGCACCGGACGGCGGATAACTACACAAACTGCTCCGGCTTCTTTCGCTGCCTCCGCTTTCTGTGCAAAACCACCTGCACTTCCGGATTCCTTTGTCAGCAGAAACTTTGCCTGCACTTCCCGCAGCATTGCCACATTCAGCTCCTTGGAAAACGGTCCCTGCATACAGATCAACTGCTTTTTACTTAATCCAAGTGCTTCTGCCAAAGGAAAAATCTCCGGCTGTGGAAGTACCCTTGCATACAAGCGCTCCCTGTCAGAAATCCGCTCTGCTACCATCGGCAACTCTTTCATTCCCGTTGTCAGAAAAATCCGCCCACTCTGTGTTTCCAGCCATTCTGCTGCTGATTCACAATCCGGAAATGTCACCAGATCCGAAAATGCAGATAAATCAATCTGTCCACGTAGCAGACGCACATAACGCATCCCTGTTTTTTCACAGGCAGTCCGAATATTTTTCGTCACTTCTGCCGCATGTGGATGTGTGGCATCGATTACTGCCCGAAAAGACGCTCCGAACCGTTCCTGTATGTAGTTTTCCATTTCCGGTTCCGTCATTCTGCCGGTATGCACCTGAATATAATCCGTTGCCGCAAGCAATTCTTCTCCATATTCGGTTGCCACACAAATCTCCGCACAGATCTGATGATCCTGCAAAAATTCTGCCAGCTTCCGTCCTTCGCTTGTTCCGGCAAAAATCAGGTATTCCACATGTTTTTTCATATCCCATATCCTCTTGGAGTCACCATTGCCCCATTCATCTCTTTTGTCTGGGAATTACCAATAAATACAGTCGTAAACATATCCACTTTTGCATTTCGAAGTTCTCCCAGCGTATAAATATGCTTCTGTTCGCCTTCCCTGCCAATATTACTTACCGTCGCACAGACCAGACTTTCCGGTTGATATTTCAGGATCAGATCACAGGCTTTCTGCAGGTAATCATGCCGCTTTTTGCTGGACGGATTGTACAGACAGATAACAAAATCTGCTTCCGCCGCTGCCAGCAGGCGTTTTTCAATTTTCTCCCATGGAGTCAGAAGGTCACTGAGACTGATCACCGCAAAATCATGGATCAGCGGTGCGCCAAGTACGGAAGCTCCGCCGATCGCTGCTGTCACTCCCGGCACGCATTCCACTTCTACCTCCGGATATTCTTCTCCGATTTCCAGCATCAGACCGCTCATACCGTACACACCGGCATCTCCGCTGCAGATCATCGCTGTTTTTTTTCCGGCATTGGCAGTCTCAAATGCCATACGGCAGCGCTCCACTTCCTGTTTCATCGGTGTGGTTAAGAATTCCTTTCTTGCAAAGTGCTCCCGCACCAGATCCACATACACCGTATAACCGATGATGACCTCACAGTTTTCCAGTACTTTCACTGCACGGATCGTCATCTGTTCATAAGCGCCCGGTCCAATTCCTACTACATATATCTTCTTCAATGTTGTTTCCTCTCCATCAATAAAACTATAATAGTGTTTCCTATTACAACAGTAATGCGATCATTGCCACTGTCACGCCATTTTCTGCCTGTTTATGGCAGATCCAGCATGGTTGCTTCTGCGCTTCCTCTGGCAATGCTGCTACTGCCGCGCGTTCACACACATTTCCGACTCCTGTCGTTTTCTTCACAAATTTCGACTCCACAAAGGTTCCCGGAACCTGCTGCAATTCCTCTGTCGAAAACGTTTCAAAAGGAAGCTTCCATAATTCTGCCAACCGCAAAATTCCTGCTTCTTCTGCTTTCAGATCAATGGAAACCAGTTTTGCAATACTCTCCTGGGCAACGTGATAGTTTTTCAACACCTGCCGCACCTGCGTTTCCAATTCTACCGGATCTTTACCTCTCCGGCAGCCGATGCCAAGAATCACCCGTTTGGGAACAAACCGAAGTACGTTTTTCTGCCAGTGATCGTATACCGAAACAACGATTCCTGCAATCGGTTCCGCTGCCCTTCTTTTGATCACTCCCTGAAAAGAATCTTTCGATGAGGATAAATTTAATTCTTTTGGCAGGTTTTCTATCTGTATATCTTCTACATAAAACGGTAATTTTTCTCCGGCTACAATCGCTGCCGCCGCATGTTTTGCCAGTGTCAGGTCTGCGATCTGCCATCCCTGCTGCTTTGCCCACACATCCACAGCCAGATGTTCATTCACATCCGAAGCCGTGGTGATCACCGGATCTGCCTGCAGCTTCTGTGCCAAAAACAACGTCCACTCATTTCCACCGCCCAGATGTCCGGACAATAACGAAATAATATGTTTTCCCTGTTCATCTGCCACCAAAACTGCCGGATCCGTACATTTATTGTTTACAAACGGTGCGATGGTCCGCACAGCAATACCGCATGCTCCAATAAAAATCAGCACTTCCGACTGTTCAAAAACTTCACCACACCATTTTTTCAAGCCATCAGCCACTGTGCAAACCTCCGCATGCCGCTCCGCAACCTGCTTTTTGCCACTATATAAAAAAACTTCTCCCCGCTCCTGCAAACAATCCTTCATTTTACAGGACAGCTGATATCCGTTTTCTGTAAAAGAAATAATTCTGACAATATCCATGCTATCTCCACGTTTTACTCTCATTTGACTCAACGATTCTACTTAACATCATTTCTGCCAAGTCCTATTTTTCCTTGACTTCATTTGGATTAATTTCACTTTTTGCTTTCCGGTATTCGGTAGAAAAATTCGGATTGTACAGTTCTGATCTGGCATAATTACTATGGGTAACTGCTTCTCCGATGATCATTAACGCCGTTTTCGTAATGTTATGCTCCTTCGCGGTCTGTGCCAGTGTTCCCACCGTACAGATATATTTTTCTTCTTCCTTCCAGGTTGCCTTGTATACAATCGCTGCCGGAGTTTCTGCCGTATAACCGCCTGCGATCAGCTCTCCGGAAAGTTCCTCCAGCAATCCAGTGCTCAGAAAAACAACCATCGTTGCCTGATGCGCCGCAAAAGAAGCAATGCTCTCCCGTTCCGGAACCGGTGTCCGTCCCGCCATGCGGGTGATGATTGCACTCTGGGAAACACCCGGCAGTGTATATTCCAGATTTAATGCGGAAGCCGCACCGCAAAAAGCACTGACACCCGGACAGCTCGCGTAGGCAATCCCTTTTTCATCCAGTCGATCCATCTGTTCACGAATCGCGCCGTAAATACATGGATCACCTGTATGCAAACGAACCGTCATTTTTCCCGCTGCTTCCGCTTTTTCCATCACTTCCAGTACTTCCTCCAGTGTCATCGTGGCACTGTTAAAAACCATACATCCTTCTTTTTTATAGTCCAAAAGTTCAGGATTAACCAGTGATCCCGCATAAATGATCACATCCGCCCGTTCCAGAAGATTTTTTCCTCGTACGGTGATCAGATCTGCCGCACCACTTCCTGCTCCAACAAAATAAACCATGCTTTTTCTCCTGTTATCTATTTTATAACTTTTGTTGCTGCAACTGTTCCAGTAATTTTTCCACCAGAGACGTTCTTCCAAGTTCTCCATGTGCATTGCTGTACAGCACCGCTCCGATTTCAAGCCGTTCCTGTGCCCGGTGATTCAGATAATATTCCACTTTTTCTATGATGATCTGCATCGTCTGTGCCCAGTATGGTGTTTCTTTCAAAATGCTCAATCCCTCATCGGTGGTTACTGCCGCAAGGATTCGATTTGCCGTATCCGCATCCGCTCCCGCCCGCAACGCACATGCTGTCATGATCTCCATCCGGGCATCTGCCTCTCTGGAATGAGTATTCATAATTCCGCCTGCCACTTTGATAAACTTGCCGATATGAGCCACAAACAAAACACCTTTCAAGCCCATATTTACAGCAAAATCAATGGTCTGTCCGACATAATTGCTGCATTTTACCGCTTCCTCTGACTCAAACGGAAAATTTCCGGACAGATACTGCAAGCCATAATTCCCCGGTGCGATCAGCAGATACTTCCGGTCTCCCGTGGCTTTCTGTTTCATCTCTACCTGAATGCTGGAAATCAGCGCCTGCTCACTCATCGGCTCCACAATGCCACTGGTTCCAAGGATTGAGATGCCGCCCTGGATGCCAAGCCGCGGATTGAAGGTTTTCTCTGCCACCACAGCTCCATTTGGAACCGAAATGCACACTTCTACACCTTCCGTATAGTGATATTTTTCACAAACTGCCTGTACCTCTTTTGTAATCATTTCCCGTGGCACCCTGTTGATTGCAGGTACACCGACGGGCTGTTCCAGTCCCGGAAGTGTCACGATGCCGACTCCTTCCCCGGCAGTAATACCTACTACGGCAACATGTTTCTTATCGTTATCACATTCTTCGATCCACGCTTGCTGTCTGTCTTTTTTGCCATCCACCGCTGCTGCAGCCACTCCTTTTGATGTATCTTGCAGATCTGCTTTTGCACTCCGCTGATACTTCTGACAGATTACCTCTGCCTCCTGTCGCTCACATAATGTCACATTTGCATAGATACGCAGTCCAGATGTCACATCCGGATCGTCACCGCCATCCTTTTGAATGGCGCAGGAGCACGATTTCTGACCACATTTTGCATCCAGGACTTCCAGATACAACGTGATTCCATTCGGAGTCAGTAACTCCACCACCGGAACATCCTTTCCTGAAAAAAGCATCTCTGCCGCTGCTTTGGCTGCTGCTGCCGCACTGCTTCCTGTGGTGTATCCAAACCGCATTTTTTTATTATCTTTTATCACAAAATAATTTTCCAGACCATTTTTCATATTTTATGCACCATTCTGCCTGTTCTGATCACAAGATTTTCGTTCCTCTGTTTTCTATCAGCTATCATACAGTTCTTCTGTCGCTATCATATTTTGTTTTATCTTATCTACTGCATTAAGCTGATTTCCAGCAAATATCTCACAATTCTTCTGGCAATTCTCCCTGTACACTCTGAGTCGTTTCCAAAAACGGCAAAATCTTCTCCAGAGACGGATTGTCCGCATCCGGACGCCATGCCGCAATAATCTCAATCGTATCCTCTGGTCCGCCAAAAGGAACCGCTGCCAGACGCCCGCGTGTCTGCATTGGAATCGTTAAATATGCTGGCAGAATCGTCACACCCATATTGGCAGACAACATCAGCAAAATAGTTTCCACATCTTCGATCTTTGCAACCACATTCGGGTGATAACCGCATTTCCAGAATTTTTCGATAATCTTTCTTTCCTCACCGATCTCACTGTCCGGTGTACAGGCAAGGATCAGGTTCTCATCCTTTAAATCCCGCCGTGTCACGTACTGCTTCTGCGCCAGAATATGTGTCCGCGGAAATACCGCATTCATACGATCCTCACCGATTTTTCGGACAACCACATCTTTATAATAACGTTCCTCAAACATCGGCATCAGCACCAGATCCAAATCCCCTTTTTTCAGAGATTTCAGCAGCATGGATGGACTCTGATTCACAAATTTCATTGCAATATTCGGATATTTTTCATTGAATGCCTGAATTTTTTCTGCCATTCCCGTATTTCCGATACCAATGGAAAAACCAATATCCAAAGAACCGATAACACCACTGGATGCCTCTCTGGTTCGCTCGATCGCAGTCTCCATCCGCTTCAACAGCAAATTGGCTTCCTGCAAAAACACCTTTCCTGCCGGAGTCAGCACAACTTTCTTTTTAGTTCGTTCAAACAGACTGACACCAAGCTGTTCCTCCAGCGCCTTGATCTGCTGAGTGACTGCCGTCTGTGACACGTACATTGACTCTGCCGCCTTTGTAAAATTCAATTCATGCGCTACCGCAAGAAAATACTCCAATTGTCTGCTGTTCATGCTTTCTTCCCACCCCTTTTTCATTTTTAACTCACAGTTTCTATTTTTACGAAACCTGACAAGTCAAATATTCTTCCTCTGTGCCTTTCCTCATTTCAGCAGGAAGTATTATTTTTTCTCCATCCTAACTGCTCTTATTGTTCTTCTTCCGGTTTGTTATATTTCACATAACCCGGATGTCTGCCCGGAATCTTATATCCGTTCTGGCGCAGATCCATCAGTGCATTAATTTTGTCCTCTGGCATATCCGGTGCGCCGCCAAGCAAATGGATATATAAAGAAGTCTTTGCAAACATTTCCAGTGATTCCATGCGGAAATATGCTCTGGTCAGACTTTCTCCAACCGTCAGTGCACCATGATGTGCCAGCAAAATCGCATCATGCTCCTGTAAAAACGGAGCAATGGAATCCGGTACTTCGTCCGTGGACGGCTGTGCATACGGTGCTACCGGAACTGCCCCCAGATTTACAATATTTTCCATGGTCTGATAGCCATCCAATGCGCGGCCCATAGATGCATAACTGGTTGCAACCGGAGGATGTGCATGCACAACTGCCTTCACATCTTCCCGCTCTGCATAACAGCGAAAATGCATTTTCATCTCAGAAGAAGGTTTGTATCCTTCTGCCGCAGAGATCACGCTGCCATCTGCTGCCAGATGTACCAGAATCTCCGGTGTCATCGCCGCTTTGCTCACGCCGGAAGGAGTGCACAAAAAAGTTCCGTCCGCCAGTTTTACGGATACGTTTCCGTCATTTGCTGCCACGATCCCGCGCTGCCACATTTTATGACATACATCACAGATTTCTTCCCGTTCTTTCATTGCATTTAATTCCATTTCTATAAATCCTCTCATTTTTTCATTTCTGCCCTACAGTATAGCACAAATCCTTCTGTATCTTACAGGTCAATTTCTTTCATGGCCGCTCTGGCATGATCTGCGATCAGTTCCTGAATTCCTTTCAATTCACCTAACCCGCGCATCAAAATAAGAACTTCTTTTCCCATCGCCTCAAAGGTTGATTTCCAGGAATCATTCTCCTCACCTGCCATATCGTTATTGGCATGGTCTCCGGCTACCATCATCAACGGCACAAGCACCACGCGCTCATAACTGCCTTGTTCTACCCGATGCACCAGATCTTCCAGCGCCGGTTTTGCTTCCACGGTTCCTACCAGATAGTCCGTATAACCGTTCTGGCAAAAACGCTCCTGTAACATATCATACACTTCATTTGCTTTCGCCTCACTGCCATGTCCCATCAGACAGATTGCCGTTTTTCCGTCACAGTATCCGTTCAGCTCGTCGGTCAAAATCCGGATCATCCGGTCAAAATCCTCCTCAGCACTCAGCACCGGCTTTCCGATTGTCACATTTTCCAATAAATAGCGATACTCTTCCACTGCATCCAGCAAATCCTGATATTCCAGACCTGCCATTAAATGGGTTGGTTGAAGCACCAGATTATGAACGTTATGCTGTGCTGCATATTTTACCGCATCATCCACATGGGAAACAAAGATTCCATCTCTTTTTCGCAGACGATCAATGATCATCTGGCTTGTAAAAGCATCCTCCACTACATAGTCCGGAAACTGTTCTTCCATATAGCGATAAATTTCTCCAAGCGTTTTTTCCAATGTCTCAAGATAACTTGTACCAAAACTTACAAGCAGCAATTCTTTTTCTGTGCTTTCCACAAGATCATCCAATTCATACTCTGTTTTTTTTACCTCTGTCATCTGATTATCCATTGTCATCTGAGCATCCAGTTCTTTTTCTTCTGCCATCTGACCTGCCCTCCACTTTATTGAATCGTTCTGTTTTTCCTCTGTATTTTGCTCTGCTGCAACTTCCATCTTCCTACTTTTGTCACAACATTTTACCTTCGTATCACTTTTCTCATTGCCAGTATTCTGCTCTTTTGCAATGATCAGGGAATAATATCCTGCTTTCTCCGGCAGTTCTTCGATCTTGCAATAAACATGTTCGTTCTCCATGCCACAGTTTTCTACCATAAAAACCTGTTTTCCGGTCTGTGCCAGTAATTCCTTTACTTTTCCGATCTTCCTGCCAGACTTCATAAACACATAATTTCCGCTGCCGATGGTTTCTGTCTCTGCCCGATGCACTGCCGGTACAATATGTAACGCCTCATTCCACTCCACCAATGGCTCATTGATCCGCGCTGCAGTCGCACAAAAAGACGGTATTCCGCTGACACATCCGGTCTCATAGCCATCCACTTCCACAATCCTCTGTAAATAGGAAAATGTAGAATAAATCGTCGGATCGCCCAACGTCAAAAACACCACTTTTTTCCCGGTATCCAGCATTTTTTCCAGCAGTTTTGCTCCTTTTTGATGGTTTTCCTGCATTTTTGCCCGATCATGCGTCATCGGCATATAAATTGCAAGCAGCTCCTTTGCTTCCAGCTCCGGCACCGCCTGTACTGCAATCCGATATGCCACCGTATCTTTGGCACACTCTCCCGGAACTGCCACCACATCAGCCTCCCGGATCATGCGTACCGCTTTCAAAGTCATCATTTCCGGATCACCCGGTCCAACGCCCACTCCGTATAATATTCCTCTCATTTGTAACTATTCGCTCCTCATATATTAAAAACTGTTGGTAAACGACATCTCCCGGATAAAAATATCACTGAATGCCTCATGCGTAGACAATTCCACATATCGCATTTGTTTCTGTAACTGTTCCAGTTCCCTTCTTGCCTCTGATGCCAACGCCGCAGATACCGAGCCCTCACCGGCAGCATTTCCCACTGAACGGGTACAACTTACCAGTCCCTTCGGGATCAGTCCGATCGCTGCCGCACTTTCTTTTCGCATGTAACTTCCAAAACCTCCTGCAAGGATCACCTGATCAATATCTTTTATTTGCCAGCCTTTTTCTTGTAACAAAATCTGGATTCCAGCGGCGATAGGTGCCTTTGCCAGTTGAATTTTTCTCACATCCGCCTGTGTCACACGCACCTCGTCCGTCAGACAGATGCAGATACCATTTTCGTCCTCTCCGACATATCGGTTCCACGGTTCTGACACTTCATTGGCAGAAAATAAAAGTCCTGTTTCATCCATCAATCCTAACTG
Source organism: uncultured Lachnospiraceae bacterium (assembly GCA_900546495.1). Taxonomy (GTDB): domain Bacteria; phylum Bacillota; class Clostridia; order Lachnospirales; family Lachnospiraceae; genus Eubacterium_I. The sequence continues at coordinate 36,799 of URDN01000023.1, forward strand.
AAGGCAGACTGCCAAAGTATCGATCAGACCCGATCCGCAAATACCAGTTGGCTTTCCGCCACCAATCACAGAGACACAAATCTGCTCGTTTTCCACCCGGACTTCTGAAATTGCTCCAGTGGCAGCCGGCATTCCCATGGTAATCTCTGCCCCCTCAAAAGCCGGTCCTGCTGCCGTCGCACAGCACACATAATCTCCGGCAGTTCCAAGCACCATCTCACCATTTGTACCAATATCAAGCAGCAGCGTACGACTGGTCGTTGTATGCATTTTTGCAGCGATCAGATCCGCTACAATATCTCCGCCCACATATCCTGCTACCGCAGGAATCATGTATACATAATTGCAACGGTTAATTCCGATTCTGCTTCCCTGCATCATAGTTCCAAATTTTGACAACGGCTCAAAAGGCACAACACCAATGCTTTCCGGGGACAATCCGCAAAACAGATGCTCCATCACCGTATTTCCTGCCACTGCCAGCAGATTCACTCTGCCGACCTGTTTTGCTTTTTGCATCAGTTCCCCGATCATCTGATTAATCTGATTCATGATCGCAAACTGCATTTTCCGCAGACCAGAGTCTCTTGCCGCCTGAATACGCGAAATCACATCTGCCCCAAAACTTCGCTGTGCATTCGGTGCGCTGACCGTGCCAAGCCGCACACCGTTTTTTCCGTCCAGCAAATGGCAGACCACCGTTGTCGTCCCGATATCACAAGCTGCCACCAGGCGGTTGGTCTGATCTGTCGGATAAAGGTAACAGTCACCCGTTTCCGCGATCACTGCTTTCTGCTCCGCTTCCAGTATAACCATCATGTCATCTTCACACATCGTCTGACAGGACAGCACGTTTTCTCCATTTACGTTCACCAGACATTTTTTGCAGGTTCCATTGCCTCCGCAGGGCGCATGTACCTGTGTGATGCCAAGCTCCTGAAACACTTCCAAAAGCGTTCGGTTTTCCCAGTTTCCTGCAAATGTTTCTGCATTTCCGTTTATCTCTATTGTTATTTTCATTTTGTTTCCTAACCAGGCAAATATTTGCAATCATTCACAATGCATCAACGTTCCTTATTCATACGTAAAGCGGACATTCACAATCCGCTTTCCCACCGCTTAGTGCTCTACACATTTGAAACGGGGGAATGCTTATTCTGCGTTCAATCATTCATTGCACATCTTATTTTTAATATCATTCTAATTTGCCTATTTTCTTATATTATATTACCCTACGCTAACAGGTCAACACGTTTTTCTTCCCAGAACCAGAAAAAAAACTGGAAGTTTTCTCAAAAAAGAGTATACTGTTAAAAAGGCGTTTTTTGCGTCAAAAGCATTGTTCTTATATACAAAGACAGCGAATGCTTTTATTTTTTAATTTAAACTGGATAGGGAGGAAATGACCAGCAGCTGGTCATACTGATACTATGAGATCATTAAATCTGACACTACTCACCGATTTATACGAAATAACAATGATGCAGGGATATTTCAAATCCCAGAATCAGGATGTAGTTGTTTTTGATGCTTTTTACCGCGAAAATCCATGCGGTGGCGGTTATGCCATTGCATGCGGACTGGATCAGGTCATTGAATACATCAAAAATCTTCAGTTCTCCGCAGATGATATCCGTTATCTGCAGAGTCTTAACATGTTTGATGAAGACTTTTTAAAATACTTGAGCACATTCCGTTTTTCCGGCAGCATTTACGCAATTCCGGAAGGAACTGTCATCTTCCCGCGTGAGCCGTTTATCAAAGTTGTGGCTCCGATCATGGAAGCTCAGCTGGTAGAAACCGCTATCTTAAATATCATGAACCATCAGAGTCTGATTGCTACCAAAGCAGCCCGCGTCTGCTATGCAGCACAGAATGACGGTGTCATGGAATTTGGTCTGCGTCGTGCACAGGGACCGGATTCCGGTATTTACGGTGCCCGCGCTGCTGTCATCGGCGGCTGCTGTGGTACTTCCAATGTACTTGCCGGACAGATTTTCAACATTCCGGTCAAAGGTACACATGCACATAGCTGGATCATGAGTTTTCCGGATGAATACACAGCATTCAAAACTTATGCAGAATTATATCCGAATGCCTGCATTTTGCTGGTAGACACTTACGATACTTTAAAATCCGGTATTCCAAATGCGATCCGCGTTTTCCGCGAAATGAAAGAAAACGGTGTGGAACTGCACAATTACGGTATCCGTATGGACAGCGGCGATCTGGCTTATCTTTCTAAAAAAGTCAGAAAAATGCTGGATGAAGCTGGTTTCCCGGATGCAATCATCTCCGCTTCCAACGATCTGGACGAATATCTGATCGAAACCTTGAAAATCCAGGGGGCCAAGATTACTTCCTGGGGTGTTGGCACAAGCCTGATCACTTCCAGAGACTGCCCGGCCTTCGGTGGTGTATACAAACTGGCAGCGATCCGTAACGCAGACGGCGAATTCACACCGAAGATCAAACTTTCGGAAAATACAGAAAAAGTTACCAACCCTGGCAACAAAGAGATTTATCGTATTTATGATAAAGAAACCGGAAAAATCCGCGCAGATCTGATTTGTCTGTCTGATGAGACATTTGATGAAAACAAAGATATGGTGCTGTTTGATCCAAATGAAACCTGGAAACGTACCCGCCTGGCAGGTGGCACTTATACCATGCGTAAACTTCTGGTTCCGATTTTTGAAGAGGGCAAATGTGTGTACACTTCTCCAAGTGTTATGGAGATTCAGCAGATCTGTACACAGGAGAAAGCAACACTCTGGGATGAAAATATGCGTTTTGTAAATCCGTCTAAGGTGTATGTGGATCTTTCTGATAAGCTGTACAATATGAAACAGACGGTGTTTAATGAACTTAGTGCGGTAAAATATTCCAATAACCAATAATATTTTTATCTTACTAGTTAATCCTTTTTTTGACAATTCTCCTTTAAACTGTTATACTTACCTTAAATATTATGTGTAATATCTGTGAAAGGGGAAAATTGTATATGGATTTAAATGAAATTATGGAAAATTTAATGACAAGTAACGAAGAAGCACCTATTGCGTCTGGTATTTGTAGTGGGCATATGAAGGGCATGTTAGATTGCAATGACGTAGATGGTAATTGTTCAACCGTTGATTAAGCTTTAGAGAGTGATATTAAATCACTCTCTAAATTTATATTCCGACTATTTATTTTATGGAGGTCTTATGAAGAAAGAATCATTATTAACGACTGCATGGTTTACAGTAAATCGTAACTGCCAGTTTCACTGCGAATGGTGCTACGCAAAAGAATCTACACCATCTCAAATTATGGATTTCGAAAAAGCCAAAAGTACAGTCGATGCTTTGCATAAAAAAGGTATAAAAAAAATTATTTTAATTGGTGGCGAACCTTTGTTATACAAAAATATTATTACTCTGGCAGAATATATTGCAAAGAAAAACATATTGGTTTCCATCGCAACAAATGGTCAAGCTTTAAAAAGCGAGACGTTATGTAAAAATATAGTTCTATCAGGTGTTAAAAACGTTAACATTTCACTAAAAGGTACTTCTGAAAATGAATATGAGCACAATGTGGGATCTAAAGGTCTGCAGACAGCAATAGACGGTTATCACAATCTAAAAAATGCTGGACTAAATCGAGACTGTAATTAATTCTGTGTAAACTCTAAAAGAGCTATATATCCTCTTGGAT
>URDN01000024.1 GCA_900546495.1 uncultured Lachnospiraceae bacterium
GCAGGGAAGTATTACAAAAGCTGGGGCATACCATTCAGATACAGTCCGAATTGGGTGTTGGAACCAACGTAAAAGTTGGCTTCTCAAGGGATGTGATTGATTTTAGGGATTAAAAAAGCCAATTTTCTTTTAATAAAAACTGAAGCTGGTAAAAGAGATTGCAGAAGAAGTCTGGGGATAAAAGTTTCACTTTTTACTTGTGTTCTGCACAAAGATATGAGAAAATAAGAGATAATTGTGTATTCATCTCCGTTTAAGCTGTTATGTCTGTTTTTACAAGTAGTGAAATGCAGTAAATTTTCTTATTTGAGTTGAATTATTTTAGAGAGATGAACACAGGTAAAAAAGTGAAGGAGATAGATAGATGGACGTAGACCTTGGGCAGTTAAGAGAGCCGTGCGCCTGCGGAAAAGCACATAATATTGACGTTGAAAAGATCAGCATCGAATCCGGAGCAGTCAGAGAACTGACAGACATTCTGGAAGCATTTCAGAATCCGGTATTTATATGTGACAGCAATACGAGGGCGGCGGCGGAACCGTTTTTAGAGGAAGAATTTAAAGATTATCCGGTCATTGAGCTGAATCCGAAAGGACTTCAGGCAGATAACCGTGGTGTGGACAAAGTAATGAAGCAGCTGGATTATTGTGACAGAGGCTTAAGCAGTGTGTCGGTAGATGTATTGGTAGCAATCGGCGCAGGAACGATTCATGACCTGACCCGTTATGCGGCAACAGAGTATGATATTCCGTTTGTATCGATACCGACAGCAGCAAGTGTGGATGGATTTGCGGCAAATGTGGCGGCACTGACACTGGATGGATTAAAGAAAACCGTTGCCGGTGTTTCACCGCGCTGGATTCTTGCAGATACTGATATTTTTGCGGCAGCACCGTCCAGACTGACGGCATCCGGGGTATCGGATTTTCTTGGAAAATATATTTCGATTCTGGACTGGAAAATTGCGCATCTGATCACAGACGAATATATCTGTGAGGAAGTATGCAATCTGCTGGAAAAAGCACTGCGGGATGTAAGCCGTGTATTGGATGACATCCGTTTCGGGGACAGAGAGGCAATGGAAAAATTAATGTATGCACTGATCCTGTCAGGTTTGTGTATGCAGATGGTAGACAGCCCGCGCCCGGTATCCGGAGCAGAGCATATGGTATCTCATATGTGGGATTTGAATGTATTGAATGAAAATACAAAGGCATTGCATGGCGAGCAGGTCGGAATCGGTCTGCTGATCATCACGGACTATTACAAACGCCTGGCACATGCGATCCGCCATAAAAGAGTAACGGTCAAATCAGAAACCGCCAAAGGACTTGAAATGAGTCTGTTGGAACATACATTTGGAAAAAAAGGACTGTTGGAAGGAATTCTGGCAGAAAATACACCGAATCCGTTAGAGGATATTGATTTAGAGCAGTTAGAAGAACAGCTTCCGCAGATCGAAGATCTGATCGATGACCTTCCGGATGCGGATGATATGTATGCAAAACTGCATGATGCTGGATGCATGCATGAGGTTTCAGATCTTGGTATTGATAAAGATACAGTAGAACTGACTTTGCAGAGCAGTCCATATGTCAGAAACCGTCTGACATTGCTGCGTCTGGCAAAATTATTAGAGTGGTAAATCGTTGAAATGAAAAATCCACAGATATTATCTAAGCCGGTGTCTTAGCCCGCGTGATCATATCTGTGGATTTTTTTCATAACCTAAATCATAGCCACATAATACAATAATAACTTGTAGTAGTGACAGGTCATATAAAGAGATTCAATGTGCAAAAACACACTATTGATAAAAAAATAACAAGAAAAAACAGATGGTAAACTGGTAAAACCACAATAGGGATAGGAAAATATAGGGAATTCAGCCTGGATTTACTTTTGAAAGTAGATTCAGGCTGTTTTTTTCTTTAAACAAGAGGTGAAAGTGATAAAAATTTAACAAAAAGGTATTGTGTTTTGTATACAAACCTGTTATTCTATGGTCGTAAAAAGCGATTAACTAGAACTAACCAGAAAGTGAGGACGATCATGAAGGAATTTGAGCAGTGGAATGGTTTTGAAGGACGTTTGTGGAAAGAAGAAGTAAATGTCCGTGACTTTATCCAGAACAACTACACACAGTATGATGGAGATGAGGAGTTCCTGGAAGGACCGACAGAGGCAACCAACCGTCTGTGGGGCAAACTGCAGGAGTTGCAGAAAGCAGAACGTGCAAAAAATGGTGTTCTGGACATGGAGACAGAAGTTGTTACTTCTCTGACAGCTTATGGTCCGGGTTACATTGATGAAGAATTAAAAGATCTGGAGCAGGTTGTTGGTCTGCAGACAGACAAACCACTGAAACGTGCATTTATGCCGTACGGTGGAATTAAGATGGCTGAGGAATCCTGCAAAATGTATGGATATGAGCCAAGCGAAAAAATTCATGAGATTTTTACAAAATACCACAAAACTCACAATCAGGCAGTATTTGATATTTATACACCGGAAATGAAAGTCGCAAGACACAACAAAATTTTAACAGGTCTTCCGGATACTTACGGACGTGGTCGTATCGTTGGTGATTACCGTCGTGTAGCTCTGTACGGTATCGACAAACTGATCGAGTTCAAGAAAAAAGATTTCGATGCAACAAACCGTCAGGGTATGCGTCGTGGTGACTTCCAGTTAAGAGAAGAAATCGCAGATCAGATCCGTGCATTAAAAGGCATGAAAGAGATGGCGGCTATTTACGGTTACGATATTTCCGAACCGGCAAAAAATGCAAAAGAGGCAGTTCAGTGGGTATACTTCGGATACCTTGCAGCTGTTAAGACACAGAATGGTGCAGCCATGAGTGTTGGACGTGTTTCTACTTTCCTTGATATCTATATCGAGAGAGATCTGAAAAACGGTGTTCTGACAGAGGAAGAAGCACAGGAACTCATTGACCATATGACAATGAAATTCCGTATGGTAAAATTTGCAAGAATTGAGTCTTACAACCAGCTGTTCTCCGGTGATCCGGTTTGGGCCACACTGGAAGTAGCAGGTATCGGCATGGACGGCCGTCACCAGGTTACAAAGACAGACTACCGTTTCCTGCATACACTTGAGAATATGGGACCGGCTCCGGAGCCAAATCTTACCGTATTATATTCTTCTCATTTACCGGAGAACTTCAAGAAATATGCAGCTCATATTTCCGTTGAGACAAGTTCCATCCAGTACGAGAACGATGATGTAATGCGTCCGGTATGGGGCGATGATTACTCCATCTGCTGCTGTGTATCCGCTACAGAGACAGGTAAAGAAATCCAGTTCTTTGGTGCCCGCGCAAACCTTGCAAAATGCTTACTTTACGCGATCAATGGTGGTGTGGATGAGAGAACCCATGATCAGGTTGCACCGGAATATGCATCAATCACATCTGAGTACCTTGATTATGACGAGGTAATGAAAAAATATGATGTTATGATGGACTGGCTGGCTCACCTGTATGTAGGTACCCTGAACATGATCCATTACATGCATGATAAATATTACTATGAAGCAGCTGAGATGGCACTGATCGATACTGATGTACGTCGTACATTCGCAACAGGTATCGCTGGATTCTCACATGTTGTAGATTCCTTAAGCGCAATCAAATATGCAAAAGTAAAAACAATCCGTGACGAGAGCGGAATTGTAGTTGACTTCGAGACAACCGGTGATTTCCCGAAATACGGAAATGATGATGAGAGAGCAGACGAGATCGCTGTATGGTTACTGCGCACATTCATGAGCAAACTGAAATATTGCCATACATACCGTGATTCTGAGCCTACGACATCTATTCTGACCATTACATCCAACGTTGTATATGGTAAAGCAACCGGTTCCCTGCCGGATGGAAGAAAAGCAGGTGCTCCGCTTTCACCTGGAGCAAATCCATCTTATGGTGCAGAGCAGAACGGATTATTAGCATCCTTAAACTCTGTTGCAAAACTTCCATATGAAGAAGCACTGGATGGTATCTCTAATACACAGACTATTAACCCGGGAGCGTTGGGACATGACGAGGCTGAGCGTGTAGATAACCTGGTAAATGTTCTGGATGGATATTTTGATCAGGGTGCACATCACCTGAACGTAAACGTATTCGGCGTAGAGAAACTGATCGATGCTATGGAGCATCCGGAGAAAGAGGAGTATGCAAATTTCACTATCCGTGTATCAGGATACGCTGTTAAATTCATCGATCTGACAAGAGAGCAGCAGATGGATGTAATCTCACGTACTTGCCATACTCAGCTGTAAGGAGGAAAACATGGAAAAAATCACAGGCTACGTTCACTCCCTGGAAAGTTTCGGTTCCGTAGACGGACCGGGAGTGCGTTATGTGATTTTCCTTTCCGGCTGTGCCATGCGCTGCCAGTTCTGTCATAACCCGGACACCTGGGAAATGAAGAACGGGCAGCCATACACAGCAGATCAGCTTTTGGAAAAAGCCTGTCGATACCGCACTTACTGGAAACAGAAGGGCGGTATTACTGTAAGTGGCGGAGAACCGCTGCTTCAGATCGATTTTGTGACAGAACTGTTTCGCAAGGCAAAGGAAAAGGGAATTCACACCACATTAGATACCAGTGCAAATCCGTTTACCACGAAAGAGCCTTTCTATTCCAAATGGAAACAACTGATGCAGTATACAGATTTAATTTTACTGGATATCAAACATATTGATCCGGAAGGTCATCTGGAACTGACCGGTCAGCCAAACGACAATATCCTTGCTATGGCGCGGGAATTGTCGGATATGGGAAAACCGGTGTGGATCCGTCATGTCCTTGTACCGGAGCGAAATGACAAAGATGAGTATCTGCATCGTCTGGCAGACTTTATTCATACACTGAAAAACGTGGAGCGGGTGGAAGTGCTTCCATATCATACGTTAGGTGTATTCAAATGGGAAAAGCTTGGAATTTCCTATCCGTTGGAAGGTATTAAGCCACCGACAAAAGAGCGGGTGGAAAATGCAGAACGGATTCTCGGAGCAGGTGCATTTGCAAAAAAATAATGCCGCGGGCATTCGTGAATAATAACAAGAATATGGCACCGGAATGATTTTAAGAGCAATAATCATTCCGGTGCTATATTTTTTTCTTTTTTAAAGGAAAATATTGTATATTATATATAATATATGGTAAGATGGTAAACATAGATGGTAATGCGTATGAAGTGATTTTAGAAAAGTCGAAGGAGGATCTTACATTGGAAAAATTATTAATCTTAAATCCCGGTTCCACATCTACAAAAATTGCTTATTATGAGGATGAACAGCAGATTTTTGTAGAGAGCATTTCTCATTCAGCAGATGAGATTGCAAAATATGACCTGATCGTAGATCAGTATGAGTTCCGTAAAGATATGATCATGGAAGTTTTGAAAGAGAAAAACGTAAAACTGGAGGATCTGACAGGTATCGTTGCCCGTGGTGGTTTGCTTCCGCCTCTGAAGGCAGGCGCTTACCGTGTAAATGATGACATGGTATGGCAGCTGAAAAACAAACCTGCAATGGAGCATGCATCCAACCTTGGTGCTGTGATTGCAGATGCAATCGCAAAACCACTTGGAATCCCGGCATTCATTTATGATGGTGTAACGGTTGACGAGATGATGCCGATCCTGAAGATCACAGGTCTGAAAGAAATCAGCAGAAAAGGTATCGGTCATAACCTGAATACCAGAGCAGCAGCTATGAAATATGCCCGTGAGAACGGAAAAGAGTACAAAGATTGCAAACTGATCGTTGTACATCTTGGTGGTGGTATTTCCGTAACCTTACAGTATGGCGGAAAAGTTGCAGACATCATCAATGATGAGGACGGTCCATTCGCTCCGGAGCGTGCAGGTGGTCTTCCGGTTCAGTCTTTGATCAAATATTTTGGTGAGAGCGGCATGACTGCAAAAGAGATGCTCAAAAAAATGAAGAGCCGTGGTGGTTTGGTCGCGCATCTTGGAGTCAACGACAGCCGTGAAGTTGAGAAGATGATCGAAAACGGTGATGAGCATGCAAAACTGATCTATGATGCAATGGCATTAAATGTAGCACGTAAGATCGGTGAAGAAGCTGCAACTGTTGCCGGTGATGTAGAAGCAATCATCCTGACAGGTGGGATCGCATATTCTGAGTATTTCACAAACGAAGTAAAGAAAAATGCAGAATGGATCGCACCGGTGATCGTATATCCGGGTGAGAACGAGATGGAATCTCTTGCACTTGGCGGACTCCGTGTACTGCGCGGACAGGAGGAAGCACACGAGTTTGTAAGAACTGAGTAATCAAGATTTGCTTTACAATCCGAAAGGATTTTCTGTAAAGTGAAAATACATTTTCTGGCGGTGTAAATTTAAGAAAGCCTGTATTTTTCCCGGGGAGCGATTGTCAGCGACCGGGACAAAATACAGGCTTTCGCTTTAAAAAGTAAAACTTATAAATAATAAACACAGGAGCAACTTTAAAACTGTTTAAGAAGCAATCCGGCGAACCGGCACTTTTGCAACTTTGGAGCCATGTGCGATCGGTTTCCATTCCACTTTCTTAAACATTGCAACAAATGCAATCGGAATATAAGTCAGCATATAAATCGGGAATGTGAACATATATCCGATTTTTTTATACCATGCCATATGGATGTGTTTCCATTCTGTCAGTGTTGTGTAGGTGCCAAGTACCAGCATTGCGGCGGAAGTATTTACCGTAAACTTGCAAACGCAAAGCAGTGCGGAGGTAAAGTCCTGTGCAGTCAACAGAGCAAGGATTGTCAGTGTCAGTCCTGCAAAGGTGGCCACCATGGTCAGGATAAAGGCCGGAAGGTTAGACATCAGCATGTCGAAACAGGAGAAGCCCCCTTTTTTGCCGATTTTGGATAATAACTGTCTGCCGTATTTTCTGTATACCTGGAAATAACCTTTGACCCAGCGCATACGCTGATGCCAGGATACAGAAAGTTTGGTCGGCTGCTCATCGAAAAATTCTGCACGTTCACAGTAACCGATTTTTGCGCCATTTGCGATGCAATCAGCGGTAAATTCAATATCCTCTGTCAAAAGAAAGAATTTCCAGCCGTCATTTTTTTCAATTAATTCACGGGAAATCATATAACCCGTTCCAGATACCATACAGCTGTTGCCGGTGCGCATTCTGCCGCGGTTCAAAAACTGTGCTTCATGTAAGAACCAGAGTCCGTAGCCGTGGGAGATCCAGTTGTCACCAAAGTTTTTTGAGTTACGGTAGCTTGTAACGGCATCGTATCCGTCGTTAAATGTCTTGTTCATCTCTGTTATGTAATTTTCATCCAGAATATTATCTGCGTCAAAAATAAAGAATCCATCGTAATCTTCCAGATTGTTACTGAGTGAAATCTGATCCAGTAAATACTTTAATGCGTATCCTTTTCCAACCTGGATCCGGTTAAAACGTTCATATACATAAGCGCCATGTGCGTAAGCAACTTCAGCAGTAGAATCTGTGCAGTTGTCTGCAACAACATAAATGTCAACCAGTTCAGACGGATAATTCTGTGCATGAATACTGTCCAGCAGGTCACCGAGGACATTTTCTTCATTTCGGGCTGCAATCAGTACGGCATAACGATGAAGCTGTAACGGTTTGTGTTCTTTTTCTTTCTTAATATATGGTGCGATCAGGTAGATCATCTGATAAGAAAAACAGGCAATGAATGCAAATAAGATTGACCAGTTGATCACACGGGTGATTGTAACTAACATAATTGGTTCCTCCCTGTGTGTTTGTGTTTTTTTCTTTGTTGTAACCAATATAACAGCTAAATGTTAGGATTTACGGCGGCAATCCTTAACGATTCTTTAAGAAAAAGAGTGAAAAATATAAAGAGTGAGAAAATGCGCTATCTTCATAAATCGTTAAGAATTTGGTGTGGTTTCCGGAAAGAATTGTCTGTTAAAGTGTCAGCATAAAGGAATTGCGGGAAATGATTCCTTTTCGAATGCATTCAAATCGAGTATAATAACGGGGAGGTGAAAGATTATGATAAATATTTTAGTATGTGATGATGATAAAGATATTGTAGATGCCATTGAAATCTATCTGGCTCCGGAAGGATACCATATTTTAAAGGCATACGATGGCATTCAGGCCATCGAGATGATGCGAAGCAACGATATTCAGCTTCTGATCATGGACGTTATGATGCCGCGTATGGACGGTATCCGGGCCACGTTAAAAATCCGTGAAGAATCAAACATTCCAATCATTATTCTTTCCGCGAAAACGGAGGATACGGATAAGATTTTCGGATTAAACGTAGGAGCAGATGATTATGTGACAAAGCCATTTAATTCCCTGGAACTTGTGGCGAGGGTAAAATCGCAGCTGCGTCGTTATACAAAATTGGGGACAATGACGCCGGAAACAGTATCCAATGTTTACCGTACAGGCGGACTGGAGATCAACGATGATATGAAACAGGTCACCGTCGATGGCAGAATCGTAGAAAAATTAACACCAATTCAATATAATATCCTTCTTTTCCTGACCAAAAACAAAGGAAGAGTGTTCTCCATTGAACAGATTTATGAAAATATCTGGAACGAGGATGCCATCAATGCAGATAATACCGTAGCGGTACATATCCGACATATCAGGGAAAAAATTGAGATCAATCCAAAGGAACCGCGTTATCTGAAAGTGGTATGGGGAATCGGCTACAAGATGGAGGATATTAAAGTCGAGTAGAACAGGAGATTCTTTATGAAGAAAAAATATTTTTACAGCATGTGGGCGAAGATGCTGACAACGGCGGTTCTTCTGATCGCCGGCGGTCTGACTGCAGTCTGTGCCGGATGGAGTATGGCTGGGCTTTCTTCAGGCATGAACGTGAATGAGATTATGAGCCCGGTTTCCTATGAGGAAAGTCAGAAGGCAGAGCACTATGTGAGACGGGAACTACAGGACCAGCTGGGTAAATTCAGCTCTGAAACTAAGATTTTGCAAGGAAATGCTTATAATGGTGATCTGACTTTAGATATATCTAACTTGAATGATGGTGTAAATGCAGAGAACAAAAACCAGAATCTGGAATATAAACTGTCCGATCTGGATGCATTTTACAATTCTGATGGCTATCCGATCCTCTGCTGGCTGACACAGACAAAACAAGAATATGTGTATGATGTATATGAAGAAGGTGATGAAACTGATACCAGCGAATATAAGACTTCTGACTCCAGTACGGAAACTACAACTGTTCCTACAGCGGAATCTGCCACGGATACCAATATTCCGGAACCGGTGAATGTAGAAACGACGAATATCAGTGACTGGTTTGACGCAGGTGATGGAAGTACGGGTGACAACAGACATCCGGAAGCATATGATTCTTATCAGGTGAAATGTTATAGTAATGAATCGGACGTAGTATATGCAAACGGAATTGATGTCGAGCAGAAATTTATCAAAAATATCAACGGTGTAACGCTGGCTGAGTATGCACGTGAAAATGATCAGCTGAATCTGCTTTCCGATTATTATGATGATTTGCTGGAGGCAGCAAGTCAGGTACACGATTTGGTAAACCAGACATCGAGTATACAAAAACAATATGACAATACAAATGTATATGTATATCTGGTAAACGAAGATGATGGTACTATATATACGAATGTGCCGGCCTGGAATACAGAACAGGCCATGTCCCTTGACCAGCTGGAAGAGCAGTATCAGAGCAAAGATTATTCTGCACAGGGTAAATACCTGTATCTGATGATGGATGAGGCATCCGGAGATAGTTATGCATCTGTAACTTTCCTGGCGGATGAACTGAAGGGAATGATCAGAGATATTATGGGAGACGGCAACTGGAGGATTTTTGCCGGACTTGATACCAATTATCATTGCAGAACATCGCAATCATATTATGATTCCATGTATTATACGGCTTATCAGGATATATCCGGACAGATTGCATTTAACTTTGGAAATGGCGAATACCGCATAAATGTTTTCGCAGCTATCTGGGTATTCTTAAGTCTGGCAATTGTAATGATTATTATGATCGGAGTACAGACCGGACGCAGACCGGAAGATGACGAGATTCATCCGGTACTTATGGATAAGTTCCCAATCGAGATTTTGATAATCAAGGATATGATTCTCTGGGTTGCACTGGTTGTTGGATATGCGGAATCTGTTGTTCACATTTCCTCTAATGATAGATATTATTACAGTACATTACCGTCTGCGTTTGGAAATGCCATGGCACAGTGTACGGTTTTAGGAGTCCTGGCAGCAGTATTGTTCGCATGGAATGTGAAGAGTTATGGACGAAGGATCAAAGAAGGTAAACTTGGCGGAAGTATCATCGCAAGTATTGCACATGCAATAAAAAGAACTGTAGATGCTTCCAGAAAAACCATTCAGAATTCTTACCGTGCCCAGAAAGCAAACAAACAGCTGCTGATCGCATATATTGTACTGATCGGTGCGCAGATCATTTTTATGTGGATCATTTGTACCTTTGGCTTTAATTGTATGGGTGGACTGGCATTTATCTTCTTTGTGCTGATGGTATTATTTGATATTTTTGTATATTTGAAAATGTTAAAGAGCACCAGTGGAAAGGAAGCAATCAAAGATGGTATTCAGCAGTTGGCAGCAGGAAACCTGGATTACCGTATCAATACCGAGCACATGTCCGGAGAAAATCTGGAACTGGCAGAAGAAATCAATAAAGTTCGTGATGGTGTGGAAAAAGCAGTCGACGCGGAGATGAAGAGTGAACGTCTGAAAACAGACCTGATCACTAACGTATCTCACGATATCAAGACACCACTGACTTCCATCATCAACTATGTGGATATTTTAAAACGTGAAAACATTCAGGATGAGCGGATTGCCGGTTATATTGATATCCTGAATCGCAAAGCACTTCGTCTGAAACAGCTGACAGAAGATCTGGTAGAGGCTTCCAAGATCAGTTCCGGAAACATTACCCTGACGATGCAGGAAATTAATCTGAAGCAGCTGATCAAGCAGACAAACGGTGAATTTGAAGAAAAATTTGAAGCAAAGAACCTGGATCTGATCTGTGATCTTCCGGAAGAACAGATGCTGATCATGGCAGACGGACGCCGGATGTTCCGTGTCATCGAAAACCTGTATAACAATGCAGCAAAATATGCGATGCCGGGAACCAGGGTGTATGTAAGCGGAAGCATTGAGGGTGATACCGTCGTATTTTCCATGAAAAATGTGTCCGAGAATCCGCTAAACTTTAAGGCAGATGAGCTGATGGAGCGTTTTGTACGGGGCGATGTGTCCAGAAGTACAGAGGGCAGCGGATTAGGCCTTGAGATTGCACGAAACCTGACGGTTATGCAGAAAGGTACTTTTGATCTGTATCTGGATGGCGACTTGTTCAAAGTAACAATTACATTCCAGAGAATCAAAAAAGAGGAGCAGAATCCAAAGACCGAACAGACAGAATCATAAATAAAAGATGA
The DNA here is from genome assembly GCA_900546495.1 of uncultured Lachnospiraceae bacterium. Taxonomy (GTDB): domain Bacteria; phylum Bacillota; class Clostridia; order Lachnospirales; family Lachnospiraceae; genus Eubacterium_I. The sequence goes on from URDN01000024.1 coordinate 11,530, forward strand.
AAGAGATGGACAGAAGAAAGAAAAAGTTACGGAAGTTCATCTCTTTTTTTCAGGAATACCATGTTGCGGATCGTGTCGAAATTTTACGATGAGATTTTCTTGAGTGCTGTCATAATTGTGCTACAATTAATGTAACAGTAATAAAGGAGGATATTGTCGTGAAAAAGGTACGATATATGATTTCAGATGCAGCAGCGATGATGCATGTGGAATCTCATGTATTACGTTACTGGGAAGAAGAACTGGAATTAGATGTTCCACGCAATGAGATGGGGCACCGTTACTATACAGAAGAAAATATCCATCAATTTGAACAGATTAAGAAATGGAAAGAAGAAGGTTATCAGCTCAAAGCCATCAAAATGATGCTGCACAGTGATAATCCTGAATTATTAGAACAAGAGCAGGCAATGCAGAGCCAGCATCTGAAGCTGGTGCCGGATCAGGAGACCGTTCCGGACAAAGATCTGTCACATACATTGCCGGCAAAAACACAGGAAACCAAAGAATCGATGAATCAGACTGTCCCGGCAGGAATGTCAAAACTGGAACAATTTCAGTTAATGATGAATGATATCGTCCGGAACGCCATTGCTGAGAATAACCAGTCACTGGGACAGGCAGTATCCGAGCATGTGGGTGAAAAAGTCATCAAAGAAATGAATTATCTGATGCGGGAGCAGGAAGAACAGGAAGAAGAACGCTACCGGAAACTGGACGAAGCAATCCGCAGCAGGCAGATGAATCGAAAAGAGAAAAAGCAGAAAGAAAAACTGTCCCGAAGAAAAGCAAAAGCAGAAAAAGCTGGAAAACATCGGTTCCGCACCAAGGAAAGTACGGTCTGAAGAAAAAGCTGACAGTTATAAGTAGTAAATGTGGACAAGACATAAATGCAAAATTGGAGAATCTTTCCGCGATAAGCGATTAAGTAAGCGACCGATTTTCACAAGGTTTTGCGCGAATGGGAAGCGACCAGCATCTACAGGAGCTGAGAATGAGCGCGATGAAACCGCAGTGAAATGAGGGTAGCGCACGTCTGGCGATCGTGGAAGGATTCTCCGATTTTGTTTTATACGTAAATAATCAAGTCATTACAAATACCCCCCGTCAAAGGTAATAACCTGCCCGGTAAGATAATCCGGCGCCTCAACCAGTTTCAAAATCATTTCTGCCACTTCTTCCGGCGCTGCAAAACGTCCGGCAGGAATCTCATTTTCCAGTTCCGTCCGTTCTTCATCATCAAAGCATGCATTCATACGGGTATCGATCACCCCGCAGGCAATGGCATTTACCTGAATATTACTTGGCGCAAGTTCTTTTGCCAGTGCTTTGGTAAAAAGATTCACGCCACCTTTGCTGGCTGAATAGGCCACTTCACAGGAAGCACCGGAAACACCCCACATAGAAGAGATATTAATGATTTTTCCCTGTTTTTGAGCTACCATATATGGAATCGCATATTTGCAGCAGGAGAACACGGAAGTCAGATTCGTATTTATCACGTTGTTCCATTCGTCAATACTCATATCTTGCAGCAGACCAATGTGCGAAATTCCGGCATTGTTGATCAGAACATCAATAGCACTATGGGAATCCTCAATCTGTTGAAACATTGCTGCCACCTGTGCATGATCTGAGATGTCGCAGGCAACAGGGGTACATGTTACATGATAAGTTTCTGTCAGTTCTTTTGCATATGCTGAAAGACTTTCAACAGAAGTCCGGCAGTTTAAAAACAGGCGGTAACCTGCCTGTGCCAGTTGTCTGGCAGCTGCTTTTCCGATTCCATGGGAAGCTCCGGTAATAAGTGCTGTTTTCATAAATTTATTCATTCCTTTATCATTTATTAGTATAAAATTTGTTTCTGTCATTTTAATAAAGTACACAGAGTATTTTTTATAATAAGTCTTCCGGGTACTTGCGTTAAAATTTGACAATCTGCATTATCACATTTTAAAAATATAACATAAGAATTTTAACATAAGACAGATACCGTGTATAGAATGAATACCGTTGCATTCCTGAGAAATGCTATTCCAAACATTAAAAGCAGACTAAATTTTGGAAAATCTATAGCCTAATTTAATGTAAAATGATATAATTAGTCAAAAGAAACAAGGGAGAAATGTTATGGAAGTATGTAAGATCAGTGATGTGATCCGGGATGCGCGGATCAGAAGCGGAATGACACAGGAAGCACTGGCATTTGGGATTTGTTCAGTCAGCACGTTGTCGAAAATTGAAAATGGTCGACGCATGCCGCAGGTGAGAGTTTTTGAAGCGCTGATGGATCGTATGGGAGAGTCATCGGGGCGCTGTCTTGTGTATGTCGGCGAGCATGAACTGCAAAAAAAGAGGATGCAGGATCAAATGACACTGGCAATGCTTTTGAAAGACCGTCTGCTGTTGGAAACAGAACTGGCGCAGTATGAGAGACTGGTGCAAAAAAGAAAGCTTATGGATGAGCAGTGGCTCAGTCTTGGAAATACTGTTCTGCAGTGGTGGGGCGGTGCTGCCCTGCCGGATACGGAACAGCGACTGACGAAAATCCTTGGCATGAGCTGCCAGAATTATCGGGAAAAGTGGGATGGGGAAATGCAGTATACATACTGTGAAATCCTTATTTTTCAAATGCTGGTACAATGCCGGATGTTAAACGGTGATTTTTTATGGAGCATTTCTGTTCTGAAGGGAATGCGTCACTATCTGAAATGTGGCAGCGGTATTCTGTGGAAAGAGCGGATGCTGATCTCTGTTCATGTTTTGATGGCACAGATTTATTTTATTACAGAAAAGTATCCAAGTTCTGCCAAATACAGCGCAAAAGGTCTCACCATCAGTATGAATGCGGACTGTTATCATTTTGCACCGGTTTTGTTGAACTTACTGGCAGCTTGTGAGGCAAAACTTGGTGATACTTCAGAAGCAGAGCAGGCAGAAAGCTGTTCAAAACTGCTGGACGCATTTATGACAAGTAAGAAGTACCTGTCGAAGTTTATGAGTTAACATTATCATAGTTTATAGTTTAATCCCATGGCGAAAATGGAAAATTCGAAAAAAATATGATATTTTGCATAAGTACCATTCACAAATAAAAAAAATGTGCTAAACTAAAGAGAATGTAAAAAAGTATTTCATATTAAGGAGATTAATATAATCATGAATATTGTAGTTTTAGCTGGCGGACTCAGCACAGAGAGGGATGTTTCCCTGAATACAGGAGCCATGGTAAGTAAGGCATTGCGCTCCAAAGGACATAACGTAATTATGCTGGATGTTTTCATGGGTTACCATGATGAAGAGGAAGATATCACAGGGATTTTTGACCGTGCGGAAGAGGCAAGTGCTGAGGTGGCACAGATTCCGGGAGAAGCTCCGAATATCGCACAGGTAAAAGCAATGAGAAAAGATCAGTCCGATTGCTTCTTCGGACCGAATGTAATCAGGATCTGTCAGGCAGCAGATGTTGTATTTATGGCACTGCATGGCGAGAATGGTGAGAATGGTAAAATTCAGGCAGCATTTGATCTGTTTGGCATTCAGTATACCGGAAGCCGTTACCTTGGAAGCGCTCTGGCAATGGATAAAGGCATTTCCAAGAAAATGTTTGAGGCAGCAGGTATCCCGACACCGCATGGTATCTCCATGAGCAAAGCACAGCGCAGTATTCCGTTTGCAGAGACCGGATTAAGCCTTCCATGTGTTGTAAAACCATGCTGCGGCGGTTCCAGTATCGGGGTTACCATTGTCCGTACCGCAGATGAGTACGAAGCTGCTCTGGATGAAGCATTTAAATATGAAGATGAGATCGTCATTGAGGATTATATCTGTGGACGTGAGTTTTCTGTAGGTGTCATCGATATGCAGGCACTTCCTGTCATTGAGATTGCTCCGGTAGAAGGATTTTATGATTTTAAAAACAAATACAAAGCGGGAAGTGCAGTAGAAACCTGTCCGGCTGATCTTCCGGAAGATGTTGCAAAAGAAATGCAGAAACATGCGGTTGCGGTCTGCCGTGAACTTGGTCTGGACGCTTATGCCCGCATGGATTTCCTGTTAAATGACAAAAATGAGATGTTCTGTCTGGAGGCAAACACTCTGCCGGGCATGACAGCAACCAGCCTGTTACCGCAGGAAGCTGCCGTGATCGGTATTCAGTACGAGGATCTGTGTGAGCGTCTGATTCAGATTTCTCAGGAAAAATACGGAGGAAAACATGAATAATACATTGGAGCAGATGACACTGGAAAATATTGCAAAATCATGTGGCGGTACATATGTGGGCGATGATGCATTACGCGGCAGCGAGATCACCGGTGCAGTCATTGACAGTCGTCAGGTGGAACCGGGGTATTTATATATTCCAATCCGTGGAGAACGTGTGGACGGACACCGTTTTATCCCGGATGTATTTGCGAAAGGTGCGCTGGCAGTTTTATCTGAGGAACCGCTGGACAATCCGGCAGGTCCGTACATTCAGGTGGCTTCCAGTGAGCAGGCACTGAAGGATATCGCAGAATTTTATCGTTCCACACTTTCTATCAAAATTATCGGAATTACCGGAAGTGTTGGAAAAACAAGTACAAAAGAGATGATTTCCGCTGTTTTAAGCCGGAAATATAACGTGCTGAAAACAGAAGGTAACTTTAATAATGAGATTGGTCTGCCGCTGACGATTCTTCGTATCCGCAGAGAGCATGAAGTGGCAGTGGTTGAGATGGGAATTTCCGAATTTGGCGAGATGCACAGGATCGCGAAAGTGGCAAAACCGGACGTCTGTGTCATGACAAATATTGGTCAGTGCCATCTGGAAAACCTCATCGACCGCGACGGTGTACTCCGTGCAAAATCAGAGATTTTTGATTTCCTGAAGCCGGACGGACATATCGTGCTGAACGGAAACGATGATAAACTGATCACCGTACAGGAAGTAAAAGGCGTAAAACCAGTATTTTATTATGTAGAAGACGGTACTGCTAAAAAGGCAGATCTGCCATATGAGATTACCGCAGATGCCATTGAAAATAAAGGACTTCGCGGACTGAATGCAAATCTGCATTTCCCGGAGGAAATCTGCCAGATCCATGAGCCGATTCCGGGCGTACATAATGTATACAATGCGTGCGCAGCGGCATGTGTCGGACGTATTATGGGACTGACCAATGAGGAAATCTGTGAGGGGATTGCCCATGCAAAAACCATTGCAGGACGTACCAATCTGATCACACTGGGTGATGTGCTTGTTATTGATGACTGCTACAATGCAAATCCGGTTTCTATGAAAGCTTCTCTGGATGTACTGGCACAGGCAGACGGTCGCAAGATCGCGGTTCTTGGAGATATGGGAGAGCTTGGCGAAAATGAGCGTGAGTTGCATTACGATGTTGGAAGATATGCAGCAAATACGGGTGTTGATATTCTGTTCTGCTGCGGAACCCTCAGTGAAGAGCTGGCAAAGGGGGCACAGCGTGGGCATACAAAAGTAATGTATTTTGCAGACCGTGAAAAACTGACACAGACATTGATTAATTTTGTGAAAGCCGGTGATACAGTGCTTGTAAAAGCATCTCATTTCATGGAATTTCCAAAGATTGTAAAAGCGATGGAAGAAGCGTTTGAAGCATAGGGAAATCGGATGAGAAATAACTTGCATTTTAGCAAGTGAAGTATAAGAAATATCGAGAATTTTTTATAAAGCAAAGATAAAAAAACTGAGAAACAGCAATCTGCTAATTCTCAGTTTTTTTTTGCTATAAAATTGTTTGTATCATTCTGCAAATGAAAATACTTCGTGTAAAAGCATTATTTTATTGCTGTTCAGATGCTTTCTGTGCATCCAGCATTTCCTGAATCATATTCTGAGAAAGACGGCCAAGAGCACGTTTCTCTTCTTTTGCCAGCTCCTTCGGATAGATCGGGGTGCCATATTCTACGGTAACGTGCGTTGGTTTTACAAATGGCATATGATCTTTGATGATGTCTCTGGTATGAGAGATTGCCATCGGAACGATCGGACATCCGGTTTTTTCTGCAATTTTCATACTTCCCTCTTTGAACGGTGCCATCTCATCGCTGTCTCCGCGGGTTCCCTCCGGGAAGATGCAGATGGAAATGCCTTTTTTGACATATTCGATTGCCTGCAGGATGGTTTTTAAGCTGGCTTTCATATCGTCACGGTTCAGAAACAGACAATAGAGCCGTTTCATCCAGATGTTCAGCAATGGAACTTTTTCCAGAGAATCCTTTGCGATGTAGCCGGTCAGATCCGGACAGAGCGCATAAGTGATCATAATATCAAAATAACTGTTATGGTTTGCCACATAGAGTACCGGTGTGTCTTTCGGGACATTTTTCTGCCCTTTTACGGTGAGTTTTACTCCGCAGATCCGGCAGATGACACGGAATGCCCACTGTACCATGCGCAAACTGCTGATGTCGCGCAGATGTGGATTTTTTTTGCCAATGAGCCATTCTGCAAAAAGCACCGGGATTCCGATGATCAGATAGCAGACGGCGAACAAAACTGCAAGAATTGTTCTTAACATAATATTTCCTCCAAATAGTTTCTCAAATGTAATAAAAATATGATTTCTTTTAAAAAGACTTATCTAGTATAGCAGATAGTTTTTCAGAAATCTATGCATATTTTTCGGATTTGAAAAATAGAATAGATCAAAGAAACAGCGGGGACAGGGAGTAGCAGTTATTATGAAGCAAATAAGCAGTATTTTTACCGTGAGTCTGATGGTACTTATTCTGGGAGTGACAGGCTGTGGATTACAAAAGACCGGAACGCAAAAAGTTCGTGATCTGGATTATACCGTTGTCACAGAGCAGGAGCTTCCGGAGGAGTTGCAAAAGGAAATTAACGAACGTTACACGGAAGATTTCAAAATGACTTGCATGCTGGATGACAGTCTGTACATTGTGCGTGGCTTTGGCATGCAGGAAACTGGCGGATACAGTATACAGGTTCAAAATCTGTATCTGGCACAAAATGCGATTTATTTTGAGGCAGATCTCATCGGACCGGAAAATGGTGCGGAGGCAGAAAAGGCAGTCAGCTATCCGTATATCGTAGTCAAGACTGAACGACTGGAAGAAAATGTGGTATTTGAATAGGAAAGGGGAAACATATGGAATTAAAAACAGAGGCGCTTTATATGGAAGAAAAAAAGGGACCGGCGATCACACAGGTAACATTTGATGAAACATATCATCTTCCGGATTATCTTCCGGATTTTTTTTCTGTGATATTAAGCCATGGAGATGTCCGTCTGGATGAATGCAAGTGTGGAAACGGTTATATCATGGTGCGTGGCGTATTGCAGTTTCGGATATTGTACCGTACCGGGCAGGGAGAATGGAAGACCGGCAGTCTGGAAGGGGAATACCCGTTTCAGGAGACATTGATGCTGGAGAATGCCGGAGAGTTTGACATGCCACAGACGGAGGTGTTTCTGGAAGATCTGACAGTGCGAATGGTTAATGCCAGAAAACTGAATATTCAGGCTCTGTTGGAAATTCAATGCAGTGCCCGCACGCGGTTGGAATTGCAGATTCCGGTAGGAATGGAGCAGGAGGAATCCTGTGAGCATCTGTATCAGAAAAAGGATTTTCTGGAATTGTGTTACCGGGGGGAGGAACTGTGCTCCCTGCGGGAAGAAGTGCGTCTGCCATCCAATAAACCAAATATCTGCCAGATGCTCTGGCAGCAGGCACAGCTTTTTGGCATGAATGTCCGCGTGTCTGCCGGGGAAGTGACGGTGCAGGGGGAATTGCAGGTGTTTGTCATTTATCTGGGAACACAGGAAGACCGCATGCAGTGGGCAGAAATGCGTGTTCCGTATCAGTGCCGGCTTGAAATCCCAGAGGCTTCTACGGATATGATTCCGTATCTGATAGCAGATTTCGGCCCAATCCGGTGCAGTGTGCAGGCAGATGCGGACGGAGAGGAACGTGTGATATTGGCAGAGGCAGATATACCGATTCGATTGTGGCTTTATCGGGATATCAGCAAAAATCAATTGGTGGATGTATATTCGCTGGAAAAACAGCTTATACCGAAACAGAAGAATATGAAAATTCGGCAGCTTCATATGAAAAATGAGAATCAGTGCCGGGTAAATGATACGTTACTTATAAAAAATACAGAGGGAGAAGTGCTGCAGATCGGCTCTGGTTTTGGAACGGTAGAAACGGAACACTGGGAGATTTCGCCAAGCGGACTTATGCTCGAGGGCACAGTTCGAATTGAGGTCTTTTATATGGTAAGTTCCGACAGTGCACCGGTAGGCGCAATGGAGAGTCTGATTCCGTTCCAATGCCAGATGGAGATGCAGAATCTGGATGAAACCTGCGAGATTGAGATTCAGACCACATTGGAACATTTGTCCTTCCTGATGAAAAACACATCTGAAATTGAGGTGCAGGCAATGATCAATGTCGATGCGTTGGTTACAAAATTAAAAGAAGAAAAACTGATCAGTGCTATTGAGGTGGAAACGGTCGATGCAAAAGCAGAGGAAAAACTTCCGGGTATTGTGGGACTGATCCTGACTGGTTCTTCAGATTTGTGGGAGATTGCGAAAAAGTATCATACAACAGTCTCAGCGATACGCAAAACGAATGAATTGGATGAGGAAATGGAAATAAATGGAAGGAAAATCTTGGTAGTAAAAGAAGTTCCGGATATCGGATGAGTGAGAATGGCTATTGTTTGTGAGAGGACGAAATAAAAATTAAAAGAAATTTGGAAGTTTGCACAGAATTATAGAATTGTTACAGAAATATTACGGAAAAGTGTGAAATATTTCTAAAAAGCGTCTATTTTGGTTGAAATCCTGCAATGAAGATGTTATAATCCTAGAGGTAACTGAAAAAGGATTTACAAAGGAGTATTTATATATATGAAAAAGAGATTATTAGCAACAGTTCTGGCAGCGGTTATGATCATTTCCGGAACCCAGATCGCAGGAGCAACATCCCTCTCTCAGGCAAGAAGCCAGAAGAATCAAGCGCAGAACAAACTTAACTCTGTAAACAGTCAGATCGCAGATATTGAAAGCCAGCAGTCCAGTCTGCAGGCAGAGATTGATAAAGTAGATTCGGATTTAGTAGATGTACTGGTAAGTCTGGATCTGATCTCTGATCAGATCGATCAGAAGAAAGTAGAGCTTGCACAGGCAGAATCAGATCTGGCAGCAGCAAAAGAGAAAGAAGCTGAGCAGTATGATGCTATGAAGAACAGAATCCGTTATATGTATGAGAACGGTGACAGCTCTTTCCTGGATGCATTTGTTGGTGCACAGAGCTTTGCAGATGTATTAAATAAGGTAGAGAATTTCTCCAAGGTATATGATTATGATCGTAACCTTCTGGTAGAATATCAGAATACAAAGACAGAAGTTGCAAATCTTGTAACTCAGGTAGAAGAAGAGAAGAAAGATCTGGAGGAAAACCAGGCTACATATCAGGAACAGCAGAAGAATCTGGAAGAGATGAAAGCTCAGAAGAGCAGCCAGATGTCTGATTTTGAAAATCAGCTTGCACAGGCACAGAGTCTTGCAGCGCAGTACAAACAGACGGTTGCAGAGCAGAATGCGATTATCGCACAGAAACTGGCAGAGACACAGACTGTAAAAGCATCTACTGCAGGTGTTTCTAATGTAGCAAGTAATAGCAGTTCCGGCTCATCTTCTAAGTCAGAATCTAAGAAGTCCGATTCTGATTCTGGCAACTCTGATTCCGGAAGTTCTTCTTCCGATAGCAGCAGCTCAGGATCAGGTACAGGATCTGCGGTAGCAAGCTATGGTTGTCAGTTCGTTGGTAATCCGTACGTATGGGGCGGTGAGAGTTTAACAAACGGAGCTGATTGTTCCGGATTTGTTAAGAGTGTATATGCACACTTTGGAGTATCACTTCCGCATAGCTCCGGTGCGTTGACAGGTGTAGGTCGTGCAGTATCCACATCCGATATGCAGCCAGGTGATATCGTATGTTACAGTGGTCATGTTGCAATTTACATTGGCGGCGGTCAGATCGTTCATGCAAGTTCACCATCTACAGGTATCAAGATCGGACCTGTAAACTATGGAAAATCCATCGTTGCAGTTCGTAGAATTTTCTAATCAAAGAACAGATATTAAAATCCTCTGAACTTTACGCTCGGAGGATTTTTTGTGCAAAAAAGAAGCACAGTTGATAATGTTGTTTGTCAGAAACAGTGTTCGCATATAAGATAGGAGATAAACGCTCCGCGAGGGCGCACATTGTCTGGGAGACAATGGTTTTGCGCCGACCGAAACGAAGTGTAGAGTGCAGTGATTCTGAGAAGAATATGTCAGCTTTCGCTGACCAGAATCACGCACCAAGTCTCACGTGCGTTCGACTTGAACTGTATAAACGATGAGCAACAGATTGATTTTGAGTAAAAAAATTCCCGATCAGCAGTAAGCTATGTGATCGGGAATGAATATTGTATTATTTGCAAAGTTCAGCAACAACCTGGTTAATGACTTTTCCGTCGGCTTTGCCTTTCAGTTCTGCCATAACAGCTTTCATGATCTGACCTTTGTTTTTGGTTGCCAGTACATCGGCAAAACGCTCTGTCAGAATTGCTTTTACTTCTTCTGCGGAAAGCAGCTTCGGAGCATATTCACTGATAATGTCATAACGTGCCTGATATTCTTCTTTCAGATCGGTACGGTCTGCCGGGCAGGTATCTACCTGTTCTTTTACACTTTTTAACTCTTTTAAGATCACGCGGTCAACTAGCTCCGGTTTGATGTCATCACGGCATCCTTCATCAATGGCTGCTTTTTTGACTGCGGATACTAAGGATGAGATCGCATCCTTACGAACTTTGTTTTTTGCCTTCATAGCGGCAATCATGTCTTTTTGTAATGTCTGCATTTCCATAATGTAGTACCTCCTGTATTTTCAGGCAGACAAAAACGTCTGCTCATTTTTAGCAAAACAATGTTTGATCAAACGGATATTCACAGTTGAAACGACAAATTCCTCATTTGTCTAAATGTGAATACGGCTCAGCAGTTTGTTAATATAATACTGTTTGATATGCTGATAATGCTGGTGCAGTGTCTGGTGTACCAGATCGGAATCCTGATTGCGGATCGCGTCCAGAATCTGTGTGTGCTCCTGCAAGGAGCGTGCTGCCAGATCACGGTCATCCAATATAGTGGAAATAAACAGCATCTGCTGACAGTCTAACTGATCATATACCGTTTCCAGACGTTTGTTTCCGGAATAGCTGATCAGTAATTGATGGAATTTCTGATCCCAGCGGGTAAAGTGGAAAATATTATCTTCTTCCAACGCTGTTTTCATATTGTTGAGTGCCATTTCCAGTGCATTTACCACCAGAGCATTCTGCTTATTGATACATGCCTTGATAGCATAATCCTGAAGAAGTTCGATCAGATCGTAAACTTCCAGAATATCCTCCGTGGAAAAGGATGCCACAACCGTTCCTTTTCCCGGAACGAAAGAGAGCAGACCTTCATGCGTCAGCTGCTGCAGGGCATTGCGGATGGGAGAACGGCTGACATTATAGATTTCACAAAGCTTGCGTTCTACCATGACAGTTCCTGCCGGATAAGTATTATTCAGGATATCCTGTTTGATCTGCTGGTATGCAAGCTGCTGTTTGTTTTCCGCTGGCTGATTCAGAGAATCATACTTGTTGTTTTCCTGATTTATCATGTTTGTTCTCCTGTACAAAATAGGTATTCCATGGGATACTTGCGGTGTGTGCCTGTTCTTACTGGGAAAGTATAGCAAAAATGAGGAACAATGTAAAGTTTTGGAGAACGCAAGTTTATCTTTTCATTTTTTCTGAAATGTGATAGTATATCAGAAGAATGTGACGATTTAAAGTAGTGACGTGAAAAAGATATAGGGGATTTGGAGGAAATATATAATGATTTCAAAACGTTTAAGAGAATCATTGGATTCATCTATTTGCATCCGTGATATTTTTGAGGAAGGAAAAAAATTGGCAGCAATTTACGGTGCAGAAAATATTTTTAACTTTACTATCGGAAATCCGAGTGTGGAGCCACCTGCAGCAGTGAATGAGGCATTAAAAGAGATTATCGATACAGAAAAACCGCTGGCACTGCATGGCTATCCTGCAAACGTGGGACATCCGGAAGTCCGCAGTCATATTGCAAATTATCTGAACGGAAAATACGACTGCAACTATACAGAGCAGGGCATTATCATGACAAGTGGTGCGGCAGCAGCTATCGTAGTTATTGCAAATACATTGCTGGATGACGGTGACGAGGTCGTAACATTTGCCCCTTATTTCTGGGAGTATAAGAGCTATGTGGAGACAATGTACGGCAAACTGGTTCCGGCTCTTTGCAACATGGAAACCTTACAGCCGGATCCGAAGACTTTTGAGGCAGCACTGTCACCAAGAACAAGATTTGTTCTGATCAACACACCGAACAATCCGACCGGTGCGGTATATACAGAAGAATCCATCCGCATGGTTACTGACATTTTAAAGAAGAAACAGGAAGAGTACGGTCATCCGATCTATCTGGTTTCCGATGAGCCATACCGTAAACTGGCTTACGATATAGAAGTACCGTATCTGACACATTATTATGAAAATACGATTGTTGTATACTCTTACAGTAAAGCATTGTCTATCCCGGGCGAGCGTATCGGCTATATTGCCATGGAGCCTTGCGTACAGGATTACGAAGATCTGATCGCAGGTATGACCGCTTCCATGCGTTACCTTGGTTATGTAAATGCACCGTCTCTTCAGCAGAAAATGCTGCTGAAATGTGTGGATGCTTCTGTGGATATCAGCATTTATCAGGAGACCAGAGACATTCTGTACAACGCACTGACAGAGATCGGTTACACCTGTATTCATCCGGACGGTGCTTTTTACCTGTTTGTAAAAGCACTGGAGGAGGATGATACAAAATTCTGTGAGCGCGCGAAAGAAGAAAAAATCCTGATGGCACCGGGAACTGCATTCTACGGTCCGGGTTGGGTTCGTGTGTCCTACTGTGTTCCTGCAGAGGTTGCAAAACGCAGTATACCGGCATTCCAGAGACTGTATGACAAATATCAGGCTGAATAGGTATTAAAATTAAGAAGTGATGGAGATTCAGATCTATTATCAGAAATGGGATGAAAAAAGCAAAGATTCACATGAGTTATTAGAACGTGTGATTCGCATTTACGCCAAGGCACATCAGATAAAATTGCCGGAAACGTTACAGATTTGTCAGGAACAAAATAAAAAGCCGTTTCTAAAAAACGTATCGGATATCTGCTTTTCTATTTCCCACAGCGGGGAATGGTGGAGCTGCGCGATTGCGCCGCAGGAAGTTGGTCTGGACATTCAGGAAGAACATGACTGCAAGGCAGAACGTCTGGCAAAACGATTTTTTCATCCGATGGAAGTAGCATGGATGGAACAGCATGGATATGAGAATTTTTGCCGGTTGTGGGCATACAAGGAAAGCTATGTGAAATATACAGGGATTGGGCTTGTAAAGGGTATGGATTATTATTCGGTGGTGAAGCCGGATGGCACATTGACCGGAGAGGAAAGTGTCTGGCAAAAGCAGATTGCCTTTCAACCAGAGTGTTATATGGTTGTGACTGCAAAACAGGAAGCAGAAGTAAAGCTGTTTTTATTGACAGAACAGAGTAAAAAATGATAATCTTATAAACTGGTATGGGGAATACTCATACCAGTTTGTAGTATAGAAGAAACACTCTAAAATATTGATGTTATGAAGGGAGAGTAACATGCGAAAGAAGAAACTTATTGTTATGATCTGTTTTCTTGTGATCGTTGCGGTACTGATCGGAGTATCCGTAGTGACACCGGGAAAAGTTGCAGATCCTGATAACTATGCCTGCGCTGCTTATGCGACAGTATTTGCGTTACTGCCACCGGTTGTGGCTATTGCGCTGGCGTTAATCACAAAAGAAGTATATTCATCACTGTTTACCGGAATTATTGTCGGAGCACTGCTGTACAGCAACGGCAATCTGGAACTGATGATGAATACCATGTTTTTCAATGAGAGCGGCGGTATGGTATTTAAACTTGCCAACAGTTGGAATATCGGTATTCTGATCTTCCTTGTTATGCTTGGTATGTTAGTTGCGCTGATGAACAAAGCCGGCGGTTCCGCAGCATTTGGTAAATGGGCATCCAAACGAATTAAAACAAGAATCGGGGCACAGCTTGCCACAATGGTACTTGGAATCCTGATTTTTGTCGATGATTATTTTAACTGCCTGACAGTCGGAAGCGTTATGCGTCCGGTTACAGATACCCACAAAGTATCCAGAGCAAAACTGTCCTATATTATTGACGCGACAGCGGCACCGGTTTGTATTATCGCACCGATCAGTTCCTGGGCGGCAGCGGTTACATCTTCTGTTCCGGAAGATTCCGGAATCAACGGTTTTGCCGTATTTTTACAGACAATTCCATATAACCTGTATGCGATTCTGACACTGGTTATGATTGTTGGAATGGTCGTATTCCGGGTAGATTTTGGACCAATGCGTACTCATGAGTTGAATGCGATCAAAGGTGATCTGTTCACTACACCGGAGCGTCCGTATGATGAGAGTGATGAAGAGACAGAGAGCAGCAAAGGTATCGTGCTTGACCTGGTTCTTCCGGTTGTTGTGCTGATTGCGGCCTGCATTATGGGTATGGTTTATACCGGTGGATTTTTTGACGGAGAGAATTTTATTACAGCATTTTCCGGTTCTGATGCTTCCGTTGGATTGGTAATCGGTGGATTTATCGCGTTATTATTTACCTTTGTGTATTACATGCTTCGTGATGTTATCACGTTCCATGAATTTGCAGAATGCGTGCCGGAAGGCTTTAAGGCAATGATCGCACCAATCCTGATCCTTGCGATGGCATGGACTTTATCCGGTATGACAAACCTGCTTGGCGCAAATATTTTTGTTGCTGATCTGGTAGCAGGATCCGCGCAGTCTCTGCAAGGATTTTTGCCGATTATTATTTTTGCAGTGGCAGCAGGTCTGGCTTTTGCCACAGGAACATCATGGGGAACGTTTGGAATCCTGATTCCGATCGTTATTGGTGTATTCCCGTCCGGAACAATGATGATTATTTCTATCGCGGCTTGTTTGGCGGGTGCCGTTTGTGGAGATCACTGTTCTCCGATTTCTGATACAACCATCATGGCTTCCGCAGGAGGACATTGTCATCATGTGAACCATGTCACGACACAGATTCCGTATGCGCTGACGGTAGCGGTTGTGTGCTGCATCGGTTATGCACTGATCGGTGTGTTGAATGCAGCGGGAATGCTTGGTATTTCATGGATTGCGCTTCCGGTTTGTGTGGTGATTATGCTCGGATGGTTACTTGTTTTACGGAAGAAATTTGGTAGAGAAGATATCTAAGCGTTGCAGTATCTTTACCATATGCAGTTAAATCAGGTTTTGCATGAAGACTTTCTTGAATGTAGTAAGGGTAGAAGATATGTGTGAGTTGTAATAGTTAATCAGATATAAAAAAACTCCTTTGAGTATATTTATGACAGATGAATGATTCGTCATAAATGTAATCAGAGGAGTTTTTTATGTATCGCATTTTATTTCAATGCACCATTCATTCCTTCTACAAAGAATTTCTGGAAAATGAAAAATATGACTAAAGAAGGAACCATGCTCAGAAGAACAAGCGTCATGTTGTCGCCTTTCATACCAAGCGTAAGATATACTGTCATAGGTATTTTCTGATCGTTGTACATGACAAGGTGTGGCCACTGATAGGAATTCCATGCATTTAAGAATGCGATAATCGTGCCACAGGAAAATGTACTTTTCATACATGGTAAGTAAATTCGAAAGAAAATGCCAAGTTCAGAGACACCATCCAGTCTGGCTGCTTCTATCAGCTCATAAGGAAATCCTCTGGAATTCTGACGGAAGATCATGATGATCAGCGGAGAAGCAAGAAATGGTGCCATAACGCCCCACATGGTGTCGATGATACCCCATTTCGTATACATTTTGAACAGTGGAACCATCAATGGTGTAATAGAAATCATCATAGCGAATAAAACGACTTTAAATAAAATGTCTTTGTATTTGTCGTGATAAATTTCAACTGCAAATCCTGCCAGACCACAGACTAATAGTGTTAGTAAAGTTTGTACGATGGTATATCGCAGGGTAAACCACATGGATTTCAGAAATTCTGTCTGAAATAAAATATAGGATATGTTTTTCCACAATTCTGTTCCTGGGATGACAGGACCTTTTGAAAGTGCAATATTTCCACCGCTTGCCTTGCATAGCATCAGGTAGAAAGGCACTAAAAAGCATATGGACGCGATTGTCAGGATCAGATAAGCTCCTATTTTTTTGTAGATATTTTTCATAGAACTAAAACCTCATTTCTGTTATCCAGTATAAAGGGTTTGCAGTTTTGTGTATATAATAATATAATGATATTTATATAAGAAAATTAATGTTTGGTAAATGATAAGAATTAATGTGATTGTATCATTGGTAAATAATGAGCAGGTTTGAAAAAAGAGGCAAAAGAATATGTTAGGTGTTATATGGTAACAAAAATACAAGGTACATTTTTGAAGTGGGGAAGGGAAAAGGAAGATGAAACAGATATTAAAAATTGTGGAAAATGCAAACTGGAAAGAGGAATATCCATTATCTGTCAGCACGATAGGACTGGCACAACAGCAAATGCCAATTGTACGTCCACATGGATTGCCTGTACATCAGATTTTTTACTGCACATCAGGAAGTGGAGAATTGACCATCAGCGATCAGAGTTATCGAATTGATGCAGGAAGTGGATTTTTCCTGAAAGCAAATGAACCAAATAGCTATTATGGGATTACCAAAAAGTGGGAACTGAATTATATGGGATTTGAGGGAGCAATCTGTGCATCTTTGCTGGAAACTTATAAATTAAACAGATCAGGTGCGTTTTTACTTTCGACAGAAAATAAATTTTTAAGAGAGTTGAAGAAACTTTACCGTTACTTGGAAGAACATGGAGAACAGAATCCGAAGGAATTGTCAAAAATGTGTTATGCATGTCTGTTGGAAGTGTTTGAATCCATGGACTGGATCGATGTTGGAAAGACAGCAGTGTCAGATGAAATCATTGAAAAAATCATTACATATCTGCAACGGGAATTTTATCGTGGAATTACACTGGAAGAATTGAGTGAACTGACAGGTCTGAGCAAAGAGTATATGTGTTCCTACTTTAAAAAGCGGATGAACAAGACCATCATGCAGGTGCTGTGTGATATTCGGATTATGAATGCCTGCGTATTGTTGAATCGTTTTCCGGACAAAACAATAGCTGAGATTTCAAAAAAATGTGGTTTTGAAAGTCCCAGCTATTTTGGAAGCGTGTTTCGTAAACATCAAGGGATGACACCGGATGCTTACCGTAAGTGGATTCCGGCAGATCACTGATTTAACTTTTGCATTTCCTCATTGAGCAGTTTGATATTGATATTATTTTCGCTGGTGGTTTTGTCTACCCAGAGATTTAAGGCATCTACTGCCAGAGAAATATCATTTAATTTTTTACTGATCAATGCAAAATCTTTGATCTCATCATCGGTGATCTTGCCATCCCGTGTAATCTGAATCAGGCGGTCTGTCAGCGGTTGAATATCGTTCAGAGAAGCAATAGTTTCCAGAATGATGCTGGATAATTCCGATGACTCAACTTCCGGAACATAACGGTCACCGATAGCGCATTTGTGTGAACAATAGTAGTTGCACAAATCCGGGCGTTTGTAGCAGTCTGCCATTTGCAGAATATCGTACGGTGTTGGTTCCTGAAGTTCATATTCAAATTTTTCAATGCGGGAGGCAGAAACACCGTCCATTAATTCACTGGCACCATCTCTGGTAAGTCCGCATTCTTCGCGGCATAACTGGTAAATAGTTTTATTTTCACGTTTTGATTGTTTTCCCATAATATGTTTTTGTCCTTTTATAAAATATAATTGTATACTATCTGGCAAATAATTCCTGACAATGAAATAGGATATGGAATATTTGGCAGGGATTCTTAAGAAAGTATTTTGACAAATAGCAGCTTTCATTTAAGAGTAATTCTCTAAAATGGAGAAATAGAAGTATTTATTTCCCTGAAATTGATATGTACGAATACATCAGAAAATATTATACTTGTAATATCAAAAGGTAGCAAGATTATAAAAAGTAAAATCTTGAAATACAATTTTTAATTTATGCATCGGGCATGAACCTGATAGAAAGAGGAATTATGTTAACGTTATTATTTGGAATCTGTATGTTATTCTTATTTGGAAAACTGCTTGTTTTTGGAATCAGAGCAGCATGGGGAATTTCAAAAATTGTACTCACCGTTGTATTTTTGCCAATTATTTTAATTGCTTTGGTAGCAGGCGGATTGTTCTACATTGCATTCCCGATTTTAATCGTATTGGGATTGGTTTCATTGGTAGCAAGAAGATAAGCAAATATAAAGTATATATAAGGTTAGAAGATTAAAGTTATATCAGATGGGAGATGACTCCCACTTCTATAGGTGGTGAGAAACAAGCTAGTATCAGTGGTGGGAGCCAATCCCCTATCTGATATAGCCTCCGGCAGGATTACAGAGGTGCGCAGTTGAAGTATGTCATGCAATTGCATGACGCGCACTTCGCAACAAGAATGCCGGAGCATTCTTGAACAGACGAGAGAGGAAGCTCAGCGGTATAGGTGATGAGTAACAAAATTATATTAGCAGCGAGATTCAATTTTTCACAAACAGGTCAGATAACGAAGGGAGTACCGATTATGACATATGATTTAGAAAAAGAAAAACAGGAAGCAATTCATCAGGTGGAACGGGTAATGGATCAGTTACAAGCCATAGATGTGGAAGTAAACGAATAAAGGGCGTGTCGTTAATGCGCAGTTAGTAATAAACAGTATTGGTAAATGAACAGAGATAAAGAAAGAGGGAAAAAATTATGTTAGCAAGTATATTTGGAGTTACAGGATTAATTGTTTGGATCGTAGTGATTGTTGCGGTGATTGCATTATTAAAAGGAAAAAACAAGACATTGTACAAAAGCGATTCCAACCGAATGCTTTGTGGTATTTGTGGTGGAATTGGTGAATGCCTGAATATTGATCCGACAATCATTCGTTTGATCTGGGTTGTAGTTACACTTTGTGGTGGTAGCGGAATTCTTGCATATATTATCGCAATGGTAGTAATGCCACGAAGAGTATATTAGTGAATAATTGTAAAGATGAATGGTCTTAGTAGAATAATAAAATATTAGCAAGCAAAAATGCATTTCAAAATACTGATATGATACCTCTAACGTAAACAGATTAAATATAAAAATCTGTTGCTTTAGAGGTATTTTTATGTCCGGAAAAACAACGTTTGAATGGGAAAGAAAAGTGTTGAATGTAAAAAATGACAAAATTTTTCATTTTTGAACATATGAACAAATTTTTTATGAAAAGGTCTTAAAAATGTAGAAGAAAAGAGGTAAAATAAAACGGCAAATGCAATAAAGTAATTGAGGATGGATAATGAGAGAAGATAAAAACGAAACAAGATGGGATAAACTTTTGCATATTCGAACCATGGGGCGGGATGATTCCCATTCCGACCAGCATAGATTTCCTTATGAACCGACACCATATTGTGTGTTGGAACGTCTGGCAAATGCCGGTTACATCCGCAAAGGAAATACGGTGATCGATTATGGATGCGGCAAAGGTCGCGTGGATTTCTTTTTGTCGTATCAGACCAGATGTCATTCCATCGGTGTAGAATACGATGAGAGAGTGTTTGAACGTGCACTGGAAAATAAAGCGGATTCGGCAGCTTCCGGTCGTGTGGATTTTGTGCAGGCGAATGCAGAAACATTTGAAGTACCGGAAAACGTTGATCGGTGTTACTTTTTTAATCCGTTTTCGTTGGAACTTTTAAAACGGGTAATGGGACGTATTCTGGATTCCTATTATGCAAAACCGCGTAACATACAGTTGTTTTTCTATTATCCGACGGACGAATACATTTCTTATATGATGACAGTGAATGAGCTGATGTTTGTGGATGAAATTGACTGCAGAGATCTGTTCCCGGGAAATGATCCACGGGAGCGGATTGCGATTTTTGAACTGCAAGGGGAAGTATGATGTCAGAACAACAGAAATTAAAGAAACTAAAGATAAGAACAGGAATATTTTTCGTTGCTGTATTTGTGATCGCCATCGGTTGCGCACATTTGATTCAGCGTTCGCAGGAAAACAGAGAAAAATTGAAAGCTTCCTATACGGCAGAATCCATGATCCGACGGATCGAGTCACAACTGAGCCGCTATCTGGAAAACTCAGAATTTTTCAAAAACATTATTTCATCCGGTTATGAGATCAGCGAGGATGAATTTACAGATCTGTCGTATCTGATGAAGGAAAATAAAAAAGTAATAGAGGCGTATGAGCTGGCACCTGCCGGTGTGGTTACCATGATTTATCTGTTGGAGGGCAATCAAAAAGCGCTTGGAATGGATATGCTGTAGCTTCCGGAGCGAAAACGGGAAGCTACACTTGCAAAAGAAAGCGGAGAATATACCATTGCAGGTCCGTTTGAGTTAAAGCAGGGTGGAACAGGAGCGCTGCTATTTGATCCGATCTATGTAAAGGACGAAAATGATCAGGAAGTATTCTGAGGATTTTCCATACTGGTCATGAACTGGAAAAATTTTGTGGAAGAGCTGAATGTCGAGAGTCTTGAGGAGGAATCCTATCATTTCAGGATCTGGAAATATGATCAGAATGAGGAAAAAGTTACGATTATGCAGGGTGAAGAAAATGATTTCACGGATGCGCTGGACGTAGAGTGCAGTGTGCCAAATGATACGTGGCACTTTGAGATTGTACCGAAACATGGTTGGATCACAACAGCTGAAAAGGCGCTGTGGTATGTGATCACAGGAGAAAAAAGAAACGAGCGGACGCAGGTAAAACTTAGTGTTGTGTATCTGGATGGAAAGTATTGAAGATGTATGATGTAAGAAATTTTCAATGTAGACATACATCAAAATCTCCCCGCATAGATTGTAAAAAAAGCAAACTATGCGGGGATTTGAGTGAAAGGTTATATCGAGGAACGGGTAATGGAAATTGCGCGTTATATCATAGACAACAAGGCAACGGTTCGTCAGGCAGCAAAGAAGTATGGTATCAGTAAGTCGACAGTTCACAAGGACATTACAGAGAGACTAAAACAGATCAGTCCGGCACTGGCAGTAAAGACGAGAGTTGTGCTGGATGTCAACAAATCAGAACGGCACATTCGTGGGGGAATGGCGACCAGAGAAAAATATTTGCATCAACATCATATCTAGAAGGTGAAAAGGCAGGAATAGTTTCTGCCTTTTTCTGTATTGTGTTATACTAGAATTATCAACTTGAATTGACGAACGGTAGAAAATATAAAGGGGACGTACAGAAATGCCAAAAGGAACGAATCAGAAATTTAAGTTATATCGGCTAGCTCAGATCATGTTAGAAAAAACAGATGATGAACATTACATCACCATGCCTGAAATCATGAAAGCATTAGCAACGTATGAGGTTACAACTGACAGAAAAAGCATTTATAACGATCTACGTGATCTGGAAAAACTGGGGATTGAAGTAGAAGGCGAGCCTGTTGGAAAGGGCTATCATTACCATGTGGTTAGCCGTCCCTTTGAATTGCCGGAGTTGAAGCTTCTGGTGGATGCAATCCAGTCATCAAAATTTATTACAGAACGAAAAACGAATGCACTGATTCATCTCAGTCTGAGTTGAGACTCCCACTTCTGCAAGTGGTGAGTAGTAACAAGTATTTCTCAGTGGGAGTTCAATCTCCGACTGAGATAAATGCTCCGCGAGGATGTGCAGTGATTCTGAAAAGAAGATGTCAGCTTGCGCTGACCAGAATCACGCACCAAGTCTCACGTGCGTTCGACTTGAAAAACTTGAAAAACTGGTCAGCAAGTACGAGGCAATAAAGTTGCAGCGTCAGGTCTATGTGTCTGGCAGAATAAAAGCGATGAACGAAAGTATTTACTATAACGTAGATGCGATCCATAATGCTATTTCAGAAAATAAAAAAATCCGATTTCAATATTATCAATGGAATGTGAAAAAGGAGACAGAATTGCGGCACAATGGTGCGTGGTATCACATCAGTCCGTGGGGCTTGTTGTGGGAGGATGAAAATTATTTTACAGTTAGTGTGAACGTGCATGTCAGCAGGCAGTTCCTTGGATGGGTATTTTCTCTTGGAGAAGGGGTAAAAATTATTTCGCCGGATGATGTAGTGGATGAAATGAAACAGGAAATTGAACGGTTGATTCGATAGTATAAATAATGATGTAATACGTGGTGTTGAAAAAATAATAAGAGAACAGGCGGACGGAATCAGCATCTATCAAAAAGTAAAATTACGAAAACAGTGATATGTATAGAATTATTTATAACAGAGGAAACATGTAAAAACAATTTGGAAGATATAGAGAAACGAGGATATACAAGGATACTATGAACAATCAGACAAGCATAGAATTACAGAAAGATGATCGTACGTTAACACTTCATGTGATCCGGTCAACGAGAAAAAGTATTGGCTTACAGATGCGGGAAGATGGGACGGTACTTCTGCGGATTCCCAATCGTTTATCTGCACGTGCGCTGCAGGATTTTCTGACACGGGAGCAGACGTGGATCTGGCAAAAAACAGAACAGATGCAGTCACATATAAAACAGCGGGAAAAAACAGGTGCAGTTCCGATGGAACAACTCTCAAGCAGAGAGCTGGATCAGATTAAGGAGAAAATTGGTTCACGGGTAGCACATTACAGCAAGATCATGGGTGTAACAGTCGGACGAATTACAATCCGAAATCAGAAAACCCGTTGGGGAAGCTGTAGTTCCAAGGGCAATTTGAATTATAACTATCAGCTATATTATTTGCCGGAAGAATTGTTGGATTATGTAGTAATTCATGAGTTGGCGCACAGAAGACATATGAATCATTCCGTAGATTTTTGGGGGGAGGTAGAAAAATATTGTCCGGATTATAAGGTGCGAAGAAAGCGTTTGAAAGAATATAAGTTGGTGTAAACCAGTGCGATTATTATGTAGATGCAGCGGTCGAAAATGCGAAAGTGCGGAATATAAGCTAGTGTAAATTGGTGTGATTATTGGTGAATGGAGTGAGGCGGAATATGATTTTGTACAAATCGGTGCGATTATTGGTGATGCAGTGGGTGAAGCTGTGAAAGAGAAAAAATAGGTTAGTGTAAAGCATTGTGATTACTGAGAGGTGCTGATAAGAAGATGTAAAAAAGGACAGATAAAGGGATTTATGAAAATGCCTGATATCTGTCCAATTTTTTTATTGTTATGATTTAGTGTGTTGTTATGTTATAGTTTCTGCTATTATAACTATTATAATAGTAACCTAACGATACAATTTATATATTGACTAGTCAATATAAGATACAGCAATACGGTCAGCTGGAATCTCATGCTCAGCGAAAGTATCATCGGTATCGCCAAGTGTTACAGCACAGCAAGGAACATGTCCTGCAGGAAGACCAAGTTTTGCAATAAGTTCGGGTTTTTCATTTAAAGCTCTGATCGCACCCCAAATGTTGCAGCTTCCGATTCCGAGGTCAGTAGCCATCAGGCACATATGCTCTGCCATCATAGCAGCGTTGGAATACTGTACATTTCCCATTGCCGGATTTTCAATCGGTGTAGAAATCACTACAAGGCAAGGTGCACCGTAAAGAGGTGTTTTGGAAGAATCGCCAAAGAATTCAGCAGCATTGCGGTCTAATTCCTGTAATAATTCAGCATTGCGGACAACTGTCATATGCATGGTATCATATTTTCCCATTCCAATCGGGGAAGCCTGTGCAGCCAGCAGGATTTTTTGTAAATCTGCATCTGATAATGTGTTTTTGTAGCTTCTGACTGATTTACGACAAGTCATAGTTTTTAAAGTTTCCATAGTAGTATCATCCTCCTGTAATAAAAAATGATGCATTGATTCTGTTATGAAAAATGCAGTTTGACTGTAAAATTAGTTTTTACTATCTATTATTATACTATGAAAAAAAGAGCTTGCAATGTTTTTTTTGATTCATCGGAGAGGATATGAATATGTCATTAAGTCTGAAATATAGAAATGTGAATTTTAAGGGTAAAGATATTATGTGATAGGTGAAACAATTATTATTATATGGCTTATATAGAGAGCTTTTTGTGGAGAATGTATTTTTTCGTTTTCCCTCTTGTAAAGTGGTGTGAGAGTAATATATAATAAAATGAAATGGCGAAGCATTTTGTCGATGTATGGCAAAAATTTTTTTATATATAATATAAAATCATATGTAAAAAGTAAGATCAGCCATGATGAATATCAATATCACATGTAAATAATTTATTGCGAAGGAGGAAACGATCCAATGAACAGAGAAACTGTCATAGTGATTGATTTCGGCGGTCAGTATAACCAGCTTGTGGCACGACGTGTCCGTGAGTGCAACGTGTACTGCGAGATTTATTCCTATAAGACTGATATCGAAAAGATCAAAGCTATGAATCCAAAGGGAATCATTCTGACCGGAGGACCGAACAGCTGCTACGAAGCGGATTCACCGACTTATACCAAAGAGCTGTTTGAACTTGGAATCCCGGTACTTGGTCTTTGCTATGGTGCACAGCTGATGCAACATATTTTAGGTGGAAAAGTAGAGCGTGCCGAGGTGCGTGAGTATGGTAAAACAGAGGTATTTGTGGAGAATAGTTCCAAATTATTCCATAACGTATCCCCATCTACTATCTGCTGGATGAGTCATTTTGATTATATTTCAAAAACAGCTCCGGGCTTTACGATTACTGCTCACACGGCAGACTGTCCAGTGGCAGCAGCAGAATGTGAGGAGAAAAAACTGTATGCAATTCAGTTCCATCCGGAAGTACTTCATACAGTAGAAGGGAAGACAATGCTTTCTAACTTTGTATATGAAGTATGTGGATGCGCCGGTGACTGGAAGATGGATGCATTTGTAGAAAACACGATCAAAGATATCCGTGCAAAAGTAGGCGATGGACGTGTACTCCTTGCATTATCCGGTGGTGTAGATTCTTCTGTTGCAGCAGGACTCCTCTCCAGAGCAATCGGAAAACAGCTGACCTGTGTATTCGTAGATCACGGTTTGCTTCGTAAAGATGAAGGCGATGAGGTAGAAGCTGTATTCGGACCGGAAGGACAGTTTGATCTGAACTTCATCCGTGTTAATGCACAGCAGAGATATTATGATAAACTTGCCGGAGTAACAGAGCCGGAAGCAAAACGTAAAATTATAGGTGAAGAGTTCATCCGTATTTTTGAAGAGGAAGCAAAAAAAATCGGTGCCGTTGATTTTCTGGCACAGGGAACCATTTATCCGGACGTTGTAGAGAGTGGTCTGGGCGGTGAGTCTGCAGTTATCAAATCTCACCACAACGTAGGTGGACTTCCTGAGTATGTAGATTTCAAAGAAATCATCGAGCCGTTACGTGACCTGTTCAAAGACGAGGTTCGTAAAGCCGGATTAGAGCTTGGAATTCCGGAGAGACTGGTATTCCGTCAGCCGTTTCCGGGACCGGGACTTGGTATCCGTATCATCGGTGAAGTTACCGAAGAGAAGGTTCGTATCGTTCAGGATGCAGATGCAATTTACAGAGAAGAGATTGCAAAAGCTGGGCTGGATCAGGATATCAACCAGTACTTTGCAGCACTGACCAATATGCGCTCTGTTGGTGTTATGGGTGATGAGAGAACTTATGATTATGCTGTTGCACTTCGTGCCGTAAAGACGATTGACTTTATGACGGCAGAAGCTGCAGAGATTCCTTATGAGGTTTTGAATAAGGTAATGAGCAGGATTATTAATGAGGTGAAGGGTGTAAATCGTGTATTCTATGATTTGACGAGTAAACCACCTGGAACGATAGAGTTTGAGTAATCCACGCAATCATAAAAACACAGTATTTATGCGGGTTACAAACAGATTTGTTTAGTGACCGGCAACAAAATGGCAACATTTTGCGATTATTCAAAAGATAAAAATTTTATTTCATAACGTATATAAAGAAACCTTACTGATTTTCAGAAGTAAAAAACTGAATATCGGTAAGGTTTTTTCTTTTCTCTTATTTTTCTTTTTTAGTCAATTCTTTTACGAGGTAATCACTCAGTTCCTGAGATGGTACCTTGGCACGCTTCTGGTAAGTATCCAGTTCCGGGTATTTATATCTCCATTCATCATATTCTTCCTTGCTGATTTCACCGTTTTTCAGTTTGT
>URDN01000025.1 GCA_900546495.1 uncultured Lachnospiraceae bacterium
ACCGCTTAGTGCTCTACGCACTTGAAGCGGGGGAATGCTTATTCTGCGTTCAAATAAATATATTCTACCAAAAGTCAAGACCGATATTTACAATCTGGTTACGTTTCTTACCCATCACTTTTCACATTGAAATAGAAATCATCCCTGATCTTATTATGCCTTGCTGTATACCCACAAATTTTTCATCTGTGACATAATTTCTTCCAGATTCCAGCTTTTATCACTGTTTTTCCGACTGTTCGGATCATTTACTATGACATCTCCATTAGATTTCACCCCAGTCAGCACAATAAAATGTCCGGTTGTGGTAAAATCGCCCGGTCCCATAATGCAGATGATCGGATGACCGCCCCTCAACTTACTGCGAATCGTATCTGCATCCAGTCCCAGTTCATTTGCAGACAGACCAAGGTCACCGGCAAGTCCTGTCATCATATCCCAGGAGGAACCGCTGCCATTAACATAGTAGCCATCCGCCTGTGCCATTTTTGCTACTGCGTAAGGATTCATATTCAGATTTCCGGTCAAGCCAACGCAGACCATAGAAAGTGCGGTCGGTCCGCAGCCCGTCACTGCCAGAAAATCATCGCCATAGGTTTTATATCCCCAACGTTCATCCCACTGAATAAAAAGCGGTATCTTTCCGTCTGTCACATCCCCGGAAATATCTATGCTTTCATCACTCGCATCATCATTTACATGGTCTTTATAATCCAGAACAAATTCTCTTGCCTCTGTATTCTTCTCATACAAATGGATCAAGCTGTCCGGGTAGCCTTCCGACTGAAGCTCTGATGTTGAAATTACCCCAATAGACGCTCTGAGCCTGTCGATCATTCCGGTTTTTCCACATATTACAACTGCAAGAATCACCAGAACAATTACCAGAAACTGCTTTCTTCTTCTGGCTCTGCGCCGTCTCTTTTGCTGCTTTTTACTCATCCGCGTCCGGGAAGTTTGCCGTCTGTTCCTGCTTCTATCCTCCCGCTGCCCATATCCGTAATCCTGCCTGCTCCTGTTCCGTCTGTTTCCATACGCATCTGTCTGTTCAAGCCTTTTATTATCGTAATAAATCAGGTCATAATCATACTCATCCGATTTTTTCATAGCTCATCCATCTCCCTGTGTCAGGTGTATACAAAGCCACCCTGTGCATACATCTTCTTTGTGTCTTACTGAAATAAAGTTCTTTCTCTTTAGTAAAACACATCTATATTGGAGATATTTAAATATAACCTGTCCAAAAACTTACGATTTTCTTACAGAAATCTTATTTCTGGATAATCTGCACCGCTTTTATCTGTGCCCTTGCATATTTTTCCTGCAAAAGCTAAAATAAAGATAGTTTGCATATTTTATAAGATATGTTTGCATATACATAGCAATATTTTATCGGATTGTATTTCATACAATGATTCATTCCCAGGACTTACATAAATATTTGCAGAAATATCAGGACATAGAAAGGAAGATTTTCATGATTGCAAGAACAGACATTTTTAATATTAACTTCTATAAAAAAGAACGCTTCCACGGCAGCTACAAAGGCATGCATTACCGCATTGAAAAATATGCACCGGAAGAAGGAGACACTGTGCTACGGGTAACCGTGTGGCCGGGACCGTATAATTTTGACACCACACCGGATGAGCAGAAAACCTCTGCCAGCTACCCATTCACCGATGATGGGCTGACAGAAGTCTGCGATTATTTAAATAAATTTCATACGGAACACTTTTGCAACTAAAACAATTCTTCCACATCACCATGGTACGCATCACTCAGCTTCTGGATTCCTTTCATCAGTTCTGGGACACTGTTGTTTAAGCTCTGTGCCAATGCCACATCCACTGATATTTTCTGTCCGTCGCTCATGTTGATTTTTCCCCATAAAACAAAAATACAGTTCACTCGCACCATTCGCAAAGCGCTCATTCGGGCTTCCCCGTAACTACGCTACTACCTTTGCTCATAAAAAGGCGCTCCCTTCATCATTATGCATCCAGGTAATTCCTCATGCCAGCATGATCATTCCCTGGATACATATGATGAGTGAACTGTATAACAAAAAAGCGGGTGATGGGAATCGAACCCACGTATCCAGCTTGGAAGGCTGGTGTTCTACCATTGAACTACACCCGCATGTACAATATTCTGTTGTGTCATCTCATCGACAGATAATATATTATCACAATTATATATCAATGTCAACAACTTTTTTATTTTTAATGCCCAGTTCCGGAATCGAACCAGAGACACGAGGATTTTCAGTCCTCTGCTCTACCAACTGAGCTAACTGGGCAGTTGACTTGTATATATTATCTTACTTTTCCACTTCTGTCAATACACAAGCCATGTATTTTACCTGAAATGTGATGAAGGAACTGTAACTCTAAACTGGCAGGATCTGTGTTCCCTGCAGATCCTGCCAGTATCATCTTATCGATTTTCCGCTGACTCAAAGCATTTCTGCGCGTTCACCGGTTCACCATTCTGAACAGCATGTACATACTGGCCATCTGCCATCTGTACTCTTGCTTTTACATTATCTGACATCAGCACATTGAAAATATGCAGGACACGTTTCTTGATATCTTCATCACAGATCGGTGTTGCCACCTCTACACGACGTGTCGTATTTCTTGTCATGAAATCTGCAGACGCAATATAGACATCATCACTTCCAAAAATATAAATTCTGGAATGCTCCAGGTAACGGCCAACGATACTCCGAACCGTGATATTGTCTGTAACCCCCGGAACACCTGCGATCAGACAGCAGCTTCCACGTACGACCAGCTCAACATCCACACCTGCCTGAGATGCTTCCATTAATTTTTCAATAATACGCTTATCCGTCAGAGAGTTCATCTTTGCACCAATATAAGCTGCTTCACCACGTTTTGCCCGGTCAATCTGAATATCCATCTTATCAAGGATCTTATTTCGCAGACACTTCGGTGCTACCATCAGATATTTTGTCTCTTTCATTACCTGTCCAAGACACAATTTCCGGAATACTTCATTAGCTTCTTCTCCGATTCCCTGATGTGCAGTCATGAGTGAGAAATCTGTATACAGTTTTGCTGTCTTCTCATTATAGTTTCCGGTTCCGATCTGAGTAATATAAGAAATACATCCCTCTGTTTTCTTCGTGATCAGACACAGTTTAGAATGTACTTTCAGCTTATCCAAGCCGTATAAGATCCGGCATCCTGCATCTTCCAGACGTCTGGACCACTCAATGTTATTTTCTTCATCAAATCGTGCACGCAGCTCGACCAAAGCAACTACTTCCTTGCCGTTTTCTGCCGCATTGATCAACGCCTCAACGACTTTACTGTCATTTGCCACACGGTACAACGTCATCTTGATAGAAACAACATCCGGATCTTCCGCTGCCTCATTCAGCATGTGTAAAAATGGCTGTATACTGTCGTATGGGAAGAACAGGAAACGGTCTTTTTCTTCCACCTGTTTCATAATACTCTCAGACATGTTGATATCTGCCGGAAGCTGCGGTGTATATTTCGGATAAAACAGTTCTTTTTTGTTTCTCAGAAGATCGCGGATCTTAGAGAAAAAGGAGAGATCCAGTGGCGCTTCGGAATGAAAAATATGTTTTTTCTTCAAATCCAGATAACCACACAGGGTATCCAGTACAGACTCATCCATCAGACGGGTATACTCCAATTTGATCGGGCATAATTTACGTCTGCGGCTGACCAGCTGTTCCATAACCTGACGAAAATCGGTATCATCATCGTACATTTCCTCATCCGGATCAATATCTGCGTTTCGGATAATGCGAATCAGTGATTTGCTTTTGATATTGTACCGGTCAAAAATAAGCGGCATATAATGAAGGATCACTTCTTCCCTCAGCATAAAGCGGTTCTCATGTTCCGGAATCCGGATCAGACGTGGAAATACATCTACATTACATGGCACAATTCCCAGCTTATCCCTTTTCTTTTTCTCCAATACAACGACTGCATAAATATCTTTGTTTTTTAAAAATGGGAACGGCTGCTTCTTTCCGATAATCTGCGGAGATAGTAACGGACGTACCTCATGCTCAAAATAAGCATCCAAAAATTCCACATCCTGTTTTTCCAGTTCTGCATAACTGCAAATCTCCACACCATAAGTTTCCAAACCCGTTTTCAGATTTGCATAGGCAGCATCCTTACGCTGTGTCAGTAATTTTACCTGTTCAAAGATTGCATTCAGCTGCTCCTGGCAGGTCATATTCGTCTTGTTGTCCCGAATATCCTTTGACACCAGCATCTGATCATACAGAGAACCGACACGAACCATAAAAAATTCGTCCAAATTACTCTGAAAAATTGATGCAAAAGATAACCGTTCGCAAAACGGATTTGCCAGATCTTCTGCTTCTTCCAATACTCTGGTGTTAAATTTTAACCAGGATAACTCTCGGTTGTCATAACATGAATGTACCATATCTTCCCCACTCCTCATTGTCTGTGCTTCTGTTACCTGTACATGCGTGTCCTGTGTCTCCATCTCTGATTCCTCTTTTCTCTTTGTTTTCACAGGCATCTTTTGAATCATTTTTCCAGACTGCTGCATTTTTGTGCTTTCCGTCTGTGAGGCAGTGCTCTTATTCTGTTGATTTACGGGTTTTCTTCCAAATAATCCCCGTATTATATTTGAAATTCTACTCATATCTTATTTTATCCTCTTGTGCTTCTACTTATGCTCTGCAAAATCCCTGCGTATCTTTTATACTATTTCTTTTTGGATTCTGCTGCTATCATCAGCGTATAAATTTCATGTAAAATTGATGTAAAATTTCCATATCACAACTGCCTTGTGCATACAGATAACAATTTCTGTAATACGCTTTATTTTTCAGTTTCTTCCATCACCAGTTCATCCCCGACTCTGATGGTTCCGCCCTGCAATACTTTTGCAAACACGCCTTCCCGGGGCATGATGCAGTCTCCTACTACTTTGTAGATCTCACAGTGGCTGTGACATTCCTTTCCGATCTGCGTCATCTCCAGCAGAACGTCATTGCAGCGGAATCTGGTTCCCACCGGAAGATTGCGGAAATCATAACCATCCACAATCAGATTCTCTCCAAATGCCCCAAACTCCACTTCCACGCCTCTGGCACGGAATGCCTCTATTTTTTCCAGTGAAAGCAGGCTCACCTGACGGTGCCAGTGTCCAGCATGTGCATCATTTTCAATGCCCCAGTCTGCAATCAGTTTCGCCTCAGAAACCTCATGCTTTTGTGTTCCTCTTTTTTCACTGATACATATCCCTTTAATAATTCCCATAATTATTGTTCCTCTCCTATCTCTGTAATGTTTTTATTGTACCATCTTTTGAGCAGAAAAAAAAGTGGAACAGTCGGATAAATCGACTGTTCCACTGCTTCGTGTTACAATTCACTTTATTTCACGGAGCTTTTCTTTTTTTCATGTACTGCCAGTGTAACAACCATCATACCAACACCTGCAGAGAGTACCACAAACCACCAAATGAAGCCATTGCTGTCATCTAACACCTTACCGTCCAGTCAGCAATTGTCTGAACTTCATCATCCGTAAGCTGATGATCTGCTTTATAATACATGACAGACTTCTTACCGAAAGCCATTTAAGAAGTCCTTTTTTATTATAATGGGCGGAGAAGGATTCGAACCGTTTTGGTTTCTTACCAAAAATTTCTCTGCTTTACTGCAATAAAAAAAAGGATTTCATATAGAAATCCTTTTTTTATTATAATGGGCGGAGAAGGATTCGAACCGTTTTGGTTTCTTACCGAAAATTTCTCTGCTTTACTGCAATAAAAAAAGGATTTCATATAGAAATCCTTTTTTATTATAATGGGCGGAGAAGGATTCGAACCTTCGAAGGCATCGCCAGCAGATTTACAGTCTGTCCCCTTTGGCCACTCGGGAATCCACCCATTTAGCGAAATAAGCAACCCGTGCTCATTCCGCTGTCTACTATATCACGTTCTTCACGCTCATGCAAGTACTTTTTTTAATGCGTCCTCGTCTGCCACCAGCGTAAAATTCGGATGTAACTGCAGGATCGATGCAGGTACTTCCGGTGTCACCGGTCCGAAGAAAGCTTTTTGAACTGCATCTGCTTTATCCTCTCCGGATGCCACCAGCACAACTTTTTTTGCCTGAATGATGTCACAGATTCCCATGGTCAGTGCCTGACGCGGTACATCGTCAATACTGTCAAAGAAACGCTTATTTGCTTCAATTGTAGACTCTGCCAGACTGACACAATGTGTTCCTTTTGTAAACACATGATCTGGCTCATTAAATCCAATATGACCATTACGTCCAATGCCAAGAAGCTGCAGATCGATACCGCCTAAAGATGCGATCTGTTTGTTATAACGCTCACACTCTGCCGCAATATCAGCATTTTTTCCATTCGGAATAAAAGTATGATCCTCACGAATGTTGATAGAATCAAAGAAATTGTGATGCATAAAATATACATAACTCTGATCACTTGTAATATCCAATCCCACATATTCGTCTAAGTTAACAGAATAACACTCGGAAAAATCTACATCCCCCTTGTTGTACCATTCAATGAGCTGACGGTAAATACCAAGCGGACTGCTTCCTGTTGCCAGTCCCAGCACACAATCCGGCTTCATGATTACCTGTGCTGAAATAATATTTGCTGCCTTTCTGCTCATCTGATCATAATCTTTTGCTCTGATAATTTTCATTGTAATACCCTCCTTAAAGTCTTACACAACTCACATTTTAATTGTTATCTTTTTATTTTCGTAATCTGTTACTGCCAGATTTGTCCACCAATGATTACTTTTTCCAGATTCAGTTCTTTATCCAGAATCAACAAATCTGCTCTGGCTCCCTTGCGGATACATCCGATCTCCTGCGCCATTCCAATAGATTCTGCCGGCGTCAGTGTTGCTGCTCGAATTGCCTGTTCCAGTGAGACCCCAAAACGGACCACATTTCGCACGGCATCCATCAGGTGAATGGACGACCCTGCCAGTGTTCCATCTGCCAGTGTCGCTTTGCCGGCTTTCATCCATACCGGCTGCCCGCCTAAGGAATATTCGCCCTCCGGCATTCCTGCACAGCGCATGGAATCGGAAATCAGATTCAGCTTATCGCCAAATAATGCTGCCGTCATGCGAATTACTGACGGTTCAATGTGGAAACCATCACAGATAAGTTCCACTGTCGCCCCCGCATCAAAAGCGGCTCCGATAATTCCCGGTTTCCGGTGATGCAGACCGTTCATTCCATTAAACATATGTGTGACATGAGTTGCGCCTGCTTCAAATGCAGCCCTTGCCTGCTCATAATCTGCCACTGAATGTCCCAGAGATACGGTACAGATCTTGCTTGCCTCCCGGATAAATGCATTGTTTTCATCTTCCTCCGGTGCGACCGTGATCATACGCACCTGTCCGTTACAGGCATCGTTTAATTTTTTCAGTTCTTCTATATTCGGTTTCTGTAAATATGCCGCATTCTGAGCACCTCTTTTTTCATAAGAAACAAATGGTCCCTCCAGATGCACACCCACGCAATTTGCTCCATCTGATGAAAAATCCCGGATTGCATGCATTGCCTTAAGTAACTGTTCCTCCGACAGTGTCATCGTTGTCGGACACCAACTCGTCACACCTTTCCCTGCATAATAGCGGGACATTTTTCGTAAACCATCAGCATTCCCGTCACTTGCATCTGCATTCACTGCACCATGGGAATGGATATCCACCAGTCCCGGAATCACATATTTTCCGGTAACATCCAAAATCAGTTCATGATCTGCACTATTTTCCGATTGAATAGTTCCGATATCACAACCTGCTCTCTCTGTCACATTCAGGATTTTCTCTGTACAGACTACATCTGCATTGGAAAATTTGCCATCCGAAAGAAACACACTTCCATGTATAAGTTTCATAAATGATCATCTCCTGTATCATCTTTTTCTGTGTCTTCCTAACATGAATATTTTCCCTCTTTTTACAACTAATTACAAGCCTTTTTTTCTTCTGATTTAGCCACATTTCCCTTTCATTTCTTCCGTATTTGCCGTTGCTTTTCCTGATGTGAAACCGTATAATAAATAGGATGTAAACTATATTTATATTTTTTATTTTTATATAAGGAGGATCTTAAGATGAAAAAGCCTGTATTAGTTGTAATGGCCGCCGGAATGGGAAGCCGCTATGGTGGATTGAAACAGATGGACCCTGTTGGAAGCCATGGTGAAGTCATTATGGATTATTCTCTCTATGACGCACGTCGTGCCGGTTTTGAAAAAGTAATTTTCATCATCAAACATTCTATAGAAGAAGCATTCAAAGAAAACATTGGAAATCATGTTTCCAAATATATGGACGTAGCTTACGCATATCAGGATCTGGATGATCTGCCAGAAGGCTACACAGTTCCGGAAGGACGTGAGAAACCATGGGGAACCTGTCATGCAATTCTCGCTGCCCGTGATCTGATCGATGCTCCGTTTGCAGTTATTAATGCAGATGATTACTATGGAACAACCTGTTTCCAGATCATTTATGATTACTTATCTACTCATACAGATAACGACAAGTATCGTTACTGCATGGTCGGCTATCAGTTAAAAAATACCGTTACTGAAAATGGTTCTGTTGCCCGCGGTGTCTGCACCACAGACGCAGACTCCAATCTGGTCAGCGTTGTAGAACATACACAGATCGAACAGTACGAAAATGGCATCCGTTTCACTGAGGACAAAGGAGAAACCTGGCACGATATCGACGGTGATACAACGGTTTCCATGAACTTATGGGGATTCAGTGAAAGCTTTATCAAAGAGGCTAACCTGCGCTTCCCGGCATTTTTAGATGAAGCAATGGTTTCTAATCCATTAAAAGGTGAGTACTTCCTTCCATCCGTTGTCAGTCAGCTGCTGGACGAAGGCAAAGCAACAGTCAAAGTGCTGAAAAGCCCGGATAAATGGTACGGTGTAACTTATCAGGAAGACAAACCGGGGATTGTAAAAGCTCTGGCTCAGAAATCAGAGGAAGGCTTATATCCGACTCCGTTATGGAACTAAGCATTTTTTATTTCATCTGCACATTTAATTTGGAAAGATTGCTGTTTACCTAGGCGGCATCTTATCCTTTAAGTTCATTCAAAGGAGAAGTATTTTTATGACAACTATTTCACCTGAAATTTTTCAGGAAGTCCTTTCTGCCTACGATTGGGGGGAAGGTACTTTATCCTATGGTTCCTATGGCGAAGGACATATCAACAACACAAATCTGGTTACTGCCACAGGAAAGACCGTAACCAGATACATTCTGCAGCGGATCAACACAGATATTTTTACAAATCCAAAGGCATTGATGGAAAATATCTGCGGTGTTACTTCTTATCTGCGAAATCTGATCAGCAAACGCGGAGGAGATGTTTCCCGTGAGACAATGACTGTAGTTCCGACCAAAAACGGTAATTCTTATTATACAGATTCTACCGGCGGCGCATGGCGTGTATACAATTTTGTTGAAAATACTATTTGTCTGCAACAGTGCCGAAACACAGAAGATTTCTATACATCTGCCCGCGCATTTGGCCAGTTCCAGAAGAATCTGGCTGACTACGATGCATCCAGTCTGCATGAAACCATTCCGGATTTTCATAACACACCGGATCGTCTGCTCAAATTCAAAAAAGCACTAAAAGCAGATGCCCTGCACCGTGCAGCCGATATTTCCGATGACATTGCATTCGTACTGGATCGCGAAGCAGACTGCTCCTATATGACCGATCTGCTTGCTGCCGGAAAACTGCCGCTGCGTGTTACTCATAATGATACGAAACTCAATAACATTCTGCTGGATGCCGATACCAATGATGCCCTTTGTATCATTGATCTGGATACGGTGATGCCGGGACTTGCAGCCAATGATTACGGTGATTCCATCCGTTTTGGTGCAAATCACAGTGCCGAAGACGAACCAGATCTTAGCAAAGTAAACTTCTCACTGGAATTATTTGAAGCATATACAAAAGGATTTCTGGAAGTTGCAGGAGATGCCCTGACTCCATTAGAAATTAAAACATTGCCATGGGGAGCAAAACTCATGACACTAGAATGTGGTATGCGTTTCCTGACCGATTATCTGGAAGGCGATCATTACTTTGCGACTCATCGTCCGGGACAGAATCTGGACCGTGCACGGACACAGTTTAAACTTGTGCGCGACATGGAAGCGTGTTGGTCAGAAATGAATGATATCGTATCCAAGTATTCTAAATAAATCTTAAACATATAAAATGAAATCGAAGACTCCTTCCGCAATCGCTAGTCGTGCGCTACCCTCATTTCACTGCGGTTTCATCGCGCTCACTCTCAGCTCCTATAAAAGCTGGTCGCTTTCCGTTCGCGCAAAACCTTGTGAAAATCGGTCGCTTACTTAATCGCTTATTGCGGAAGGAGTCTTCGATTTCGTCATTTACACAGTGAATTTTATTTTCTTCCAAAGCAAATGCCGATAAGATTTCCTCCCCATCTGACAGAACATAAAGCCGTTTCTTTTTTATATCATCTGCAAAAAATTCACAGGGATAAATATCATCCCATATGTCAATACCACGCGCTTCCATATCTCTGATAATTTCTCTATATACAGCTTTTAACTGTTCCAAATCCTGCATCACCGCTAATCTAAATTCCTCGTAGTTTCACCTCTTTAAAATACAATTTCAACAACTTTCACACACCCCCAAAAATACATTCTATTGCCAACCATTAAATAAATATTTTTTTGCGCGTGCAACAATGTGAGTCCAAATAGTAGACGCACGCGTGGTGCGCCAAGCGTAATTAGGCTGAAAAATATACCACATAGTAAAAATAGGGGAAATCCGTGATTTTTCTTGGCGAGCGATTGTTAGCCGCAAAGACAAAATCACGGATTTCCCCTTTCAGAACCTAAAATTTCAGCCGCAAAAGAAGCTTTTAGTTATTGCAACTTACAATTCCTTTTTTACCATCCAGTGTCACAAACGCACCAGATTTCAGAATCTGTGTTGCATTTTCTGCCCCGATCAGTACCGGAAGATCAAGGCTCAGTCCTGCAATGGCACCATGACAGTCCACATTGTCATTCTCAATGATGAGACCGGAAGCCAGACGAATCTGCTCCATCATCTCATTAGATGTATCTTTTGCAACAATAATGTCACCCTCTTTAAATTTTTCTTTTAATTCCTCCGGAGAAGAAATAACACAGAGGTTAGCAGCTGCTGTTCTGTCTGTCAGACCTTTTCCCTGCATCAGAATATGACCTGCCACATGCACTTTGATCATATTGGTTGTTCCGGAAATACCAAGCGGTACACCTGCTGTCAGAACAACGATCTCACCCTGCTCGATCAGTCCCATTTCTTCTGCTTTATCTACCGCATGATCAAATAATTCATCGGAATTGTGTTTTAATTCTACCAATAACGGAGTTACACCCCAGGACATATTCAGTTTTCTGCATACATCTTCGTTTACGGAGCATCCGATAATCGGGCAAGCCGGGCGATATTTGGATACCATACGTGCAGTACGTCCGGAATTGGATACAGTAATGATCGCGGATGCATTCAGATCCATCGCTGTGGTGCATGTCGCATGTGCGATGGCATTTGTAATATCCGGATTGGTCAAAATGCCACGTTTTTTCAGGCGGGACATATAGTTGATATCCTGCTCTGTACGGGATGCAATTTTTACCATTGTCTGTAATGCTTCTACCGGGTAATCGCCTGCAGCGGTCTCACCGGAAAGCATGATTGCACTGGTTCCGTCATATACCGCATTTGCAACGTCTGTTGTCTCTGCACGTGTTGGTCGCGGATGTTTCATCATAGAATCCAGCATCTGTGTTGCCGTGATAACCTGTTTTCCTGCTTTGTATACTTTTTCAATCAGGATTTTCTGGATAACCGGAACATCTTCCATCGGGATCTCGACACCCATATCACCACGGGCTACCATGATACCGTCGGATACACGGATGATTTCATCAATGTTATCCACACCCTGTTTATTCTCAATTTTCGCAATAATATTAATGCTCTTACAGTCATGATCATCCAGAATTTTGCGGATCTGGAGAATATCATCCGCGGTTCTTGTAAAGGAAGCTGCGATAAAATCATAGCCATTTTCAATACCAAACACAATATCGTTATAATCTGTTTCACTGATAAACGGCATGGAAAGCTCTACATTCGGTACATTGACACCTTTTTTATTGGAAATCATACCACCATTTACTACTTCACACACAATATCCGTTCCATCCAGACGAACGACTTTCATCTCGATCAGACCGTCGTCGATCAGAATACGGTCACCAACTTTGACATCTTTATGAAGATCCTCATATGTGATGGCCACGCGGCTGGCATCACCCACAAAATCACCAAGTGCAAGGGTGAAAAGCTGTCCTTCTTTTAATTCCGCTTTGCCGCCTTCCAGCTCTTTCAGACGGATCTCCGGTCCTTTGGTATCTAGCAGTGCAGCTACCGGGAGATTCAATTCCTTACGCAGTTCAACCAGTTTTTCAAAACGGCCTTTCTGTTCCTCATGAGATCCATGTGAAAAATTGAAACGTGCAACGTTCATTCCTTCCAACATTAACTGGCGAAGTACATCTCCTTTATCTGTAGATGGTCCAAGTGTACAGACAATTTTGGTTTTACGGATTTCTTTCATAAATACATGTTTCCTTTCCTGTAACTTCTGAAAATTTAATAATTTTTCATATATAATAAAATGTAAAAGGGATAATACACTGTCTATCATGCATTATCCCCCTTTTTTCGTTTTTATTTCTTTATAATTGTGCCAGTCTGACCCGCCATAGCAGCTTCGATACTCCCCAGTTTCGTAATCAGCACCTGACGTGTCGCATAATCGCCAATATAAGAGATTGCCGTCTCAATCTTCGGCTGCATGGTTCCCTCGCCAAATTCTCTCTCGGCCATATATTTCTGTGCCTGTGCACAGGTCATCTCACGGATTGGCTCCTGCTTGTCCGTGCCATAATTTTTGTATACACATTCTTCCCCGGTCAGGATAATCAGCATATCTGCCTCTACACCATCTGCCAGAAGACCTGCAATCAGATCCTTCTCAATAACCGCACTGGCACCTTTTAAGGTTGTGCCCTGCTCCAGTACCGGAATTCCACCACCGCCGGCAGCGATGACTACCTGATCAGCATCCATCAAAGCATTGACAGCATCAATCTCTACAATCTGCATCGGATTCGGTGCAGCAACAATTCTGCGGTAACCGTCCTCTGTCTTAACAACATGGTTACCTTTCTTTTCTTCTTCCTCTGCTTCTTCCTCTGTCATAACACGACCGATGATCTTGCTTGGTCTGTAAAAAGCTTCATCGTACGGATCTACAACTACCTGTGTCAGAAGTGTAGAAACGGTACGATATACGCCGCGGTTCATTAACTCTGTGCGAATCGCATTTTGAAGATCGTATCCGATATATCCCTGACTCATAGCGGAGCATACAGACATCGGTGTCGCCGTATAATCTGTATACAGTCTATGAAACTCAGACATTGCAGTATGGATCATTCCAACCTGCGGTCCGTTACTGTGTGTAATAACTACCTGACAATCATCCTGTATTAAATCAGCAATTGCCTTTGCTGCGCAGCGGGTTGCCTCTTTCTGCTCCGGAAGCGTTGTTCCCAGTGCGTCATGTCCAAGTGCAATTGCAATTCTTTTTTTCTTCATCTCAACTGCCTCCAATACTTTGTAAAAGTCCGTTTTGTTCATTTTATCACAAGATAAAGACAGCGTAAAGCAAAAATAGAAAAACGCATTGGGGGGATTTTTCTCCCCCCCAATGCCTTCTATTCTACAGAGCTTCACAATCATTCAGATCTGTGTCTGAATCAGCGTTTTCTCTTATAATTTTATCTCATGCTGTTAAAGAAATCCTCGATGCTGCTTCCATTGCTGCTGCCGTCGCTGCCATAACCCGGAACAGTCTGTGAACCGGACTGAGACTGACTGCTGTTGCTCTGGCTTGTTGTTGTATTGGACTGTTCAGAAGCATTATCTAATGTAACTTTTACGGTCTGCTCCTGATATCCCTTGTTGTCAGTATTTCTCTGAAGCGTAATTTCAACGGTCTCTCCAGCTTTATAATACTGTAATTCTTCTTTTAACTGTGAAATAGATGTAATGGTTGTGTTACCCAATTTTGTGATGATATCACCTTTCTGTATACCGGCATTGGCTGCTGCACCACCGTCTGTGGTTCCACTGACATAAACGCCCTCCGGAATGCTATACATCTCAGCGACATCGGAAGATACATCCTGTCCGGTAATATTTAAAAAGCCATAATCGCTGGTCAGTTTATCTCTGGTCTCCTGATTCATCAGATTTTCAATAATACTCTGTGCTTTTGCCATCGGGATTGCAAATCCCATGCCTTCTACTTGATCGCTGGCATATTTTGCACTGTTGATACCGATCACTTCACCTTTCATGTTAAACAGAGCACCTCCGCTGTTACCAGGGTTGATGGCTGCATCTGTCTGCATCAGTGTTGCAGTTGTATCATCAATCGTAACCTCACGGTCTAATGCGCTGATAACACCGGACGTAACGGACTGACCAAAACCAAGTGCGTTACCGATAGCAACAACCTGATCACCAACCTCCATCTGGGTGGAATCACCAAGTGTTGCGACGGAAATGCTGTTTAATACATCCTCACTGATATCGGAGAGCTTGATTGCAATGACTGCCAGATCATTATCTGCATCTGTTCCTTTAATTTTTGCATCAAATACAGCATCTTTATCATCGTTAAAGCATACGGTCAGAGACTCCGCACCAGATACTACATGATTGTTTGTCGCGATCAGAAGTTCTGTATCATTCTTTCCGATAATAACACCGGAACCACTTCCTGTACTCTGCTGCTGCATCGTTCCAAACATAGTCTGTACTTCCTGTACACTCTGGTTGGTAATTGCTACAACAGAAGATTTACACTGTTCTGCAATCTGAGCTACAGTATAAGTATCTCCAGAAGAACTGGATGAACCGCTCTTGCTGCCGGAGCTTGTACTCAGTTTTGCTGCATTTGTCTCCAGATTTGCAGTTGGTGTTGTCTTTACTGCATTTTTTCCGATCATGAAAGATCCCAGTACCATACCACCGGAAATTGCACCGAACAGGATTGCACAGCAGATTACTTTTGCATACAGGTTCATGCTGCGTTTGTGTTTTCTTTTCTGTTTTGGTGTCTCCTGATGATCGTTATGCTGATCACCATTCACCTGATCCTGTTTTTTATGATTCTGAATGTAGGAATAACGGTACTGGGAAGCACCTTCTGTTCCTTTGATATGACTGTCAGAAGTGCTCTCTGCTGTAACAGTCTCCTGTGCAGGAGATCCTGACGGCTCCGCTTCGCTCTCCTGTGGCGGTGTCACGAAATCGGATTCCTCAAACATCTCCTCTGTTGTTTTTTTGCTTTCTGTATTTTCTATATTACTATCATTTTTTACTTCTGATTCATTATTTTCTGTGTTCATTTTATTTTCTTCATTCTCAAGCATTTCTTTCTGCCTCCTCATCTTTGATGAGTATATCATATCTGAAGATTGTAGTAAAATTTTGTTGATATTGTGAAAGAATTGTGAAATCATTCAGTTGCAGTTCACTCATCACATAAATCCATGTAATGATCATGCTTGCATGAGAAATTACCTGGATTCACAGTGATGAAGGGAGCGCCTTCTTATGAGCAAAAATATATTCCCTCCCAAGTGACAAGTTTTCTTATCCCACCTGCCGCTTTAGAAGGGAATATATTATCTGACTCAATTACTGTTTCATTTTCTAATTAAAGTCAAACATTATTTTGCTACTTTTCCATTCTTTACCATATAACGGATTCCATCTGCTTTTACATAGCCGTTGTAGTTAAAGTTTACCTTACCTCCTCTAATGTACCACCAGCCATTCTCATTCTTAGCAATTCCATTATAATTAAAGTTAACTTTTCCGTTCTCGATACGCCACCAGCCGTTTTCATTCTTGGCTACTGTATTTGCACTGAAATCTACTTTTCCGCCACGGATCAGCCACCAGCCGTTTTCATTCTTGGCTACTGTATTTGCACTGAAGTCTACTTTTCCGCCACGAATCAGCCACCAGCCATTCTCATTCTTAGCAACCGTATTTGCACTGAAGTCTACTTTTCCGCCGCGAATCAGCCACCAGCCGTTTTCATTCTTGGCAACCGTATTTGCACTGAAATCTACTTTTCCGCCGCGAATCAGCCACCAGCCGTTTTCATTCTTGGCTACTGTATTTGCATTAAAGTCTACTTTTCCATTTTTCACATACCACCAGCCATTTTTATTCTTTGCTACAGTTTTTACACTAAAATCAACCTTACCGTTCTTTATGTACCACCAGCCATTCTCATTTTTATAATTTGCAAGACCGGTAAAGTTGTGCTGTATCTTATTTTCTACAACATAGTACCATATTTCTTTACTTCCGATCACACCATTTTCATCTTTAAAGACACTATTCTGATCAAATTTCACCATACCGTTCACAACATACCAATCTCCATGTTGATTCGATGCAAATCCAGTATAATCAAAGTCAGCAATACCATCTTTACCGATATATAACCAGCCTACACTACTCTTAGCAACAGTCTCCTTTTTCTGTACTACGCCATTTACAAGATTGTACCATTTAGACTCAATTTGAACAACATCTGTAGTAGTCTGTCTTACTCCATCTACATAATACACATCTTCACCATCCACTGTATAAATACCAGTTTCATATACAGGTGCGAAAGCCTCCACTAATTCCAGTGAAAAATCATCAAAATCTCCCCATGACTCACTTTTAATATAAGTTGCTGCTGCATGTGCTCCTACTCGCAGCTTACCATCCGGTACATTAATATCTTCCAGCGTCATTTTTACAAAATTACCACTTCCACCCCATCCAATTGTTTTGTATGGTTCAGATGTATACTCTTTCTCTGAAGATGTTGCAAACAAG
This sequence comes from uncultured Lachnospiraceae bacterium, assembly GCA_900546495.1. GTDB lineage: Bacteria > Bacillota > Clostridia > Lachnospirales > Lachnospiraceae > Eubacterium_I. The sequence goes on from URDN01000025.1 coordinate 17,120, forward strand.
TTCAATGTTGTTACACCACTGTCTCCCATAACATGTCCTGTCAAGCGATATACTCCAGGTACAAGCCCTTCAATATCCTGATAGAAGGAAAAATTCACATCTCCTGATCCACCCGTATAATGAAGTGAACAGCTTCCACTCAGTGAATTTGCACTGGTTCCCAAAGTACCGACTCCTACATTATTCGGATCGTACTTCCAAATACCATTATCTCCAAGTTCAAATCCGCCATTTTTCAATCCTGGTTTTTCCTCTGTTACAGTAACCTGCAATGTTCTGGTAAATTTCTCATAACTGCCATCATCTCCTGCATAATTACTAACAGTTACTGTCGTTTTGCCAATTCCTACTGCTTTGAGCTGTCCACCGCCAGTCACCGTACAAACTTCCGGATTTGAACTGGTATATACCATTCTTGTGATATCCGGCTGTTCCGGCACTACGTTTACCTGAAGCTGATGCACATCATTAATTTCCATTTCCAGACTTTCACCCTCACCAAGGCTAATATCTGTAACCGGATTCTCATTTACCAGTTTAGCATTCGGAGAAAATGATTCCCATACTCTGTTCGGTACGCGAATACGCGTGCCACCTTCCTGTGTAATCCGATTCATTTCATAATTTTCAATTTCCCAATACAAACATCCGGTTCCACGTCCCTCAGGTATCGCCTTTAATTCGTTTATTACATTAACGATCATATTATATTTCTGATTTTCTGTAGCATTTGACAAATAATTTGCGCCAATTTCTACAACCATAATTTCTCGGTTTGTGCCAACGCAGAATTCTTTATACAAGCCATCAAACGTATTAGATAAAGATTCTATACTACTTGTCGGATCATGATCCTTTGGATAAAAAGACAAACCAATAACATCAAAATCTGTCACACCTGCTTCTACCAATCTTTCATACCATGCAATTACGCTCTCTGTACTTGCACCATTGTCAATATGGATTACAACTTTTGTTTCCGGAGACGCAGCTCTTACCGCATCTATTCCTCTCTGTAATACATAGGTGAAGTTTTCATAATTAGCTGTATTACATAACGGCCACAGCATACCATTTGTAATCTCATTACCAACCTGAACCCATTCTGGTGTCACACCTTCTTTTTTCATATGTGTCAGAAAATCATAGGTGTACTTATATAATTCTTCGCCAACTCGTTTTGCTTCATCAGCAGATATGTCATCTGTCACATTCCATGCAGATGGTGGTGGCTGTTTTCCCGGATCAGCCCAATTATCTGCATAGTGGAAGTCAAGCATAACCTTAAGCCCTGCTTCATCACATTTCTTTGCATAGGCAATAATACTGTCTTCATTGCAGCTTCCTTTACTATGATTAACCCAGGTACGAAGCCTTACTGCATTCATACCATAGTCATTTTTGCAAATATCATAAAGTTTCTTTGATATTCCATCTTTATTTGTGTATTCCCTGTCAGAATCCGCTGCCGCAGATATATCTGAACCCAGTGCCATTTCACTGGTTCCTCCCGTTTCAGCTGCCCGAGCACTTGTCTGAGGCAATACTGACACAATCAGGAATGCAGCCAGGCAAATAGTAACTAAGCTTTTCATTCTTTTCTTAAACCACGTCATACATTTTTCCTCCTCTTTGATTCCCCACTATACAATGTTGCTTTCCCATACATTGACTATCTTGTTGATGCTCTCAGCATCACCTTATACCCTGTATACACCCTCGAAGAATATGTTCTTTGTTCTATCCTTCCAATCAGTTCTTCGCAGGCAATGATTCCCAAATTTGCCTCATCAAAACGAAGTGATGTCACCGCAGGTTTGCAATGTTCCAGAAAATAGCTGTCATAAAAAGACACAAGCTTTATATCTTTCGGCACAGATACTTGTATTGCTTGAAACTTTTCTAACACTTGACAACATATTTTATCATCCATGCAAACAATACATTCCGCATTACTATTAATTACTTTCTCTGCTGCGTTGTATACAGTTTCTTTTATATTGCAGTTGAGGTAAATCAACTTCTCAATCGGTTTTTTCCCAAACAAAGTAAAACTGTCTCGAAATCCTGCTAATCTCTTCTGTGTTACCGTATGCTCGATATTGCCACCGATCAGAGCAATCCTGTTTATCCCTCTTCCTATCAAATAAGATGTCATTTCCTTGCATGCACGAACTGTATCATGATCCACACACTGAACTGTACTATCCTGTGAATTCCCCAGCACAATAAATGGTATACTCTGTGCTGAGAGATATTCGATTGTCACATCTGTCACCCAGGTCCGCATCAAAATAACTCCATCTGTTTTTCCCTGAGTCAAAATACTTTTTAATGGCTGCAATTCTCCCACCCTAAGTGACAAAAGTATAATATGATATCCTTTTTCCTGTGCCGCATTACATATACCCATTATACAATTGTAAAAAAAAGGGATTTCCAATATTTCTTGTTCCGAAGGCATTACTACAGTTATATTGTAATTTCTGGTCATCCATTTCTTATCCAAAGTTGTCTTACTCCGGTAACCAGACATTTCGCAATATCTCAAGATATTTTCCCTTGTCTCCGAACTCAATCTTCCTTTTCCTGAAAGTGCTCTTGATATCGTAGATTTAGAATACCCCAACTCCTGAGCCAATTCCGCTATGGTTACTCTCTTCTTATCACCCATTTTCCCCCCATCTACAGTTATTCCGCATATGCTTCCAGCAAAAACACATGCATATATTTTTGTGTCAATTAAATTCTAACATCTGTAAATTGTTTGTGCAATTCGCCACATACACAATATTTGCATATACATTTTGTGTGCATTTCACACATTTTTTTGTTTTTTGAGCAACATAGAGCAACATTTTTTCTTACATCACAATATAATGATTACAGTGTCAAAAGGTCTGAGTCCACCTGTGCTTGCACAAGGGTGGATGAATGACCTTGGGGCACGCCCCGATATGAGCATAAAAGTGGGATTTTCATCCCACGATATGCGAATAGCGGGAAGGATTGTGGGAGTGCAAAGCACGGAGCAATCCGTATAATCAAGATTTGGGTGTTTTGACACCCAAATCATATAATTCCATATCATCTAATATTAAATACAGTAGTCACTCCAACTGCTGTCGTTCACCCGGATACAGCTGTTTCGAATCAGCAGCTGTCCTTCCAGTTCTATTTTTACCGCGGAACGATGTCCGCCACGCAAATGATCCAAGAGTAAATACATGGCAAATTTTCCCATCTCATCTCTCGGCAGACGCACCGTTGTCATCATCGGTTTTGTATCCTGCGCCGCCTCAATATCATCATTTCCGATGATGGATGGCGTATATCCACACTTTTTATTATTTGCCATGCACTTGAGCATACCAACCGCGGAAATATCATTGGCACAGTAAATCGCAGTCGGACGTTCCTCTGACTCCAACAGACGCTCCATCATTTTAAAACCTTCCACTTCTGTCTGTCTCGTCTTCATGATAAATTCGGGGTCTACTTCAATATCATGCTCTCGCAGCGTCTGCAAATAGCCCTGATAACGTGCATTGGTTCCGCAGGCACCCACATAACCAATCTTCTGATGTCCCAGACTGATCAGATACTCCACCGCGGTCTGCGCAATCTTGTGCCCGTCACAGACCACCTCATCCGTAATCCCACTCGTGGCATTGCGATTGACACAGACAACACTGTGATAGTACTGCTTCATCTCAAGCAAAGCTTCTTTATTACATTTTCCAATGACAATCAGACCATCTGCCTTTTGTACAGATTCTTGCTGCATCTGTTCCACAATTGTCTTGATGCTCTCCCGTGCGCAACGCTTGTCATCCGAAAAAATAGAGCGATACCAGATATTTGCCAATATACAGTTACTTCTGTGGATCTCTGTCTCGATCACGCGAAGCAATGCATCAAAAAACGGATCTACATTTGCGCCGTCCGTACGCGTGATCAGTACGTTAATATAATATGTTTTTTCTGCCTTTTCATTTTTTCCCTGTTTCAGACGGCGGGCTGCCTCATTCGGCACATAATTCAGTTCCATGGCAGCTTTCCGGATGCGCTCCCGCACCTCCGGGGAAGAGCAGTTATAATCCGGATTGTTCAGTACCCGGGATACTGTTGCCGGGGAAACATTTGCCCGTTTTGCAATTTCTTTGATCGACATGTTATCTATTTCCTCATTCTCTGTTTCCATTCAAGAATGCCCTCGGCATTCTTGCTGCGAGATGCACGTCATGCAATGCATGACATATTCTTCTGTGCATCTCTGCAATCCTGCCGGAGGCTATATCAGATGGGAGATTGAATCTCACATCTGATATACATAACTTGATTTATTCTATATCTTTGATGTTATCTATAACAACTCATTTTTCACTATAGCATATTGCCTCATGTGCATTTATTATAATATACAGACAGGGTGTAAAACTACCTGTTCTTGTAATTTTACACCCTGTTTTACCATTTACTTATGCTTCGTATACGATTTCGTCTTTTGTCGGAGTACCATCCACAATGGTAAACGCATGTAATACCGGCTGATCCGCATCCATCAGAGATAAGATCAGATAGGAAGCAGTACTGTCATAAGCCAGGCGAATATCTTCCTGGGACGGACGCGCCGGTGTCTCCGGATGAGAATGCCAGTTTCCAAGCGGTGTCAGACCGTTGGCACGCATGTCCTTTATAGCTTTTAACTGTTCCTTCGGGTCCATGAAAAAATGCTCATTAGTGTGATCAATATTGGTCAGATAATACACTTTTTTCACCACACGTACATCTCCGTCTTTTATGCCGGCAAGCAGTCCACAGCTCTCCTCCGGCAGATGTTCTTTTGCCCAGTCTGCCATCGTATTAAAATCGCTCTGTGCTAATATGATCTGCATCTAAATCCCCTCACATTCTACCTGTTCGTAATCAATTAATTTTGTGATAGTCGGATGGTCACCACAAACAGCACAATTGCATGTATTTTTCGGTAATTTGATTTTGCGGAATTCCATATCCAATGCATCGTAAGTTAAAAGGCTTCCGGTCAGAAGTTTACCCTGTCCCAGAATGTACTTAATGGCTTCCATTGCCTGCAGACTTCCGATGACACCGCCCATAGCTCCGATGACACCTGCCTGTTTACAGGTCGGTACAGCATCCTTTGGCGGCGGATTTTTGAATACACAACGATAGCATGGACCTTCGCCCGGTACATAAGTCATAAGCTGACCTTTGAAACGGATGATTCCTGCATGGGAAAATGGTTTTTTCGCCATGACGCAGGCATCGTTGATCAGGAATTTTGCCGGGAAATTATCTGTTCCGTCAATGATAAAATCATAGTCCTTGATCAGATCCATAATATTCTCTGATGTCACAAACGTACGATAAGTAATAACGTTTACATCCGGATTCAGATGATTCATGGTCTCTTTTGCAGACTGTACTTTTGCTTTTCCCAGATCATCGGTACTATGGATGATCTGTCTCTGCAGATTGGAGAGGTCAACCTCATCCGCATCTGCGATACCGATGGTTCCCACACCGGCTGCTGCCAGATACATGGCACAAGGTGCACCAAGTCCGCCGGCTCCGATGAACAGAACCTTTGCGTTCAGCAGTTTTTTCTGTCCTTTGGCGCCTACTTCCTTCAAAATAATATGACGGGAGTAACGCTCAAGCTGCTCGTTACTGAATGCCATTATTTTCCACCTCCCATGAAGTAGATGAACTCAACAACATCACCGTCTTTTAATGTAGTAGACTCAAAAGCGCCCTGATCTACAAATTCATCGTTCAGAGAAACGGTTACATACTCTGGCGTCTCTACGTTTTCCAATGCGATCAGTTCTTTGACGGTCAGTCCCTCTTTGTATTCTTTGTTTTCTCCTGCTACGTTTAATTTCATGTTTTTGTCCTCACTTTTTTCACAACTTTTATTTTTACAGCTGATCTACTGCTATTTTTAGATTTTTGCCTTTATAGCTCAATGGCTGCTACTTTTTGTGTTTTTTCTTTACAGCTTATGTTCTGCTGCTTTTACTTCTCTGCGGCTTCTGCCACTGCTTCTTCCAGCTCTGCTTTTTTTACCACTCCATGTAACCGTTTCACTTCTGTTCCGTTTCTGAAAAAAATAAGCGTCGGTGTGGATGCTACCTCGTATTTTTCTGCCAGTTCTGTGTCATAGGCAACATTTACTTTTCCTACATACACATTCTCATGTGCTTCTTCCAGCTCTGCCAGCAACGGTGAGATCCGTTTGCATGGAACACAGCTGTCGGAATAAAAATCTGCAACTGCCACGCCCTCTGCCTGTAAAATCTTTGTATCAAAATTATCCTGATTGATTCGTTCTGCCATCGTCTTACTCCTCCACTTTTCTCACAAAAAGTGTATAAGTGCCATCTTCATTGTCCAGCAATTTCAGAATCTGATGTCCTTCCTCTTTGATGCTGCGCGGCACGTTCTGTACCGGCTCACCGTCGTTCATGCGGACTGCAAGGATTTCTCCGTCGTCCAGTTCCTCTAATGCTACTTTTGCTTTTACAAATGTTACCGGGCATACCACATCTGTGATATCGACCTGATCATCAAACTGTATCTCACTCATTTTCATATGCCTCCCTGATTGCCTGTTCAAATTTGTCTGCGCCAACACGATCGATCGTGAATTTGAAACGCTCGTCTGCATTTGCATGGTCTGCAAAGAAATCGATGGCTGCGTCACAGACTTTCATTAATTTGTCATGATCCTCGATAAACGGAATGACCACGTTTCCTTTATGAACGTGATTTCCGAAGGTTCCACCAAAAGATACGATATATCCGTGTGTCTCCTCGTATGCACTGGTCGGACATGATTTTGTGCATCGTCCGCAGTAATTACATTTGGACTCGTCTACGGTGATCTTGCCGTCCTCCAGCCTGATGGCCTCTGTACGACAGGCTTTTACACAGACGCCGCACTGAATACATGCATCCGGAATCCAGTTTACGCGGATCGCGCCTTTGATTCCTACATCGTTTTCTTCTGCTTTTAAGCAGTTGTTCTGACATCCGGTAACACCGAATTTAAATTTATGTGGCAGATCCTGTCCAAAATATCTTGCATCCAGCTCCTGTGCCAGCGCGTAGGTATCGATACATCCGCTCGGACAGACCGCTGCTCCCTGACAGGCTGTCACAGTGCGGACACGCGGTCCGCAGACGCCCGGAACAACGCCGCCTTTTGCCAGTGCTTCTTTTACTTCGTCAATCTGCTCTAATTTAATAAATGGAATCTCCACACCCTGGCGGGAGGTAAGATGTACATATCCTTTTCCGTAAGTCTCTGCCACTTCCGAAACCACTGCCAGCTGTTCTGCTGTCAGAGTTCCACCAACCACACGGATTCTCAGGGAAAAATTATTTTTCTGTTTCTGGCGCATAAAACCGCCTTTTTTTAAGGTTGCGTAATCAACTGCCATGATATTTCTCCTTTTTCATGAGCTGTTTTTCTTTCGTCATTTTCTATCTGGTAAAATTCTTTTTGCTCACGTTTCTTTTTACTCTGCTTCCTCATCCGCATGCTTGATTGCTTGTGTAAAATCTGCTATCAGATCATCCGCATCTTCAATTCCGACACTGACACGGATCAGATCATCATACACACCTGCTGCATGCATCATTTCCTCGGTACTGTGAATGTAGATTGTGGAAGCCGGATGGATCACCAGTGTCCGCAGATCTCCGATATTCGTTGCAATGTGTGCAAATTTCAGATGATTCATCAGACGATAAGCACGTTCCTTGCTTCCAACCCGAAGGCTTAAAATTGCTCCTCCGTAACCGCCAAACTGCTCCTCTGTCAGCTTCTGATAAGGAGAAGTCTCAAGCAATGGGTAATTGACTGTTACATCTGGCAGCTGTTCTAATGCCTTTGCCAGCGCGAATGCGTTTTCACACTCTTTCTGTACCCGAAGTCCCATGGTCTCCAGACCTACGGTATTCAGATAAGCATTCATCGGAGCCATACAGGAGCCAAAATTTCGTAACGTATCGTTTTTCAACCGTGCGGTATATGCTGCCGGACCAAACTTTTTGTACTCTGTCAGCACCGGGTAACGTTTTGGATCCCAACGGAATTTTCCGCCATCCACGATCACACCGCCGATGGAATTGCCGCTTCCGTTGATATATTTGGAACTGGAATGAACTACCACATCAGCTCCCAGCTTTAATGGACGGATCAGTAACGGTGTCGCTGTCGTACTGTCTAAAATCAAAGGAATCTGGTGCGTATGCACAAAAGCTGCAACCGCTGACACATCTATTACATCCAGTCCCGGATTACTGATCACTTCACCAAAAACAGCTTTTGTATTCTCGTTCAGCAAAGGTGCAATCGTTTCCTCAGATAAATAAGAAACGTAATGTACCTTAATCCCAAAGTTTAACAAATCCCGGAATACATCAATCGTTCCGCCAAACACACCGCTGCTTGCGATGATCTCATCTCCGCTTTGCAGGATATTTAATAAAGAAAATACCACTGCACTTAAACCGGATGCGCAGGCCGTTGCAGAAAAACCTCCTTCCATCTCACAGATACGGCGCTCGAAAGCTGCCACTGTCGGATTTCCGATTCTGGTATAAGCAAATCCTGCTGCCTTATTCTGACAGACCTTTTCCAATTGTTCTGATGTCTCATAGGTATAAGCGCTCACCTGACTGATGGATGGTAAGGTTGCTCCAAAAGAATACGCACCCACCGATTTTCCGTGTAATAGTTGTGTATTAAAATTCATGTTCCTGTCCTTTCTTTCCTACAGTTATACAGAAATTTCTTCCAGTTTTCAAACTAAGATTGCGAAAACGTTTTCACTCCTATCGGAATAGTATGATTTAATGATAGATTATCTTTTCCTCCGCCAACAAAACATAATATTTTTCTGCATTTTTTGATTGGATTTTTAGTATCCGTCAAGAATATGCTCTACTTCCACTACCCGATTGCCCCATTTTTTCTTCCATATCATCAGATATACATTATATTCCACGGAATCCTGCGCTGTTGTGAAAGGTTCTTCCCTGACCAGGGTAACCTTTTTTCCCAGAGATTCCAGTTCGGCTTTGCGTTGCATTGCACGCATCAAAATCTCTGCATGATATATACGCACCGGGTAACCTTCACTTGTACGCATCAGTTTGTCTATCAGCAAATCTATCACAGCTCCATGTCTGATGCGATGCATCATCCATGCCAACAATCTGCTCATCCCCTTTCCATGATGCTTCCGATAGAATGACAACCACCAAAGCAGACTGTGATCATTAGCCTCTGCTGCCAGTTCCTCCATGATGAAGATTGCCTGTTCTGTTGGCTCCCAGACACCATCCATCGGCACAATATATTTTTGTGAAACAGCTGGATAGCAGGCATAATTCAATGGTGGAAAATGCACTAGTTCCGCCAACTTTCGTTCTTCTTCACTGGCAGCATCTTCCCCAAGGTATTCACATTTTGTATGTAAAATGGCAATACGATATTCCAATTGACGCAAGTATTCATAGCCTTTTACCCAGAAATGTCCCAGATCTCCATAACGGTACAAATGCGTTTCAACTTTCAAATCCTCAAAAAATAATGTCACGACACTGTCACCCTGATGAACCACCAGCACATAAGTAGTCCCTTCCTCCGTGTCCTCCCGGCTTAATTCTGCTTCCAGTTCACCCTCATAATCCGGCTGATACTGCCCGGTCATCTTCGCATTGACAAATACCAGAAAACTTTCTACTGCGTCATTCATCAGATAAATTAAACGGATTTGCAACGCTTCTTCTTTATAATCTGACTCACTGTCTGGAAAAATCAGTTCAAACTGCTCCTGCCAGAGCAGTTCTTCCAGCATTTCAAATGGATTTAATTCTGTTCTTAATTCGTTTTGTTCCAATGTATGTATCCTCATCTTCTTGTATTTCTTCTGGTATTATACTATTGTTTCAGACAAAAAAACAGGATACCATCACTTCACCTTTGCAAAGTAATGATATCCTGCTCCTATTTTCCTTTTGTACTTTTCATCTCCTGCAAATCAGCTGCAAGATTTCTTTTATCTCATCTGATAGCTTGTATGCAGTAATTCGTGTGCTTTCTCAGAACCCGGTTCACCTAAGAAGGATGCATAAACTTCTTTCACTACCGGATTCTCATGAGATTTTCTGATGGCACTTCCTGCATCATTCTGGTATAACGCAGCGCCACGCATTTTCGGCACATCGTTCAGCACTCTGGTTGCTGCATTCTGATGCGGCTGTCCGCCACCGTTTACACATCCACCCGGGCAGGCCATCACTTCCACAAACTGATAATCTGCGGTACCGTTTTTAATTGCTGTCAGCAGCTGGTTTGCATTTGCCAGACCGGATACAACAGCCACTTTAACAGTTGTTCCATTTACATCTACAGATGCTTCTTTGATTCCGTTCATACCACGCACAGCTGTGTATTCCAAAACAGTATCTTTCCCTGTCAATTTTTCCACTGCTGTTCTTAATGCAGCTTCCATAACACCACCGGTCACACCAAAAATAACAGCCGCTCCGGTACCAAATCCAAGCGGAAGATCAAATTTAGAATTCGGATTCATAGCCTCCAGCTGGATTTCAGCATCTTTCAGCATCTGAGCCAGTTCATTTGTTGTGATGACAATATCCACATCCGGAACACCGGCTCCGCACTCATCCTCACGGGTGATCTCAAATTTCTTTGCGGTACACGGCATTACAGATACCATAACGATATTTTCTTTCGCAATATGCTCCTGATTTGCCAGGTAAGTTTTTACAATAGCTCCCTGCATCTGATGCGGAGATTTGCAAGAAGAAATATTCTCCAGCATGTCAGGATAAAAATGCTCTGCGTATTTGATCCAGCCTGGACAGCAGGATGTGATCAGCGGAAGTTCTCCGTCATTATTCAAACGCTCGATCAGCTCGTTGGATTCTTCCATGATTGTCAGATCTGCACCAAATTTTGTATCAAATACTTTGTCAAATCCAAGGTGACGAAGTGCCTCTGCCATTCTGCCCTCTACATCCACACCGATTGGGAATTCAAATGCTTCCCCGAGAGCTGCTCTGACAGCCGGAGCAACCTGAACAACCACGTATTTCTCCGGATCATTCAGTGCTTCTTTCACTTCATCCATCTGTGTCTTCTCTGTCAGTGCACCAACCGGGCAGACTGCCACGCACTGACCACAGTTCACACAACTTGCTGCTGCCAGTCCGGCCGGAGAAGCAGGTTCAATTTTTGCCTCCAGTCCATCACCGGTACATGCAATAGCAGATACGGCCTGCATTTTTGCACAGACATTGATGCATCGTTTACATTTGATACATTTATTATTATCACGAATTAATACTTTAGAACTCAGATCCAGCTGCTCGAGATTTGTCTTCGGCAGATCCGGTTCGTCGGTAAATCCATATTCTTTCAGCAGATCCTGCAATTCACAGCTTGTAGAACGGAAACAGTACAGACAGGATTTGTTGTGCTGCTCCAGAATTGCTGCCAGCGCTTTCTTTCTGGCTTCCATAACAGCCGGGGTTCTTGTCTGAATCTCCATTCCCTCTTTGATTCTGGTGGTGGATGCATTTACGATCTCCCCATCCACCTCTACAATACAGACACCGGACTGATCCACATCCTGCACACCTTTCATATAATAAAGTGTCGGGATCGGCTGCTGCATAAACTCACGCTGCATTTTTAATGTTTCAAAGGAAGCATCGAGAATGGTGATTCCTTTTTTCATGGTATAATCATACCCGTTGATCTTGATATTCACTGTACTCACTCTTCGAACCTCCTCTTAACAATTTGCATAAAATTCTGCTTCATCATATTCATCCGTATGTCCTTCCGGAATGATATAGCCCTGCGGACGCACCGGATATCTCCACATCGGAATATCTTCGGTAAATAATTCCATCTCACCATCTGCTCCCTGACGGATATTGATCCATTTCAGCCAGTTCTGATTATCTGTCTGAGGATAGTCCGCACGGTAATGTGGATACATGATACCACGGGTTTCTTTTCTCATTTCTGCGGACCGGAAGATCATTTCCAGACAAAGGATTGTATCTGCTGCTTCCAGACATTTTGACAGAGAGTGCGGATCATCAGCAGTCAGATGCGGTACGATTGCTTTCATCTTCTCGATATCAGCATACACTTTCTGAATCTCTGTCTCATCTTTCAGAATACATTTATGTACATCGAAAATATAAGTCTCGATCATATCGTAAATCTCTTTAAAATGATGGGTATCTTCTCTGTGTAATGGTGCATAGATTTTCTCTTTTAATGCAGCCACCTGCTCCAGATCCAGTTCATCCCACTCTGCTTTTGCAGCATACGGTGCCATGCTGTCACCAGCCATCATACCAGTAGTGGAAGCATTTCCAAGTCCGTCGCCTCTGGTCCATCCAAAATATGCATTTCCCTGTGTGGTTACTTTTCCAGGTGCCCAAAGTCCTTCTACATCAGTTCTGATTTCTTTGTCTACTTTGATCGGTTCTACCTGGATAACTGTCTTGATCGTAGTATCAACTACTTCGCCCATAACACCCAGATTTTCCTGTGTTTTACTGAATACCAGGTGCTCCCATGCCATTTTGTCACGGAACATACGCTGGGTGGACTCATCCATATCTGTTCCGCCGATCATCATACGCACTTCATCCGGATGTGCCAGATCTACTGTCAGCGGACCATTGCCAGCCGCTACTTCTTTTACCATGGCATCAACCAGTGCAGGTGTTACTTCCCACTCTTTGTGACCGATATATTTATCTGTCAGGTTTTCACCATTTTTATTGCAGATCATGTTAAATCCACCATAAATCGGTGTGTTTGTTTTCTTAAATACAACGTCAACCTGTGTAGAAAATTCTACGTTTCGCATTAATGCGCCAACACGGTACATGGCACCGACACCGGTTCCGTATCCCATAAATTCCAGACCGATTTTCTTAAAGTGACATCCCTGTGTTGCCATTGCCACTGCTTTTGCATGGAAAATCTTACATTCCATATGATCCATATCAAAACCGATGGCTCCGATAACTTTTCCTTTTTTGCTGGTCAGAAGTTCAAAAATATTCACTCTGCTTAATAAGCGAATGCCTAATTTCAACGCCATCTGACGCAACTGTGCACATACATTGATGGAAACACCGCCCATATCCAGTGCATCCGGGATAAACGGAAGCGGAGTTGCCTCTCCCTCCTCATTACAGGAAGTGATAACGCCACAGTGTTTCATATAATCAATATTATCTCTGTGATATACGAGATAGTCTCTCAAAAACTCCTGATCATTTAAAAATGGAGTATGCGCATGCACCAGATATTCCAGTGCATTTTTTACGCCATTCGGATGCTTGGATGTGGCACGGATTCCGTTTCCGGCTTTTGTAGCCTGTCCGTTCCATCCGATAATCCCTTTATCCACTACAAGAATATCCAGCGTCGGATCATTTTCCTTTGCACGGATGGCAGTTACCAGTCCGGCCATACCTCCGCCGACAATGAGGATATCTGATGTATATAATTCTCCATAATCTTTGATTTCTGCCATAGCTTATCCCTCCTGTCCGTTCTGTTTATTCATCAGTGCCGCACTGTATTCCAGCGGATCCACCTGAAGAGCGGAAATAACCTGAATGTCAATGACATTGTTCAGACAATCCATCTCACACTGATAACACAATACACATTCATCCGGATATTTCGGATAAGCACATTTTTTTTCTTCATCCCACTGCCATACATTTTCCATACAGCGGCGGATACATCTCTTACATCCGCAGCAACGGTCTGTATCTATCACATAGCGAATACTCTGCTGCTGTCCCCTGTTCTCAACAATCATTCGTTTTTCCTCCATTCTTCTTTTTCCTATCGTTTTCCGATAAATTTATCACTGGAAAGTGCCATAAAGATCAATCCGATCACCAGTACTACAATATCAAAGATATACATACCCATGATATTTCCAGCAAAGAAACCTGTCATCATAACACCGATACCAGCTCCGATTTCAAAAATTGTTCCAATTACCTGGTAACCTGCCGTATAATCCCAACGTCCATATTTGCTGGCTACATAAGATGGCAGTAAATTACATAACGCACCCTGTGCAGCAAAAATAACAACACCGGAAATCCAGCAGAATGTCAGACCTTTTGGCATGCCGAGTAATGCCACAAATCCAATAATAATAAATACAAAATATGCTACAAATGCTTTTTTTGTTCCGATTTTCTGATCAATAATACCAAAAATAAAACTTCCTACAATTCCCATGATTCCACCAACGGCGAAAATCGCAGATGCCTGTGGATATGCATATCCCATTGCCAGCATTGCAGGAATTGCAGATGCGATATAACTCATAACAGCCATAAATGCCAGTGCTGAGCCAAGGCCAATGAACCATGTGTTTTTATCTTTCAATACTTTTCCAATTGTAAACGGGCTCTTGTATTCTTTCATCATCTGTGCAATCTCTGCTCCGTTTACTGCATAGGTAGGATCTCCATCCGGATATTCTCCGGCTTCTTCCGGGTTATTTTTTACACATAATGCAGTAATAATTGCAACAATGATCAGAATCACTGCGATAACTGTCATTCCTCCGCCAAGGCCAAGTTTGCCAAGCAGTTTCGGCATCATCGGTACATACAGGAAGTTCATTGCAACAATACCCATAGTTGTAAATCCAAGTACAATACCTTTCTTTGTCGGCCACCAGCTTGCGGTCAGTGTCATACCACCGTTTTTCTCATAACCGCCGCCTAAGAATCCGATAATTAAAATAACCACCAGAAATAACGGTAAGCTCTTTGTCGTTCCAAATACGATCAGTAACAAAGCGGAAAGAATCAATGTCACTGTCGTAAGATTCTTAGCTCCTGTCTTTCTTACGACTCTTGCCAGAACTAATACACCAATTGCCTTTGCGATACAGGCCAGTCCGGATACTACGTTGATTATGTTGACATCCCAACCTCTGATTTCGGAAAACATTGGAAATACGGTATTGTTATTTCCTCCGATAATACTTGTTCCGATCAGGAACAGGATTGCTGTGTAGATCATCATACCAATCTGTTTTGGGCCATGCCAACTGTGTTTTTTTGCCTCCATACCAAATCTCCTTTTTCTTTTTTTATGCTTCCAGTATATAGTGTTTTATTCATCAATACCTCATAGTATTCTGTTGAAAAAAAATGTCATTTTTCTACACTAATATAGGAAGGTTTTTCTATACTCTCTTTTGAGATAAAGTGGACTTTCGCAATCCGCTTTTGCTACTTGCTCATGAACGCAGAAAAACCGCCACGTTCGCGACGGTTTTTCTCTGACTTTAGGTATATTAAAAATTAAGGGTTTTGCAATACTACTCTATGATGTATCTTTATGCTTTTTTATACGGGATCAGCATGATCAGTCCTGCTCCGATAATGTCAATTACAATAAATACAATGTATGGCAGTGTAAAACTTCCTCCGGAAACTTTCAGCAGCATAGCCATCAGGATAAATGCCAGTGTACGCACAACGTTTGCCAGCGGGTAAATGATACTGTTGGCCGACATAAACCCATCTCTTCCGAATACGGAAATGATCATAGATGCCAGAAGGTTCAGAAGTCCTCCGATTCCAAGTCCGGCAAAAATACATCCAAGCCATACACATACAATGTTAAAGGATGTGATCAGCAATACCAGTGCAGCCACATAGGAAAATGCAAATACAATGGAAATGCTCTTTGTTCCGAATTTGGAATCCAGCCATCCCCAGAGATAACTTCCCGGGATTGCAATAATAGAAGTAATTGACATAAAGGTCAGTGCCTCTGCATTTGTATATCCTACGGACATCATACGTGGTACAAACTGTGAAATAATTCCAACCAGAACCATCCATAAAAATCCGTAACCGAATACGATCAGCCAGGTGTTTTTGTTTTTCAAAATATTTTTGATAGAATATTTCTCGTTATCCAGTACCAGCTCCTGTGTGGAAACTGTCTCATCCAGTTCCATATTGTCCGGAAGACAGTTTACATCTGCAGGTTCATTTTTCGCCCAGAAAAATGTGATAATACCTACAATAACTGCCAATACTCCAAAGATAACAAATGCTGTACGGATTCCTTTTGTTGCAAGTAATACAGCAAATCCGGCAACAAACGCACTGGAACTGATCGGTGCACCCATAGTCGCCCATCCAAGTGCAATTCCCTTTTTACGCGGGAACCAGTTTGCGATAAAAGCCGGGCATGCTGCGGTACCAAATCCAGATGCAAAGAAACAGATCAGCATCAGATCAATGGTATATAAAGCAACCGATGGAACCATTCCAAGCAGTGCATACAGCACTCCGGTAATGATCAATGTCACTGCTGACATATTTTTCGGTTTCGTCTTAATAACCAGACGTCCAAAAACAAATCCTCCAACCAGTCCAACAAGACCTGCAGGTGTAGCGACAGACAGCAAAGTATTTGCATCCCATCCGTGAGCCTCAGCAAAAGCAGACGGGATCAGATTCATTCCATCTGTTGTAATTGCTGCGTAAAAGAAGTACAGGATCATCGTATAGAAGATCATACTCCAGCCCCAGCCGCCAAAACGGTTATCTGTTAAGCTTTTTGATAATTTTTTTGTTTCCATAATTCACCTTTCCTTCATTATATCTGTCAGAGAAAGCATGTGATTCGTCTTTCAGATACAATGTTCCATTTTTTGTATTAAAATAAAGTTAGCAACTTGTTCAAAACTCCATTTTCATCAAAAATGAATCTTCCCCATTATGTACACCTCTCAGGTACATAACATCTTCTTCCCAGACATACTGAAGTTTTGCAGTTTCCCCTTCCCGCAATTCCTTTGTATACTGTACCCAGATATTTTTCGGTGTGTGTTCTGCATAAAAGTCTTCATCCATCAGTACTTCTGTCCAGTCCAGATATCTGGAATTGTTCAGATGACCATTATAGTCAATTTCCTCTGTCGATACCGTCCGCCGCAGCTGGTTTCTGTATTCCTTTGGAAACTTCTGCTGCAGCTTCGGCAAATTCGGTTCCCCGGCAATCATGACCGGATTCATGATCTTCATTTCTTCCGGCTGTGCTGCCACCGTTCTGGTATTCTGATCCATCAACAGAAACAGCGAAGATGTCGCCATCAACGGTTCTCCATTTTCTGTATACATTGCATAAATCCTGGAATACAGATTTATTTTATTTTTCCCCGGCCAGATACGCAGGATCACGTTTTCGCCCTTATCCGGTAATCGTTCCAATTCGATATTTGTCCAGAAAATCACCCAGCTCAACCCTTTGGCAAGTAGCTCCTCCCCGGTAAGACCTGCCTCCTGATCAAAATGGATTTCCGTAATACGCTGCATCTGACGAGCCAGTGAGCCAATGCTCATACGGCCGTCTGAATTTGTCATTTCATCTGAAATTTCAAACGTTATTTGGCAGACACCTTCCGTATGTTCTGCCGTAAACACCGGTACTCCCATTTTTCTCGCCTCCCGCCTGTATCATTGTATTTTTATTCTTTATCCCATGGAAAACCATTCCATACTGGTTTTCCTGTGTATGTCTTCGCTTCTTCTTCGCCTTTGAGGACACGGATTGCGCCAAATCCAAGTGCCTCTGTCTCGAAGCTTCCTGCATAGTTGTAAATTGGTGCGATCCAGGAAATATACTCTGCCAGTTTATCGCAAAGTTCGGTATCTCTTGCCATACCACCGGTCAGAAGAATAGCATCTACTTTTCCTTTTAACGCACCGGCCATCATAGCTGTCCATTTTCCCATGGAATAGATCATGGTATTGTATACAAGCTCCGCTTTTTTGTCACCGTTTGCGATCATTGCTTTTACTTCGCGCAGGTCATCGGTGCCACACCATGCAAGTAATCCACCTTTGCTGGAAGCATAATCTTTTGCTTCATCCGCTGAAATACCTTTCTTGATGCATTTGATGACATCATCCACACATAAATCTCCGGAGCGGTTTGGTGAGATTGGTCCCTGACCGTCACCTGCACGGTTTCCGTCAATCATTTTTCCTTTTTCATGTGCAGTAATGCTGGTACCGCCGCCCAGATGCAGGATGATATAATTGCAGTCTTCATATTTTTTGCCCATCAGTTCACTGTGATGGATTGCCACCTGTTTCTGGTTCAGCGGATGGGATTTGGCCGGACGGTAAATGCCCGGGATACCGGTCACACGAGCCATGTCACAGAGTTCATCTGTCGGCATTGGATTTACAAAAAATGCCGGAATATTTAACTCCTGACCAAGTTTATAACTCATAATGATTCCAAGGCTGGCCGGATGACGGATACCTCCTACATCATTTTTTGCATGTTCATAGGCAAGTTCATCGATTTTATATGTTCCTCCGGCACATGGATATAAGCCAACGCCACGGCCAGAAACAGCATCCAGATCAGAAAGGGCAATCCCTTCCTCCTCCAGCGCTTTGCGGATCATTGCCATACGGATTGGTTCCTGATCTGCGAAAGTTTTACACTCTGCAAAATCTTCTTTGTGATGATCTACCTCACGGTTTACAATCACTTTATCACCTTTTACCACACCCATTTTCGTACTGGATGAGCCAGGATTGATTGTTAATACAGTAAATTCTTTCATCAATGATATTCTCCTTTTTTATTTTCCTGCCATAACTGCCAGCAATGCGACATTGTTATAAAGTTCCACATCTGTATCACTTCTGGAGCAGTCCAGAATCGGCAGACGGAATCCCTGATAGATTGGTCCATACACCTGCACATTATTTGCCAGACGCTGTACTAACTTGGAGCCTATATTTGCTGCTGCTGCATCCGGGAAAATCAGTACGTTTGCATGTCCTGCTACAGCACTTTCACGTTTTACTTTTTTCTCACCAACGCGTGCATCAACTGCTGCATCCGCCTGGAATTCACCATCAATCTTCAGATCCGGTCTCAGCTGCTGCGCAAGTGCAACTGCTTCACGTACTTTTTTAACCGGCTCACTTAAGCCACCGGAACCATCGGTAGAAAATGACAGAAAGGCACATTTCGCTTCTGTTCCAGTCAGTGTTTCGAATGTCTCGCAGGAAGAAATTGCGATTCCGGCATGCTGCTCAACGGTCGGCTGAATGCAGACTGCGCCATCGGACATACCGATCAGATTTCCCTGATCTCCGGCAAATCCTTCAATCTCTTCAATCAGAAGACCGGAAGCTGTCGGGCAGTTTGGCTGCATTCCAATGATACTTTTTGCTGCCAGTACGAACTCATAAGTTGTAGTATCGACACCAGCCAGAGTACCGTCAGCCTCTCCTACTGCCTGAAGCAGTGTTGCCAGATAAAGTGGATGATCGATTCTTTTCTTTACAAAGCTTTTCGGCATTGCTTTGTCAGAAGATGCATCGTATCGCTCCAGTAATTCTTCTTTGTATGCTGCATCGTTGACATCTACCACACGGATTCCGGATACATCCACGCCTGCCTTCTCGGCTGTTGCTGTCACATCATCAGGATTTCCTACCAGAATAATATTTGCAATTCCATCTGCAGTTGCTTTTGCAGCTGCCTTGATCATATATTCATTGGTTACTTCCGGAATTGCGATTGTTTTTACATTTTTTTTCGCTTTTTCATAAATAGAATTCATGAACTGAAATGCCATTTTTACACTCTCCTTTTTTTGAATTTGAACGCAGGTCGCAAAGCGACTGCGTTCATGAGCAAGTAGCGAAAGCGGATTGCGAATGTCCGCTTTACGAAAGTCACCGTATGATGCGGTAACTTTCTTCGATTTGGGTTTAGGTATTAGATTTTGGTTTTGAAAATTTCCTTAAAGTCTTTCACGTACCACAGATACGAAATCTCCAATAGTGTTCAGGTTACTTGCTTCCTGAATCTCAATTGTCACATTTAACTGATCTTCGATAGTAGAGATCATAACGATCATCTTCATTGACTCATTGGATAAATCCTCGCGGATATCTGTTGCAAGTGTAATAGATGCTGCATCTACTCC
>URDN01000026.1 GCA_900546495.1 uncultured Lachnospiraceae bacterium
TATAGAAAAGAACAGACATACAAATGATGGAAGAAACAACCTGCAAACCTGATTATTCGAATTCGATGGCGGAACATCTGGGTATCCGGTTTCTACCCTCCACCGAGGATGCGGTACATGCCGAAATGCCTGTAGACCATCGTACTTCACAACCCTTTGGTATGTTGAACGGCGGCGCGTCACTGGCTCTGGCCGAGATTGTGGCAGGGCATGGCTCCATGTCGCTATGCCGGGAAGGCGAATATGCCTGCGGAGTACAAGTAAGTGGAAATCATCTGTCGGCCGTGCCCGTCGGAGGCAAAGTATTCGCCACCGGCAAACTGATTCACCGCGGCAGATCCTCGCATATATGGAATATAGATATCACCACTCCACAAGGACAACTGGTTTCTACTGTTCGTGTCGTTAATTTCATACTGAAAAAGAAATGAATCTACCAGATATACATACGCAAAAATTATTGGATTGCCTGACACACAGCCGCCTCGGTTTCGCCCTCTACCGGTTACCTTGGACAGACGAATGCTACCTGGTATTGCAAACCTCAGGCGATGTGGAACAATTAGCGGACATTCAGGAACTGAATGGAAAGAAAGGATTTGTCATGGCTCCTTTCCGGATATCGGAGGAACATCCCTTGGTACTTATCCGTCCGGATGTCACCGCATACGACTGGAGCGAAATCAGCGAAGCACTGTCTTCACTGGAATGTGCGGATGCCCTGCTCACCTGCAAAAGCCGGCAGAGTGAACTCTCCCCTTTTGTTTCCGAAGAAACGGATAAAGAACAATATACCCGCGCATTCGGGCGTTTCATCACTCCCTTACAAGAGAAGCGGTTCCAGAAACTGGTTCTGTCACGTTCTTCCGCCAGACATATCGGAGATGATTTTTCACCACTCGGCGCTTTTGTCCGGGCCTGCAACAACTATCCGCGCATGATGATTTACCTATGCCACACCCCTGCTTCCGGAACCTGGCTGGGCAGCACACCGGAAATCTTATTAAGCGGACACGGCAAAGAATGGCACACCGTGGCCCTGGCCGGTACCATGCCGATGCAGAACGAAGTGATGCCGACAGACTGGGACAAGAAGAACCGGGAAGAGCAGGGCTATGTGGCTGATTACATCCGCCGGATCGCCAAAAGATTCGGCAACAAGATGACGGAAAAAGGTCCTTATACCGCCCGTGCCGGACAATTGGTACACCTCAAGACCGATTTTTATTTCTTGTTGAAAAATACAGACCATATAGGCGATTTATTGCAAGAACTCCATCCCACTCCCGCCGTCTGCGGCCTGCCCAAAGAGGAGGCTTTCCGGTTTATTCCGGACAATGAAGGGTACGACCGCAGTTATTATTCCGGATTCACCGGCTGGCTGGACACAGAGGGGCATACCGATATCTACGTCAATCTGCGCTGCATGGAAATAAAGCCGGGTGAAGCCATCCTGTATGCAGGAGGAGGAATACTGGCTTCCTCGGAAGTAGAATCGGAATGGATGGAAACGGGAGACAAGATGAATACGATGCGGAGCATCCTTCATCCTGACTTTATAAGTAAATAAATGGAA
Organism: uncultured Lachnospiraceae bacterium; assembly: GCA_900546495.1. Classification (GTDB taxonomy): domain Bacteria; phylum Bacillota; class Clostridia; order Lachnospirales; family Lachnospiraceae; genus Eubacterium_I. Next base: position 1,577 of record URDN01000026.1, read on the forward strand.
ACAATTAAAGTAGAAGAATAATGTATTCAGACAAAAAGAACATACTTCAGTTGGTGGCACTTCTCAAAGCGCACGGTGTGCGGAAAATAGTGCTTTGTCCCGGCAGCCGTAATGCTGCCATCGTACATACTCTGGCCAATATAGAGGACTTCACTTGTTATTCTGTAACCGATGAACGCAGTGCCGGTTTTTTTGCCATCGGCCTATCTTTACAAGGGGGAGGCCCTGCCGCAGTATGCTGCACTTCCGGTTCGGCCCTGCTGAACCTGCACCCTGCCGTAGCCGAAGCCTTTTACCAACAAGTACCTCTGATTGTCATTTCCGCCGACCGCCCCGCTGCCTGGATAGGACAAATGGACGGACAAACCCTGCCCCAGCCCCATGTGTTCGGAACGTTAGTCAAGATGTCTGTCAACCTGCCCGAAGTACATACTGAGGAAGACGAATGGTTTTGCAACCGCCTTATCAACGAAGCCATACTGGAAACCACCCACCACGGCAAAGGGCCTGTACATATCAATGTACCCATTTCCGAACCCATTTACCGCTTCACCGCCAAAACACTTCCCGAAGTACGTGTCATCACCCGTTATCAGGGACTGAGCGTGTACGACCGTGACTATAAGGAACTGATCGAACGGCTGAACAAGTACAACAAGCGCATGGTTGTGGTAGGCCAGATGAATCTGATTTACCTGTTCGAGAAAAAATATGTGAAACCGCTTTATAAACATTTCGCCTGGCTGACGGAACATCTGGGCAACCAGACCATCCCCGGCATTCCTATCAAGAATTTCGACGCCGCCGTTTATTCCATGACACCGGAACGCCAGGAAGACATGGCCCCCGAAATACTGATTACCTACGGCGGACACATCGTATCCAAACAATTGAAGAAATACCTGCGCAATCATCCCCCGCGCGAACACTGGCATGTTGCCGCCGACGGGAAGATAGCCGATTTATACGGTTGCCTGACCACCGTCATCGAGATGGATCCGTTTGAGTTCTTGGAAAAAATAGCTTTCCTGCTGGACAACAAACCTACCCATTATCCGCTGATGTGGGAAAACTATTGCAAAACCATTCCGATGCCGGACCTTGCTTATTCCGAAATCTCCGTTATCGGAAAACTCATCCGGGCATTGCCCGAACCCTGTGCCCTGCATCTGGCAAACAGCTCCACCGTGCGCTATGCACAGTTATTTACAGTTCCTCCCCAGGTGGAAATCTGTTGCAACCGGGGAGTGAACGGCATAGAAGGCTCCCTGTCCACCGCCATCGGTTATGCCGCCGCTTCCAGCAAGCTGAATTTCATCATCATAGGCGACTTGAGCTTCTTCTATGACATGAACGCACTGTGGAATCAAAATTACGGTGCCAACATCCGCATCCTGTTACTGAATAACGAAGGAGGAGAAATATTCCACACCCTGCCTGGAATGGACAAATCAAGCCGTTCCAGGGAGTTTATCACAGCCGAGCATTACACCACCGCCAAAGGCTGGGCGGAAGAACGCGGCTTTATTTACATGAAAGTGACCGGAGAAGAAGAGCTGGAAGAAGCGATGCAGCCATTCACCTCACCCGAGACACGGATGCAACCCATGCTGCTGGAGGTGTTTACCGACAAGGAAAAAGACACCACCCTGTTAAGAGAATATTATCACGGACTTAAAAATAAAAATGAATAATGGAAACAAGAGAATGGAAAACCATCAAAGAATATCAGGATATTCTGTTTGACTTTTACAACGGAATAGCGAAAATCACCATCAACCGTCCGCGTTACCGCAACGCGTTCACCCCCACCACCACTTCGGAAATCAGCGACGCCCTGTATTACTGCCGCGAGTGCCAGGATATCAATGTAGTGGTTCTGACCGGAGCAGGCGACAAAGCCTTCTGCAGCGGGGGAGATATGCACGTAAAAGGTCATGGCGGCTATATCGGCACGGATGGAGTTCCCCGTCTGAATGTGCTGGACGTACAAAAGCAAATCCGGTCACTGCCTAAACCGGTCATCGCCATGGTAAACGGTTACGCCATCGGCGGCGGTCATGTGCTGCATGTGGTATGCGATCTGACCATTGCCTCAGAGAATGCCATTTTCGGACAGACAGGTCCCAAGGTAGGCAGCTTCGACGCCGGATTCGGCTCTTCCTATCTGGCACGCATCGTAGGGCAGAAGAAAGCCCGTGAAATATGGTTCCTTTGCCGTCAATACTCCGCACAGGAAGCACTGGAAATGGGATTGGTCAATACAGTCGTTCCTTTCGACCGCCTGGAAGACGAAACCGTGGCATGGGCAGAAAAGATGATGGAGCACAGCCCGCTCGCTCTTCGTATGATCAAAGCCGGACTAAATGCCGAACTGGACGGACAAGCCGGCATACAAGAACTTGCCGGAGATGCCACCATGCTGTATTACATGACAGAGGAAGCACAGGAAGGAGGAAAGGCATTTTTGGAAAAACGCAAGCCACGGTTCCAGGATTATCCGAAGTTCCCATAATCAGTGGTTCATTTTTCCGGTGGAGGACAACCCAATAGTCCTCCTTGCTTCCCATTAACCACTAATCACTAATAAGAATGTTCCAAACCCGAATTATAAAAAAACAATTACACTTCAAGCAACCGGCAGGTACTTCCAGAGGAGTATATACCACCCGGGATGTATGGTACATCCTCCAGTCACCGCCAACCGGCACGATGTCCAAATGTCCTGCGATTCCTACGATTTCTTCGCCTTCGCCCATTTCTGCATAACCGCAATAGTTATCCAGATTTACGGTGTGAAAACCAAGTTCTTCTGCAATTTTCAGACCTTCGCTCAGTGCTTTTGCAGGACCTTCACCAAATGGTTTGCCCTCTGTCGGTGTGCCAAGTTGGGAGTCAATCGCTACCAGTTTACCTAAATTTGCGATCATCTCATCAGATAATGCATGAATTTGTTCTTTGATATCCATAGTTCCTCCAATGTTCTCAAAACTTCTCATTTAAGTTATTTTTCTTTAATAAAGTGAGCATTCGCAATCCAATGTTTGCATGATCATTTTATGCGTCAAAATCTGCTTCAAATACGCCTTCCGGTGTACGCATCGTTAAAATTCCCAGATTGAAGTCCTCATCCCGAACGGTAATGTGATACTCAAACACTACATCTTCCTCAAATTTTGATAACAGAATATACACGCCATTCTCTTTTCCATCAATCTGATCACAAATATCATTGTATACTGCCTCACCTGAAATCTCTCTCGGATAACCCGATGCCTTTATTTTCTGCTCAATCAGTTCATATAATTCGTTCATGCGCTGTCCTCTTTTCTAAATTTATATATTTTTACAAAAATTACTATTTTTCTGTCTGTTACAAAATTTATTACAATAAGTATTTATAAAAAAACTTATTTTTCTGCTTCTATTTGTAATTAGCACAACCCTTAAATCACGGGCATATTTTTACACATTTCAATTCGCATGTGCTGCTTTCTCAATCAGTTTCGCATATACATGTTCCACAAACCACGGCTCCGTTGATTTTTTCAGTGCATCTTCTGGCGTAAACCATGCCACGCCGCTATTTTCATCTACCTTTATCGAAACCGCTTCTTCTGAATCAGCTTCCAATAAATATGTCGCATTAAAATGCAAATGACTGGAAACATATTTTCCATTTTTCCAATGCCCGTCTACGGTAAGCGATTCCACTGAAAAAATATCCTTCGACACCGGAGTCACATTGGAGATACCAGCTTCTTCTTTCACTTCCCGAACCGCCACGGATAACAGATCTGTCTCGCCATCTGCATGACCGCCTAACCAAGACCAGGAATTATAAATATTGTGATATACCATCAACACTTTGCTTCTGTCCTTATTTACCACCCAGGCAGATGCTGTCATATGTGCCACGATATTTTCGCGCAAAAATGCATTGTCATTATTTTTTATCCACTCCAGAATAAGCGGTTTATCCATTTCTTCCTGCTCATTATATGGCTGATATTGTTCGATACTGGCAATCAGCTCCTGTCGTGTCATAATTTTGTTCTCCTTGTTTATATAAATTTTTCAAAATGTATCTTGATTTTATCGCAGACTCGCAACATTTCTATATATTTTCCATCATATAATGATTTATGGTTTCAAATATTTCTATCTTTTAGCTGGCATCAGCAATACATAAAAAGTATATTTCCTTTTTATCTATACTCATCTATCCTAAATCCACATGCTTCAAATGCCGATTTCTGATTCTGTTCTAGTTTCAACATTCTTCCTTCAGAATACGCAATACTTTGATATTTTTCACTGCCAAAGAACGCTTCTTCCTTTGTCGTCAGCTCTGGATTTTTGTCTAACAACAGATCTGTATACCACTGTTGCATAATGACCGTCTGTGGCTCACCATTTATCTCCAGCATGATTTTTACATCATCATTTGTCACCGTTGATGTATAACGAACACCGTTATAAATCATATCATTATTCCAGGAAGCCGCATTATAATCTTCCAGACCATTAAATACAAACCAGTAACCCTCATCCAGATTATATTTATCCAGACATTTTGCCACAGTCTCAGGAGACACGGTTAATTCAATCGTATCGCTGCCATTGTTTGCCTCTTTCACAGCAGTTTGAAACACAGATTTTTTACCAGCAAGCTCCTGCAAATAAGATTCCGCATAAATACTTTCATAGGTTGTCTCCAGACTCCATGTAAATTTATACCATTTTTCATCCTCGCCGTCTACCTCTACCAGCTTATAATCCGGCTTATAAGCAAAAAGATCATTCAAAATCTCATCGTCAAATACTTTTCGAAATACTGGTACTGTATCACCTAATGCAGTTCCATTCTCATCTATACATGGTGCGCCGACAAATGCTACCGGCTCCATTGCACCATCTTCAGTTACATTATCGAATACTCCTTCATTTCTGGCAGTATCTAAATCAATGGCACCTGCAATACCGCATAGTGAAGCCATCAATTGCTGCAACACTGTTTCTTTATCTCTATTGTCACACACATTCTGATTTGTGTAATTTTCTGTATTAATATATGTCTCATTACCATCGGAATCCGTTGTTGCTTCCAAGTTATCTGCAGTTACATACAATTCTTTTGCATCTATGATTCGATACTCCGCCTGAATGTAATCTATCTGATCTTCCTTTTGTCCCGACTTTGGACTATTTGTATTATTTGAAGTATCTGTTTCACTAATTGACCCCGCAGATACATTATCTTTATCGTTTGCTTTATCTGAATTTCCACATGCTGTCAGACTAACTACAGCCATTGCTACACATAATAAAATTGCCACCATTCTCTTTTTCAAATTTTTGTCCCCCCTCCACAGAAATATACCTGCCCTCTATATTGTAACCCAATACACTGTTTTTTTTATCTTTTTAATTTCCTATTTCTTATCATCATTTATATTCTAACATACGCATTCTAAAAATGCTATCTCGCTTATTATTAAGCAGTAACAATATGTATTATTTCTATTCTAATAACTGATGTTTCAAAGCATCTATGCTCTTTACCCAAGTAACTGTCAATAAACTACTGAACGTTTAAAGCATTTTATTGTAAAAAATTAGTATCATTTTCGTATCAAAAAAAGGACTCCCATTTCTGGAAGTCCTTAATTTATGCTTATTCGTGATTACTCGATGATAGAAGCAACACGTCCTGATCCTACAGTACGTCCACCTTCACGGATAGCGAATGTAAGACCCTGCTCCATAGCGATTGGGTGGATGAGCTCGATTGTCATCTCTACGTTATCGCCAGGCATGCACATCTCTGTACCTTCTGGAAGGTTGCAAACACCTGTTACGTCAGTTGTTCTGAAGTAGAACTGCGGACGATAGTTGTTGAAGAACGGTGTATGACGACCACCCTCGTCTTTTGTCAGTACGTAAACCTGAGCTGTGAATTTTGTATGGCATGTTACTGTACCTGGTTTTGTAAGAACCTGACCTCTTTCGATGTCCTCTCTCTTAATACCACGAAGTAATGCACCGATGTTATCACCAGCCTGAGCCTCGTCTAACAGTTTACGGAACATCTCGATACCAGTAACAGTTGTTTTCTGGATCTCCTCTTTGATACCAACGATTTCAACTTCCTCGTTGATGTGAAGAGTACCACGCTCTACTCTACCTGTAGCAACTGTACCACGACCTGTGATTGTGAATACGTCCTCTACCGGCATAAGGAATGGCTGATCTGTTGCACGCTGCGGATCCGGAATATACTCATCAACTGTGTCCATGAGCTCCATGATCTTGTCGCCCCACTCGCCCATCGGATCTTCCAGAGCTTTTAAAGCAGAACCTTTGATGATCGGGCAGTCTGTGAAGTCATACTCTTCCAGAACTTCTGTGATCTCCATCTCTACTAACTCAAGCAGCTCCTCATCGTCTACCATATCGCATTTGTTCATGAATACAACGATGTAAGGTACACCTACCTGACGGGAAAGAAGGATGTGCTCTTTTGTCTGAGCCATAACACCGTCTGTAGCAGCTACTACAAGGATAGCGCCATCCATCTGAGCAGCACCAGTGATCATGTTTTTAACGTAATCAGCATGGCCTGGGCAGTCAACGTGTGCATAGTGACGTTTTGCTGTCTGATACTCAACGTGAGCTGTAGAAATTGTGATACCACGCTCTCTCTCTTCCGGAGCTTTATCGATATTCTCGAAATCTACTTTCTCGTTTCCTTCTACTCTCTCAGCTAATACTTTTGTGATAGCAGCTGTTAAAGTTGTTTTACCGTGGTCAACGTGTCCAATTGTACCAATGTTACAATGTGGTTTGCTTCTGTCAAATTTAGCTTTTGCCATTTTTGCGTCCTCCTTAAAATTGTATGCCTTCGGCATTCATAATTCTTAATTGAATCTTATCACTCGATACTTCGATTATATTAAAAAGGTCAAAGTATTTCAAGTTTTATTTTGCTTTTGCGGAAATAATTTTATCCTGTACAGACTTCGGAACTGGCTCATATTTTTCAAAGAACATTGAGTAGTTACCACGTCCCTGTGTTTTGGAACGTAAGTCTGTAGAGTATCCAAACATCTCTGCCAGCGGTACATAACCTCTAACGATTTTTCCACCGCCAAGGTCATCCATACCTTCGATACGTCCACGACGAGAGTTAATATCACCGATTACGTCACCCATGTACTCTTCCGGCATAGTAACTTCTACTTTCATGATCGGCTCAAGAAGAACCGGGCTTGCTTTCTGCATAGCCTCTTTGAAACACATAGATCCGGCAATATGGAATGCCATCTCAGAGGAATCGACCTCATGATAAGATCCGTCGTAAACTGTAGCTTTAACACCTACAACCGGGAATCCAGCAATGATACCAGCCTTAGCTGCTTCTTCAATACCTTCTCCAACTGCCGGGATGTACTCTTTCGGAATAGCACCACCAACAACTGCGGACTCAAACTTGAATGTCTCTTCACCGTTTGCATCCATCGGCTCGAATTTAACTTTACAGTGTCCGTACTGACCACGTCCACCGGACTGTTTTGCATATTTGTATTCCTGATCAACAGGTTTTGTAAATGACTCTTTGTAAGCAACCTGAGGAGCACCAACGTTTGCCTCTACTTTGAACTCACGAAGCAGACGGTCAACGATGATTTCCAGATGTAACTCACCCATTCCGGCGATGATTGTCTGGCCTGTCTCAGTGTTTGTATGAGCACGGAAAGTAGGATCTTCCTCTGCAAGTTTGGCAAGAGCTTCACCCATCTTGCCCTGTCCAGCTTTTGTCTTCGGCTCGATAGCAAGCTCGATAACTGGCTCTGGGAACTCCATGGACTCTAAGATTACCGGATGCTGCTCGTCACAGATTGTATCACCTGTTGTAGTGATCTTAAATCCAACTGCTGCTGCGATATCACCTGAGTAAACTTTGTCCAACTCAGTTCTCTTGTTAGCGTGCATCTGAAGGATACGTCCAACACGCTCTTTTTTATCTTTTGTTGCATTCAGTACGTAAGAACCGGAATTCATTGTACCGGAGTATACACGGAAGAATGCAAGTTTTCCAACGAACGGGTCTGTCATGATCTTGAATGCCAGAGCGGAGAACGGCTCATCATCAGATGAATGTCTCTCAATCTCATTACCATCCAGGTCAACACCCTTGATAGCTGGAATATCTGTCGGTGCCGGCATAAATTCTACGACAGCATCTAACAGTTTCTGTACACCTTTGTTTCTGTAAGCAGTACCACAGCAAACCGGTACAGCTGTACACTCACATGTAGCTTTTCTTAAAACAGCTTTTAACTGCTCAACGGACGGCTCTTCGCCTTCCAGATACATCATTGTCAGATCATCATCTAACTCACAGATTTTCTCTACTAACTCGTCATGGTAAAGCTCTGCCTCATCCTGCATATCTTCCGGAATCGGCTCAATGCTGATGTCTTCACCTTTCTCATCGTTGTAGATATATGCCTGCATCTCGAATAAGTCGATGATTCCTTTGAAGTCATCTTCTTTTCCGATTGGAAGCTGTAAACAGATCGCGTTTTTACCTAAACGCTCACGAATCTGGTCTACTGCTCCGTAGAAGTTTGCACCAAGGATATCCATCTTATTGATGAATGCCATACGTGGTACATTGTATGTGTCTGCCTGACGCCATACGTTCTCTGACTGAGGCTCTACACCACCCTTTGCACAGAAGACACCAACGGCGCCATCCAGTACACGAAGGGAACGCTCTACTTCAACTGTGAAGTCAACGTGACCTGGAGTATCAATGATGTTGATACGGTACTCTTTCGCACCCGGTGCAGGTTTATTTTCTTTCTGCGGTGTCCAATGACATGTTGTAGCAGCTGAAGTAATTGTGATACCTCTCTCCTGCTCCTGCTCCATCCAGTCCATGGTAGCAGTACCTTCGTGAGTATCACCAATTTTATAGTTAATACCAGTGTAATAAAGGATACGCTCTGTTAATGTAGTTTTACCTGCATCAATATGAGCCATGATACCAATATTTCTGGTTCTCTCAAGCGGATATTCTCTTCCTGCCATGGTGATTTCCTCCTCTTAGAATCTGAAATGGGAGAATGCTTTGTTTGCTTCTGCCATCTTGTGCATGTCTTCTTTACGTTTTACAGATGCGCCTGTATTGTTAGCTGCATCCATAATCTCATTTGCCAGTCTGTCTGCCATTGTTTTCTCTCCTCTTTTTCTGGAGAACATTGTTAACCAACGCAGTCCAAGTGTCTGACGTCTGTCCGGTCTTACTTCGATCGGCACCTGATATGTTGCACCACCGATACGTCTAGCCTTTACTTCAAGTACAGGCATAACGTTGTTCATAGCCTCTTCGAATACTTCGAGAGCCGGTCTTCCGGTTTTCTCTGCAACACGATCAAAAGCTCCGTATACAATTTTCTGAGCTACACCTTTCTTACCATCTAACATGATGTTATTGATAAGTTTTGTAACTACTACGTTATTGTACATAGGATCTGCTAAAACTTCTCTTTTCTGATTATGTCCTTTACGTGGCACGGTACTTCCCTCCTTAATCATGGTCTTGGCTTGCTGTCTTTCACAGCAGTTTCTTAATCGATTAATTCAACGGTACTCACATGTGTCTTTCTAATGTGTTCATGCTGGGAACATCTATCTTTATCTGTTATCGTCGATAAAAAGAATTCCAACACTTACAATAGTTCTGTTTGTGATACTATTGGTCTTTTACAGGTCCTATTTGCCTGCTTTCGGTCTCTTAGCGCCGTATTTGGAACGAGCCTGACGTCTGTTTGCAACGCCTGCTGTATCCAGTGTTCCTCTGATGATATGGTATCTTGTACCTGGTAAGTCTTTTACACGACCACCACGGATCAGAACAACGCTATGCTCCTGTAAGTTGTGACCTTCACCCGGAATGTAGCTTGTTACTTCGATTCCGTTAGAAAGACGAACTCTGGCGATTTTTCTAAGAGCTGAGTTAGGTTTTTTCGGGGTTGCAGTCTTAACTGCTGTACAAACACCTCTCTTCTGCGGAGAAGCTGCATCTGTAGGTTTTTTCTGTAAAGAGTTGTAACCTTTCTGTAATGCAGGTGCTGTAGATTTCTTAGCAGATGTCTGACGACCTTTTCTTACTAACTGGTTAAATGTTGGCATTCTATTCACCTCCTGTATATTTTGTAAAAAAGTTTCCTGTGCGCTTTTGTGCACACTAAAATAGTATAGTGATTGTCTAATAGCTTGTCAAGCGCATTTTTCTGATTTTTCCCAGTTTTTTCTGTATTTATACATATACAATGTGTTTCTTCTATATAAAAAGCCGATAATGATGTTATTTTATCCATCAACAACAGGTTAAATGCTATTTGCAAAGAAATTTTACAATCTCCAGCAAATATTTCTTATTGTAAAAAGGCGATGCCCTACGGCACCGCCTTTTATTATGTCTTATTCTGTTACAGTCTCTTCTGTATCGGTAGCTTCTTCAGCCTCAGTCTCAGCGTCAATATCTTCTACATCAATCTCTGCATCTGTACTTTCAACAGTTTCACCACCTGCTAACAGATCGTCGCCCAACAGATCATCTGCATCAATTTCTGCATTCTCATCAATATCAGAATCCAGATGAATGGAACGATATCTCTTCATACCAGTTCCGGCCGGAATCAGTTTACCGATGATTACGTTCTCTTTCAGACCGATCAGCGGATCAATCTTACCTTTGATTGCTGCCTCTGTCAGAACTTTTGTTGTCTCCTGGAAGGATGCAGCTGACAGGAATGAGTTGGTAGCCAGAGATGCTTTGGTAATACCAAGCAGTACCTGTTTTCCTTCTGCCGGCTCTTTTCCTTCTGCAGCCAGTCTCTCATTTTCTTCCTCATAATCAAGGAAGTCAACCATGGTTCCTGGCAGGAAATCAGAATCTCCGTTGTTCTCGATACGGATTTTCTTCAACATCTGACGAACAATAACCTCAACGTGCTTATCATTGATTTCTACACCCTGCAGACGGTATACACGCTGAACTTCCTGAAGCATGTAATCCTGAACCGCACGAACACCTTTAATCTTCAGGATATCATGCGGGTTTACACTACCTTCGGTAAGCTCATCACCAGCTTCAAGGAATGCACCATCTGTGATCTTGATTCTGGAACCATAAGGAATGAGGTAAGCTTTTGTCTCACCTGTCTCCTGACTTGTAACGATGATCTCACGTTTTTTCTTTGTATCTTTAATTGTAGCAATACCAGCAAACTCTGTGATGATAGCCAGTCCTTTCGGTTTTCTTGCCTCAAAAAGCTCCTCGACACGAGGAAGACCCTGTGTAATATCATCACCGGCAACACCACCGGAGTGGAAAGTACGCATTGTAAGCTGTGTACCAGGCTCACCGATAGACTGAGCAGCGATAATACCAACTGCCTCACCAACCTGTACTGCCTGACCAGTTGCCATGTTTGCACCGTAGCATTTTGCACAAACACCGACTTTAGAACGACAGGTAAGAATTGTACGGATTTTTACTTTCTCAAGCGGCTCTCCGTTCTCATCTACACCTTTGCTCATAACCAGAGCTGCACGTTTCGGTGTGATCATATGATTTGCTGCAACAAGTACGTTTCCATCTGCATCGTGAATATCTTCACATGCAAAACGTCCTGTGATACGCTCCTGAAGGCTCTCAATTTCCTCTTTGCCATCCATGAATGCACTTACGTACATACCAGCAATTTCATTTCTATCTTTACAGCAATCTGTCTCACGAATAATCAGATCCTGTGAAACGTCTACCAGACGTCTTGTCAGGTATCCGGAATCGGCGGTACGAAGCGCTGTATCGGACATACCTTTACGAGCTCCATGTGCAGACATGAAGTACTCCAGTACGTCAAGTCCCTCACGGAAGTTTGATTTGATTGGTAACTCGATTGTTTTACCGGTTGTATCAGCCATCAAACCACGCATACCAGCCAGCTGTTTAATCTGTTTATCAGAACCACGGGCTCCGGAGTCAGCCATCATAAAGATGTTGTTGTATTTATCAAGTCCGGATAACAGCTCATGTGTAAGCTCATCATCAGTCTCTTTCCAAGTCTCAACAACCTCTTTGTAACGTTCTTCCTCTGTGATAAGTCCACGTTTGTAGTTCTTTGTAATAATATCTACAGTATCCTGTGCCTGTTTGATCAGTGCCGGTTTTTTCTCCGGTACTGTCATATCAGAAATAGATACGGTCATAGCAGCTCTTGTAGAGTACTTATAACCCATTGCTTTAATATCATCCAGAACTTCTGCTGTAGTTGTAGCTCCGTGAATGTTGATAACTTTCTCAAGAATCTGTTTCAGACCTTTTTTACCGACGTGGAAATCTACTTCCAGTAGCAAATCATTTTCCGGTTTGCTTCTATCTACAAATCCAAGATCCTGTGGAAGAATTTCATTGAAGATGAAACGGCCCAGTGTTGACTCAACGGTTCCTGTCTTCTCTGTGCCATCCGGCATTTTCTTTGTCACACGTACATGGATTCTGGAATGTAATTTCACATAGCCATTCTCGTATGCAAGAATTGCCTCGTTCAGGTTCTTAAAGTAATGACCTTCACCGATGCTTCCCGGTCTCTCCTGTGTCAGATAGTAAATACCAAGAACCATATCCTGAGAAGGAACGGCTACCGGACCACCATCGGACGGTTTTAACAGGTTGTTCGGGGACAGTAACATGAAACGGCATTCTGCCTGTGCTTCCACGGAAAGTGGAAGATGGACAGCCATCTGGTCACCATCGAAATCGGCATTGTATGCGGTACAAACAAGCGGATGAAGTTTGATTGCTTTACCTTCTACAAGGATCGGCTCAAATGCCTGGATACCAAGTCTGTGCAGTGTAGGAGCACGGTTCAGCATAACCGGATGCTCTTTGATAACTTCTTCCAGAACGTCCCATACCTCTGTCTGAAGTTTCTCTACCATTTTCTTTGCACTTTTAATATTATGAGCGGTTCCGTTTGCAACAAGCTCTTTCATAACAAACGGTTTGAACAGCTCAATCGCCATCTCTTTCGGCAGACCACACTGATAAATCTTTAATTCCGGTCCTACAACGATTACGGAACGTCCTGAGTAGTCAACACGTTTACCAAGCAGGTTCTGACGGAAACGTCCGGATTTACCTTTCAGCATATCGGAAAGAGATTTTAATGCTCTGTTACCTGGTCCTGTAACCGGTCTTCCACGACGACCGTTATCGATCAGGGCATCTACTGCCTCCTGAAGCATACGTTTCTCATTACGAACGATGATATCCGGTGCTCCAAGCTCTAACAGTCTTCTCAAACGGTTGTTACGGTTGATGATACGACGATACAGATCATTCAGATCGGATGTTGCGAAACGGCCACCATCCAGCTGTACCATCGGACGTAAATCTGGTGGGATAACCGGGATAACAGTCATGATCATCCACTCCGGTCTGTTTCCAGACTCACGGAACGCTTCTACCACTTCCAGTCTCTTGATGATTCTTGCACGTTTCTGACCTGTAGCAGTCTTTAATGCTACTTTCAGTTCAACAGAATCTTTCTCCAGATCAATTGCTTCCAGAAGCTCTTTGATGGATTCTGCACCCATACCCACACGGAAAGATTTTCCATATTTTTCGTATGCTTCCTGATATTCTGCTTCGGACAGAACCTGCTTATACTGCAGGTCTGTCTCGCCTTTGTCAAGTACGATGTAAGAAGCGAAATACAGTACTTTCTCCAGTGTTCTTGGAGAAATATCAAGGATTAATCCCATACGGCTCGGGATTCCCTTGAAGTACCAGATATGAGATACCGGAGCTGCCAGCTCAATATGTCCCATACGTTCTCTACGAACGTTAGATTTTGTAATCTCAACTCCGCAACGATCGCAGACAACGCCTTTATAACGGATTTTTTTATACTTTCCGCAGTGGCATTCCCAGTCTTTGCTCGGTCCAAAAATACGTTCACAGAACAAACCGTCTTTTTCTGGTTTCAAAGTTCTATAGTTGATGGTTTCCGGTTTCTTTACTTCGCCCCGGGACCATTCCAATATTTTTTCCGGTGAAGCCAGTCCGATGCGAATGGCATCGAACGCTATGTTTGTGCCGACTTCTTTATTGTTTGTTTCTGGCATTTACAACGCTCCTTCCTCTTATTCTTCATCAAGAATGCTATCATCAAATCCGTCCATGAAATCATCTGTCTGAGAATCATCCTGATCGTCTTCTACATTTACCAGCTCTTCTTTTTCATTGAATTCCTGTTTTGAGAATCCCATCTCTCCGAAAGATTCTTTTTCTTCATAATTGAAGTTTCTATCTCCGGAAATGATTGCGTTCAGATCTGTATTTCCATATTCACTTGTTTCAAGCAGTTTTACTTCTTCGCCGTTCTCGTCTTCCAGTGTTACATCCAAGCCAAGAGACTGTAACTCTTTTAACAGTACCTTGAAAGACTCCGGAATACCCGGCTCAGGGATATTATCACCTTTGATGATTGCCTCGTAAGTTTTTACACGTCCAATCACATCATCAGATTTTACTGTCAGGATCTCCTGCAGTGTGTATGCTGCACCATAAGCCTCAAGTGCCCATACCTCCATCTCTCCGAAACGCTGTCCACCGAACTGAGCTTTACCACCCAGAGGCTGCTGTGTAACGAGGGAGTAAGGACCAGTAGAACGTGCATGGATCTTGTCGTCTACCAGGTGATGCAGTTTCAGGTAATGCATATGTCCAATCGTTACCGGGCTGTCAAAATACTCACCGGTACGTCCATCACGCAGTCTTACTTTACCATCACGGGAAATTGGAACACCTTTCCACAGCTCACGATGATCTCTGTTTTCATACAGATAATCAAGAACTTCCGGAAGTAATTCTTCCTCATGTTTCTCTTTGAATTCTCCCCATGTTAAGTTTACATAATCATTTGCCAGATCCAGAGTATCCATGATATCTGTCTCTTTTGCGCCGGCAAAGATTGGTGTTGCTACGTTAAATCCAAGTGCTTTTGCTGCCAGACTCAGATGAATCTCCAGCACCTGTCCGATATTCATTCGGGAAGGTACACCCAGCGGATTTAATACGATATCCAGCGGACGACCATTCGGAAGGAACGGCATATCCTCTACCGGAAGTACACGGGAAACGACACCCTTGTTACCATGACGACCGGCCATCTTATCACCAACAGAAATTTTTCTCTTCTGAGCGATGTAAATACGAACAGCCTGATTTACACCCGGTGATAATTCATCACCATTTTCACGTGTAAATACTTTTGCATCAACAACGATACCATATTCACCATGCGGTACTTTTAAGGAAGTATCACGTACTTCTCTTGCTTTTTCACCAAAAATTGCACGAAGCAGTCTCTCTTCTGCTGTCAGCTCTGTCTCTCCCTTCGGAGTTACTTTACCAACCAGAATATCACCTGCACGAACCTCTGCACCAATACGGATGATACCTCTCTCATCCAGATCTTTCAATGCTTCATCGCCGACTCCCGGAACATCTCTTGTGATTTCTTCCGGTCCCAGCTTTGTATCACGTGCTTCTGCTTCATATTCTTCAATATGGATAGATGTATAAACATCATCCTGAACCAGACGTTCACTTAACAGTACAGCATCCTCGTAGTTATAACCTTCCCATGTCATGAATCCGATCAGTGGGTTCTTACCAAGACCAAGTTCACCATTTGCAGTGGAAGGACCATCAGCAATAACCTGTCCTGCTTCTACATGATTGCCCTTGAATACGATTGGTCTCTGGTTATAACAGTTAGACTGGTTGCTTCGTGAGAATTTTGTCAGTTTGATTGTCTCTCTGCTTCCATCGTCATCGTATTTGATTGTAATTTCGTTGGAACAAGCACGCTCAATAACACCGGCACGTTTTGCAACAACACAAACGCCAGAGTCAACGGCAGCCTTCGGCTCCATACCAGTACCAACAACTGGTGCCTCTGTAGTCAGAAGCGGTACTGCCTGACGCTGCATGTTTGCTCCCATCAGTGCACGGTTCGCATCATCGTTCTCAAGGAACGGGATCAATGCGGTAGCAACTGAGAATACCATCTGCGGAGATACGTCCATGTAATCAAATAATGTCTTATCGTACTCCTGAGTCTCTTCTCTGAATCGACCAGATACGGAATTACGAACGAAGTA
Organism: uncultured Lachnospiraceae bacterium; assembly: GCA_900546495.1. Taxonomy (GTDB): domain Bacteria; phylum Bacillota; class Clostridia; order Lachnospirales; family Lachnospiraceae; genus Eubacterium_I. The sequence continues at coordinate 17,828 of URDN01000026.1, forward strand.
TCCGTTCTCATCCAGTTTCTCATTCGCCTGTGCTACATGGTAATTATCTTCTTCATCCGCTGTCATGTATACAACCTCATCTGTTACACGCGGATTCTTAGGATCTGATTTATCAATTTTTCGGTATGGTGCCTCTACGAAACCATACTCATTAATTCTCGCATAAGATGCAAGGGAGTTGATCAGGCCGATGTTCGGTCCCTCAGGTGTCTCTACCGGACACATTCTTCCATAATGAGAGTAATGAATATCTCGAACCTCAAATCCTGCACGGTCTCTGGACAGACCACCTGGTCCCAATGCAGACAGACGACGTTTGTGAGTCAGCTCACCAAGCGGGTTATTCTGATCCATGAACTGTGACAGCTGGGAAGATCCAAAGAACTCTTTGACTGCAGCTGTAACAGGTTTGATATTGATCAGACTCTGCGGTGTGATTGTCTCAAGATCCTGTGTTGTCATTCTCTCACGAACTACTCTCTCCAGACGGGAAAGACCAATTCTGTACTGGTTCTGAAGCAGTTCACCTACCGCACGGATACGACGATTTCCAAGGTGATCGATATCGTCATCATTTCCGATACCGTACTCCAGATGCATGTTATAGTTAATAGAAGCAAGAATATCTTCTTTTGTAATATGTTTCGGAATCAGATCATGGATATTTCTGCGAATTGCTTCTTTGATATCCTCAATCTCTGTATTTTCTTCCAGGATCTGTGCCAGAACCGGATAGTAAACCAGCTCATGAACACCCAGTTCTTCCGGATCTACGTCTACATAATAGCGAAGATCTACCATCATGCTGGACAGAACTTTTACATTTCTCTCCTCTGTCTGAATCCATACATAAGGAACTGCCGCATTCTGGATGGTATCTGCCAGCTCGCGGTCAACTTTCTGACCTGCCTCTGCCAGAACTTCACCTGTACTCGGATCAACAACATCCTCTGCCAGAATCTGTCCATTGATGCGGTTTTTCAGCATTAATTTCTTATTAAATTTATATCTTCCGACCTTAGCTAAATCATATCTTCTAGGATCGAAGAACATTGCCATGATGAGACTCTCTGCGCTTTCCACGGACAGTGGCTCACCCGGACGGATTTTTTTGTATAACTCTAAAAGACCTTCCTGATAATTTGTAGAAACGTCTTTACCAAAACTTGCAATAATCTTCGGTTCTTCACCAAACAGATCGATGATTTCCTGGTTTGTACCAATACCAAGTGCACGGATCAATACTGTGATCGGCACTTTACGCGTACGGTCTACACGAACGTAGAAGACATCATTGGAGTCTGTCTCATATTCCAACCATGCACCACGGTTTGGAATAACAGTACAGGAATACAGCTCTTTTCCAATTTTATCATGGGCAATTCCATAATAAATACCCGGGGAACGAACAAGCTGACTTACAATTACACGTTCAGCACCGTTAATTACAAATGTACCTGTCTCTGTCATCAGCGGCAGATCACCCATGAAGATCTCATGCTCATTGATCTCGTCTGCTTCTTTATTGTAAAGTCTTACTTTTACTTTTAAAGGAGCTGCATATGTCGCATCACGCTCTTTACACTCTGGAATGGAATATTTTACATCCTTCTCACACAATGTGAAATCTGTAAATTCCAGACTCAGATGTCCACTGTAATCAGCAATCGGCGAAATATCCGCAAACACTTCTTTGAGGCCTTCTTCCAAAAACCAATTGTAGGAATTCTTCTGAACCTCAATCAGGTTTGGCATTTCCAGAACCTCTTTTTGTCTCGAATAACTCATACGCAAACTTTTTCCGTTTATGACCGGACGTATCCTGTTTTTCTCCATTGACGCTTCACCTCTCGTTTTCTTTTTCTATCCCTGAAAAGGGCGCAATAAGCCCCATCAAACCACAATAGTGCATTTATCATAGTAGCATAGTATTTTTGCCAAGTCAAGGATTTTTTTACTTTTTTGGCATCATTTTTGTGGTACAAAAAAAACACCAACCGGTTTCCCGGTTGGTGCAAATAATTCGGATAAAATTATTTAAGAGTAACTTTAGCGCCTTCAGCCTCAAGTTTAGCTTTGATATCCTCAGCTTCTGCTTTGTCAGCACCCTCTTTAACCATCTTCGGAGCCTCGTCAACAACAGCTTTAGCTTCTTTTAATCCTAAACCTGTTAACTCACGAACAACTTTGATAACTTTAACTTTGTTCGGGCCAACCTCTGTTAACTCAACGTCGAACTCTGTTTTCTCCTCAGCTGCGCCAGCACCGTCTCCACCTGCTGCTGCAACTACAACGCCTGCTGCTGCAGATACGCCAAACTCTTCTTCACATGCTTTTACAAGGTCATTTAACTCTAAAACAGTTAACTCTTTAATCGCTTCAATAAATTCTGCGGTTGTTAATTTTGCCATTACTTTTTACCTCCAATTTTTCGATATTTTCATCTTTTAATATTCTAATTTTCAAGCTGCTATCCGCAACTTCATAACCGGATTACTCTGCCGGTGTTTCTTCTGCTGCCGGAGCTTCAGTAGCTGCTGGCTCGCAGTTTGCAGCACCACCCTGCTCTGCGATCTGATTGATAACGCGAGCGAAGTTTGTGATCGGAGACTGGATGCTTCCAAGTAATTTGGAAAGAAGATCCTGTCTGGACGGAACGCTTGCAATTGTCTGCATTCCTGCTGCATCATAATAATCGCCTTCTACAACACCAGCTTTAATCTCAAGTGCCGGAGCTGTTTTAGCAAATTTTGCAAGAATTCTTGCCGGAGCTGTTGCATCTTCTTTTGAAATTGCAATTGCGTTTGGTCCCTCAAGAACCGGTGCAAGTGCTTCAAACTCAGTACCTTTGAATGCGAAATTCATTAAAGTATTTTTATAAACTTTGTAAGAAACACCAGCTTCTCTTAATTCTTTACGTAACTGTGTATCCTCAGATACGGTAAGTCCTCGGTAGTCTACAACTACTACAGACTGTGCACCATCGATCTGAGCTGCGATTTCCTGAACGATAGGCTGTTTCAGTTCTACTTTTGCCACGAATCGTGCACCTCCTTCTTAAATTTTGTTTCCTCAGACGAAAACGGGAATCCATTCACATAGGAAGTAATCACTTTCCATGCTACATAAAAATCCCTCTGTCACGCAGACAGAGGGAGAAAATTCTTCTTTACCAAACATTAAGCTGTTTTGTAAATTCCCTCGGCAGGTTCTGCGTTTATGCCTTTCGGCACCTGCTGTCTTCGGCAATTTTGTAATCTTGCGATTACACACCGCTGTGTTTTCACACAACGGTGCAATTATATCATTGTATCATTTCGATGTCAACAACAATTCAAAACTTTTTACACATATTTAGCAGTGTTTAATTTAACGCCAGGTCCCATTGTAGAGGTCATTGTTACACTCTTCAGGTACTGACCTTTTAATGCGCTTGGTCTTGCTTTGATGATGGCATCCATAAGGGTCTGGAAGTTGTCCGCTAATTGTTCTTCTGTAAAGGATGCTTTTCCAATTGGCACATGGATAATATTTGTTTTGTCCAGTCTGTACTCAATCTTACCTGCTTTAATATCATTGATAGCTTTTGTAACATCCATAGTTACTGTTCCGGCTTTCGGGTTTGGCATTAAACCTTTCGGTCCAAGTACACGTCCAAGACGTCCAACAACGCCCATCATATCCGGTGTAGCTACTACCACGTCGAAATCAAGCCATCCTTCGTTCTGGATCTTCGGAATTAATTCCTCTCCGCCAACGAAATCAGCGCCTGCTGCCTGAGCCTCGTCTACTTTTGTACCTTTTGCGAATACAAGTACACGAACTGTTTTACCTGTTCCGTGCGGCAGTACAACAGCACCACGAATCTGCTGCTCAGCGTGACGTCCATCACAACCTGTACGGATGTGAAGCTCGATGGTCTCGTCAAACTTTGCTGTAGCATTCTCTTTTACAAGTTTGATTGCATCTGCACTTTCATACTGAACTGTTCTGTCGATCTTTTTCGCACTATCGACATATCTTTTTCCTCTTTTCATGAATTATAACCTCCTGTGGTTGTATCGGGAGAGGACCCTCCCACTTATTTTCGTTAATTAGTCCTCAGCTACAGTAACACCCATACTTCTTGCTGTACCTTCGATCATGCTCATAGCGCTCTCTAAGGAAGCTGCATTTAAGTCTGGCATTTTCAGCTCTGCGATCTCTTTAATCTGAGCTTTTGTAATTGTTGCTACTTTAGTTTTGTTCGGTACGCCTGAACCAGATTTGATTCCGCAAGCTTTCTTGATCAGAACCGGTGCTGGCGGAGTTTTTGTAACGAAGCTGAAGCTTCTGTCTGCATATACTGTAATTACTACAGGGATGATCAGATCACCCTGATCAGCTGTTTTTGCGTTGAACTGTTTTGTAAACTCTACGATGTTTACGCCATGCTGTCCAAGTGCAGGACCAACTGGAGGAGCCGGTGTAGCTTTACCAGCAGGAATCTGCAGTTTGATATATCCTTCTACTTTCTTTGCCATTTGAGATTGCCTCCTTTGAATTTTTCGTAATCGTTCCTTTACTTACGCTTACATTTTCTTCACTTCTGCGAAACTTATTTCTACCGGTGTTTCGCGACCGAAAAGCTCTACATTGATAGTCACGATCTGTTTGCTCTCGTTCATGCTCTGGATAACACCAACGGTATCCTTCCATACACCACCAGTGATTGCAACAGTATCGCCTTCTTTGAAGTCAACTACCACTTTTTCCTCTTTGATTCCCAATGGTCTCATCTCAGCTTCCGTGAGTGGCACCGGCTTTGATCCCGGACCAACAAATCCGGTAACGCCTCTGGTATTTCTGACAACATACCAAGTGTCATCATTCATCACCATATTGATGAGCACATATCCAGGAAACATTTTTTTCTGAACCTGCTTTTTTGCACCGTTCTTCAACTCAACGACATCCTGCATCGGAATCCGAACTTCAAGGATTTCTTCCTCCAGATGTCTGTTTTCAATTGTTTTCTCAATGTCTGCTTTTACCTTATTCTCATATCCAGAATAAGTATGAACTACATACCAGTTCGCCTCAGCCATAAAAACTCACCTTTGCCTTCCTACAGATTTACAAGGAAATCAACACCATACTGGATACCAAGATCCAGCACCGCGATAATCGCACCCAGGATAACGGAAACAATCAAGACTGCTACAGTCTGTTTCCCAAGTGATTTTTTGTCCAGCCAAACGATTTTCTGGAACTCAGCCTTCAGACCGGTAAACCAGCTCGTTTTCGGAGCATCTTTTTTCTTGGTTTCTTCCATCATGTCACATCCTTTGCATCGCCGGATTATTTGGTTTCTTTGTGTAATGTATGCTTTCTACAGAATTTGCAATACTTGTTTACTTCCATTCTTTCAGGATGAGTTTTCTTATCCTTAGTCAGGTTGTAATTACGCTGTTTGCACTCTGTGCATGCCAATGTAATCTTTACGCGCACAACTTTCCACCTCCATTAAATTTCTTTGCAACTGTATGCTTTCATAAAAATTATGAAACACATTCAATTTTAGGCATAAAAAAAAGACCTACTTCCATCGCCCATCCACTATAGCACAGGAAGCAAGTCTTCGTCAACTATTTTTTCGTATTTTCCATGTACTCTTTCTGTATCTTATGTAAAACATAACATATATATCCGGACACGTACATAATCGTTTTTCTTTTTTAACTCAGTTTCCATTTTCTATCTTTACGCCTTTGACAAAACAGGATGATTCCCGTACCGGCAGCTGACATACCAATTATCAGAAAGACATACAGCATTTTTCCGGAACCGCCGGTAACCGGCATAGAAAATTCTGCTGCATTATCAATATGATAGGTCAAGTCATAAAAACCGTACATTTTCGTAACTTCATCATAAACTGCTTTTGATAAATCTGCATCACTCTCTTCCCATTCTTCCAAAGACTTCTCCAAAGGAAGCGTCACTTCAATTTCTTCTTTGAGCAGATGATAGCCTTCTTTTGTTTTTATTTCAGTGATCCGGTAAGTCTGCGCGATCAAATCTTTCCATTCTATCTTGCCCTCTGTATCTGTTGTACCAGTGTATACATCTCCGGTCTGTACTCCTTTCATCTCAAAAATAACACCTTTCAGCGGTCGCCGGAACCCTTTTGCATCTTTTTTATACAGACAGATACTTCCCTTTCGCGGAGTATCATATGCATTAACGATAATATTCTCTGTCTCCAGTTTTTCAAATTTTTGTTCATTGGAACCATACAATTCTGCCTCTGATCCATTCGCCCGCTGTTTGATCAGCATTTTTAAGCCATCCGTCACAGAAGATTTTTTATCTGCGTATTCCGAAAAACACAGGTATCCTTTTAACTGAAAATACCGGGGCGGTACAATTTCTTTTAACACATAGCTTCCCAGAGGATAAAAAATCTGTCCCTCCGCATCCATATATAACTCATCAGACTGTAACCCGGTTCCGTCCTGCATAGTATAAGCATTTTTCAAAAAATAAGAACTGTCTCCAATATCAAGTTTTCCATCTGCATCCGTATAAAAATACCATCTACGGCAAGGGCTGTCCTCAGTTTCACCATTCACATTCATATAATAGGAAAGTTCAAACACACCACCCTGCAAAGACATATTTCCACGTACGGCAGAAGGTTCCGAAAGCTCCTGATCCATTTTTTTCAATGTGAGTGGAAATGCATGTGTACCCGGAACTTCTGTACAGACAATCTGTGTTGTTTCTTTTGGTGTCACTACTGCGCGATGAATTCCATCCACTACAGTTTCACCGTCATTTTCATTACACAACAAATATCCGGCGGATGCACTTATTTCTTTTATATAATAAGTTCCTGCATGCAGCATCACTATATTGGTATTGCCTTCAGCATCTGTTCGCAGTGTGTCGATCCGATTCTGATCTGCCAAGGCATCTTCCTGTGACGCATAAATTCCATATTCTGCGCCTTCCAACGTATAGCAGACATTATCTTTTACAAGTTCTGCATTTTCAGATATTTTCCGCAATTTCAAACTTCCGGGCGCTGTATTGGAAAACTGCACTTCTATCGCATGTGTATTCAGATTGAAAGTCTGTTCCCAAGATTTCGGATTCAGTTCATATCCATCCGGAGCTTTCGTTTCTACTACTTTCCAGGTATATGCTGTCTGCGATTTCAACTGTTCTACTGCTGTTTTTACTTTTCCAAGCACTTCATCTTTTGCACTCTGATAAGCAGTTCCCCAGTTTCCAAAATCAAGCACTTTTTTGCTAGCGGAGAAATAATCTGTATATAAAATATTTCCTCTCCAGTGATAGGATGCACACCCAGTTTCATCCGTCTTAACCGTTGCCATTTTTTCTCCATCTCTGTAGATTTCAAATTCTGCACCTGCCAGAGCTTCGCCAGTATCTGCATCTGTTTTTTCTATATGAATATCAAAAGACTGAGCAACCTGATCCCGCGCCCGATACGATGTCTGCAAATAATTCGTTCTCTTGAATACGATCCGTACACTTCCACTGACTGGATTTATTACATTATTCCAAAGTGCTACCTTCTGTCTGCTTCCTTCCGCATAAATATGAACGCCACCACCAGTCGTAAGCCCCTTTTTTCTGTAATTTAAAGTGATTGATTTTCCAGCCAAAGATGCATTGCTGGTAACTGTTAATCCGCCTTTTGCCGGAGTAACCTGAACACCTGCCGGAAGATTTACAAACTCGATCTGATCTGAAATGTTATTCTTATCCGCAATCCAGATTTTTCCTCCGGCATCAGCTAAAATCGTCTGACCCGTATATGACGGTGTCGTATTATAGACACCCACTTTTTTCCAGATATCTGCAATTGCCTGATTCAGTTTTGCTTTTGTATCCAAATGCGTGCAGGAATATTTTTTCATATTCGTCAACATATAGTGACTTGCCTGACCATAATCCTCATAATCCTTAATTTCTGACCAGATCAGATTCTGTGTCAATACGTAATTACATACCCAGTCTGAACCAAAATAACTTTTCGTATAACACACTGCCTTGGTCAGATTATTAATCTTATCAAAACTCCATCCATATCGATCCTGAATCCACTTCACTCCATTTCCATTTTCCTGCAAGTAAAAACGTGTTCCGTTCGCAGTCAGATTATTCAATTCGGTAGCCGGTTCCATACAATATGCCCATTGGTCATTCAATAGTAACATTGATCCTGTGCCATCCACCCCATTTCTGTTATAACTGGAAAATGCACCATTTAGATTTTGTTCTGTATTTCTTTTTAATATCATAGAAGAATCTGCTGCGAACCCGTTGATTTTCCAAAATAGCAATATTGCAAACAGTATCAGCACAGTAAACACGGACAGAGATACTAGCTTCCTTCTCTTTTTTTCTGTCATTTAGTTATTTCCTCCCACTATGCTTTGCTATTTACAAAATAATAACCATAGGCAAATCCGGTATATTTAAAATCAATCTTTCCACTACTGACATACCAGAAACCATTTTCGTTCTGTGCAACACCATTATAATCAAATCGTACCTTCCCATTTTCCAGATACCACCAGCCATTTTCATTTTTTGCCAGGCCAGTGTAGGTCATATCCACAATACCATTTCTGACTTTCCACCAGACATTATCGATTTTTGCAACGGTATCCATGCCCGAATTGAATTTGCCATTTGTCAGATAAATAATTCCCTGATTACCCGTAACACCGATGGTATCTTTTACTAATCCATTCTTACTACTGTCCGTCTTTCCTTTTGTCATCCAGTATATCCCATCTTTGCCTGCTGCCAATCCGGTATAAGTTTCATCTGCTTTTCCATTAACCAGATACCAGCCAATGTTTCCACTCATTTCTACCGTCTGATTCAGTGGAAATTCACATTTTCCATTCGTAAATTTATACTTTCCAGATGTCGTATCAAAGATTCCGCTGTTCCAATCTACCCAGCCGTTTACGACATGCCACCAGCCATTCCAATTCGCTACCAAAATGGATTCTGTATCTTTAACCACTCCCTGGTCAACAAATCCCCATCGGTTTCCTGTTTGAGCAGGGTACACTCCGTTTATGGTAATATCGGTCTTATCCCCATCATAAACATACTGCTGTGCCTCATTGATTTCCTGCGTAACGATCTTCCACTTAACCTCTGCTTCTGCTGCCTTTGCAAACACTGCGCTTCCATGAAAAAGTAACCACAGGCTTCCCAACATCATAAACAAACGTATCCATTTTCTACCCGCACTCTCTGTTTTCTGCACCTTTCCGCTTTCCCCCTTTCACATTCTTATATACCGTAAAAATCACGAATCCCCCCAATACTGCCACTCCTGCATGACGTATTTTTGTCTCCTGCCAAATTGCCTGATCTGAATTTGTCCTTATATGATCTTGTGCTGATTCATTGTCCTGTACAAAGTTCTTCTTTCCTCCCTCTGAAACATCCGCGGCACTTGTCTCTTTCCGTTTTGCATAAACAACATAACGATATTTTCCACCACTTCGGTAAGGATGACAGGTGATCAGCGTCACCTGATCGATTCCCGGTTGTATCTTTATCCACTCTATTTCATCCGGTTCAATCACCTGAATATCAGATACTACATATTCCAGACGTTCCCACGAATTCGTCACAATAATACTTTCCCCCTGTTTCAGTGCATCGATATATTTAAAATATGCCTGCTGCTTCCAGCCACGATGCGCTGCGATCACACAATTGGTATTGTTTCCGCCAATCGGAACAGATGTACCACCCAAAACTGCTGCTCCCTGATTTAACTGTTCTTCGGATGCTCCCAGATACAGCGGAAGCGTACAATCAATACTTGGGATTTTCACATATCCAAACATTTTATCGGATACAATTCCATCAATTTCAGGTGCTTTTTCCACATATGCCGGTTCATATAAACATTTCTGCCCGCTTTCAAACAATTCCTGATTATACTGTTGTATCTTTCCGAACAGATCAGATTGTTCCTCTGACTCTATCTGCATTTGAAACTCTGTAATCTCTTTCTGTATCCGTTTGTCCTGATATTGCTGATGCAGATTTGGAGAAAAAAAGATTAAAAATCCTGCCATTAAAAGTACGACTCCACACCAATACTTCCATCTTTGTGCCATTCTGCCCGTTCTTTGCCTTTTCAACATTTCTTACATCCTTTTTTCCACAGCGCAGGCAATCCTTTGACAGCAACGATCACTCCCACCATCATTGCGCTGCCAAGCAGAATTGCTTTCAGATATGCCCGCATCCATGCGGAGCCATTCCAGTCTGCCGTTTGCATCGGTACATCCACTTTCTCTACTTCCGCATCCGATATCCGTTCCCCAGTTACAATCAGACGATGAGAATTTACACCATAGGGCGTACATGTAACAAGCGTCATCAGGTCCCGTTCCTCATCTGGATAAAGCTCATCTGCCTCCTCCGGCAAAAGTGTCTGTATTTCACACACACGATAGGTGAGACATAGATTTAACACCCGGATGTAAAACAGATCACCTTCACTTAGTCCTGTCAGATCAGAAAACATTCTGGAAGTATTCATCCCGGTATGTGCTAAAAGAAATGGGCGGTTCCCCACGCCCCCAATCGGCAGCGCGGAACCTTCCATATGCCCAACCCCCTTTTTCAAAACTTCTTCCGATGTTCCATGGTAAACCGGAAGTGACACATTAATTTTTGGAATTTCCACAAAACACATTATCCCATTCTTTGTTGGATCCAGCACATCCCCATAAAGAATATCTTCTGGCAATGATATGTCACAATACGGTTCCGTAAGCATTACCCGGCTGTTGAGCAGCTCCTGATTATATCTTCTTGCAGTTTCCAGCTGTTTTGTAATCTCTGACGTTCCACTTTCTGCCGCATATTGTTCATATACATTTGCACTAGAAGCCACATGATGTTGATACAGCCAATTACTGAACCATGGATATCCCATCAGTATTACTCCAAGTCCGATCAGTACAACCATTCCTGCCTGTCTGATTTTTCCCATACTGCAATTTATTTCATTGATAAGTCTTTTTTACGTGACATAAGGCTACATCCTCCGGCGGCGGCTGCAACACCGATGATCGTCACCAGATACAGTCCTTTTCCACCGGTCTGTGGTAACAGAAACTTTTTCGTATTCGTTACTGTCAAAATGACGGATCCATTCGAATCTGTCATAGATGCATCCACCTGATCTACTTTTGCGGACGCCTTCCGAATCGCGCCTACATATAGGTCTGTTTTTCCGATCGCGCGACCGTTTGCTGTCTCCGACACTGGTTTTCCGGCAGCGGTTGCTGTCAGCTCATCCAGCTGATCTGTCACAAGATTTCCATTTTCATCATAAATACCGCCATTGTAGTTTTTTACAATCTGTTCCACGGCTTCCTGATCCATTCCTGTCACACCACAAACAGATGCGATCACGTCTCTGTCCGTCGCAGTAATATCAATCTCTACCGGCTCACGCAGCAGATTATATCCCCGATCCGTCGCAGTCTCTGTCAAAAGATACTGATCCGCTTCCAATCCCTCGATCTGCAATCTTCCACTGTCATTCTGTGGTACAAAAGCGGTTGCCTCTGCTTCCTCAGATGTCTTTCCAGTCACATAATATTTTCCGTCTTTCTCTGATTTGTCAGCAATTACATAATAGTCATCTGCCTTATTCTGAAGTGTAAACTCTACATTTTTAAAGTTTCCCTTGTTATCAGAAAATGTCTTGGTCAAATCTACTCCATAGGTATACACATAATTTCGGTCTTCCAACATGTTGTAATAACCATCCGAAGTACGACTCCAGATCAAGCTGACATTGTTCTGATTTCCTTCATCACCGATAATCACAGATGCATCTGATCTGACAGTTGCCGTATAAGAAATTACCATATAATAATCTGATAATCCCCCCTCACGCTTCCTGGCACCATTTAAAACATTCAGTCCCTGTTCCGTCAGCCGGATATTCATTCTTGTAGAACCATCCGGAGTCTGCATTCCTGTATCCGGATCCTGTACTGTCACATCGGCATATTCCTGAGTATAATCACCAGAATCCAACTCCCACACAGAAATGGCATTCTCTGTATTATTGCTGTTCGCATCTTCTGCATTATCATAAAATGCAATTTTGGCATCACGGTTATAACGTAACCCTGCTGCTAATGTGTCCGTGAAAGTATATTCACTCAGATAAGTCGCAGCAGAAGTAATATGCGGTAATTTAGAAACCAGAATATAATCCAGTATATCTCCCTCTGATGCCGTCACCGTATCTCCATAGGCAAAATCTTCCTCTGCCGTGAGGAAATCAGCAACGGAAACCTTTTCCCCGTTCTGTGGCAGCACACGGTCAGCAGCCCTTCTCACGCTTTTATCCAGCGTCGGGTTTCCTGTCTGATTCTTCGGATAACATACCATGTCATACAGCCAGGTATTTCCTTCTTCCAAGTCGGTAAACGGAAGCTGCACAAACCACGGATCTACCGTATCTACAACCTGTTCCGGAACTTCTGTTTCCACAAACAGATACAGTCCAAGTGGCAAATTTTCTACATGTGTTTCCCCATGACGATCTGTCTTTGGCAGATTGATCACACCAGCTGCACTACTCTGATCTGTTGTATCATCCAATGTTCCATAATCATACAGATAATGTTCTAACTCATTTTTTGCAGAAACATTATCTTCTTCCAGTATCTGTTCCATCGCATCAGAAATCTGTTGGCTTGTATAATGATTCACGCCCTGATTTTGACACGGATATGCTTCTTCTGATGTTGTCATATCAATCGCATCTTCTGACTTTAACCCCAGAATTTCTGCCAGCCTGCTTGGAATCTCATAGACTAATTCCACCAGTGACGTCGCATCACTATGCACCATATGTGTCTCCACATCTCCAACCCGCAGGCAGGAAAACTGTACGCCTTCCATACCGTAATCTGCCAGAGCCTGTTCTGCCTCTGTATTTTGTTCTCCATCTGCTTCATTCTGTCCCTGTTTGTAATCTCCAGCTGCTTCAGCCGCTGTTATGTCGTATTTTCGAATCGTGATACTTCCCGTTTTTGAAAGATCTACCGTTGACGCTTCCACAGATTTTCCACGTTTCTCTGAGTCCTGCGCATAAACTCGCTCCCCCTGAGCTGCCAGACCAGTCTGCACCAACGGTGCGGTTCCCAGAATAAGTGACAAAGTAACTGCTCCCATTGCAATCATCATTTGTTTTTTTCTCATCTTTTACCCGTTCTCCTGCTTTATTTACTTCGTTTTACATTTAGTTATTGAAAACTGTTCCAGACTACTTATCCATTTCCATGTCTCTCACCTCTTTTTCTGTGAAATCCAACACGTATTGTTACTCATCAAAACTGGAATCCTGTGCCGAAAATCGGCCACGAAACTTAGATATGTCCATAGCAGGCAAAAGAAACTGCATCCGAATGCATTGCCTGTGATTTTGATGTGGCTTCAGTATACGCATCCCGTCAGCGCCTGTCAACCGCACTATTTTCCTCATTTTCTGCATCTGTACAAACTGCACAAAGCAGGAAAACATGCATAAAATCTGCCATTTTTTCACTTTTCGCTCTTTTTTGCCCCATTTTACCATGATGAAAAAATACAAATTTTGTATAGTTTTTTCACCTTTTCTTTTTCCATTCTCCCATGGTACAATAGGCAGAACGCAATATTTATTTTTGTACAACGTATTTTTTATGATAAACCACACGCAAAATGAGTACCACCTGTTCCAAAAAGGAGAACTGCATATGTTAGAACTTTACCCGAATTATTATCCAAAATTTACCTGCACCGCAGATCAATGTCCGATTACCTGCTGTCAGGAATGGAAAATTTCTGTGGATGATGATACTTACAGAAACTGGTTTACAATCCAGCCGCCCACAGATGTCGCTCCGCAAAAAGCCACACTTTCTGCCTATACCACTTATCAAGCGGAAGCTCGTGTCATTCGCCTGAATGAACAAAAAAAATGTCCGTTCCTGAAAGAAAACGGACTTTGCCAGCTGGTTCTAGCATATGGGGATGCCATCCTGTCAGAGACATGTACTACATTTCCACGGGAATTTCATACTTTTTCCAACCACGTAGAAAAGACTTTAATGCCAAGCTGTCCGGCAGTCATTGATCTGTGGAAAGAAGAAACAAAACTTTCCTTTCCATCTGTCGATGCCAGTCTGTGTTCTGACACGGACAATCTGCTTTTTTCTGTACGAAGCCATCTGATTTCTCTGATGCAAAACAACCCGGCTTCCCCAGAACATATTTTGCTGGAATGTTTTTATATTCTTCTGGAATTGCAGCAACAAACGTTATCTTCGGATTTGCTGGCAGATTATTTTTCTGAATCTGTCATCCAACAGCTTTCTGATGCCATTGAACAGATGGATTTTCCACTAGAAGATACCTTGTCGGAATGTAATGAACTTCTTCAGGATCTTGCCGTTAATTATCAAAAGGAAGGTCTTTACAGCAGGTTTCTGACTCCGCTTCTGGCACTTGCTGATCAGATTTCAGCAGGCACTGTCACTTATGACTTGACAGAAGAATGGGATACTTTTGAGCAGCAGTTTTTCCAATATCAGGCTCTGATTCGAAATTTTCTTACAAATGAATTTTTCTCCGATCTGCTGTCTCCTGACGGTGATCTGGAAAGCATAATCGTGCAGATGCAGTGGATTGGCATGGAATATGCCGTTGTCCGCCACAGTATCTTTCTGAAATGGCTTTCTGACGGAAAAGGAGAACTGCGCTATGATGTAGTCCGTGATTCACTGGTCGTGCTCACACGAATGACCGGATATGAAAAAGATGATATTTACGAATATTTAGAAAATAGTTTTGATTCTCTTTATTGGGACTGGGGATATTTTGCGATGATCGTGTCTGATTTTTAAAATTTATTTACAGATAAGATAGATAGATATATTTTGAAGATGATACTCATAATAAAAATCAGTGAGTGTTATTCAAGTCGAACGCGCGGAACTTTTATCTCAGTCGGAGATTGAACTCCCACTAAGAAAGATTTATTAGTACTCACCAATTGCAGAAGCGGGAGTCTCAACTCTGACTGAGATGAATGAAGCTTTATATTATCATAAAAAATTTTATTTGCAGATATTTCTTCATCATTCTACAAATTTTAAGCCCGATCGTTGATTTTCTTCTCCGACCGGGCTTTTAATGAATTTCCTGTAATTTCATTGTCTACACCTTCAACTTTCTCAGATTATTAATCATTACTTATGTTCCTTTTGGACCGTACCTCCTATCTTAGATTTTGAATTCTTCCTTCTCATTTCATTGGACTGTACCTCTATTTCTTAAGTTCTTTTGTTGATATTATAGTAACGCACTTCCCCTGTTTTGTCAATACTTTTCTGTTATTTTTATCTGTATCGTTGTTTTTTCTGTCTTTTCTTCCATTTTCTATATATTTACTGTTTTTATTTTTGACTTTATGCTATATAATGTATGATTTTTTAGTTATAAGATGTTGGGGGCAAAAGATGCCATACAAATTGTTCCGTGCTTCGTACTCCCGCAATTCTACCCAATATTCGCATATTATAAAGCTGACGCTCCACTTTTATGCTCATATCGGGGGCGGGTCATTAAGCCATAAAACCACTCCTGTGCAAGCACATCGTGGTTTCAGGCTTTTGACCCTGGCATCGTTATAATTCTTTATTTTTCTCTTTGCATAAGTCTATTTCTTTAATAGCAGAATTATTTCTCTGGCGCAGCATTTCCAACCGTAGTATAATGCATAAGGATATAAACTACTTAAATTTAACAATCATGGAAAAATTGCCTGAAAACGGCAATAGTGAGGGTAAAACAATGAACAGAAAATGGTGGCATGACAAGGTAGCATATCAGATTTATCCAAAAAGTTTTCTGGATACCAACGGAGACGGTATTGGCGATCTGAGAGGAGTTATTTCAAAACTGGATTATTTAAAACAGCTGGGAATCGATATGATCTGGCTCTCTCCTGTCTATAAATCTCCGTTTGTAGATCAGGGTTATGACATTGCCGATTATTATGCGATTGCAGAAGAATTCGGTACAATGGAAGACTTTAACGAATTACTTGCAGAAGCAAAAAAACGCAATATGTATATTATTATGGATCTGGTTATTAACCACTGTTCCGATCAGCATGAATGGTTCCAGAAAGCACTGGCAGATCCTGATGGTGAATATGCAGATTACTTCTACTTTCGCAAGGGTAAGAACGGAAATCCACCAAGCAATTACCGTTCCTACTTTGGCGGAAGTTGCTGGGAACCAGTAGCCGGTACTGATAAATATTATTTCCACATGTTTGCCAAAGAACAACCGGATTTAAACTGGGAAAACCCGGTTCTTCGTCAAAAACTTTACGATATGATCAACTGGTGGCTGGATAAAGGACTTGCTGGTTTTCGAATTGATGCGATCATCAATATCAAAAAGGATCTTAATTTTCCCGATTATGAACCGGATGATCCAGACGGAATGGTCAACTGTTCCAAAATGGTAGACAGCGTTGATGGCGTTGGCGAATTACTGGAAGATTTAAAAAAACACACCTTCGAAAAATATGATGCCTTTACTGTTGGTGAAGTTTTTAATATGAAAGCCGATGAACTTGCCGAGTTCATTGGCGAAAACGGTCATTTTTCAAGCATGTTTGATTTCAGTGCACACTGCCTGACAGAAGGCAAACGCGGCTGGTATGAAGCCGGACCGGTTCAATTTAAAGACTGGAGATCGGCTATCACCAATGCACAGCTTACCGCGCAAACCTGTGGTTTTGAGTCAAACATTATTGAAAACCATGATGAACCAAGAGGTGTATCACGCTTTTTACCAGACTATGCTCAGAACCCGGCTGGTACTAAAATGCTTGCCACTGTCAGCATTCTGTTACGTGGAATTCCTTTCATTTATCAGGGACAGGAAATTGGTATGCAAAATGCCATATGGAACAGTATGGATGAATATGACGACATCAGTACCAAAGATCAGTATCGCATTGCAAGAGATGCCGGATTAACAGACCATGAGGCTCTGGCAGTATGCAATCGAATGAGTCGTGATAATGCCAGAACCCCAGTACAATGGAGCGATCAGCCAAATGCCGGCTTTACCAGTGGAACCCCCTGGCTGAAGGTAAATCCAAATTATACTCAGATAAACGTGGCAAATCAGGAAAACGATCCATCTTCTGTGTTAAACTATTATCGCAGATTAATTGCCCTAAGAAAATCAACCGCTTATAAAGAAGTATTCACCTATGGAAAATTTGTTCCTGTTTACCAGCATACGGACTCTGTAATGGCATATTATCGTGAAACAGAAACTCAACGCATTCTGGTTGCTGCCAATTTTGGCGAAAAACCTGTTACCCTCAATTTGGAGCATCCGGCAAAACAGGTTCTTTTGGCAAATATTGACACCACAGATATTATAAACTCTGCATTATCAGGTTCCTCAGAATCAGCAACTCTACCATTAGGAAGCTGTGAAGCACTTGTTCTGGAACTAAAATAAATACATATAAGTTTGTCTGTTTACTCCAGGCAAACAGCACTGCTTAATGCTCCGGAGATGCAAATACCTGTATCAGGAAAAGAGCCAAATTTAAAAAAAGAAGAGGTACATAACGTGCCTCTTTCTTTTCATCTAATCTATTTTCTTGGAATTAATATAATATTTTCCACCCATTATACTCGCTCTTTTCTGTTGCTCTTGCTTTGCCTGTTTTAACTGTAGATAACTCTGGTCTTCAAGGAACTTTAATGTAAATCTTCGAATCAGTGCTTCGCTGTGAAGGCGTCCCAGGAGATCTTCCTCCAATAGCTTCATAGCACTCTCGCATTGTCATATTTTAGTCCTCCTGTATATTTCACCGCTTATTTGACACTGTCGTATTAATTATTTCACCAATTTATGAATTACCTTTTTCAGTAATTCCACATCAACAGGCTTAGCAACATGTTCATCCATCCCTGCTTCTTTCGCTCTTATTCTGTCCTCCGTGAACGCTTTTGCTGTCATTGCAATGATCGGTATTGTTTTTGCATCCTCTCTGTCCTGAGACCTGATCATCTTTGTAGCTTCATAGCCATTCATGACCGGCATCATAATGTCCATAAGAATGACATCAAATTCACGAGGTTCACTTTTTTTAAATACTTCAACAGCTTCCTGTCCATTCCAGGCTTTTGACACGTCAGCGCCTTCATTCTGAATCAAAAATTCGGCGATTTCCATATTCAGCTCATTATCTTCTGCCAGAAGAATATGCAGTCCCTTTATAGATTTTTC
>URDN01000027.1 GCA_900546495.1 uncultured Lachnospiraceae bacterium
CGGAAATAAGCGATGCAGTGGTCACAGAAAATTTTTCATATCCTCGTTGGAGTTATTTTTTGTTTGTTCCCTAAACGACAAACAAGAATTAGAAAATGCAGCCATCGTAGTGTTTTAGCATATTCTGATCCGGACGCTCTAACAGGCTTGTGCACACGAAGTCTTTCATGGGTTCTACGAATGGGAAGGTATCGCGTGTAGCCCAGGACGGAACGGTCCATGCCGGTGGATTGTTGATAAATGCATTTGTCCATGCGGAATTATTCTCAAACCAGAGTTCGCATACACGATCCCAGCGATGGAAGAAAATGTTGTCTTCGCTTACATCTACGAATTCCGGTGTTCCGTCGCCTTCTGGAAGCGGAATCGGAGAATACTGTTTGTCATATGCTTTGTGTGAGAAGAAACGAAGCAGTCCCGGCAGTTTGCATGCTTCCGGTGCAAAGTGATTTAAGAACCAGTCTTCGCCTTCTTCACGGGAGACTCCTTTCGGATAGGACATCATATATACAAAACGGATAAATGTTTTGTCTGCATGGCTCATTGTCTGACCGAAGAAATCTTCTGTCGGTTCAGCCGGGATGTTTGCGATGGCAACTGTCATGGCATTTTCTACCGGTTCCGGTGTCATGCCAAGGAGTCCACGCAGGCTTCTTCTGCCTTCTACGTCAAGCCCGAGGTTCTCATGTACACGATAGTTGAAAAATCCCATAGTTTCCATACCTTTTGCAGGTGGCATTACACGGTACATAACGTAGCGTGTAAGCCACGGCTCCTGAGCCATTACTTCCGGGCAATGATGGTGCACGAACCAGCGCTCCATTGCCGGAATGTTGTCAATGTCGTTGATGTGATGGATGATCAGTGTTTTGTTCATTACTGCCATTGTGAATACCTCCATAAAAATATAAAATGTGTTGTTTGTTACAATTCGCAGAAATTTTAGTCATACAATGCAAAAATGATGCTGCATGATTCAATATGAAATCTAATGTGCATGAACTGGTATGAAAGTTAATTTCTTGCGAAAATAGTTCGTGTTTGATAAAATGATTGTAAACCTTGCCCCAAGGGTAGAGTCAAGGAAAAAGAAAATATATACAAGAAAAAATGGATAGGTGCAATCAAAAGTTTGTATGAGATGTATGTAAGAATTTTGAGAGCACATAAATAAAAAGTATGGAGGTGCACATGGACGGGTATATGACGATCGGGGAAGTGGCAAAAGTGAAGCAGGTTTCCATCAAAGCCCTGCGCTATTATGAAAAAATTGGAATTCTGAAACCGGCATATTGTGATCCGAATACGGGATATCGTTATTATAAAAATGAGCAGATGCTGGCCATCGACATGATCAAATTTTTGCAGATTTTGGATATCCCGCTGAAAAAATGGAATCAGTATGTGGAACCGACAGGAGAGTTTGATCTGAAGGGATTGCTGCGGGATGGACAGATTCGGGCGTATGAAAAAATCGGTGAATTACAGAGTTGTCTGAAACGGCTGCAGCTGGCAGAACGGGGCATTCAGGATACGGAAAAATATCGGAACTGTGATGGATTTTATAAGAGAGAAATCCCAGAGCGGAATATTTTGAGAAAGGAAATACAGGAAGGTTTGTCTTCGGTGGAGTTCCACAAAAAGCTGAGCGAATTGTTTGATCTGGCACAGAAACATCAGTTGTCGGCAAACTATCCTTCCGGGATGATGGCGGATATAGACCATGGAAAAGTGACGTATTTTGTGTATGTGGAAGTGTTTGAAAAATGTGAGGAATTGCCGGAATATAAATGTATGCCAGCGGGAATGTATGAATGTCTGCGCTGTCCACCAAAAAGTATTATGAGAGCTGCTGAATTGTATCCGGAGTATTTTACAACCCATGCACAGTTTACAATCGTAGAGTCGGATTGCATTACCTCGCCGGTTTATTTTCAGGAATATCCGGTGGAATTGCAGTTTGATCAAATTAAGGAAGTTCCCTGTTTCAACTGAGCCAAGCAATAATCAGCATGACTTTCTTATATCAGGAGGGATGCAAGTTCCTTCGGATAAGCTGCATAGTAGTTATTTGGTTATGAGCAAGTAGCGAAATCGGATTGCGAATGTCCGCTTTACTACATATGATGAGTGAATTGTAACGTATAAGCAGATTGCGAATATCAAACCCAGATGTTATAATTGACTAATTTGTATAAAAATGTGTACAATAAATCTACTGATGAAAAATATTGTCTCTGCTTCATGCATCTGCTACGGATCTGTAGTACATGATGAAAAAGACACAATATATTCTCTTTATAATGTGCAGACAGGGCAACGAGCGGGCTATGAGAAAAAGACAGCTGATGGAAAAACGTTGTATATGATCTGGATGCAAAATAAAATAAGAAGACTCTGACGGCAAGGAAGATCCGAGCGGGAATAGTTGTTCCATATCGTAAAATTATAAAGTATAACATTTTGACTGAAATTCAACCTGTGCTGAATGTACATGAAGTTTGGCATATAATTTTTAACAGGTGGCAGTGAGATTTGGCATATATTTCAGTGGAACGTATATTTTTATTCAGGTTAATTGTTCTGATTAGTGATTAGATAGAAGTGAGACCTGATGTAATTGGATTTACAGAACCATTTTCCGACGAGCAGCCGGAGATGGTTCTTTTTGATTTTCAGGAGGAAAGTATGTTAAAGGTAGCAATTTACGGAAAGGGCGGCATCGGAAAGTCCACAGTGACTTCCAATCTGGCAGCCGCTTTTGCAAATATGGGAAAACGTGTGATTCAGATCGGTTGTGATCCGAAAGCGGATTCTACGATTAATTTACTTGATGGAGAGCCACTTCGTCCGGTGATGAATTACATGAGAGAAGAGGACGAGGAGCCGGATGAGCTGGCGCAGATTTCCAGGGAAGGTTACGGCGGAATCCTATGTATCGAGACCGGTGGACCGACACCGGGACTTGGCTGTGCAGGCCGCGGAATTATTGCAACATTCCAACTTCTGGAAGATATGGAACTTTTTGAGCATTATAAGCCGGATGTGGTTTTATATGATGTGCTGGGTGACGTGGTCTGTGGCGGTTTTGCAGCACCGATCCGTGAAGGATACGCAGAGAAAGTTCTAATCGTTACTTCCGGAGAAAAAATGGCGTTGTATGCGGCAAACAATATTTCCAGTGCGGTACGAAATTTTGAGGATCGCAGTTACGCCCGGGTATTTGGTATCGTACTGAACCATCGAAATGTGGAAAACGAGACAGAAAAAGTGCAGGCATTTTCCGAAAAAATCGATGTGCCGATTGTAGGTGAAGTACCGCGAAGCGATGAAATTATCCGCTGGGAAGATCAGGGAAAAACAGTAATCGAGGGTGATCCGGATTCTGAGATCAGCAAATGTTTCTTTGATCTGGCGGAATTATTACTAAAAGAGGAGGAGAATGCATAAGGCAGCAGGTGTTTTGAAAGACAGAGTGGATTGACTTATGGAAGGAAGAGGAAAATATATGAGACAGGAAGCATATTTTTGTACGGTGGAAGAATTGAACAGCCTTGGAAAAGAGAATATTCCGCAGCAGCTCATTTCCCATACGCATCTGATCTACAGTTCTCCGGCGACGTTGGCTTTTAACTCTCCGGGAGCGGAGGGGTTCGGTGTCAAACGTGCGGGACTTGCGGTTCCGGATTCTATCATGCTGATTGTGGCACCGGGATGCTGCGGACGAAATACATCGGTTTTGAGTTCTATGCGTGCTTATCACGACCGTTTTTATTATCTGCTGATGGATGAGACGGATATCGTAACAGGTCGTCATTTGAAAAAGATTCCGAAAGCGGTGGCAGAGATTTGTGAGGGGCTGGAGAAAAAGCCCTCCGTTGTGATGATCTGTATTACCTGTGTGGATGCGCTGCTTGGAACGGATATGGAGCGTGTCTGCCGCAGGGCGGAGGAAGTTGCGGGACTTCCGGTAAAACCGTGTTATATGTATGCATTGACGCGAGAAGGACGCAAACCGCCGATGGTGCATGTGCGTCAGTCGATTTATTCCCTGCTTGAGCCAAAGAAGAAAAAAGGAAATGTGGTGAATTTATTGGGATATTTTTCACCGCTGGTGGATGACTGTGAATTGTATGATCTGCTTCATGGTGCCGGGGTAAAGACAATCCATGAGATTTCCAGATGCAAAGATTATGAGGAGTATCAGACTATGTCTGAAGCGAATTTTAATCTGGTGCTTCACCCGGAAGTAAGATTTGCGGCAGAGGATTTTCATGATCGGTTGAAAATCCCGTATATCGAGCTGCGCAGATTATATCAGATTGACAAAATTGCCAGTCAGTATCGTGCCTTTGGCGCGGCTCTTGGTGTAACATTTGATGATGAAGAACCACGGAAAGCGGCAGAAGCTGCGGTGGCAAAATTTAAAGAACTTTATCCGGATGCATCTTTTGCAGTTGGTGAGTGGATGAACGGAGATCCCTTTGAACTGGCGTTGGCACTGGTGCGATATGGTTTCCGTGTGCCGGAGATTTACGGAACGTTGTCCGGTGAAAATTTTGTCTATGTGAAACAGCTGGCGGCATTGAGTCCGGAGACGAAAGTATTTTCCAATCTGGAACCGACGATGCTGTATTATGACGGAACGGATTCTGGTGTTAATTTCACTATCGGAAAAGATGCCGGTTATTATCATAAAAACTGTCCAAACGTGCTCTGGAACGGAGAGCGGCAGCCATTTGGTTATGCCGGCGTCCGCAGACTGTTTGAGGCACTGGCGGAGGTATAGAGCAATGAGAGGACTGAGAAAATATCTGACACCTTTTGCACCGGATCAGTCCGGCGCGGTGTCTGTGTTATATGAATTTGGCGGGATCATCGTAATCTGCGATGCCGGCGGCTGTACCGGAAATATTTGCGGATTTGATGAGCCGCGCTGGTTTGAGAGCAAAAGCGCACTGTTCAGCGCAGGACTTCGCGATATGGATGCAATTCTCGGACGGGATGACCGTCTGGTGGTAAAACTTGCAGATGCGGTGACAAAACTGGATGCAAAATTTGCAGCGATCATCGGAACACCGGTTCCTGCTGTTATCGGAACAGACTATCATGCTTTAAAACGTATGACGGAGAAAAAGGTGGATCTGCCGATTCTGACGGTGGACACCGATGGCATGGAGCTGTATGACAGAGGTGAGGAAAAAGCCTGGTTGGAACTGTTTCGGGTGTTTGCCGGTGAAAAAGAGGATGTGATTCCGGGAAATATCGGAATCCTTGGCATGACACCGCAGGATATCAGTGATCTGCGTGCGGCAGACCGTATCCGGGAACGTTTTGCGGCAGAAGGAAAAAATGCTATCTGTTACGGTATGGGAAATGGGTTGGAGGATGTCAGAACCGTATCCAACGTGGAAAAACATATCGTTGTGGCACCGGCGGCGCTGGAAGCGGCAAAATATTTGGAGCGTACTTATGGAACACCGTATGAAATCGGTTATCCTCTGGTGGATGAACTGGTCACAGATATAGATTACAGCGGCAAAAAAGTGATGGTTGTACAGCAGCAGGTGATTGGTAATGCAATTCGGGAAGATATTTTGAAAAAAGCGCCGGATGCTCAGGTGACGGTGGCAAGCTGGTTTATGATGAAGCCGGAACTTCGACAGGATGGAGATCTGCATCTGCGGGATGAGGATGATTATATTGAACTGGTGAAAACCGGTGGTTTTGATGTGATTTATGCGGATCACTGCATGGAGCGGATGACACCGAATTTTGCCGGAACATTCGTAGATACTGTACATTTTGCGGTGTCCGGACGATTGAATTAGGAGAAGAATAGGGATATGAACGAAGTTACAAAACGGATCCGCGTGTATGGTATTGTTCAGGGGGTTGGTTTTCGTCCAACGGTGAGCCGCCATGCGACGTCAAACGGGATTCGTGGAAGTGTTTGTAATAAAGGTCCGTATGTGGAAATATATGCGCAGGGTTCGGCAGAGCAGGTAGATGGATTTCTCAAAGATCTTGAGGAATGTCCACCGAAGCGTGCAGCGATTTTAAAGATAAATACAGAAGATGTTCTGGCAGAGGATGCACCACAGTTTGATACCTTCGATATTATTGAGAGTGAAAAGACAAAAGGTGAGATTTTTGTTTCACCGGATATTGCAATCTGTGACGAGTGTAAAGAGGAAATGTACAATCCGAAGGATCGGCGTTATCTGCATCCTTTTATCAACTGTACCTGTTGCGGACCGCGACTGACGATTTTGGATTCGCTGCCGTATGACCGGGAGCGTACCAGTATGAAGGAGTTTCCTATGTGTCCGGATTGTGCGAAAGAATATTATGATCCGGAGACACGGCGCTACGATGCACAGCCGGTGTGCTGCAATGAGTGTGGACCTGAGGTATATCTGATTGGCAGAGCCGAGCGGGGCAGAGATGCCATCACGTATACACGACAGGTGATTCATGATGGCGGAATCGTGGCAATCAAAGGAATCGGCGGTTTTCATCTGTGCTGTGATGCGACAAATGAGGAAGCTGTCAGTCGATTGCGCATGTTAAAATGCCGTCCGGCGAAACCATTTGCAATTATGGCAAAAGATGAGAATGTGGTAAAACGGGAATGCATTGTGACACCGGAGCAGGAAGCGATTCTGACCGGGCATCAAAAGCCAATCATGCTCCTGGATAGACGATCAAATGAGAGAATACCAGCGGGTGGTAATGATTTCGCAATATCAGAAGAAAAACAACTGAAGTTGAAAAATGAGACAAAACAGGCAAATACGAATGGAGCGCGACTTGCTCCATCTGTGGCTCCGGGAAATCCGAAAGTTGGCGTGATGCTTCCGTATGCACCGGTGCAGTTATTGATTTTTCAGTATGATGATGGTATCGAAATGCCGGATTTAATGGTAATGACAAGCGGAAATACTTCCGGCGCACCAATCTGTCGCGATGATGAGGAAGCGGTTGCGGAATTATCCCATTTATGCGATGCGATTTTGTCACATAATCGAAAAATTCGGATTCGTGCCGACGATACGGTTATGGATTTTTATAAAAATGAACCGTATATGATTCGTCGTTCCAGAGGTTATGCGCCGTTGCCGTTTATGACATCGGTGGACTGGAAAGGGCAGGTACTTGCCGTTGGCGGCGAGTTGAAAAATACATTCTGTATTGGTGTGGACAGTCGTTTTTATCCATCTCCGTATGTGGGAGATCTGGAGGATCTGCGAACGGTGAAGGCTTTGCAGGAAACGATTCACCGATTTCAGACGTTATTGGAAGTGGAACCGCAGGTGGTAGTCTGTGATCTGCATCCAAGATACAATTCCACGGTTGTGGCAGAAAGTCTTGGTTATCCGATGCTTCAGGTGCAGCACCATTATGCACATATTTTATCCTGCATGACGGAAAATGACTGTCAGGAGCCGGTCATCGGAGTTTCTTTTGACGGAACCGGATATGGAACGGATGGAACCATCTGGGGCGGAGAAGTTTTGCTGGCAGATTATCAGGATTTTACCAGATTTGGCAGTATTACACCGTTTTTGCAGATCGGCGGAGATGCTTCTGCAAAAGAAGGCTGGCGTATCGCTGTTTCCATGATTTACGGATATATAAAAGACCGGGAAAAAGCATGGAAAATTATTGAAAAACTGAGACTTTGCAGTGAACAGGAAAGCAAAGTGCAGTTTACCATGGCGGATCGGAAAATCAATGCGGTGATGTCGACCAGTGCAGGACGGCTTTTTGATGCGGTCAGCGCGATTCTTGGAATCCGACGGCAGTCGAGTTTTGAGGGTGAAGCATCCACGGCGCTGCAGTTTGCAGCAGAAGCTTTTGAACAGAAACAGATACTGGGTTCAAACAAAAAACAGAATATCTGCCAGACGGTAGATAAACAGTCGGTGAATCGGAAAGATACGTTGTGTATTTTGGATACGGAAACTCTGGTGCAGCAAATGGTAGAAGCAAAATTACAAGGTGCGGACAGTGACGCCCTGGCTTATCTGTTTCATCAGATGCTGGCAGAACTGATTGTTGCAGCCTGCATAGAAGCCCGAAAAAGTTCCGGCAGAAATAAGGTCGCTTTGAGTGGCGGTGTATTTCAAAACAGATTGTTACTGCGCCTGACAGAGGAACAATTGCTGCTGGAAGGTTTTGAAGTGTTACGACATCGTATGATTCCACCAAACGATGGAGGAATTGCAATCGGACAGGCGGCCTATGGAATGAACTGGTTACAGAAAATGGAAAAAGAGATTTAGCATTTTTAGGAGGAAAAATATATGTGTGTAGGTTTATCAGCAAAGGTAGTAAAAATCAGCAATGGCACAGCAGTGATTGATGCTGGCGGTGCAAAAAGAGAAGTTTCCGCCAAGCTTTTAGAAGATCTGGAGCCGGGAGATTACGTTATGGTTCACGCAGGTGTGGCCATCGCAAAGATTACCGATGAGGATGAGAGCGAGACAGATCAGCTCATGGAGGAATTTCTGTAATGGGAGAGACAAACAGCGAAAATAAAAAGAAAACGGCTCGGGAGATCATTGAAAATTACAATGGTCCGAAAGTGCGGATCATGGAAGTGTGCGGAACGCATACACATGAAATTTTCCGTCTGGGAATCCGAAAATTGCTTCCTGAACAGGTAGAACTGATCTCCGGACCGGGATGTCCGGTCTGCGTAACGCCGGTCAGCTTTATTGATGAGGCAATTTATCTGGCATTGGAAAAAGGTGTGACGATCTGTACGTTTGGTGATCTGGTGCGTGTGCCGGGCACAAAAATGAGCCTTGCGGGAGCCAGAGAACAGGGCGCAAAAATCCGCATCGTATATTCACCGGCGGATGCTGAAAAATATGCAAAGGAGCATCCGGAAGAGCAGGTGACATTTTTATCCGTCGGATTTGAGACCACGACACCGGCGGGCTGTCTGTCGGTCAAAGCTGCAAAAGAAGACAACTTGGATAACTATTCCCTGTTAGTTGCCAATAAGACTATGCCACAGGCGTATGAGGCCTTAAAGGACAGCGCGGATGTATTTTTATATCCGGGACACGT
This sequence comes from uncultured Lachnospiraceae bacterium, assembly GCA_900546495.1. Lineage (GTDB taxonomy): Bacteria > Bacillota > Clostridia > Lachnospirales > Lachnospiraceae > Eubacterium_I. The sequence continues at coordinate 9,082 of URDN01000027.1, forward strand.
CAATGCCATCACGGGAACACGTCTGTGTGAAGCACTGACCGAGGAAGGTGTCAGCGGTGTTGTGGCAGGATTTACCGCAAAAGAACTGATGACAGCGCTGGCAGTTTCACTGGTAAAATTTCAGGAGGGAAAACCGTTTTTCGTAAACTGTTATCCGCGTGTGGTGACACAGGATGGAAGCAAAGAAGCACAGGTTTTGGTGGATGAAATGATGGAAGCCTGCGATTCCGAATGGCGTGGACTGGGCGTGATCCCTGCTTCTGGTATGAAATTAAGACTGGAATGGCAGAATTTTGATGCCCGCATCAAATATCAGATGCCAAAAATTGAAGGAAAACCGAATCCGGCCTGTCGCTGCGGAGATGTATTGCAGGGAAAATGCAAACCGTCTGACTGCAAAGTGTTTGGAAAAGGCTGCACACCGCAGCATCCGATCGGAGCATGCATGGTATCCGGAGAAGGGGCCTGCTCCGCATATTATCAATATTCATAAAAAGTTCCGCGAGGGCGCACATTGTCTGGGAGACAATGATTTTGCGCCGACCGAAACAAAGTGTAGATGTGCAGTGATTCTGAGATGAATATGTCAGCTTACGCTGACCAGAATCACGCACCAAGTCTCACGTGCGTTCGACTTGAAAAAATTAAAGTTATACAGTAATAGAAAGAAGGAAAACATAATGGAAAATAAAACAGTCACAATGGCACATGGCGCCGGAGGAAAACAGACATCCGAATTGATCGACCAGGTATTTAAGGAGCATTTTGCAAATCCTGATCTGACTGCAGATGATGCGGCTGTACTGGTTCCACCAGCAGGAAGAATGGCAGTATCCACCGATGGTTTTATCGTATCACCGGCATTTTTCCCTGGTGGAAATATCGGAAAACTGTCAATTTGCGGAACCGTCAATGATCTTGCCTGCATGGGTGCTAAACCATTGTATCTGACTTGCGCATTTGTCATTGAAGAAGGATTCCCGATGGAAAAACTGGAAGAAATTGCAGCAGCAATGGAGAAAACAGCAAAAGAGGCTGGCGTACATATTGTGTCCGGTGATACCAAAGTAGCCGGAAAAGGTCAGGTAGATGGTGTTTTTATTACCACTACAGGAATGGGCGAGATTCAGGAAGGTGTAACGGTTGGCGGTGAGCTGGCAAAACCGGGCGATGCAATTATTGTAACCGGTGATATCGGACGCCACGGATGCACGATTCTATTAGAAAGAGAAGATTTTGGTATCGATGCGGATGTGACAAGTGACTGTGCACCATTGTGGGGAACCGTAAAGGCAGTGATGGATACCACACACAACTTGCACGTCATCCGTGATGCTACAAGAGGTGGTGTCGGAACTGTTTTGTATGAAATCGCAGGACAGAGTAACGTGGGAATCCGCCTGAATGCGGCAGCCGTTCCGGTACAGCCGGAAGTAAAAGGTGTCTGTGGAATGCTTGGATTAGAGCCGTTATACCTTGCCTGTGAGGGCAGACTTGTTATCATGGCACCGAAGGAAGAAGCAGATGCTATCGTAGAGACATTGCGTAAATGCCCGTATTCTGCAGATGCAGCAATTATCGGTGAAGTTATTGCTGATGAACCGGGCAGAGTCGTGATGGAGACAGAGATCGGAACACAGGCATTACTTCCGCAGCCAGGCGGCGAACTGTTGCCACGTATTTGCTAGAAAATGTAGAGTGCAATAATTTTGAGGCAAATATGTATTCGATTAAAAAATGAAACAGGTTTAGAGGTGTGAATGTGCAATGAAAAGCAGAGAAAAACTGCAACGCAAGACGGTAGAGCAATTTCCGTTGCAGAAGCGAGCATAGCCCGCCCGTGGGAGTGTGTTTGAACCCGCTGGTTTTGCGGGTGAGTTCGCGGGAACGGGCGGAGATAAGCGGCGCAGCGTATGCAGGAAATTGTTCGTGTCTGCGTGCAGTTTTCTCTGCTTTCATGCACTTCAAAAAAGTAAATCATTAACTGGAAAAGGAGGGCGCAGACATGGACACCAGAGTGGCGGTGATATCAATTATTGTTGAACAGGAGGATGCCATCGAAGAATTAAATATTCTTCTTCACGAAGCGCGCCAGTACATTGTCGGCAGGATGGGTATTCCGTATCGCCCAAAGGGCATCAGTATCATAAGTATCGCTATAGATGCACCGCAGAATACCATCAGTGCACTTTCCGGAAAAATCGGACGTTTGAAAGGCGTATCAGCGAAAACGGCTTATTCGAACGTTATCACTCCGGCAGAGGAAGGAGCAGAACAGTGATCAAGATAGCAGTATACGGAAAAGGTGGAATCGGAAAATCCACAACTGTCTCCAATGTGGCAGCAGCGCTGGCAGAGATGGGGCTGACGGTTATGCAGATTGGCTGTGATCCGAAGGCTGATTCTACGATCCAGCTTCGTCATGGGGAAGCGGTTCCAACTGTACTGGATTTATATAACGAGAAAAAACAGACCTTAGAGCTGGAAGATATGATTCGCATTGGCTACAACGGTGTTATCTGTGTGGAAGCCGGAGGACCGACACCAGGACTTGGATGCGCCGGCCGTGGGATTATCACAGCTCTGGAAAAATTAAAAGAGACGGGGGCGTATGATGTATACAAGCCGGATGTTATTTTATATGATGTGCTTGGAGATGTAGTCTGTGGCGGATTTTCTATGCCAATGCGAAATGGTTATGCAGACAAAGTATTTATCATCACTTCCGGAGAAAATATGGCAATCCATGCAGCGGCTAATATTGCCATGGCGGTGGAAAACTTCAAAAACCGCGGCTATGCACAGCTTGGCGGTATTATTCTGAACCGCAGGGATGTTTTGCGGGAAGAAGAAAAAGTTGCAGAACTGGCAGCTGATTTTCATACAGAAGTTATCGGAACTTTGTCTCACAGCGAGCAGGTGGCACTGGCAGAAGCGCAGGGAATGACACTGATGGAGTGTTATCCGGACAGTGCTATGGCAGAGGAATATCGTGTAATTGCAAAAAAAATGTACACCCTGTGTGGTGGTATTATGGAGGAAAATTAGATGTTGCAGCGAGTAGGGGAAACAGTAGATCCAAAAGACGCTGTGGTAAAAATCAAAGATGCATGTTTTCCTGCACCGTTTGCATCTGAATTAGAGTATAATTCTCCGGTTCACGGCAACTGGAATATTGTACATACCGGAATGCTGGTACCAGAAGCGATTCAAATCTATGTCTGTGCGGACAACTGTATGCGCGGTGTTGTGCTGACAGCGGCAGAAATGAATGCGGCAGATCGATTTTCTTTTGTCATTGTGGAAGAACAACATGTTTTAAACGGCAATTTAGAGGACATTACGATCGAGGGTGTGACGGATGTACTGAACAAACGTGGGGATCATCCGAAGGCAGTGCTGCTGTTTACGGTATGTCTGCATCATTTTGTGGGAAGCAATCTGACTTATATTTATGACGAATTGGAACGCCGTTTCCCGGATATTTGTTTTATTCGATGCTACATGGATCCAATCATGCAAAAACATGGTCTGACGCCGGATCAGAAGCTGCGAAAAGCCATGTATGATCCTTTGCCGGAGTGTGAAGCAGATGAAAAAACGGTATCGGTATTCGGCAGTGATTTTTTACTGGATGAAAGCAGTGATATCAAGCGCTTGTTAAGACGATATGGTTATACCGTGCGGGAACTTCCAGCCTGTGAAACCTGGCAGGACTTGTTGGACATGAGTAAGGGACGATTGTTTCTGGATATCTACCCGGCGGGAAAATACGGTATGGAGACACAGGCGCGTCGCTTGCACCGTGCGCATCTGTATCTGCCGGGAAGCTTTGATTATGAAGAAATCGAGCAGCAGTTAAAGCAGCTGACGGATGCTTTAGGGCTTCCGGAAGTGAGCAGGGAAGCACTGGATGTGGAACGTGCCGCCTGTGAGGAAGTTCTGGCAAAAGCAAAAGCGTTGATCAGAGATATGCCGATCATGCTGGATTACCTGTATCATCCGAGACCACTGGGACTGGCAAAACTGCTTCTGACGCATGGATTTAACGTCAAAGCGGTGTATCTGGATGGCATCAGTCCGGAGGAAAAAGCAGCATTCGACTGGCTGCAGGAACATGCACCGGAACTGGAACTGATCGCAACAATTCAGGTAAAAATGCGCGTGCTGCCAAGAGGCGGTAAAGAGGAAGTGCTTGCCATCGGGCAGAAAGCCGCATATTTCAGCCGCAGCCGTCATTTTGTCAATCTGGTGCAGGGGGAAGGCCTGTATGGATTTGATGGTATCCGCAGAACCGCGGAACTGATGATGGAAGCGTACCGTGAGGAAAAAGATACGGAAAAACTTGTAGTACAAAAGGGATGGGGGTGTGAGTGCTGCCTATGAGACAATCTTATCGAATCATACCAATTTATACGGCAGATGTATCCGGTGTTTGTTCCGCACTGTACGAGCTGGGCGGAATGACAGTCATGCACGACCCTTCCGGATGTAATTCTACTTACAATACACATGATGAGATCCGCTGGTACGATCAGGACAGTCTGATCTTTATTTCCGGTCTGACAGAAATTGATGCCATTATGGGAAATGACCGGAAATTCATTGATGATATTGAACATGCTGCCAGAGAACTTCATCCGAAATTTATTGCATTGGCAGGTTCTCCGATTCCTTTTATGAACGGAACGGATTTTCCGGCAATCGCAAGAGTGATTGAGACGGAAACCGGGATTCCGACGTTTGCTGTGCCAACAAACGGCATGCATGATTATGTATATGGCGCAGGTATTGCGCTGGAGAAAATTGCAAAACGATTTACAGAAAAAGCAAATACAAAGAATGCTATACAGAAAACGGAAATCAGATTTAGACGCAGCGCGAACTTGCTGGGTGTAACCCCGTTAGACTTCGGACCGCAGAAAAATGTAAATCTGCTGAAAGAAAACCTACAAGAATATGGTTGGAATGTATTATCTACCTGGGCAATGGGTGATTCTTTGGAAACACTGCAAATGGCAGGAACCGCAGATGTCAATCTGGTAGTGTCTGCCATTGGTCTGCGGACAGCAAAAGTGCTTCAGGAAAAGTTTGGAACACCATATGTGATCGGAACACCAAATGAGTGGCTGGCGGAGGATATTTCAAAGAAGATGGAAAATGTGACAGAGCAGCAAATGGAGCAATTATCGAATACACAATATCTGAATAGATTATCCGGGATGCAGAAATGTGATGGAACAAAGGTAAAAGACCAGCTATTCAGGGCATTTATTCCAGAAGCAGTATATCTGAAGGATCGTATGCAGACAAGTGCTGAAATTACCCTGATCGGAGAACCTGTCACCATGGGTTCACTGGCAGCAGGCATCGAGAAAGTATACGGTCGTTCAGCGCGAGTGTTCTGTCCATTAAAAGAATGTGAAAATCTGGTTGGTGAAAAAGATGCCATTATCCTTGGAGAAGAGGCAATGGAAAAAGCTTTGAAAGAAGCAAAAATCATTGTAGCTGATCCGTTATACAGGCCAATCGCTCCAAAAGACTGCGAGTTTTATGAATTGCCGCATGTAGCATTTTCTGGTAGGATGTTTTTAACCAGATTTTAACCAAATGAAAGAAGTCCCCTGTTTCAATTGTGTAAAGCAATAAGGACGGTACTTATTGAGAAAAGGATGAATAATATAACCATGACTACAGATGAAAAATACATGAAGCAAGCGATAAAACAGGCAAAAAAAGCATATGCTATCGATGAAGTGCCCATCGGCTGTGTCATCGTAAATGATGCCGACGGCAAAATCATTGCCCGGGGTTACAACCGTCGAAATACAGATAAAAACACGCTCTCCCATGCGGAATTAAATGCAATCCGCAAAGCAAGCAAAAAACTGGGAGACTGGAGACTGGAGGGATGTGCGATGTATGTGACGCTGGAGCCGTGCCAGATGTGTGCCGGTGCATTAGTGCAGTCACGGATTGACCGGGTGGTGATCGGAAGTATGAACCCAAAGGCAGGCTGTGCAGGATCCATATTAAATCTGCTGCAGATTGCCAGTTTTAATCATCAGGTGGAAATCGTGCAGGGAGTCTGCCAGGAAGAGTGCTCTGCGATGCTGAGCAGTTTTTTCAAAGAATTACGGGAGAAGAAAAAGCGGGAAAATGAAACAAAGTGCAGGGTGTAGTGATACTGGAGAAAACTGTCATCATAATATGTTAGTTACATATGCGTAAGCGAAGCAAAAAGGACTGCTCTGCAGCAGTCCGTATAATTAAAGAATTTTACCGTTTTTTTCACAAATTGGAGACTGACCGGCTGTCATTGTCACCAAATAACCATCTTTGCCGAAATTTATGGCAAGAACCCTGCAGTTTTCGTCATAAAAAATTTGAATAAATACGGCATTTTTGGGAGGCCTGGATCCAAAATTATTTTTAATACTGTTGTTCAAGGTCGCACCGGAGGTTGGAACATTGCTGTTTCCGAAATTATATTGGGAATTATTTTTGCTCTGACTGTCCAAATAGATCAGGACTTGCTGAGCTATCCGCTGACTGGCAGTTGTTGGATTTTTATGCCAGTTCTTTTGCTCATCTGAAAACGTTGCATTTGATATACGACCAAGACATTTTGTGTAAGTTATACCATCAATCGTACAAGAATTGGTCAATGCATTTTTCATACTTTTCTCATCAATATTCAAACCATAGTATTCAGAAGCAGCAGATTGTGCTGCCGTCCAGATACCTTTTGCTTTGGATTCAATCGATCTTGCTTTTGATTTGTCAATATATCCAGTTAGTGCCGGGATGAGTAATGCAGCAAGAATCGCTATAATAACAAGAACAACAATAAGTTCAACCAGTGTAAAACCTTTTTTGGCTTTCAGCTTTGACAATATCGAACTCCCTTCTTTTTCTGGGATTGGTGTGTGACATTAAAAATTGAGAATTTTTGACCATTATATCATAATATATATAATATTTCTATAAAAAAATGTGATCATATCTCATTGTCAGTTACCATATGGTATGTCAAATGGTATGTGAAATGAAAGAAAATCTGTTGACAGTTGCCAACACCTGATGATATACTTAGAAACTGAGCAGCCGGGGTGGTAGCGGTACCTTGTACCATCAATCCGCTATAGTTGGGGTGATATCCCGCAGAGGGTTGTCAATTGTAGAGCTGCCTCTTATAAGCGGCGTAGATTCTTGGGTCTTACGCAACAGGAACTTATGAACCGGGTCAGGTCAGGAATGGAGCAGCCCTAAGTAGGACCTCTTGTGTGCCGTGAGGGTGCCTGGGATGAGTTGGCTGTAAGAGTAACGTCTGGGATTGCAATTCGAAGCGGGATGCTCGTAAAAAAGTCGTGTAGAGCAGATATGATTATCTGTTGTACACGGCTTTTTTTGTTGTTGATAGGCAATTATTTGGGGAAGAAGTGTTAGAAAAGCTGAACGACGGTATCGGGATAATATGCCGATATGGATTTCCGACAGCGAAGGCGGCAGTTGGTTTTATGCTAAGAAAATGAAAAAAGGTGACAGCGTCACACTTCAGCTTGGATATCTGGTAGACGAAGATATGCTGGATGAAATGGTGATGGAATTTAACTTTGGCGATGGACGTAATGACGGTGTCTGGAGATTTATTGATATGCGCTCTGCAGCAGAATAATATATAAAAACGACCAGATTTCTTTTTCAACACATACATTCACTTTTATAAAAACCATTAAAATGAGTATTTTTTTACTTGAAAAACCATTAAAATAATGGTTTAATAAAAAAAGAGGTGATGTATCATATGAATAATACGAACTTTGCAATTCAGGAATATGTGACCGGTTCAGATATAAAAAGAGTACGAAAAACATTGGAGCTGACACAAAAGAAATTTGCGGAATTACTGGGTGTTTCCAAAGCAACCATGGAACGATGGGAAACAAAAGAAGATAAAATTACCGGTCCGGTCGTTCTGTTATTAAAAATATTAGAAGATCATCCAGAGTACGTTATGAAAATACAGATTCCGGACAGGGAATATGGTTTGCGTATGTGGTATATGCATGACCAGGAAATATGTACGCTGATCGATGTAGATGAACTGAAAAAGCGGGTAAAAATTAAAAATTATACAGACAATATTATGTTTCAGGCTTTTGGAAATCTGAAAGAACCAACTTATGAGGATTATGAAGCATTTTTGGAATCCCGCTGTTTCCCAAAAAGCCGCGATAAAATGAAACTGATTTTAAAGGATCTTGATCTGCCATTTTATGATCCGCTGATGATCATTCAGAAGACGGAAGGAAAAATGGCAGAAGATCATTTTTGGATTCGCATAGAAAGGTGACAGATGCATGATCGAATTGTTTGAACAAAATGAGCGAAAAGCCGACCGACAGTCTTCTAAAGGGAACCAGCTTAAATGGGAAAATGATGGTATCTGGTATAAAGCCGATTGTACCGGGTATGAAGGACTTGCCGAATATATGGTATCGCATCTGCTGGAAAAATCTTCTTTGGGAAAGAATGAATTTGTACAATACGATTATGAGCAGATAAAATATAAAAATGTTTTTTATAATGGTGTAAAAAGCAGAAATTTTCTGTATGATGACTGGCAGATTATAACCTTAGAGCGCCTGTTTCAAAATTTTTTTCAAAAAAGTTTGTATCAAGCGGTATGGCATATACAATCTTCTGTGAAGGATCGGTTTGAATTTCTGGTGACACAGGTGGAGCGTATTACAGGCTTGAAAGATTTTGGAATCTATTTAAATAAATTGCTGACGATTGATGCGCTGTTTGTAAACGAAGATCGTCATATGCACAATATAGCTGTGCTGATGAATCAAAAAGGTGACTTTGCATACTGTCCCATCTTTGATCATGGAGCCGGATTGCTTTCTGACACAAGTATGGATTATCCGTTGGGAACTGATGTATATGATGCATTTTCAGAAGTAAGGGCAAAAACAATCAGTGGCAGTTTTGAGGAACAATTGGATGTTTCAGAAGAAGTATGCGGAACAAATCTGTATTTTAATTTTACAAAAAAAGATGTGGAACAATTGTTAAAGGAAATACCGGGTTATTCTGAACAGGAAAAAAATCGCGTTCAAGATATTTTATTTGAGCAGATGCGTAAATATAAATATCTGTTTAAAAAATTTTCATAGAAGAACAAGAATAATATTACACAGTGTAAATTTAAAGACCTCAGGCTGTTTTTTCCTGCTAAGCGATTGTTAGCGTGCGGGACAAAACAGCCTGAGGTCTTTTTCATCACATAAATTCTTTTTTTCAATACAAAATTTTGAACGCAGAATAAGCATTCCCCCGCTTCAAGTGCGTAGAGCACTAAGCGGTGGGTAAAGGGGATGCTTATGTCAGTGGGAGTTAAAAGCTCCCACTGACAGGTCGCAAAGCGACTGCGTTCATGAGCAAGTAGCGAAAGCGAATTGCGAATGCCCGCTTTACATCATTTCCATTTTATCGCGGCAGATTCCACTCAAACCGTTTTGCCAGATAGCGAACGACCAGAACTAGGCAAAATCCGATCAATGCAGCAATACTTTCCGGGATAAAATGATACAGTACATAGTATCCGGCAATGCCGAAAATACATGCCGTTGCGTAAATATGTTTCTGCAATACATAAGGAATCTCTCCTGCCAGCAGATCACGCAGAATACCGCCACCAACGCCTGTGATCAGACCGACAAACGCGATGAGCAGACATTGATCCGTATGCAGGAAATTGATGGTAGCCTCCATACCAAGAATCGTAAATGCTGCCAGTCCCAGTGTGTCGGACCAAAACAACAGATTGTGGTACATGATATCTGTCCGGCGGGTAATTTTTTTTGCGATCGCATTCCGGTTGTACAGTTTCCAGATCAGAAATACAACAATTGCCGTAATGGATGAGATAACCGTACATTTCGGATTCTGAAACATTGCAGGCGGAGTGTTTCCGATAACGATATCACGAATCGCACCGCCTCCTACAGATGTCACGATACCAAGAATCAGGATACCGAACAGATCCATTTCTTTTTTGATTGCCAGCATGCTTCCGGAAATTGCAAATGCAATGGAACCGATGACCTCAAATACAGACATTAAGTTTGTCACGTTAATATCCTCCCCCATTTAAGGATGAAATCGCGCATACGCGTAGTACATCTAACATAGCATACGTAGGGATTGATTGTCTACTCTAAAAAATAGTTCAGTTCACCCGCGCCATTCACAGTCAAAACTGGCATGGTCAAAAATGCAAAAACTGGAAGTGTTAAATATACCAATGTGGGGGTAAGATAGACACCAAGTTAATCATCGGTGAAAACATTATAATCAAACAAAGCAAAATTTATCAGAAAAACATAAAGAACTAAGAGGTGTTTTTAATGGATAATCACTATAACCATTTTAAGAAAATAGACGCGCATTCCCATATTGGAAAATTCGGAAGTCCGTTTAATATTGATTTTGATCTTAACCGTCTGACAGACCAGATGGAGGAGTACAACATTGAAAAAACGATTCTCTGTCCGGCAGGATGTCATCTGAATGAGGAACTGAAAGAGGCATATCAGGCAGCGCCGGACAAGATCATTCCGCTTTGCTGGGTGAATGCAAATGAGGGACAGGGAGCATATGATATGCTGGAGCATTATCTGCGGGACGAGAATTTTGCAGGAGTAAAAATGCAGCCGTTATTTGATGCATTTACCGCGGATTCTCCGATGGTAGATCCAATCATGGAGATCGCAGAAGCATACAAAAAGCCGGTATTTATCCACTGTGGACATCCGCCTTTTTCCCTGCCGTGGCAGATCGGTCTGCTGGCAGAGCGCCATCCGCATGTGCCGACCGTTATGATCCATATGGGACACGGACATGGCGTTTATATCGAAGGCAGTCTGAATATGGCGTACAAGTATGACAACCTGTTTCTGGAAGTATCCGGAATGCCGATGGGTTGCCAGATCAAAAATGCTTATGAGACCGTGGGAAGCGAGCGGGTCATATTCGGTATTGATTCCCCGTTCCATCATCCGAGTGTAGAGATTCAGCGTGTTTATTCCTGTGGATTAAACGATGCACAGCTGGAAGATGTATTTTATAACAATGCGAAGAAATTTATGGAATTAAAGACAATTTAATCTGTTTGTTTTTTGAGAGGAGTAAAGAAAATGGATGCACAGACAAATATAACAAATGCCGGACAGAAGATCCGGACCGTTGATATCACGGTGACAGCAGCAATGGCAGCTCTGGTATTTTTAGGAACTTATATTTTTAAAATTCCGACCATCAGTGGTTATGTACATTTAGGCGACTGTATGATCCTGCTGACTGTTGCGTTATTTGGCATGAAAAAAGGTGCTATCGCAGGTGCCATCGGCGGTGGATTATCCGATTTCATCGGCGGATATTTCTACTGGGTTGTTCCGACACTGCTGATCAAATGTATGTGGGCAATCGTCATGAGCCTGATCATGCATAAAGTGTTAAAAGATAAAAAAGGATCTTTCCTGATTGGTGCCATTGCAGGTGGTGTGCTTCATATCATTGCGTATACACTGGTACGAGTAGCACTGTATAGTGGAAAAACGGCTATCATCGAGATCCCGGCACTGACATTCCAGACCGGCGCAGGTATCGTGATTGGATTTGTGATTTACATGCTTCTGAAAAAATCAGGCGTGGCAGGTCGTCTGTCCGGTATGGTCAAATAAGAATAAGAAAAATCGTTATGAATGAAATGAAAAAGAACCAGAGTGTCAGGGCAGGACAATCTGGTTCTTTTTTATAAGGAAGAGAACAGAATGAAAAAATCATTTTATATTATTCTATATGAGGAAGGGTGAGGGCGGTTCTTTTAAGAATCGTCCTTATATTTTGGCCTGTTATAAAACAAAAAAAGAATAGGGAAAATTACCAGAACTGGAAGAATATAAAGAGTGGTTCAAAGAGCATTTTGACCTGTATCGTGAGGATGGTATTTTACAGGTAACAATGAAAACAAAAGATTACGGCGAGGCTCAGGTAGATGAGAAAGATATGTCCGCAGTTCATCATTATCGTTATACACGCGGTGAGAATGAATGGTTACAGCAGCCGATCAGAAGCTGGGATGATATCCGCAATGATGTTCCGAAGTGGGCAAAAGAGCATGGATTTGTAGAAGCAGACGAACGTTTTGCGGAAGACGAAGATAAATAAGTTTTATGAGGCAGTCGGGGCGAAAGTCCCGACTGTAATAGCATATTGCCTGATTTTGCCCTTGCACAGATACAATTAAATCGCTATAATTACAACATATGTGAAAGGACAGGAAAAGTATGAGAAATGAAATTCAGATAGAATTACAGCCTGTTCAGACCAAACGGGCAAGTGAAGAAATATATAACCAGATCAGACAGTTAATTCTGGACGGAGAGATCCATCCGGGCGAGCGGCTTCCATCGGAACGGAAAATGATGGAAATGATGCATCGAAGCCGACCGACCATACGTGAAGCGATGCGTATGCTGGAGCGGGAAGGATATATAAAAATTTATTCCGGCAGCAGCGGAGCCATTGTGCAGGAATTAAATGTAGACAATGCCGTACAGTCTCTGGAGACCATCATTCAGATGAAAGGCATGACCATTGAAGAAATTCTGGAATTTCGTCGTCTGACAGAGTGTGAAGCGGCACGCCTGGCAGCGGAGCGCCGCACGGATAAAAATCTGGAGAAGATGAAAGCAATCCTTCAGCGGTCGGAAAAGGCAGTGGGAAATCCGGAAGAATTTATGGCATGTGATATGGAGTTTCATGTAGCCGTGGCAGAAACATCACAGAACAGTATGTATTCCATTATGTTGCAGGTGTGCAGAAATGTGCTTGGAAAATCTCTGACAGAAATCTTGCACAGGGGCAAGAAAAGTACACAGAAGGTGCGGTATGAGCTGATTCTGGATGTACATGGAAAGATTTATATGGCAGTAAAGAACCAGAAGGAAGAGGAAGCTGTCAAATGGATGACAACGCATCTGATCAATGCAGAGAGCGATATTCTGGTAAAATAATATGAGTATGTGATAAAAAATAATAGTTGATAATGCAAAAAGATAATTTTCTGGAGAAAAAGTGCCAAAACTTTGTGTGATAAATGTTGTATTTCTTCGCGGACCATCCTATAACAGCTGCATAACTGGTAAGACCAAATAAAAAGGCAAAACAAAAGATACAGCAATGAGATACAGCGCAATTTAGATGAATCGGAACAGCTGTGATAAATCAATGCATGTATCTAAAAGTAATAGTATGAGTGCATATCATAAAAACTGTGTTCATGGATAAGTGCTGAAAGCGGATTACAAATATTCATGTTATCAGAATTTCTCCAGGTAAAATTTAATAAATTTGTGGTGATTTTTCTCAATTTACCTCTTGACAAAAGTCATTACATATCAGGTTTATATAGGTGTAACGTAAAATGCAGAAATTCTCAGAGCGAGAGTTTCTGCATTTTCTGGTAGTTGTAGTAATTATCCGATATCAATTTTACTGTACTTCAATATTTCAAAGGACATTAGAAGCCGCAGGCGCATATCCGGATCATCCAGATTCAAATGATAATCTTCTTCGATATGGTTAATATGATAAATCACATTGTTGCGGTGCATGCCAAGTTTGTTGGTTACGTCCGTTAATTTCCGGTCACAACGGAGATATTCATAAAGTATCTTCAGCTGTTGCCGGGATTTTTTTGTATCTGTATGCAGCATCTGGAGCAGACACGGTTCACAGAAGGAAAATGTCTTGTCCGTCTGCAGTGTACTGTCAATCAGATTTTTCAGCCAGTGGTCTTCATAAAAACAGTACAGATTATCTTTTTCGGCAAGCTTCATTCGATGGAGATTTTCTGCCTGCTGATAGGCTTCCGCAAACTGCCCGATGGTGGTGAACGGTTTGCTGAAGTATAACGTGATATTCCGGTCGGAAAAATCTTTCAAAATGTGGTACAGCTTATCCTGGAGATAATCCCGGTAATCCATTTCGCGGAATTTTGGAAGATTGTACAAAATCACAATACTGCCGCGGTAGGCAAAAATCCGACAGTTGATCATGTTGTTGCGAAGAAGCTGGATGAAGTAGTTTTCAAAAGACTTCTGTCTGATGTCGGAGTGGAGGCAGATCACGATGTAGTTTCCTTCGTAATCCAGATCATTGTAATAAATTCGTTCCTGAATCTGCGCAGCAGGCATGTCCGGATTATCCAGAAGATCCATCAGAAAATAATCTGTAACGGAGCGGTTTTTCAGAAAATCGGAGTGCTGTTTTTTCAGCAAATGTTCAATGCTGTTGCAAAAAATCTGATAGAGCTGGTTAATGTAGCTGCGTGGGTACTCACTGGTGTACAGCAGAATGCAGTATACCGCCAGTTCGTTACGGATGTTGATGGCTCGGGCAAAATCAGCATGCATACGGAAATTATCTGGTTCTCCCACAGCGCTTCCGGAGTGGTCCATCTGAGCAAAAATCTTATCTTTTTCAAAATATTTTACAGTTTCCAGATCCAGGTATCCGTTGGAGATGGCTGTCTGGAAAATATGGTCATCCAGTCCCGGGTACATGCGGGAATAAGCCAGCAGTTTTAAAGCCGGATCGTAGATCAAAATCGGACAGGCAATCATTTCTTCACTGATATCGATAAATTCCTGAAAATCTGCATTTCGAAAAATCGCAAAGTCAAGCTGGCGTCCCCATTCGATGAATTCTGCGTAAATTTTTTGTAGGGTGTTAAAACCTTCAGCCAGTTCCATATCTGTCTGGATAAAAATTGCCTTCGGATCTATATCGGATATAGAAGAAATTTCCGTGCCAAATACAATGAATGATATATCCGTATCATCCGAAGTGATCAGACTTGTTGCATTTGAGTTCTGCTTACCGGAGTCTTTGCATATTTCAGCAGAATAATAAAATTGATCTGTGACATACAGATAATCCGCAGACAGGCTGTGCATGTGCCTTGGTAAAAGCTGAATGCCCTGTAAAGCATGCTGCATCTGCGCATCAGATATTAATGTCAGAAGTTTTGCATTATTAAATTCTCCAAAAAATTTCGTTAATACCATTTCTAATGTGATCTTCATATTGCATTCCCCATTTTTTATCTCAGTCGAGAAGACTCCCATTTCTGCAAGTGGTGAGTAATAACAAGCCTTTCTCAGTGGGAGTACAATCTCCGACTGAGATAAACGCTCCGCGAGGATGTGCAGTGATTCTGAGAAGAATATGTCAGCTTTCGCTGACCAGAATCACGCACCAAGTCTCACGTGCGTTCGACTTGAAATCTGCTACATTGAGTTCCCGAATAAATGATTTCGTATATTAGTTGCTGATGAATCGTAATTTGGCTTAAAAATAACTCTGTTTTTACCATAATATCAAAAATTGTAGGAAATTACAAAAATATTCAAATAAAAACATACCAAATTTGGATAGAACGGAAATGAAAGTCCTGCTGTTTATTTATATAATTTTCTCAACAAGACAGGAATGGAAGGAGAAGCTGGTATGAACAGAGTATGTGAAATCTTAAATATTGAGAAGCCGGTCATTCAGGGACCGATGGCATGGATTTCAACTGCACCGCTGGTTGCAGCAGTTTCCAATGCGGGAGGACTTGGTGTGCTTGGCGTAGGATTTGCGCCGGAATCGTTTATCCGTGAGCAGATTGCGGAGACAAGAAAACTGACTGATAAACCGTTTGGAATGAACGTTATCATGATTCCACCAAATTTGGAACATGTGACAAAAATTGTGTTGGATGAGAAACCACCAGTCATGTATGCGGATACGATCGCAGGTCTGGATCCGGAGCTTTGCAAAAAATATTTTGATATCTGGCACAGCGTTGGATGCAAGATCGTGGTAAAAGCATCTTTCATTGATGATGCAAAAATTGCTGCGGATGCAGGCGCAGATGTCATGATCGTAAAAGGCTGGGAAGGCGGCGGACATGTTACCTTTGAGGCAACCACAGTACTGGTTCCACAGGCAGTAGACCTGCTTGATATCCCGGTTATTGCCAGTGACGGTATCGCTGACGGACGTGGTGTGGCAGCAGGTGTTGCCATGGGAGCAGAAGGATTTGAAATGGGAACTGCATTTATGGCAGCAGCAGAGACAACCGTTCATCCGAATGTAAAGAAAGAAGTACTGGCAGCCGGAGATATGTCTACGGTTATCACCGGATATTGTACCGATGAGCCTTGTCGTCAGATCAAAAATAAACTGGCAGACGAGATGATCGCTATTGAGGATAACAATACAAAAGAAAAAGCGGCAGAACTGCTTCGCCCGGTGGCAGAGAGTTCTCTGAGAAAAGCAATGGCAGAAGGCGATATGGCAGACGGAGCTGTTATGGCAGGTCAGATCGTACCACTTGTAAAAGAGGAAAAACCTGCATTACAGATTATCGATGATGCGATTGCAGGAGCAAAAGAGATTTTAAGCCATATGGCTGAGTTTACTTTTTAAGGAGGTTTCCTATGGAACAGATGGCAAAAAAACGTGTTCCGGTAACGGACGAGGAAAAACAGAAAAGTTACTATAAATATTTTGAGCAGGAAATGGCACAACCGTCTCCGGAAGCATACGCAAAAATGCTGAACGGACCGCTGCGTCCAGATCAGGTATTACAGTTTAAGGACAGAAACCGTTTGTTTGAGCCGGGATATCTGGAAGCGGAAGCCGGCTGGTGTATTTTACCGGACGGAACCGGATATCTGGCAAATCTGACAAAAATGCCAGGTGTAACACCGGAGATGTTTGACTGGTTCTTTGCATGGCATGGACTGGACAATCTGCGCTACAAAATCTGGAATCCGGAAGACCATTACAAAGCAGAGACACAGAACCGTGTCCGCGCGCTGGATCCGGATCTGACTTACCAGGAAAAACTGTGGGATACCACACATGAGATTACCGAAGACACCGGAATGGGTCCGGATCAGATCGTGATCAACTTCAAATATCCGGGAGACTGCGGATTTAAGGCAGAGTTGATCGGAACCGATGCCTGTGCAGCGTTAGTCTGTGGAAAAGGTTATGGAAAAGGACAGCCGCCATTTGCAGTTCCACCGACATTTATGACACACTTTGTACGTGAGATCGAAGGTGGAATCGAGCTTCGTTCCCGGTTCTGGATGGGGTGGAATTATGTAAACGGAAGAGATGTGAAAGTGCTTCCGGACGGTATGCGTTACCCGGATATGGCGGCCATGTCTCTGGCCTTACATAACGTGAAAGAGTTCACAAATCTGGCAGCAATCCTTCCGTCTCTGTATGCGGAAGAGAAAGATAACTGGAGGTAGAAGCGATGATTTATACAAACCATAAGATTGAATTTGATGAGAGCAAATGTGTGGGATGTCAGATCTGTTATAAAGCCTGTTTTGTAGACGTCATCCGCTGGGATGCCGAAAAGAGGCGTCCGATTTTTAAGTATGTGGAAGACTGCGAACACTGTAACTACTGTGAAGTAAAATGTGCCAAAGGTGCAATCAAAGTAATTCCTGATTATGGAAGCCAGAGTTTCCGTCAGACCTTTGACTGTTACGCAAAAAAACAGAGTGAAGCATAGGGCAGGAAGGAGGACATTATGCAGAAACAGGAAATCAAACAGGAAAAAATGTCTGCTGACGTGCTGATTATTGGCGGTGGAATTGCCGGTCTGACAGCAGCTATCAGTGTAAAAGAAGAAAATCCGGATATCAGTGTTCTGGTTGTGGAAAAACAGACTTCCGGTTATTCCGGAAAAGCAAATAAAGGCGGTGGCGTATTACAGTATTTTGATCTGGAAAAAACAACACCGGAGATGTTCAACGAATATCATGCAAACGCAGTCGGTGGCTATCTGGCAAACCAGAACCTGCTGAAAAAATATGTGGCAATGAACAATGAACTGCTGGATAAGATGGAATCCTGGGGGGTCAATATCCCGAAAAAACGTATTCCGACAGGCCCGATGACTTACATGGTCGGTGTGGATCTGGATCTTACGTTAAAAATGAGAGCAACTGCCACAAAACTGGGCGTAAAATTTATCGATAAAACAACAATCTCTGATTTACTGACCAGAGATGGAAAAATTGCAGGTGCAGTCGGATACAGTATTATTGATGGAACCTTCTATGTATTTGAAGGAAAATCTGTTATTCTCTGTACCGGAAGCCAGAACTACCGTGTCGCTCCGATGTGGAGTAACGGACGTGGCGATGGTATTGCGGCAGCTTACCGTGCCGGTGCACAGATGCGTAATCCGGAGTTCGGAAACTTTGCACAGCTTTACCGCGTACACAGCAACCGTGAGTGTGTATTTGGCGAGAACGTTATGTACGATGCTTATGGTGAAAATATTACAAAGAACTTCCGCCGTTTCCCGGAAGCAGATATCAGTTCCAGTGCCGTTGCTGAGTGGTACAATACCATGGCTTCCGGCAGAGGCCCGGTTTACCTGCATCCGATGGAGAGCGAGACAACCAAAAATGATACGATGATGTTTTACATCTGGGATCGTCCGTATGGTCTGCCATTCTGGAAAATCGATTTTGAAAAAGGTTCTTCCGTAGATGGATTCGAAGGTGATGAGAAATGGGAAGTAGAACCGGGATTTGTCGGCGAGCAGTCTCCGGTTAAAGTAGATGAGCAGATGGCAACTACCATTCCGGGCATGTACGCAGCAGGAGATGTCTGCTACGATGGTTCCTGTGCGCCTGGCGCAGTTCCGGCACCTCCGGGACGTAATCGTGGTTCAGGAATCCTGAATGCAGTATTTGCAGGTGTGGTCAGTGGTCAGCAGGCAGCAGCTTATGCGGCAGCAAACACTCAGTTACCGATAGATGATACTCAGGTAGAGCAGCTAAAAGAGGATGCATTTGCACCGTTATTCCGTGAAGATGGCGTAAAAGCAAAAGAAGTGATTGATAAGATCCAGCAGCTTGTCTGTCCGGTAGAAAACAGTGTATACATGAGCCAGCATCGTCTGGATGTATGTTTACGCAAACTGGCAAAGATCAAACCGCTGGTTGCACAGTTAAAGGCAGAAGATTTTCATGATCTGCTTGCCTGCCATGAGGCGGAGGCCATGGTTCTCTCCGCAGAAATGCAGTTTAAGGGCGCATCCATGCGAAAAGAGTCCAGAGGATGGTTTCTGCGTGAGGATTATCCACAGATGGATAATGAGAACTGGCTGAAATGGATTGTGTGTGAGAACAAAGACGGAGAAATGGAGTTTTCCACAGAGGATGTGCCGATTGAGACATATCAGGTGCAACCGCCGAGATTTTAGTAGAATAGTAGGATAGGTATAAAGTTGAAAGCGTCGCATCGGAAGAATCTGTGTGCTTTGCAGCGTAATCCGGAAGCAAAACCAGATAGCTATTGAAAAAACACAATCCACATAACTCATTTAGGTGTATAATAGACAAGTATTTGTCGATTGGAATGTGCAGTGATTCTGAAAAGAATACGAGAACTCATATAGACTAGGATTACTCACGAAAGCTAACGTGTATTTGATACATGACAGTTGCAGAAAGCTGGGATGAATTTATGTGGATTGTATTTGCATTTGGTTCTGCTGTTTTTGCAGGATTGACAGCGATCCTTGCAAAATGCGGAATCAGAAAAACTGATTCGGATGCGGCAACCGCGATTCGAACAATCGTTGTATTGATTTTTTCATGGATCATGGTGATGATCACAGGATCCATCGGAATAATCGGCTCCTTAAGCAGCAAGACCTGGATTTTTCTTGTTTTATCCGGTATAGCCACGGGAGCATCATGGCTGTGCTATTTCAAAGCATTACAGTTTGGAGATGTCAATAAAGTTGTGCCGATTGATAAATCAAGTACGATTCTGACGATCATACTGGCTTTTATTTTTCTGGGAGAGCCGATCACGCTGGTAAAAGGTATCTCAGTGGTTCTGATCGGTGTCGGTACGTTTATGATGATTCAGAAAAAAGAAACAGCGGATGAGCCGGAGAAGCCAAAGGGATGTTCCTGGCTGATCTATGCATTACTTTCCACCGTGTTTGCCAGTCTGACTGCTATTCTTGGAAAAGTCGGCATCGAAGGTGTGGAGTCAAACCTTGGAACTGCAATCAGAACCTGCGTGGTTCTGGTGATGGCATGGGTGGTTGTATTTGTCAAAGGCAAACAGCATACAATCCGGGAAATTCCGAAAAACGAGCTTGGATTTATCTGCTTATCGGGTCTGGCAACCGGCGGATCCTGGCTGTGTTATTACAGGGCACTGCATGACGGAATGGCGAGCGTAGTTGTTCCAATCGATAAGCTGAGCATTTTGGTATCAATCGCATTTTCCTATATCGTGTTCAGGGAGCGTCTGACGAAGAAAGCAGTAGTTGGCTTATGTCTGATCGTGGCAGGAACGCTGATCATGCTGTTATAATGATTATGTTGTTGTAATATTGCATTATCAATCTACATATGCTATAATGCCGATAGGCAAAAATGATATGATTCGTATCCACTATTGATGCGAAAGAACAAAAACCCCAGAGTTGCAGCTCTGGGGTTTTTAATCCGTTAGTGGAAACGCAAACTTTACATTGACATTTCCAAACGCAACTTTTATAATAGTGAGCATATGAAGACAATTGCAGATAGTAATAGCAATGACTGAAAGAAGTAAGTATGAGCGGAACATACAGAGAGCTGCCGGGTGGTGAGAGGCGCATGGAAAACTGATACCGAATACATTCACAAGCTGCGCATTGAACGTTATCAAAACCAGACAGAAAAAGACATTTTAAATCATGGATCAGAATTATGATTTTGGTAATCAGTAGGCTGCGCCGGGAGCAACCGTTATATTGCAGAAGTATTGTCAGATACTTGGTGAGGCGGATCGTGTGAGCGGTCTGTGAATTAAGGTGGTAACACGAGATTTTATCCCGTCCTTATGCATGTGCATTAGGATGGGCTTTTTTATTATGAAGAAGGAGAGTACATTATGACAGTTTATGACGAACTCGTAGCCCGTGGTCTGATCGCCCAGGTTACAGATGAAGAAGAAATCAAAGAATTAATCAATAACGGAAAAGCGACATTTTACATCGGATTTGACCCGACCGCAGACAGCCTTCATGTAGGACACTTCATGGCGCTGTGCCTGATGAAGAGACTGCAGATGGCAGGCAACAAACCGATTGCCCTGATTGGTGGCGGTACAGCTATGATCGGTGATCCGTCCGGACGTACTGACATGCGTCAGATGATGACAAAAGAGACCATCAACCACAACTGTGAATGTTTCAAAAAACAGATGTCCCGTTTTATCGATTTTTCCGATGGAAAAGCATTAATGGTAAACAATGCAGACTGGCTGCTTGACTTAAACTATGTAGAAGTATTACGTGATATAGGACCGCATTTCTCCGTAAACCGTATGCTTTCCGCAGAGTGCTACAAACAGCGTATGGAGCGTGGATTAAGCTTCCTGGAGTTCAACTACATGATCATGCAGAGTTATGATTTCTATGAGTTATTCCAGAGATACGGCTGCAACATGCAGTTTGGTGGTGACGATCAGTGGTCCAACATGCTTGGCGGTACAGAGCTGATCCGTCGTAAACTTGGCAAAAACGCATGCGCAATGACCATCACACTGCTTCTGAATTCCGAAGGCAAAAAAATGGGTAAAACTCAGTCCGGTGCTGTATGGCTTGATCCGGAGAAGACATCTCCATTTGAGTTCTACCAGTACTGGAGAAACGTTGGTGATGCCGATGTATTAAAATGTCTGCGTATGCTGACCTTCCTTCCGTTAGAGCAGATCGACGAGATGGATAAATGGGAAGGAAGCCAGTTAAATACTGCAAAAGAGATTCTTGCATTTGAGCTGACCAAACTGGTTCACGGAGAGGAAGAAGCTGCAAAAGCACAGGAGAGCGCTCGCGCACTGTTCTCCGGTGGAAATGCAGCAAATATGCCGACTGCAACTATCACAGAAGAGAATCTGCGTGATGGTGAGATCGACATCATGGGTCTGCTGGTTGCTTCCGGATTATGTGCATCCCGTTCCGAGGCACGTCGTGCCGTACAGCAGGGCGGAGTTGCCGTAAACGGCGAGAAAGTAGCATCCATCGAAGCTTCCTACAAACCGGAAGATATCAATAAAGAAGACTTTGTATTACGCCGTGGTAAAAAGAACTACCGTAAAATTATCTTTGAGTAAGATTGGAACAATCAGATCAGAGTATTGTAACAGACAGGCAGAGCAGCATAGTAAATTCTATGTCCGCTCTGCCTTTTAAAGGAGAAATTTCATGAAAAAAATAGTAACACTATTCTTAAGTCTTTCTCTGGTTTTTGCAGTTGGTTGTGGAAATGTATCCGCTACATCTATTCGTTTTGGCTCAGCTGCTGTGGGAGGTATGTATTCGGCATTTGCAAATGCGTACACGCAGATAGTTTCTCAGGATGATGAAAGTTTGCAATTTTCCGTACGTTCCACTGCAGGATCTGCGGCAAATATCCGTCTGCTTTCTGATGGTTATATTCAGATGGCAATCGCACAGGCAGATCTGACGGATGATGCGTATCATGGAACCGGAGATTTTAATAAAAAACCATTGCACGGCTACAGTGCGGTAGCGGCTTTGTATACCGAGGCCTGTCAGATTGTTGTCCGTGCAGATTCTGATATCCACAGCGTGGATGATCTGCTTGGAAAAAAAGTAAGTATCGGTGAGGAAGAGTCAGGAACTGAGAGAAATGCCAAGCAGATTTTTGAAGTTTACGGTCTTTCTGATGAACTGGTGAACTGTGAGAATCTGGATTATACACAGGCGGCAGAAGCTCTTGTCTCTGGGAAAATTGATGCTATGTTTTGTACCGCAGGTGTGCAGACGACCGTGATCGAGGAGCTGACCCGTCAGTGTGGCATCCGTCTGCTGTCGATTGACGAGACACATATCCGGAAACTGATGGCAGCATATGATTTTTATATGCCATATACAATTCCGGTGTATACATACAGTGGTCAATCTGAGGAAACAACTACAGTTGGTGTAAAATCGCTTTTGCTTGTCAGTGATGAACTGAGCGATAAAATGGTGGAACATCTGACAGAACAATTATTCAGCCATGTGCAGGATATTCAATATTCCCTGCCACTGAATTTGCAGATGGATGAAACCAGTGCGACGCAAAACGTGACGATCCCGTTCCATGATGGGGCAGCTGCTTATTATGAGAAGCAAGGAATTACGGTAAATGCAGAGTAATGCCTGTTGACAAGTTTGAAAGGATTTTTATGGAACTACATTTAAATATGTATCAGACCCTTGCCATTGCGGTTCTGGTTCTGTTACTTGGTAAATTTTTAAAGAAAAAAATTAATTTTCTGGAAAAATTCTGTATTCCGGCGCCAGTTGTCGGGGGATTGCTTTTTGCAATCCTGACCTGTGTACTGTACGCCACAGGAATTGCAGAAGTTTCCTTTGATGATACGCTGCGTGAAGTCTGCATGGTATTTTTCTTTACTTCGGTAGGCTTTCAGGCAAACCTTAAAGTGTTGAAAAGCGGTGGTAAATCGCTGGTTGTATTTTTGGGACTGGTTGTAGGACTGATTCTTTGCCAGAATTTTCTCGCAGTAGGAATGTCAAAAGTTTTGAACTTAGACCCGTTGATCGGATTGTGTACCGGTTCTATTCCAATGGTCGGCGGTCATGGTACAGCAGGTGCTTTTGGACCGGTTCTGGAAGACTTTAATATTTCCGGTGCAACGACACTTTGTACGGCAGCAGCAACCTTTGGTCTGATCACAGGAAGCCTGATCGGTGGTCCGATCGGTAAATCACTGGTGGAGAAAAAGAACCTGCTTTCCACAGCAGTGGCAGAGGATGACAGTATTCTGGTAGAAGATGAGAAAAAGCATACCCGTCATACGTCTATGTATGCGACAGCGGTATTTCAGCTGATCCTGGCGATTGGTCTTGGAACCGTATTTTCCTGGCTGCTGACCAAAACAGGCATGACATTCCCAATTTATATTGGAGCCATGATTGCGGCAGCATTATTTAGAAATATTGGTGAATATTCCGGAAAGTTTACAATTTATATGGGTGAGATCAATGATATCGGCGGTATCTGTCTGTCTCTGTTCCTTGGTATTGCTATGATTACATTGAAGTTGTGGCAGTTGGCAGCGCTGGCATTGCCGCTTGTTCTTCTGCTGTCCGTTCAGGTACTTCTGATGTTTGTATTTGCCAGATTTATCGTCTTTAACGTTATGGGAAGAGATTACGATGCAGCGGTACTGGCAGCAGGAACCTGCGGATTTGGTATGGGTGCGACACCGAATGCAATGGCAAATATGCAGGCTATCTGCGACCGATATGCGCCATCCGTAAAAGCTTATCTGCTTATTCCATTGGTCGGAAGTCTTTTTGCGGATTTTTTAAACAGTCTCATCATTACATTTTTTATAAACTTGCTATAATGATTTCAGGCAAACATGAAAATAGCCGGGTAGATAATTTCATGAGCAAGTAGCGAAAGCGGATTGCGAATGTCTGCTTTACTAAGAGCGTTGAATCGTTATTGAAATAAACACATATTGGGGAGATGCGCAATGTTTTGGAAAAAGAAAAAACAACAGAACAAAAAGAAAACAACACATGAAGCCTATGATGTAAAATACGAAAACCTTGCTGTTCCGGAGGTTCATACTGAGCCGGAAGTGGAAGAAGAAGAGGATGAGGAAGAAAAAGAATCGATCACGTATGAATCTGTGGCGATTCCTGAAATTCATATCCGGAAAAAGAAAAAATAAGTGACTGCAGCACTGTCTATGGAATGATGCTAAATAAATACAGTAAAAAATATTGTAATTTGAAAAATACAGTGTTATAATGTCGGCAGTCAACAGAAAAAGTCTGAATAAAAGCGTCAGACAATTGTCGATTGGATGTTTTGTGAAACATGACAAAAGAATAAGATAAAAGGGGAGCTTGCCGATAGCAGGCTGAGAGCGGACTAAATGGTCTGGACCCGTAACCTGATTTGGGTAATGCCAACGTAGGGATATAGCGGATGCAGTATTTTTTATATTGTTTATTAAGCGGATATACCGATTTTGGTATATCCGTTTTTGCTTGCACAAAATCTGTGCAAACAAGAAAGCTGTGCTCTTGAAAATAGTGATTGTGAATCGTAATGCAGCACACTTTCTTGATTTTGATTATTAAGTCCAGCTAATAAATGTCAATAATTAAATGAGAAAAAAATATTTTGTTTTCT
>URDN01000028.1 GCA_900546495.1 uncultured Lachnospiraceae bacterium
TCTCAATGAATCTTTCAAGGTTATTTCACTGTTCAGTTATCAAAGTTCTTTGTTTTGCTGTTGTTCAGCAACTTTTATATCTTATCAGATATCCAAGTGTTTGTCAACAACTTTTTTAACTTTTTTTCAAAGTTATTTGTTTTTGTTGTATCGCTCACGCGACAGCTTGTATATATTATCACAAGCATTTGCGCTTGTCAACAACTTTTTTCTTTCATTTTCAATTTTATTTTTTAACCCTGTTTTTAGAGCAAAAAAATAACGGAGAAAGAGGGATTTGAACCCTCGCGCCGCGCGAACGACCTACACCCTTAGCAGGGGCGCCTCTTCAGCCTCTTGAGTATTTCTCCATATTTTTTTATAAAATTGATGCGCCGTAACGCTTTATCTACTATACAAAACCTTTGTGTTTTTGTCAATAGCTTTTTTTGACTTTTTTGAGATTCTAGTAACAAAACCAAAAATTAAAAATTAAAACAGGTCTATTGATCACGCTCATAATTCTACCTGCTTTTCAGATAGTCGTTCTTTCAAAAAGGTGTTACGCTTCGTGACGGTTACATTTCTGACCGCATAGGACAATGCTTTTCTGGTTCCTACAATAACCAAAACCTGCTTTGCACGAGTGATTCCCGTATAGATCAGATTGCGCTGTAGCATTACATAGTGGTTCATCAGAACAGGCATGACCACGATTGGATATTCAGAACCCTGCGCTTTATGTATGGTTGTGGCATAGGCATGCACCAATTCATCCAACTCCGATACTTCATATTCTATAATATTCTGGTCAAAGTTTACTTTCAACGTCCGCTCCTGCAAATCTACGGATTCTACTGTTCCGATATCTCCGTTGAAAATCTCTTTTTCATAGTTGTTGCGAATCTGCATGACTTTATCCCCGGCACGAAACAGATATCCTCCACGACGCAGTCCATCTCCTTGCGGATTCAACGCTTCCTGCAGCGCCAGATTCAGATTTGCCGCTCCCACGATACCTTTCTGCATCGGTGTCAGCACCTGAATATGATTCCACGGTGTTTTATAATAGTGGGGAAGATTATTTTTTACCAGTCGGACAATCTCCTGCACCGCTTCTTCCGGATCTTCTTTTTCTATATAGAAGAAATCCGTGTTTTTTCCATTGGAAATATCTGGAAATTTTCCTTCATTAATGGCATGTGCGTTCATGATGATCCTGCTGCTTTGAGCCTGTCGGAAAATCCGGGTCAGCCGAACCACCGGAAACACACCGGAATCAATAATGTCACGCAATACGTTTCCCGCGCCAACGGATGGAAGCTGATCGATATCTCCCACCAGAATCAACCGCATGCCTTCTGGAATGGCTTTGAGTAATGCGTTCATCAAAACCATATCTATCATGGAACACTCATCAATGATCAGCACATCTCCCTCCAGTGGATTGTCCTCGTTTTTCTGATAACCTTCCGGCGGTTTGCACTCCAGCAGACGGTGAATCGTCTTTGCCTCCAATCCGGTTGCTTCTGTCATACGCTTTGCCGCACGGCCCGTAGGCGCTGCTAACAATATTTTCAATCCAAAAGCACGGTATGCGGTAATAATCCCCTGCGTTGTCGTTGTTTTACCGGTTCCAGGTCCGCCGGTCAGCACCATGACCTTGGAAACAGCTGCCTTTCGGATGGCATCTGCCTGAATCTCATCATATTCCATATGTACTTTTTCCTGAATTTTACTGACATCAATAGAAAGGCTTTCATTTCCTGTTTTCTGCCTTGCATCCATCAGCGCATGCCAGAGCCGGTCTGCTGCCGGTGCCTGCGCCAGACGTTTTAATTTTCCTGCCACCCCCACTTCCGCATAATAAAATGCCGGCAGATAAATAGCTTTCATTTCTGCCTGATCTTTTTTGTAATCTACCGTCTCACAGATCAGGGCTTTTTCCGCAATCATCTGATCCAGAGTCATCGCAATACTGGATTCTTCCGCTTCCAGCAATTTTGCTGCCTTTGCGATCAGCTGCTCCTTATAGGCAAATACATGTCCTTCATCCGCCAGATTACTGAGTGTATACATAATACCGCTACGCAACCGGACATAAGCTTCCTTCGAAAATCCAAGTTTCTGTGCAATCCCATCCGCTGTTTTAAATCCAATGCCCCAGATATCATCTGCCATCTGAAACGGATTTTCTTTCATTTTATCCAGACTTTCATTTCCGTACTGACGGTAAATTTTTGCTGCAAAGGACGTGCTGACACCATGATCCTGCAAAAAGAGCATAACGTTTTTGATCTCTTTCTGCCGCTCCCAGCTGTCACGTATCATTTTGATTCGCTTTTTACCAATGCCATCTACTTCCTGCAGACGGGAAATATCTGTCTCGATAACTTCCAGCGTCTCCGTACCAAACTGTGCAACAATCTTTTTCGCATATTTCGGTCCAACACCTTTGATCAAACCGGAACCAAGATATTTTTCAATACCAAATACCGTGGCCGGAAGGGTTTCTTCCCAGCTCTCTGCCACAAACTGTCTGCCATAACGACTGTCCACTTTCCAGTTGCCGTAAATCAATAATACCGAACCAACATTTACATCCAGCAGACTTCCGATAACTGTCACCAGCTCTTTATAACTTTTCACAGCACATTTAAGGACCGTATAACCATTTTCCGGATTCTGATAAGTAATGCGTTCTACTACTCCACGGATTTTTACCGTAAAATGCCGGGGATGCTGCTGCACTTCTATACCTTCCGACTGCACATTTTCCTTCTGCGCCTGATTACGATTACTATGTGCCCGATTATCTGACGAATATACTGCCATTTGCTCTGCGTTTGCACCTGTACCTGCATTTGCTGCTTCAGCCTTTTTTCTGGCTTCCTCCAAATGTCTCTGATGTTCCTCACGCATCTCTGCCACCATGCACTCATACACTTTCTGGTTCATGTAACAGTCATTCAGGGCACGATGCGCACCCTCAGAAGAAATACCATAGTGCTCTGCCAGATCCACCAGACGATGATGCTCCATCTTCGGCAAATGTTTTCGTGCCACCTGCAGCGTATCCACGTAATTATTCTGCGGGATTTCACCAAAATACTGTTCCGCATCCCGCCAGATGAACTTCATATCGAACCGCGCAATATTGTGTCCTACTAAAACAAGTCCTTCCGCAAAATCCAGGAACTCTGCCAGAACCTGAGAAAACACCGATGCTTCCGCCACCATCGCATTTGTGATTCCATTCACTTTTGTCGCTCCGAATGGAATCTTCCGACCCGGATTCACCAGCGTATTAAATTCATCCACAACTTCGCCACCTTTAACCTTCAGCGCTGAAATTTCAATCACTTCATCGTAGTTCGGTGAGATTCCAGTTGTCTCAAGATCAAAGATCACGTAATTTGGTGTGTATTTGTTGATCAGAGTTCCTTTCTTGGTCATAAATGTTAATATCTCAACTTTCTTAAATTTATATCCCTTATCTGCTGCATATTATTTTTATCTTATCACACTCATATTTAAAGCACAATCTTTCCAAAAACTAAATACAGAAATCGGGTCATCTTATCCCGGCGGACAAGATGACCCGATTTCGTACGTCTTATTAATTTCTATTTTACACTAACGATAAAAATTTATTCATATCTCAGTGCATCAATAACTTCCATTTTTGCTGCTTTCTTCGCCGGATAAGATCCGAAGAACACACCGATCAACATAGAGAAGCATACCGAAAGCACAATCGCTAATACAGACGGATGTACATTCATGATAATATAACCTGCATAATCGCTGTAGTAACTGTTGATGACAAGCATTGCCACTTTTCCGAGAATGAATCCGAACAGGATTCCGATCAAAATTCCAATGATTCCACCAACGAGGCAAAGTACCACAGACTCAATCAGAAACTGCTGCTTGATGGCCTTATTTTTTGCACCCAATGCTTTTCGGATACCGATTTCTTTGGTTCGCTCGGTGATGGACACCAGCATAATATTCATAACGCCGACACCACCAACGATCAGAGAAATAGCCGCGATAAAGGAAATGGCCACGGTTACTACATTAATAACCGTATTAATAACGCCCATATCCGAAGACATATTGTATGTTGTGACCTGCCATTTTTCATTTTTTGCATATTTGTCTGCAAAAAAGCTCTGTATATCTGTTTCTGCCTGATTTTGATCCGCACCTGTTTTTAAAAGAACACTTATATATGTATATCCATTGGTCGCTTCATTATTGTTTAATTTATTTGCAGTTGTGGCAGGAATATACATGGTAGTACTGCGATCTTTTTCCGGAACCGTCGTATCCTGTTTACCGAAAATAGCAGCATTATATTCATACACACCTACTACTGTAAATTCATAAGAATAACCATCACTTCCACTGTAAATGATCTGCTGTCCGATAGGATCTTCACTGCCGAAATAATAGGATGCCATCGTATCGGATACAACACATACACGCTTCTCCTTTTTCATATCCTGCCTTGTCAGATTACGTCCACGAAGAATATTAATTTTCATGTACTCCAGTTCTTCTTTTGTCGTTCCTGTTGCGTCTACATTCGCATATTTATCACTGTTTTTGTAAATCTGACCGCTGCCAAGATAAGCTGAAATACCAAAACCTGCGATTTCGTCCGGGTATGTTTCCTGTAATTCATCCAGCATATCCTGCGTAATATAATCATCTGCTGTCATCTCCGGATATTCCCAGTTTGACCAGTCCGCATCATCCTCCGGATAAATAGCATCCACACTGGCGCTGATACTGTTTCCACCAAGGGAGTTTAATGTAGCATTCAACGTTGATTTGATGGATGTTCCGATGGTCGTGATCGTGATAACCGCGGAAATACCGATGATAATTCCAAGCATGGTCAGCAGGGAACGCATTTTATTGGAAAGAAGGTTCTGAAAGGCTTCTTTGATATTCTCTATCAGCATATCATTCCCTCCTCTCCGATTTCTGGCTTATTGCATCCATCATTCATCTTGTGATGACCTGACAAATCACAGCCTTTCTCTGTTTTTTTGCTGTCGGATACGATCATACCATCATTTAATGTGACAATTCGCTCGGTCTCTGCAGCCAATTCTTTTGAATGAGTGATCAGAACTACTGTTTTTCCCTGTTCTTCATGGAGCTTGTGAAAAATATCCATGATCATATGACCGGTCTGGGAATCCAGTGCACCGGTCGGCTCATCTGCAAGGATAATGGAAGGATCATTAATCATCGCCCGGGCAATAGCAATTCGCTGTTTCTGTCCACCGGACAGCTCATTCGGACGGTGTGTGGCACGATCTGCCATTCCCACCAGTTCCAGCATCTGCATACCGATTTCCTTTGCATTTTTCGGACGATGCTCACTGTACATCAAAGGCAGGGTTACATTTTTTAAGGCATTAGCTCTGGGAATCAGATTAAAATTCTGAAATACAAACCCTATTTTTTTATTCCGCATGACACTTCGCACGGTATCATCCATGCTATTGACATCCTCTCCTTCCAGAAAATAATTACCGGAAGTCTGACGGTCCAGAATCCCCATAATATTCATCAGCGTACTTTTTCCGGAACCGGATTCTCCTACGATGGAAACAAACTCGCCACGTTTTACGTCCAGATTGATACCATGAAGAATTTCCAGTTCATTTGGCTGACCGATATAATATGTTTTTACGATCTGTTCCATGCGGATCATAATTTCATTTGACATGTATAAAAACCTCCATGATTAATCCGCAGTTACTTCAGAACTTACACTTGTAGAACCGTCACCTGTATTTTCATTTCCACTCTCATCACTGCCAATTTCTCCAGTAAAGGTATCTCCTTCGGAAATAGAGTAATCCATGATGACATAGTCGCCTGCTTTCAGATCTCCACCGGTCACTTCGGTATAATAGTTAATCTCATCGCCTACTGTGACATTTTTCTTTACAGCTGTATAAGTTCCGTCACCATTATCTTCGGCACAAAGTACATAATCTTTGTCATTTTCATCCTGCTGCACCAGATCATATGGAACAGCCAACACATTTTGACGGTCTGTCAGGACAACTTTTGCCTTGGCACTCATGCCACTGATCAGATCACAGTGATCCAGTTTGATCTGTACGGAAAAGCCACCTGTATTGGAAGCACCGGAAGTCTCCTGTCCGGTCTGCTCGGTAGTTGGCTGAGATGCATTGTATACTTTTACTACTTTAATGATCTCACCATTGATTTCCTGATCATCCAGTGCATCGGAAGTAACGATGGCTTTCATACCCTCCTGCAATTTCAGAATATCCTTCTCTGTGACGTTGGCATTTACGATCATATCGGTATTATTTTCAACCGTAACCAAAGTACTGTTTGCTGTATTTACATCACCAACAGAAATATTGACTGCAGTAACGATACCTTCACTCTTGCTTGTGATGGTGCAGTCTTCCAGCTGTTTTTTCAGCTGATCCAACTGTGTCTGTGTATCACTGTCATCCGTCTGGTTGTATTTTGCAGAATCAATGCTGTTCTGAGCAGAATAAATAGCATCATCCGTAGATGATTTCACACTTGTATAGTTATTTTTGGCTTCTTTTCGGGCACTGTCTGCGGAAGTCAGATCACTTTTTGCACTGGAAAGCTGATCCTGAAGGTCGGAAAGTTTTGACTGAAGATCTGCTTTTGCGTCCTCATCGGATGCTGCATTTATCTGATCGGATACGGTTTTGATCTGATTATTTAATGAATTTACCGTATTCTGTGCTGCGGTATATGCAGCCTCTGCACTGTTGATGCTGTCGTTTGCCTGCGCAAGCTGTGTTTTCTGGTCTTCTTTCGCACGCTCTAAAGTACGCTGATTCTGACTGTTTTCATTCTGCTTTAAGGCTGCTGCGTTAGATAATGATTTCTCCAGTACATCAATCTGTTTCTGAATGGAATCTTTGTCCAAAGTTGCTATCACATCACCCACTTTTACTAAATCACCGACCTGTACATTGACCGATTTGATTTCTGTCGCTGCGGTAGATGAATAGTTGATCTTGGTTTCGCCGCTTACGGTTCCTGTCAGAGATATAAAATCGGACAGATCCCGTTTATCTACTTTTTCCAGTTGTACAATGTTGGTTGCCTCTGCTACGCTGTTTAATTTTCGTTTGGCTACACCAACCAGCACAATGATTGCTACTACAATGATGGCCAGTACGATCACCAGTTTTTTGTGTTTGAATTTCTTTTTCACCGTCAGTCCTCCTGTGTTTTGCTTTTGGTGCCGAATCAGATTATGTAAATTTTTATTCTGATTTGAGATATAAATATATTAGAAAATAAAACTGTGAAAAAAATGTATGAAATTCTTAATTTTTTATGTATTATATGACTATTTTCCAACTTTTTTCATGTTTTTCATTTTTATAAAACAAATCACACATACTTTGATATTTCCTATCACTATCAGTATTTATCAAAGCTATGTGTGATTCCCTTATTTCATCATCTTCTAATTCAAGTCGAACGCACGTGAGACTTGGTGCATGATTCTGGTCAGCGAAAGCTGACATATTCTTTTCAGAATCACTGCACATCCTCGCGGAGCGTTTATCTCAGTCGGAGATTGTACTCCCACTGAGAAAGACTTGTTTTTACTCACCACTTGCAGAAGTGGGAGTCTTCTCGACTGAGATAAAAATTATAACGATTAATCTTCTACCGCAAATTTTTTGATTGCGGTTTCATACAAGTTGTTTCCCGCGGAGTCTACGACCACAATAACAGGAAAATCCTCTACTTCGATCTTGCGGATTGCCTCTGCCCCAAGATCTTCGTAGCAGATGATTTCTGATTTCTTGATACATTTGGAAAGCAATGCGCCTGCGCCGCCGATGGCAGCGAAGTAAACTGCTTTGTTGCGGATGACTGCATCAATGACTTCTTTGGTACGTTTGCCTTTTCCGATCATGGCTTTTTCGCCAAGATCAAGCAGACGCGGAGCATATTTGTCCATACGGCTTGCGGTAGTTGGACCTGCGGAACCGATCGGGCGTCCTTCTCTTGCCGGGGATGGTCCCATGTAATAAATGGTACAGTTTTTGATGTCGATAGGAAGTTCTTTTCCTTCATCCAGTACTTCCATCATACGTTTGTGTGCAGCATCTCTGGCTACATAAAGTGTACCTGTGATATAAACGTAATCGCCTGCTTTTAAATCAGCGGTAATTTCTTCTGTAATTGGTGTATGTATATGTTTATCCATAATGATTTCCTCCTGGTATTCAATCAATTTTCTGTTCATTCATGTTCCTAGAATTTTCCCGGAAGTCATAAATATTATCTATATTCCTGTAAATTTCCCGCATTTAACTTAAATCTACAGTTCTCTTACTGCATGTCTGTTGACATGGCAACAGATATTGATTGCCACAGGAAGTCCTGCGATATGGGTCGGATAAGTATTGATGTTGACTGCCAGCGCTGTGGTTGTGCCGCCAAGTCCCCCCGGTCCAATACCAAGATGATTGATCTTTGTCAGCATTTCTTCTTCCATTTCTTTGACATATGGAATGTCGGAATGTTCATTTACCGGTCTGGTCAGCGCCTGTTTTGCAAGCAGGGCACATTTTTCAAAAGTTCCACCGATACCTACACCCACAACCATTGGCGGACAGGCATTTGGACCTGCATCTTTGACTGCCGTCAGAATCGCATTTTTTACACCTTCGATACCGTCTGCCGGTTTCAGCATAAAAATGCGGCTCATATTTTCACTGCCGAACCCTTTCGGTGCAATAGTAATTTTTACTTTATCGCCCGGAACAATTTTTGTATGAAGAATTGCCGGTGTGTTGTCTTTTGTATTTTCACGGATCAGCGGATCTTTTACAACAGATTTTCTCAGATAGCCGTCCACATAACCACGGCGGACACCTTCGTTGACAGCTTCCTCAAAATCACCGCCCACAAAATGTACGTCCTGCCCTATTTCCATAAAAATAACGGCCATTCCGGTATCCTGACAAATCGGGATCATCTCTTTATCTGCAATTTCCAGATTTTCCTGAAGCTGATTCAGAATTTTTTTTCCAAGCTCTGATTTTTCTGTCTCAACGGCCTGTTTCATGCATGCATCCATATCCGGTGACAGATAATGATTCGCCTGTATACACATCTCGCTGATGTTATCGATTAATTCTTTTACGTTAATTTCTCTGATCATTTTTTCGCTCCCTACATTTTTCTGTAAGCTATTTTAACAATAAGATTATAGTCAAAAATGTATGTCATTCTTCTACACATTTTTGTAATCCTGTAAAAAAGAAAACCATCCACTTCCTCTGATGTTTTCCCATAGATACGTTTATCATAGCTCAAACAAAAAGAAATGTGAATGGTTTTCTAATTATATTATTTAGAAATCATGCTTATAATCAAGTTCAAGTCAAACGCACGTGAGACTTGGTGCGTGATTCTGGTCAGCGTAAGCTGACATATTCTTCTCAGAATCACTGCACATCCTCGCGGAGCGTTTATCTCAGTCGGAGATTGAACTCCCACTGAGAAAGATTTGTTATTACTCACCACTTACAGAAGTGGGAGTCTTAACTCAGACTGAGATGAAGATATAGAAAATCTCCCCCCTGACAGGTCTTCCCGCTCCAGCGGCATGCTCATACAACGTGGGCCTCCCCGACCTCTGGAAAGCTCCGAACTTGCCATTTCCAGCACCTCAATGCCATGCTGACGTAAAATCTCATTGGTCACATAATTTCGATCATATACAATAACTTTTCCCGGCTCAATACAAAGAGTATTGGAACCATCGTTCCACTGTTCACGCTCAGAAGCAATCCGGTCTTTTCCACCGCATTTGATCAACGTCACTTTATCCAATTCCAGATATTTTGCAAGAATATCCGAAAGCATCGCATCGGACTCCGTTACTTTCAGCTGTCCTTTCCGATCTCCCGGTTTGATTTCAAAAATACGCAGCGTCTGCATGATACCCGGATGAATCGTAAATTTATCATAATCCACCTGCGTGCATACTGTATCCAAATGCATAAATGCACGTACAGCCGGAATATCCAATGCGATAATCGTCTCAATCTCTGACGCTTTATCCACGAAAATATTCTGTGCCAGAAGTTCAATGGCTTCCGGAGTGGTACGCTGTGAAATTCCAATGGCGATCACTTTATTGCTCAGGTTCAGGATATCTCCGCCTTCAATAGAAAAATCCATATCCCGATCATAGTAAAACGGTACTTTTCCTGCAAAATCCGGATTATATTTTAAAATATATTTTCCGTAAAGTGTTTCCCGTCTTCTGGTTCGGGAATACATCCGGTTCAGACTGACACCGTTTCCTATGCAGGCAAAAGGATCTCTGGTAAAATAAAGGTTCGGGATCGGATCAAGTAAAAACTGACTTTCTTTTTTCACCAGGCTTACCAGCGGGCAGCTCATTTTTACATTCAATTCCGAAGCTCTGATTCCGGACATGGTCTTTAATACCAGTTCCTTTTCATCTTCAATATTTATCAGATACTCATATAGCTGATCGCGGACTTTTGCTGCCGAAGCACCTCCCTCTGCAATAAATTCACGGACAAACTGCTCCTTTTTCTCTGGATTTTTTAACACTTCTGCCGTCATATCTTCCAGATATACGACTTCCACTCCCTGTCCCCGCATGATTTCTGCAAACATATCATGTTCGATTTTTGCGGTTTTCAGATAAGGAATATCATCAAATAAAAGTCTCTCCAGATCTTCCGGAACCAGATGCTCCAGCTCCTGCCCTGGTCTGTGAAGCATTACTTTTTTCAGTTTTCCAATTTCGCTTTTTACATGGATTGCCATTTTACGGCGTCCTCCTTCTCCCGTTCATTCATAACGTACATTTTATCCCAAAATATAATTTTTTTCACTCTTTTTTATAAAATATTTCACATGCATACAGACTGACAGGACTAATGTACACAGTTCCGAGGAAGGAATCGCGATCCACGCACCGTTCAAGCCCAGTACGTGCGGCAACACAAGTAAAAATAAAACGGTAAAAAGCAATGTCCTGCAAAAAGAAATCAGCGCAGATACTTTTCCATTAGACAGAGCGGTAAAAAATCCGGAAGATGCAATGTTAACTCCACTGAACAGAAAATTTATTGCAAAAATCTGAAATCCTACAGAGGCCAGTTTCCATGTTCCCGGATCCTTTGTAAATATCGAAACTATTGGTTTTGCCAGAAGTGCAGCGACCACAGTGATCACAACAGATGATAGCACTACAAAAATAAAAGTTGTCTTATATATCCGTTTCAGCTGAGCTTTATTTTGTGCACCATACTGAAAACCGACAATCGGAGCAATTCCAACAGCAAATCCCAGATGAAATGAATTAAACAAAAATTCTCCATACAAAATGATCGTGATGGCAGCCACACCATTTGCACCGGCCAGCCGCATCATAACTGAATTAAATAAAAACGTGATAATAGCTGCTGCCAGCTGAGATACCATTTCGGAAGAGCCATTATAGCATGCATGAAAAAAATCTCCAACTTTCACACGAAACCGTGTAAAACAAAGTCCCTTTTTATTTGTGAAAAAGAAAATCAATCCCGCAATTGCCGGTATCGACTGACCAAGTCCGGTTGCCAGCGCTGCACCGCTGATTCCCAGATGGCAATGCACGATCATTACATAATCCAGCACTGCATTTAAAACTCCTGCTAAAATGATCAGAACCAGTCCCAGTGTCGGACGCTCTGCAGTTACCAGATAACACTGAAACAAAGACTGTAACATACAAGCCGGAGCAAAAAATGCAAGAATCATCAGATAGTTTCTGCAATATGGCAGTAATTCATCGGTAGAACCAAGCAGATAGCAGATCTGATCCAGAAAAATCAGCGTGATCAGCATAATCACCACACTGACAATTAAAGTAATGACCACAAACATGGTAAGCCTTTCTTTGGCTTCTTTCTTTTTTCCTTCTCCCAGATATTTACTGATGATAGCATTTCCACCAGTCGCAAGCATCGTTGCAATTGCGATCATAATATTTACAACCGGGTACACAATATTAGTTGCAGATAATGCATTACTTCCCACAAAACGTGATACAAACATTCCATCAATGATCGTATACAACGACATAAACATCATCATAATGATGGATGGTGCCGCAAATCGCAACAATTTCAAAGGAGTAAACTCTTGGTTCAAAGACATACTCATAAAAACACCTGCTTTCTCAAACTTACATACTTTTTTATAATACTTCTATCCGTTATCTGCACATTTTCACCATATGATACA
This sequence comes from uncultured Lachnospiraceae bacterium, assembly GCA_900546495.1. GTDB lineage: Bacteria > Bacillota > Clostridia > Lachnospirales > Lachnospiraceae > Eubacterium_I. The sequence goes on from URDN01000028.1 coordinate 12,325, forward strand.
ACATGACAAATGTACTTTTTCACCTTTTATATCTTGACTTCTGACAGCATATACTATAGGGTAACCCTATAGTCAAGCAGATTTTTACAACATGTCTGCAGGAGATTTTTTACATCATTATCAAATTATAATCTACTCAAATCACAGGATGCCTATAGATTGCAATTACAAGACAGGAGAAGTTAAAGTATATGGAACGCAAAGATTATCTGACCACCGGCGAACTGACCCAGCTCATGGGTATTACAAAGCATACACTTTTTCATTATGATGACATAGGTCTGTTTCAACCGAAATATATTAACGAAAAGGGTTATCGGTTTTATTCCATCGATCAGATTGATATTTTAAACACAATTCTGGTTTTGCGTGATCTCGACATGCCATTAAAGGAAATTCAAACATATGTTTCACAGCGAACCCCAGAACTTTTTCAGCAGATATTTCTGGAACATGAAGCACAGATTGCAAAGCAGATTAAGAAACTACAATCCATGAAAAAATGGATGCAGCAACAGAGAAACAAGATTCAGATTGCGGAACAGACCGATTTTTCAAAAATTGAAATCACGACTTATCCGGACTGTTACTATCTTTACAGAGAGGCAGAGCCAAATTCTAATCAGTCTTTTTCCAAAAATCTCAATAAGCTGATTTCATTGTTACAAAAGACCAATCCTTATCTGGATTATGATATTGCTTATTTTCAGTACGGAAAAAATGTGGAACATGGTATTTACGATGCCTATGATAATGTTGCTCTGCTCATGGAACAGAAGCCTGCAATAAAAAACTGCCAGATACTTCCCGCTGGAAAATATCTGACAGCCTATCATGTCGGTCATTGGAATACAATCGGTGAGACTTATGAACGAATGCTGAATTATAAAAAACAGCATCAGCTTAAGACCAGTGATCTTTACATTGAATACGACGTGGTAAATAATTTTATCACCAAAAATGAAACTGAATTTGTGGCGAAAGTTGAAGTAGAAATTATTGAGTAATATATATGCAAATTCTAAAAAGGTAAATTGACCGCATTAACTTAAAGTTGCTTTTAATCCCAACTCAGTTTCTGCCAGTTCCAGTAAAAGAGGGTGCTCATCTCCCGGTTGATTTGGATAATGCAGCAGGTATTTTAACGCACCTTCTTTTGTGTGGAAAAACATCCCATGCCCACCATCTGGACCAAAAACAATCTGCTCCAAATGTCTCCACGGTCCTTCTATTTTTCCGGAATCAGAAACTGCCTGACCAACGGTATAACCTTTTTCGCCCCAACTGGACCAGAGAATCAGTAATTTACCATTCTGTTGACGATACACTGCCGGACCATCTGTAAAATATACATCACCATCCATTCCAAATTCTGCTTTTGCAAAAGGTACCGGGACAGCCCAACCAGCATCTTTTGCAGAAAATAATGTGATAATTTTGCCTTTTATACAACTGAGATTTTCTTCCAGTTCAACCATACACATATCACCATCCGGAACATCCTCAAAAGAATGAGAAAATATGAGATAAATTTTTCCCTTTTCCTGATAAAGCATCCCATCAATACAATTCCAATTGTCTGGTGTCAGCGGTTTTGCGGTCATAATCTGAAATGTTCCATCTGGTGTATCTGACTGTAAAATCTGAATGCCCTTATGTTTTTCACTGCCAAATGTGGCAACCAGATAATACTTTCCATTAATTTCATAACATTCCGGAGCCCAGAAACAACGATCTGCCCAAAAATCTTCCGGCTTGTGAAAAATTTCAAATGGTCCTTCCCAGTTCTCCAGATCCTTACTTTTAAAACAGTCAAATCCTTCTGCCGCTCCCCAACAGGTCTCTGCTCTGGTTCCGTACATATAGTACCAGTCTCCACTACACAAGATATATGGATCTCTTATATTAATATCTGTTAACTTCATTTCATTCCTCTAAATATTACTTATTTTCTGTATGCTGTTTTTCATATACAGCTCTTACTTTCTGTCTGACTTCATCCGTGATCGGATATTTCACCAATGCTAAAATAATGACAACTCCACAAATAGCCGGAACCACAAATCTTGCAACCGTGATTCCCGTGATAACCGCCTGTGGCTCTTGTCCAATGGCATTTGCAATATATCCTGTCGCTGCAAGTGTAAAACTTACAATTGCACTGGAAATTGCAATACCTGCTTTATTTGAAAATCCTTTCAAAGCTGCCATCGTTCCATTTACAACTCTTCCAGAATCAATTAATACCAAATCTGTCATTTCTGTCATCATCATTGCACTAAACGGCATGGATGCAGTTGCAAACATAGATGCAACGCCAGAGCAGACAAATAATACCGCCATGTTTCCATGGAAAATTACGATTAAAATATCACATATAATTACCGCAACCTGAGAAATTGCAAATGCTTTTTGTGTCTTGTGGAATAATCTCATAAACAATGGAACAATAATAACAATTCCAAGAAGTCCAACCAGTGAAACATCCAACATGTACACAGAGATCAGATCCGGTCTGCATAAACAGTACATGATGTAATACACAGAAGATGACATCATTATATTATATGCGGTATACGCTGCCAGCCAGACAGCAATCACACTTAACAGACCTTTTACATGAAATAAATTTTTAATTTCTTCCAGCAGTGGCTTCTGCTCATTATGTTGTACACAAGTCTCTTTTGTTGTTGCAAAGCACATCCAACATGTAATTGTCATGATAACACCAGCCAGACCTACAACGATCATGTATCCCTTTGCTGTATTATCTCCGCCGAACAAAGAAACCAGTGCCAGACCAAAAGAAGTTGCAATGGTTGTGCAAATTCCCATAACCATTGTATATGCGTTGATCATTTTGCTTCTCTCTGATGGTTCATCTGTAACAGCATTGATAAGTGCACCACTTGGAATTTCAATGGCAGTTCTGAGCATCCCGTACAAAATATAAAAGACAGCTGTCCATATGATTTTTCCATGTGTTCCAATATTTGGGCTTGCAAACAATAACACAACAACAACCGTCAAAATCGCTGGAATAAACAAAAAATACGGTCTGTACTTTCCCCAACGGCTCTTTGTTCTGTCAGCAATCGTTCCCATCATCGGATCATTAATTGCATCCCATACAGAAGCAACTACAGTAATCACACCAACAGCTCCTGCCGGTACTCCAAACGTATCTGTCAGGAAGATCATCAGATACGCCCCAACTAAAGAACCCATGATCTGATATCCACTTCCGGTTGCCAATGCATAAGACAAAATCGTTGACAACTTTAATTTTTCTCTTTTCATAACAAACCTCCTGCTTGTTTTCTTTTGATGATGAGATTATAATCTATAATGTCACAAATTTTATGACATTTATTTCAAAAGAAATGACACAAAAAACTCATTCACATATTCATTCTTATACGGTTGGAATGACTCATTTAGAAAAATTCCGAAAGTAGCTGTTGCAAAAGGAGACAGTTATCATGATATCAGAGAACAATTTTCTTCCACTTAATGACACTGAACATTTTTTAAAAAATTTTTTGAAAAAATTTCCGGTTTATCAGACCAAAATCATTAATCCCTTAGCAAATGAGCAGGATTATATATATCTGCTGCATTTGCTGGAAGCGGAATGGCACAAGCAGCTCCCGGATCAGACTTTTTTTCTCACCGGTTCATCCGGACATCTTTCTGAAGATTTTTTTATCCCGGAAAATCAAAATGTCTGTATTTTGAAAAATCTGAGATATATGCCACTGCTGATGCATTCCCATCAGTTTATTGAGATCAATTATGTTCTGAAAAGTGATCACAGCCTGCTGATTGATGCGGAGAAATCCACCCCACTTCAGGATGGGGATATTATTTTATGTCCTCCAAACCTTCAGCACACATTTCAGACACAAAATAAAAACAGCATCATTGTTGATTTCATTCTGCGTGTCACAACATTTGATACTGTTTTCTTTCATTTGCTGAATAACAATAATTATTTATCCACACTGTTTTCCAATGTGATTTACGGAGATTCTAACGGCTATATTATCTGGCACTGTCAGAATGACTCTGCATTAAAAGAATTGGTCTTAAAGGTCTATGAAGAATGGGAAAATAATCTAAAATACTGCGATAAAATGATTGAGCTGCTTGTCATGGAATTTATTCTGATTCTTATGCGTTCCCATGAAGATGAAGCTGTTTTTTCCACTTCATATATCAATAATTCTGATGAAAATTTCCGTTCCCTGCTGAATTATATGCAAATGCATTACCAGACAGTTGCACTGTCAAAACTTGCTCTTGCTTTCAATTACAGTGAACGCCAGGTCATCCGTATTTTCAAAAAAAATACCGGGAAAGGCTTTTCTGAACTTCTAACGGAAATCCGCATGAATAAAGCCATCCAATTGCTGAAAAACAAAGATATTCCAATTAATGGCATCGCATCCATGCTCGGATATTCCAGCACCTACTATTTTAACAAAGTATTTCTGGAAACATTTACATTCTCACCGGAATCTTTTCGGAAACGAATTTCTCAGACATAACTCTGCTCTACTTTGATCACACAGCGATAGCGCGGATTCCATTCTGCCACACGTTTCTGCAGATAAGATGAAATCTCGCCATCGCTGCTTTTAAATCCAGCCGGTTTTACACAGTCAAAAATTACATTACTGGACTCATTTCCCGGAACCAGACGGACTTCGTGAATGGAAAGTCTCTCATCAAACTCCTTTGCAGCCTTGCTGACAAAAGCTCGGATTTCTGCCACTTCCGCATTTTCCTCAACGATCGGATCATAGTGAATTGTCAGGATCATATGCTCCTGTTCCTGAAAATCACGCTCGATCTCATCCATGACCTCATGTGCCTCAATGACAGGTGTTTCTGCCGGAAATTCCACATGCACCGTGGCAAACAGATTTCCCGGGCCGTAATCATGGATCATCAGATCATGCACTCCGATTACTCCCGGATATGACTGAATTTTCTCCGTAATATGATTGACAAATTCTGCTGCCGGTACTTTTCCAAGCAGCGGACTTAACGTTTCTTTGATCAGTCCAATACCACTGTACAAAATAAATACAGCCACACCGATACCGGCAATACCATCAATAATATTTAACCCTGTCACCTTACATAAAATAGTTGCAACTACAACAGCTGACGTAGAAATCACATCATTTCGACTGTCTGCCGCCGTCGCGATCAGTGTATCGGATTCGATTCTCATACCAATTTTCTTATTAAAAATACTCATCCACAGTTTTACACAAATGGAAATAAGAAGTACTACGATCATCAGCACATTGCAATCCACTTCTGACGGATGAATGACTTTCAAAATACTTTCTTTTGCCAGTGACAAGCCGATAGCCACGATAATGACACAGACCACAAGTCCCGCCAGATACTCATACCGCGCATGACCATACGGATGCTCCTCATCTGCTTTTTTTGATCCCAGTTTAAATCCAAGCAGACTGACAATATTGCTGGACGCATCACTTAAGTTATTTACCGCATCTGCTGCAATTGCGATGGATCCGAATAACGTTCCGATAATATATTTTCCAGCAAACAGCAGCACATTACATAAAATACCTACAATTCCTGCCAGATTTCCATAGGCCAGTCGAACCTTGGTATTCTTTGTATCTTTATTATTTTTTACAAATAATTTTATCAGTAATTCTGTCATATTTTGTCACTCTCTCTTTCTCCCTGTTATTCCCAAAAATCATATTCTGAGATAGTTACCAATTCCAGTTATTCCCGTCCCACTTATCTTCTATAATGCTTACCATTTTTTTATATTTCTTACAAAAGATACGCTATTCTAACTCTCTATATATTAAGAAAAGCACCTCAGAAATTGCTCTGAGATGCTTTATATTCATATTTTCTATTTTATATAGTAAAAAAGTCATCCGCTTGGATGACCTTATATAATGCGCCTTCAGGGGTCCACGAGATCCGGGGGATCTCGGATTTGGACCGACCGGAGCGAAGCGAAGACCGAACCCGTATGGGTTCGAATCCCTGTCATCCTACTCAAAAAGGTCATCCACTTGGATGACCTTATATAATGCGCCTTCAGGGATTCGAACCCTGGACAAATAGATTAAGAGTCTACTGCTCTACCAGCTGAGCTAAAGGCGCATACGTCTTTAACGCAAGTGCTATTATAACGGATATGAAAATAAAATGCAAGTATTTTTGGAAAAAAAGTGTTATCTATGATACGATAGTGTTAATTGCTTCATTAACAGGGGGTCTTCATGAATAAGAAAAAGCGAACCCTCATCTCCTGCTCCATGCTTGCAGACGAGGTCAACCATATTTTAAAACAAACAAACATTGAACTTCCCGTCATCTGGGTGGAACGTGGTCTGCACAGCACCCCTGAAAAATTGACCCGTATTTTACAGCATTATATAGATGCCCTGCAACATCAGGATGAAATACTGCTGACCTTCGGACTTTGCGGCAACGGAACTGCCGGACTCGTCAGCAAACATACGCTGCTTCGTCTTCCGCGTTTTGACGACTGCATTAATCAATTACTTTGCAAACAACCGCGCACTGAACGTAAACAAACCGAAACTGATGCGCTCTACCTGACCCGCGGATGGACACTGGATAAAGAAGCGATTTTACAGCAGTACCAAATTTTATCCCGCCAGTACGAACCGGAAATGCGTGATATGATTTTGCAAACCATGTATAACGGCTATCACACCTTATCTGTGATCGATACCGGATGCTTTGATTTAAAACCGGTGGAACAATATGCGGATCAGGCAGCTGCCTGCCTGAATTTTACCAGAAATACAGTTTCCGGAAACATTTCCACACTGGAACATCTGATCGTTGGAATCGATGATCCTAACATTTTAACGCTGAATCCCGGTGAAATAATACAGGCATCTTTATTTGAACTGTAATTTTTCATACAAAATAACAAAAAAATATCATTTTTTTATGAGAAACAATAGACAAAGTAGCTTGCAATTTAAAGCAAAACGTATAAAATAGAACTGACGAGTATATTAAATTATTAATGGAGGTAAACGAAACCAATGTTCAAAAAATTAATACAGAAATTAAAAGAGAACCCTCGTACAATCGTCTTTACAGAGGGAACTGATGCACGTATTCTGGAAGCTTCTTCCCGTCTGCTTGCAGGTACATTCTTAAAACCAATCTTAGTTGGTAACGAAGAGGCAGTTAGAGCTGCTGCTGAAGACGCCGGCTACAATATCAACGGTGCAGAGATCATCGATCCTAAGAACTATGACCGCATGGACGAGATGGTTGCACAGATGGTTGAGCTTCGTAAAGGTAAAATGACAGAGGAGCAGTGCCGCGAAGCATTATCTCATGGTAACTACTTTGGAACAATGCTCGTAAAAATGGGCGTTGCTGACTGCTTACTTGGTGGTGCTACATATTCTACAGCTGATACCGTTCGTCCGGCTCTTCAGCTTATTAAAACAAAACCAGGCAACAAGATCGTATCATCCTGCTTCATCCTCGTTCGTCCGGCTGCTACAGGCGACAACGAAGTACTGGCAATGGGTGACTGTGCAATCAATATCAAACCGTCTGAGGATGATCTGGTAGAAATCGCTCTTGAGACAGCTCAGTGTGCTAAAATCTTCGGTATTGATCCTAAGGTTGCTTTCCTTAGCTACTCAACACTCGGATCCGGTAAAGGTGAGGATGTTGACAAAATGCGTAACGCTTGTGCAAAGGCAAAAGCTGCTAATCCGGATCTGGCTATTGATGGAGAACTTCAGTTCGACGCTGCTGTATCTCCGCGTGTTGCTGAGACAAAATGCCCGGATTCTAAAGTTGCCGGACATGCTAACACATTTATCTTCCCAGACATCAACGCCGGTAACATCGGTTACAAAATTGCTCAGCGTCTCGGTGGATTCGATGCTTACGGTCCGATCCTTCTTGGTCTGAATGCACCGATCAACGATCTGTCTAGAGGATGTAACGCTCTGGAAGTATACTCCATGGCTATTATTACTGCAGCTTTAAGCTAATTTTTAAAACTTGTTTTTAAACGGCAGGTTGTGATAAAGAAAAACAGGATTTTACCTTTGTGGCTAACAATCGCTCGCCAAGGAAAAATCCTGTTTTTCTTTAATTTACACATTGGCTAAAATTTTCAGCCACCAAGCAAGAAACTAAAAACGCTTCCGGTCCCGCCTGACCATTTCATACATCATTTTTTCACGCTGCGCCTCAAAATATACGTGTAGAACGTCCCATGAGGCGTTTGTAGGCGTCATAACCATCTTATAGTCTACTTTTACGTTGCGACTACGTAAATCCATCAGAAGCCGATCTAACTGTTTCTCCGTAAAGTCACACATCACGATCATACTGCCTTTCGGATACGCACCGCCAAAATATCCGCCATCGTCCTTTCCCCTGGCAAGATCTCCCAATGCCATATGCAGCTTCGTCTTCGGAACCGACACCGCCTGTACTTTCATCGGTGTCAGAACCTGACGAATCTCACTTTCGTTTTCACACTGAACTAATAATACTTTCGCCATTTTCAACAGTCTGCCTTTCCTGTAATGATCCAGGGAGCCGGCTGCTGTTCAAAGGAATTTTTGCTGTTCAATCTGGCTACCGATACCTGAATAACTTCTGTATCTTTGATACCATATTTTTCAAACATACCGGAAATAGATGCAGCTACACCAAAATCTAATGTATAGATTACGATGCTGATCTGCGGATTTAATTTTGTCAGATACTCAATCTCCTGCTCCATGCTTGCAGATGCCACCAAAAATACCAGTGACGGAATCGGACAGTCCTTCATTGTCTCCTCATCCACATGATCGATCACCTGAATATTGTGCAGACCGAAATGGTCAATGTTTTCTTCCATGGTCGCACGGTCGTCTTTATTGTACTCCACAGCGATCACAGTACCCTCTGTAGCGATGATTGCAGCCTCTACCGCAATACTTTCCCCACTGATAACACAAATGTCATCCTGGCGTCCTACATGCATCTTATTTAAGATGACAGAACGTATTTCACTTCCTACATAATGAATGGAACCACGTTTGAAATTATGATTATCCATACCAATTTTATAAGTGTTACGCGCATGCTCATTCACGATCAGCATGCCTGCGGATGCGTTGATGCCACGATTGATCATATTGCTCACTTTATCGTGTTTGATTTCTCCTGCAGGCTCTGAGCCCTCGTTATACCATACATCACAGTCTCCAAGTCCTGCATTCCACATCCGGTAAAAAATATCGTCAATTCCGGCCTCTGTAAATACCAGCACTGCTTTGTGTGACTCTACTGTCGGAATCAGGTTTTTATTTTTTCGGGTGATATCGAGCATCTTCACTTTCTCCAGATCAATGGCTGTGTTTTTCGCAAAATACTGCAACCATGATAAAATGCTCTCGTTGGTAAAAATCTGCTGTTCCATAAGAAAATCCCTCCCATACACTAGGTAAAGCGTTCATTTGCAATCCGTTTTCGCTACTTGCTCATGAACGCAGTCGTTTTGCGACCTGCATTTAATTATGCTAATTTTACCATTATCAAAAACACACGTCAATAAATCCATGTTTTTCTGCGCGCCCTTCATCCTCACCTTATTATAATTTGTTAAGAGATACTTTCTTTTTTCTTCATATTTCATCCACAAAATAAACACATTTTACCAGTAATATAACAGTATCAAATAAATCAAGTGAAACACATAACAAACATTTGAACGCAGAATAAGCAAAGCGACTATGTTCATGAGCAAGTAGCGAAAGCAAATTGCGAATGTCCGCTTTACTTTTGATAAAAGCCTTAATCCTAAGGTAAAAAAATCAAGTCGAACGAATATGAGACCTGGTACAGTGATTTTAATTTGATTAATAGATATTGGAATCGCTGTCAGATATAAAAAGCTTCTGAGGGTAGTCAGTTAACCAGCATTGGCACATTCAGGGGCGACAAAAAACTATTTCCTTTATATAGATAAATTTTTCATAACTCACTCTCCCCCAAAAAACCGGATTCATAATGAACCCGGTTTTTTATTTTGGTAAAGCGGACATTCGCAATCCGCTTTCACTACGTTTAAATAAAAACATTATCCATAAGATTTTTCCTGCTGTCCGCATTTAATTTTAATATATAACGTATTGTGATACATGCATATATGAAATTATGCATATTATTAGTAAAATGTATATTTATGCATTTTTATGTATAATAAAAGCCACCCGAATTTTGGGTTTATAATAAGAAATACTTATTATAAAAAATCCAGATGGCTTTTGCTGCTTAATTACATATTTGTATGTTCATACTTTTCAACATTATTTTCAATCTGATCTATGATCTGATGTACTTCCTGATCTTCATTTTTGAATTTACTGCTGAACATGAACACTTTTCGGGGACTGTTTTTCTTACATAACCAATAATCTCTGCCAGCTAAAACAGATTTTTCTGTTGTCACTTCAACAAAATATCCTTGTTGATAATGATATCTTGCAATTATTTCAATACCCTTTTCCATAAAATTCACCCTCTGTTGATAATTATTTTTTTATGAATTGGTTGTGTGAGTTATCAACAACAACCTGTCCTAGTATAACAGAAAAAAATTTTAAGTTAAGTATTGAAGTTTTTTTTCTTGTTGTTCTCAGTAAATGGAAAAATAAATAGATTATTGGTGTAAATTACATAGATTAATTTTTGATAACGACATCGTTGTTGATAATATTCTATTCTTTTTATTTATTTGTAAACAACATACTTATATTCTTTATATTATATCCACAAAAAATGGCGAAAAACGTTGATTTTACGGGATTCTTGAAAATAAAGTGCGGACATTTACAGGCTAAATGACGGTGGTTGGTTGGAAAAGATGCGAATATACGTGGGTGAAGAAGCGGACAAATGTGGGATGCCCGGAAAATCGAAGAAAAAGCGGGCTCTGGGCGAAGAAAAAGGCAGATTTAGGCAAAGAAAAAGGCAGATATTGGTCCCACATTTGTCCGTTAAAAGAAAAATTAAGCCTTATTTTTAGCCATTTTTGCTAATTTACGGACATTTATGGGCGATTATTTGTGAACTAACGGCATTTTTGAGGAAAATTAAATTGTTTTACAATTGTTTTTAACGAAGAAACGGACAGATTTGGGATAAAAAACTGGAACTAACGGACAGATTTAGGATGTGTTTTGGTTAATTAACGGACAAATTTAGGACGGTTAGAGTGATTTTTTAGAAAGAAACGGACAAATTTAGGATTAATGAGTGAAACTAACGGCATTTTTGAGGCGAACAAACGTTTTAACGGACATTTATGGGAGGTTTGATTTTAAGAGATATCTACATATTGTGCCGTAAGTTTGCAAATAATACTTTTTTAACGGACAAATTCAGGATAGTAGTTTTGGAACTAACGGACAAATGTGGGATTCACCATGAAGAAACGGACATTTATAGGATATAAAAAAATAAGAATAAGACAAATATGGGTTCGAACAGATGTTTTTAAAGGACATTTGTAGGACCCCCTCGAAAGAAACGGACAAATGTAGGATGGCAAAATACAAGATATGGACATTTTTGGGTGAAAAAATGGATATTTAGTGGACAAATGTAGGATGCTAAATATTTTTTAGCGGACATTTATAGGATATTATACTGAAATAACGGACGTTTATGGGATTGATTTGAATCTTTTAACGGACATTTATGGGTGTTGATAACTTTTTCGAAAAAGTCTGACAGTTTTTTCATTGACAAATTGAGGATTTAAAGGCATAATTAAGGAAGCAAATTAGAGCGGAATTTTATTTCAGTCGAGAAGACTCCCATTTCTGCAAGTGGTGAGTAATAACAAGTCTTTTTCAGTGGGAGTACAATCTCTAACTGAGATGAACGCTTTACATCTGATGCAAAAATGCAGCAGATCTTCTTTAATAGCACGAAAGAGAGAATATAAAAAGGAACTTTTTTACCAATGGCAAAGAATGAGATAGCGAAATCGGATAAAACGATGTTCCCGGACATGTTAAAGAAAAGTAATTTTCTGATTTCCTCCGTATACAGAGCATCGCTTTTAGAGAACAAAGTGCTGGCACTGGCACTGACAAAAGTGCGTTTGAGTGATCAGGGGCGTCCGGTAGCGACACTCCGTACGAAAGAAATAAAAGAAGTTTTACATGTAACCGGAAATGCAATGGGTACATATCTGAAAGATGTTGCTACTTCTCTGGCAGGTCGAACCATGTTCATCGAATCTGCGGATGGAAGTTTTAAATGTATGAGTCTGGTCGGTGTGGTAAGTTATGAATCCGGTTCCGGTACGATGGAAATTAAGTTTGAGCCTGAGATCAAAGATTATATTTATGATCTGAAGGCTAATTTTACCATGTTGAATATTCCTATGATGCTGTCATTTCGTTCCGGATGGTCATACCGTCTGTACGAACTGCTTTCTTCGCGCGCTTATCATACGAAATATGATAAGGAAACGGGCAATGTTTTCCATATAAAATATGGTGTTTCGGAGATCAAGCTGCATCTTGGAACTGTTCAGATCAAAGATGACAAAGGCAAGATCAATCGTGATATTCAGCGCGAATTGGAGAAAAAAGAGATCGATTATGACTATATTGTCAACGAATTAGTGCATGAAAAGCTGAAATCCTTTGATAAATGGTGCGATTTCAAGCGTCGTGTTCTGGATGTTGCGGTTAATGAGATTAATGAAAAGTCTGATATTTCTGTAAAATATGATCTGATGCGAAGTGGTCGTGGTGGAAAAATTTATGGCATTGATTTTGAAGTAACGAAGAAAGATATGACAGTGGAACCGACACTGGAAGAAGAAGTTCCGACGCCGGGAGATGCTGAATTGGATGATCTGATTGATAAAGTTATGGATATTATCGATGAAAAGATCAAGATTTCACAGGCGAAAGCGTTATTAAAAGTAGCAAATTATGATATAAATAAGATTGAATATGCGTATGAACTGGCATGCAAGCAGGAAAATATCAAAAATCTGATCGGCTGGCTGACGGCTGCGATCCAGAATGGATATGAAGATGCGCCAATCCATAAAGTGAAGGGATATTCTCAGGAGCAGACTGAAGAATTTGATGAATATATGGAGCAGATGCGTCTGGAGCATTATGCAAAGGCAGGTTCTACAAAATAATAAGATAGATTTTGTGAAAGAATAATGTGAAAAAACAAAGATAATAATAGAACTAATAAGAAAATGTGATGTATAGAGATGTACATCACATTTTTTGTTGTGCAGGCTTAGTGGCTGGAAGATAAACTTTAATAAAGTTTGGAAAAAGAAAATATTCCTGTAATTCAGAAATAACGTCAATTGAACGCAGTCGCTTTACTAAAAAAAGAAATATGATCCCATAAATGTCCGCAAGTTCGCCCATAAATGGCGTGTATAAAATATATAGCCCATAAATGTCCGCAAGTTTGCCCATAAATGGCGTGTATAAAACATATAGCCCATAAATGTCTATAAGTTAACCCATAGATGATGTGGATAAACATAGCCTATAAATATCCGTAAGTTCGCCTATAGGGAGCGTGTATGAAAAATATAGCCTATAAATGTCCACAAGTTTGCCCATAGATGGCGTGCATAAAGAATATAGCCTATAAATGTCTGTAAGTTCACCTATGAGCGGCGTGCATAAAACATAGCCTATAAATGTCCGTAAATTCGCCTATAGACAGCGTGCATAAAGAAATAGCCCATAAATGTCCGTAAGTTCACCTATAGATGGCGTGAGTAAAGAATATAACCTATAAATATCCATAAGTTTGCCTATATTTGTCTTGCATAAATATACATCCCATAAATGTCCGCGAGTTTACCTATAAATGTCCGTTAAAAAAGACAGAAACATAAAATCTTCTGTCTTTTTAGCTTAAGTTGAGTTGAAAATTCTGCTTTGTGTAGCGGTTGAACTGGATTCATTAAATATATGATGTTGCAGATTTTTTACTATTCCCATCAAAAAATGAAAGTCTGAGGTGAATCGGCTTAATCCTGCAGCAATGCCAGTAATTCTTCTCTGGAAAATGCCGGATTTTTGGTCGTTTCTCCGCCAAGAATCTGATCTGCCAGCTGTGCTTTCTTTTCCTGTAGTCTCAGAATTTTTTCTTCAATGGTGTTCTGTGCAATCAGACGGTACACAAGGACTTTGTTTTTCTGACCGATACGGTGTGCACGGTCAGTTGCCTGATTCTGTACTGCAGTATTCCACCAAGGATCGTAATGGATGACGATATCTGCTGCTGTCAGGTTCAGTCCTGTACCGCCGGCTTTCAGAGAAATCAGAAATACCGGTGTTTCATCCTGATTGAAGGTGTTTACAAGTTGCATACGCTCCTGTTTGGGCGTGGAGCCTTTCAGCACATAGTATGGAATATTTTCCTGTTTTAAACGCTCTGCAATGCCATCCAGCATGGTAGTGAACTGGGAAAATATCAGCATTTTATGTCCACCGGAAATGGCATTCTGAATAAGCTCCAGACACAGATCCAGCTTGGCAGAACCTGCCTGATAATTTTCATATAATAGAGCCGGATCACAGCAAAGCTGCCGCAGTTTTGTCAGTTCCGCAAGAATTTCAATTTTGGATTGATTAAATTCTTCCTGAGACTGTTTGGATAGCAATACTTCCAAACGCTGGACATGTGCCCGGTACAGGTCTTCCTGCTCTCCTGTTAACGGTGTAAACATGTTTTTCTCCAGTTTTTCAGGAAGATCTTTTAATACATCCTTTTTCAGACGGCGCAGTACAAATGGTGCAATCAGTTTCTGCAAACGTTCCAGTGCATCGGGATTGCCAATCTGAACAATCGGAATCTCAAAGGTGACATGGAACCGTTTGTAGGAATAAAGGTATCCGGGCATCAGATAGTCAAAAATACTCCACAATTCGCCCAGATGATTTTCTACCGGTGTACCGGTCAGGGCAATGCGAAAATCGGAAGAAATCTGTTTGACTGCTTTTGCAGCTTTCGTGGTGGCATTTTTGATAAACTGTGCTTCATCAATAATCTGGTAGGCGAAGGTCAGCTGCTGATACAACTCAGTATCCCGGCGGAGCAGATCATAGGATGTGATGAAAATGGAACCTTTTTGGTGGTGTGTAAGTACGGATTTTCGTTCTTCAACGTTCCCTGCTACGGTATAAACGGTCAGTTCCGGTGCAAAATGGTGGATTTCCCTTTCCCAGTTGTATACAAGGGATGCAGGGCAGACAATCAGTGTATTTTTGTGTGTCTCCTGCCGTTCAATATAATGGGCATAGAGAAATACGATAACCTGAAGGGTTTTTCCGAGTCCCATATCATCAGCAAGAATTCCACCAAAACCGTTCTGACAGAGGGTTTCCAGCCACAGATAACCGGTTTTCTGGTATTCACGCAATATTTTCCGGAATTTTTCCGGTACTTCAAAATCACTGTCTTCCACTGTTTTCATATTTCGGATCAGCTCGCGAAAACTTTTTTCTTTTTGTACAGAAAGGGAATTGCCCTGCCGCAACTGTTCGTCCAGATAAGGTGCACGAAATTTTGGCAGAGTGATATCACCGGAAGCCATTTCTGCAGAAGTGAGCATGAGTCCTTCCTGTAACTGAGCCAGAGTATCCAGATCTGTGTCTTCTACAGGGAAGAATTCACCGGATTTTAAGCGGTAAAACTTCTTTTTACGGTCATATTTAGACAAAATATAAGCCAGTTCATCCAGATCAATGCTGTCTGATTCAATCTGAAAATTCAGAAGATCTTCTTTCATTGTGATACCGATGGATATTTTTGGCGGTTGGATTACGCGAATTTTCTTCAAACGGTCAGAAATAAATATTTCAGCAACTTCCTCAAAGGCGCCCAGTCCTTTGGTCAGAAGTTCGAACATGCAGTTTTCATCATTGGTTGCCACCGGATTGCCGGTTCGATCATCAAAGGCATTACAATAACTGGAGATGAGAGCAGCAATTTTTGCTTCTTCACGCATATTTCGATTGCTGTCTTTTTGACGGTTATTTCTGTCAAAAACGTGATAAATCTGATCATTTCCGTAGTCTGCCACCAGATCACAGGTGATCAGATTCTGTTGTGGAAGATCCAGATATATACGAAAAACAGCTTCATCCGGAAGGTATTTTTCCGGAACATAACCGATTTTCTGAATCTGATACACGGATTCCAGTTCCGGAAGAAAATCACGGGTAAATACCGGCAGATCGTCATTGGAAATAAAACAGTTTCCGTCCCAACGAATGGCCATATTTTTCTCAAATGTGTTCAGTGCCGTTGAATTTCGACGGCTGATTCGGTAGATTTTCTGATCGGAAAATATATACTGCCAGTCGTGACTGTGAATGACGGGAGGCTGTTCCAGCGTCAGTTCAATTCCATCTTCTACGGACGAAATCTGCAGCGCTTTCCGATAGGGTTCCTCCACCGGATACCATAGCCTGGAGGACTTTGTATAAGGTGCCAGATAAATTCCTGTGGTGCGGACAACATCTATAAAGGAATCCAGCGTCTCATGCCGCAGAAAATATTCTCTGGAACTTGTAAAATTATACCAAGCGTCACTGTCTTCGAACTGGCGCATAAAATACTCCATCAGCGGTCGACTTTCCGCGTCAAAGGCTTCCAGCTGATGGGTGAATCCGAACTGTTTTCCATAAGCAAACCATTGTCCAGTCTGCACGCGGTTTACCAAAGCGGCAATATCTTTGACCACATACATTTTTTTTTCACCGATTCTCAAAGAAACACATGGATATCTTCTGTCTGTCTGTAAAATCGCTTCCAGATGAATTTTGCCTGCGATGGAACCGGAGGTAAGAAGCCAGTTCTCCTGCTCTCCCATCTGACGCAGAATCTGTGCCATTCCATAATCTGTAGAACGGGTATCAGGTTTGTCCTCAGGGAGTTCAACCAGGGGAACAAATTGATTGGTTTGCTTTGGGTTATCTGGTGTAAAATCATTGTCTTCAAGGGCAAGCAATGTTTTTTTCGGCTTACGGATATAGTGAAGCAATGTGGCAACACAGTGTTTGCACAGGTCTTTTTTGTTCCGAAAAGAATCACAGGGACAATAATAGTCAAAATGATCTTCCTCCATATTGTCATCATAGTACATGGTCACTTCCACAGAGTAGGAACGCTCATTTTTGTCCCGAATTTCTGCGACAATATCCAGCTGAAGATCACCATATTCGGATGTGGATTTATAAGTTTCAAAGGAATATACGCCGCCGGTCAGCTCAATCAGTCGTCCCTGATAAAAAAGCTGAGGATCCAGCATCGTTTGTAAATCACGTTCTGTCCACATAGATTCAAAGCTCCTTCTTTCTTTGGTAATAAGTTTGATAACTATATTTTGCATTAAAAAGATAAAAATAGATATATCAAATGAGAGATGTCTCCCACCGCTATAGGTGGGAGCAACAATGCCGGGATCATTCTTGAACCTGGTATCAAAAATATAGTTATCAGTTGTAAGAAAATAATAAATCAGATGTTATCATTATACATTAGGAATCTATGATGGCACAAGTGAAAACCGTGATAAAATCGAAAAAATGTTCGATTACATTTGCTTAAAAATAAAAACATTACAGATAAATGCCTTTCATGGCCCGGTAAGTTGCTGCCAGTGCTTCGGAAAACGGTGTGTAAGTCAGACTGAGTTCATCGGTAAGTTTGGAACCGTCGAATAATTCACTTTCTGCTTCTGTTAATGGGAAAGGAAATGGAATTCGGGCAGTCAGTGAGCGGGCAACGGTCACATTTTGTTCGGTGAAATCCACATCACTGGCGTTGTGCAGTTCATCAAGAAATGTCCGGTAGGTGAGAACTTCCGGTGCGCTTAAATTATAGGCTTCGTTATGGCTTTTTTCAGACTGGATGCAGCGAATAATTGCTTCGGCGGCATCTTTGACATAGATCATCTGAAAATGGCCGGTGCTGTCGGATGGATAATAGACAGAATGATTCTGGATGACATTCTGGATAAACCAGGATTCTCTCGGTGCGTAATTATATGGTCCGAATACAAAGGCCGGTCTGAGAATCGTATATGCAAAATGATTCTGTTCATGTACTTTCTGCAGTTCTTTTTCCAACAGCATTTTCCGATAGGTGTACAGTCCTACTTCATTCAAAGGCTGTATATGGATTATGGCAGAGTATATGAAAACATCGTTTGCATCGAGCTTCTTCGCCGTGGATATGATGTTTATGTCGGCAAGCTCTATCAAAGGGAAATCGACTTTGTTGCTCAGAGAGGCAGCGAGAAGATTTATATTCAGGTCAGCGACAGTGTGTGGGCGAAGTATTTCGAGATGGCTTAAGGCTGAAAAAGTAAGGTATGCAGAAAAGGAGCTTTCGAATAAGCGAAGGCTCCTTCTTAAAATATATAGATTTCACAAATCCCTATCGATATACATTCTTCTGTCATAAATGTATAAAGATTTTGCACAGTTCGTTTTTTTCAAAAAACTTATTCTGTTTTTCACCTTCTGTGATATAATGCTTTATTATAATAATTCCCATGGACAAAATGAGGTGAACCAAGTGAAAAAGAAAACACTTGTGCCTCTTATCATTTTTTTATTGGGCATATGCCTTGTTAGTTTGATTGTATACAAAACAGACACCCACGAAAAAGAGCAGAGACACATAACAGCACAATTAAACGTAGCCACCTATGGCGAACAAATAAAGAATGAAATTACAAATGGAATTGAGATCACAGATACCTTGAAGCAAATCTTAATAAGTGAAGATGGCGAAATCCATCAGTTTGAAACAATTGCAGGAAATCTTATGTCTGATTCTATTGAAAGTGTACAGCTCGCTCCTAATGGTGTTGTTACAGATATTTATCCGGCTAATGAAAATGAGGCAGGTAAGATTGATTTGATCCATGATAAAGACCGCGGAAAAATTTCCTGTTACGCCAGAGACAACCATACAATCATTACGCAGGGCCCCTTCAAATTAAAACAGGGAGGATATGGAATTGCAGTCCGCAATCCCGTATATCTGAAAGATAAAAACGGACATGAGTATTTCTGGGGATTTACTATTGTTATCCTGCGTGTTCCGGATATTTTTTCAGATTCAATCAGTGCACTTTCAAATTTTGGATACGAATACAAAATTTCAAAAACAGACGCTCCATGGAGTGATACTTATAAAGTGGTTTATCAATCAGATGGGCAAATAAATCGTCCTGTTTCTTATACATTTACAATAGGAGACGAAAACTGGAAATTTGAAGTAACTCCTAAAAGTGGATGGAGAAATGCCACATTACTGATAATCATCATCGGAATTTTTCTTACAATAAGCCTTCTCCTGTCAGTTCTTACCAGAGTATGGTTAGTAGCAAAAGAACATAAGAAAAAGTTTCAGATACTGGCGCGCACAGATTCTCTTACAAATATTTATAACCGCTATGGATTTGATGAATTTGCAGAAAAAATGATTCAAAAAAATCCAAAAGCACATTTTGTGGCTGCGCTCCTTGATATCGATGATTTCAAGTTTATTAATGATATCTATGGACATAATTACGGAGACAGGGCATTAAAGAATCTTGCAGACAGCATGAAGACTTTTTTCCCATCCGATGCATTACTTGGAAGAAATGGTGGTGACGAATTCTGCATTCTTTTACCAAATTGTACCGTTGCAGAAGCAGATATACAGCTGCAGAAATTCACCAAACTTCCTAAATCATTCTCATACCATGGTAAGGAACATGCATTTTATATTTCTCTAGGATATGCAGAATATCCAACATTTGCATCCAATCGTTCACAACTCATGCGCTGCGCAGATGCCGCTCTTTATGAAATAAAGCTTCATGGAAAAAATGGATGTATGGTCTACAGAGAAGGATTTCGGTCAGGTGCCCGCAAACAACTTGGATTCACATTCAAGAATATCTCTGAACATCTTCCAGGTGCATTCATCATATACAGAGCTGACAAAGAAGATGATGAACTATTTTTTGCAAATGATGAATTTCTTCATATGTCCGGATATAAAGATATAGATGAACTGTTCAGACTTACTGAGAAAAGTTTTCGCAACTTGATTCGTGAAGATGAACAGCAACAGATAGAATCAAGTATCTGGGAACAGATTGACAATGGCAATGAAAATGACTATATTCACTTTCATCTTCGAAAAGCTGACGGAACTTATTTTTCTGTTCTTGATCATGGAAGAATTGTAGAGAGCCCGCAATACGGGAAAGTATTTTATGTATTGTTCATGGATTGGGAAGATATGCATATTCGTTACAATGATAAATTCGCAAGATAAAATATTGCAAAAAACAGAGCATATGATCTATTTTCATATAATGTTTATGTCGGCAAGCTCTATCAAAAGGAAATCGACTTTGTTGCTCAGAGAAGCAACGAGAAGTTTTATATTCAGATCAGCGACAACATTTCCGGGCAGGAAACATTTGAGAGAGAATGCTTTCCTCGGCTTCAGATTCGAGATGCTTATCCGAAAATGATTATTGCTAGAACCAAACATCCCCAATATAGCTATGAAGGAATCGTAATTCACGATATAGCGATTGGTTACTACAAGAATAAGCAAGGCGAAATATCTCCAGCATTCTCTTTTGAAATGATGGAGATATTTTTATTATGACGGAGATTGCAGATGAATTCAGACGAAGCATATATTCATCATTTAGTCCTACAAATCCTTGTATCATTTTATCTGCTTCAAACACATAAACTTCGGATTGTGACAGCATTTTTTTCACTAATTCATAATTACTTTTCCAGTATTGATTGGAAATAAAATAATGTGCTTTGGGATCTCTTAATTCCTCGTTCTCAATACCATCCAATGCAATTTCAATAATAT
>URDN01000029.1 GCA_900546495.1 uncultured Lachnospiraceae bacterium
GAAGTGTGGCAACACATGGAGCTGACTGTTACTAATCGTTTGAGGGCTTGACCAAAAAGCTGAGAAAAGCGAATGGATTTAGAATGACAGCTTTTCGAAGTGAGTGAGAAATTGAATGAATGAAAGAAAGATCTCACCTGTATGAAGTTTTGAAGGTATATATCATATAAATAAAAAATGCTGTATTGACAAACTTGTCAATACAGCATTTTTTATACTATCAAATCTGTTTTAATAATCGAAATACATTCTTGTGAAAATCCAGTATTCCTTCTTCTTTCATTTTTCCCAGTTCTTTAGACAAAGCACTCCGATCAACGTTTAAATAATCAGCAAGCTGCTGGCGATTAAATGGAATTTCAAACGTAGAAGTTCCCTGCTTGCGATATTCTGCAGTCAGATAAGTCAGTAGGCGCCCGCGGATATTTTTCGGGGTGGTACAAAAAATTCGTGCAGAAAGCGTCAAATTTTTTCGCATGGAAATTTGCAAGAGATTGTCAATCAGTTTTCGATACCAGTCAGATTGATTACAGGATGAATCCTCCATAATGCGACGAATATTTAAAAATAAAATCTGGCTGTTTTCAGCAGTAACGACTTCCACAAGCAGTGGTTCTTGTACAAGGGCATATGTTTCTGCGAATACACCTCCGGCAGAGATGTTGCTTAAAATTGTGGAATTACCTAAGAAATCAGTGTTGATAATATTGACACTTCCATTTAATAAAATACCAATCTCATCAACAGTGGTATCCATATGATAGATGATTTCACTTTTGTTATATTCTTTCTGACGCAGGTATCCTGCGGAATGCATCTGTTTTAATTCACATTGTGTAATTCCACGAAAGAGTGGTGAGATAATTTTTTCCTTATTATTCATACAAATCCTCTAATCCTCCAAAAATATGATTGTATTATGCATTTTTATAAAACAATTGTAAAAGCAACAGAAAATCTGCTAATTAAGTGGAAGAATTCCTCTGTTGCAGTAACTGACATAGATCATGGATGTAGGGATCTGTTTGATCCTTAGTATAGGCAAATGCAATTACTTTTCGGATAACTGTGCCAGTTTATCCGGTAAATAATCGGATAAATTCCAACCAATCGTGTATCCAATGCGAAGCGTTTATGGATTATTTTTGAAAAGCAAACATTTTTTATGAATTTCAGTCAGTTCGTTTCGATATCTGCTAAAACAGTTGTAATATAGTTCTCCCTCCTGAGTCAGCGAAATACTTTTATCTGGATGACGGATAAATAATTTCACGTCTAATTCTTTCTCCAATGCCGCAATGGAACGACTGAGGTTTGGTTGACTCAGGTAAAGTTTTGCTGCCGCTTTGGTAAAATTATTTTCTTTTACTGCTTCCAGAAAACAGGAAATTTGGTTTGTATTCATAATAAACTTCTTTCCTTTTTTAGCAAAACAATTTGTATGGCATCTTTTGCCACCAACATTTTTTATAACAAAAATCATCATATTTTTATCACTTATTTTTACCTGAATTACGAAATGGTATAAATGTTAAAAAATATAAATTGATTATGTCATATCTTTTTTGATATGACAAGCGAAAAAAGATATATTTCACAGAAATTCAAGAGTTTATGCAGCCTGTAAAACCGGAGAAATAAGTTCTGATACATAAATGTAGTAATATGGAAACTATAACGGAACAAGGAGTGAAACAGTATGGGAAGAAGTATTCATCAGAGAAAAGAATGCCTGATGAAAAACATGGAATTTGTAGGTTTTGACGACCTCAATGGAAAACCTGGATTTCAGATGGCAATGCAGAAAGCAAATGGACACTATTATCTGTATGCAACCAGTTTTCGATGGAACGGAATTAATATATTAGATGTGACAGATCCTACAAATCCAAAGAAAATTAAATGGATGGAAGGATTCTGGGTTGATGACAGTATCCATGACGGACAAAGTACGCCTAAAATTCAGATTGCAGATGGTATTATGGTTCTGGCACATGGTGGAACTATGGATGTTCTACATGGAACACCGAAAGGAAATACCTTACCGTATTGGGGTGGAATTTCTATCTGGGATGTAAAAACAGATCCAGAAAATCCGAAATTATTATCAAAATTCCATTGTGGAGGTGGACCGGGTGTACACCGTTTCTTCTATAATGGTGGAAATTACGGATATTAATCGACCAAATTTAATTTCTGTATTTCCATATCCGGAAGTGCCGGAAGGTTATACCCATGGAAAGAATTTTAATTATGTAGACGGTATGCGTGTGCCGTTTGGACCGCACAACTCTTTTGATGCTTACGGACAGGAAGTATATGAGCCTTATCGTGACCGAATTTATACCTGTTATTTCCACGCAGGACTTCGGATATATGATACATCAGATCCGTTTATGCCAAAAGAAATCGCATATTTCCTTCCACCGGATCCGGATGGACCGGCATTTGATAATGAAGATGGTACACTGATGCCGGGACCGATCGTTGGAATTGCAGAAGATGTTTTGGTGGATGATCGTGGATATATTTATTTTGATACAGCGAATGATGGTCTGTATATTGTAAAGTGTACCGTGTAGATAAAAATTCGCTATATTTTAAAAAATTTGTTGACATACAGAAACACTAATGTTATATTACAGATAGAACAAAGAAAACCGGGAAAACCGGTAGAGAATGATTCAGGTAACAATGTTTCCCCGGGAGTTTCCCGGGGAATTATTATATCAGATGAGAGATGACTCCCACCTCTACAGGTGGTGAGCAACAAGAAGGCCGAGGGCATTCTTGAACCAATGAGAGCTTCTGTTTTACTTGGAAAATTTTTCAAGAAAGTTTACGGAATATTCAAGTCGAACGTATGTGAGACCTGGTGCGTGATAGAGAAAAATAGAAGCAAAAATCTACTGGATCATACATAGTAAATAACAGAAATGGATGGTGATTTGTATGGCAGCAAAACAGGATTATTATGAATTACTTGGCGTTGCAAGAAATGCAGATGCCACAGCAATAAAGAAAGCATATCGAAAACTTGCAAAAAAATATCATCCGGATACGAATGCCGGTGATCCGACCGCAGAACAGAAATTTAAAGACGTGACGGAAGCGTATTCCATCCTGAGTGATCCGGAAAAAAGAAAATTGTATGATCAGTTCGGTCATGCTGCTTTTGATGGAAGTATGCCGGAAGGTGGCGCTTACGGATATGGCAATACAGGTGGCGCACAGAATGGCGGTTATCAGGAATTCCATTTTAACGGACAGGATATGGGTGATATTTTCGGAGATATCTTTGGAGATATGTTCCATGGAGGCTCATCCGGCGGACACAGAAGCTACAGTTTCCACAGTGATGGAAATGGCGGCTTCCACCAGTACTACAGCAATGGTTCTGCTGCAGATGGCTTCGGACAGGGCAGTCACTTTGGCGGCTTTAATCAGGGAGGCGGCTTCCATGGCGGTCAGTTCCGTCAGAAAGGCAGTGACATCCATGCGGATGTAACCGTAAGTTTTGATGATGCGGCATTTGGTTGTGAGAAAATGATTCATCTGAAAGACGAAAATGGTCAGGTTCAATCGTTGAAAGTGACAATTCCGGCTGGAATCGATACCGGTAAAACGGTACGTCTGAAAGGCAAAGGAAATCCGGGATTCAACGGAGGAGAATCCGGAGATCTGTTGCTGAAAGTAAAAGTAGGAGGCAGAGCAGGATTTGAACGAAAAGGAATGGATGTGTATACAAACATTTCGATTCCGTTTACGACAGCTGTTTTGGGTGGCGAAGCTGTAGTGCCGACACTGAATGGCAATGTGATATGCAAGATCCGTCCGGGCACACAGTCCGGCAGCAAGATCCGTCTGAAAGGCAAAGGTATTGTGTCGATGAAAGACAGATCTGTGCATGGTGATGAGTATGCAGTAGTTCAGATTCAGGTACCAAAAAACTTGAATGAGACCGCAAAGGAAAAATTGAAAGAGTTTGCGAAAGCATGCTGATGCAATGGATCGTTGAATTATAAAAAAAGGGAGACAAGTGCTTTTTAATGAAAAGTGCCTGTCTCTTTTTTTGTTTTTTGATTAAGATTTTTCAACGAAGAGAAAATGGGGAAAATCGGGTTGACATAACTACTATTAGTTTGATAGTATTTCATGGTATTAGGTTCGAATAACTAATGTTAATTAAGAAGAACAATGATTAGAAAGAAAAAAGGAGAAGCAAATGAAAAAGACTTGGAAGAAAATGGCATCGATGTTC
Organism: uncultured Lachnospiraceae bacterium; assembly: GCA_900546495.1. Lineage (GTDB taxonomy): Bacteria > Bacillota > Clostridia > Lachnospirales > Lachnospiraceae > Eubacterium_I. The sequence continues at coordinate 4,262 of URDN01000029.1, forward strand.
CTGTCAGTATTATTGATGCTGTCTATGGTGATTACACCGGCGATGGCGGCAGAGGGAACAACAAGTGGAAGCAAGGATGCACCGACAAAGGTGAAATCCTGTGCAAAAAGCGGATTGTGGTCTGAGATTCTCAATCTTGAATTTGATGATACCACATGGATGAATGCAATCGACAGTATAACTGTAAATGATACTGTGTATAAAAACAAAACAATTAGTTCATTTGGCAGTGAAACTGGAATCTGGGATATTGGAAGTGCGACGGGAGCATATGGCAGCTATACAGCACTCCGAATTGCAAAAGCTGAGGATGCATCATACCCATTAACAGTAAAAGTTACAGCAAATGGATACAAAAACCTTACTGTAGAGATTACAAAAACGACAGTATCTTACAATGATGTTTATACAGCAACAGTAGTAAAAGACGCTACCCCGGCGGAGAAAACTTACACCGCAACAGCAGCTTCTGCTGAATACGGTAAAGTTACTTTGGACAAAACAAGTGGTCTGAAAGCCGGTGATAGTGTTACAGTGACAACTACACCAGACAGACATTATGAACTGGATACACTTACAGTAAAAGGCGCGAGTGGAACCGTTAATACAACAAAAAAATCCGAAAACGAATATTCTTTTACTATGCCGGCAGAAGATGTAAATGTAACTGCAGCATTTAAGAAAGCAGCTCCAATCAAGATCAATCTTGATCAGGTAAAAATTGGAACTGATTTCTTTGGAAATGACAGGGAAGTTACTTTTGACAATGTCGATGGCTATGTAAGTGATATTACAAAAGTATCTGTAAATGGTACTGAGTGGGAGAAAAAATCTTACATTTCTTCCGGTGGTGTATATAAAGCCGATACAGACAATAATAAACTTGTATTTGCAGCAAAAGATTACAGTTCAACAGAAACAACTCCGGTTTTGAAAAGCGGAGATGTGATTACGATCACAGCAGATGGCTATGAAGATTTGACTATGAAATTTGTCATTGATCCGGATGGAAAAGCATCTCTGGTGGAAGATGATGGACAGGGTGATCCGTATCAGATTTATGTAAAAATCGAAGGTACTTTTGACAGTGCGATCAAAGGTCAGACAAATTATGATACTGTTTCCAGTGCAAGTACTGGTGGTTCTTCTTCAAACAAAAACAGTGACGTAACCGTTTACGGTGCGTTAGTAAAGAAAGGCACCGAGCCGACAGAAAGTGACTGGGAAGAACTTGACAATATGTCAAAAATCAATCTGAATGGTAAAAAATGCACAGTTAACATTGTGCCGGATACGGACAAAGGTACAAGCGCGGACAGTGATAGTGGAATGCAGGGTGTCTATATGACACTCAGCAGTGCGCTGAGCCTCGGTGGAACACCAAAGGATCCGGGAAAATATCTGGTTTCTGTAACTATCACAGATATGCAGGGACGTACAGCAACAAGTAATACATTGCCATTTAACGTATATTCCGGTGAAGAGAAACTTGCGGATCAGCTGGTAAAAGATAACCTGAAACAGTATGCACATGGTAAATATGCATGGGATATCATGGAGCCATGGGCAGTCAGCAATTTCGGCAGCAATGTAGCAGGAGAAGATGAGAGTGTTCGTGTTCCTGCTGATCTGGAAGCATGGTTTGGTTCTCATGTAAGTGGTACTTATGGTTACCTTGGTTATGATCTTGCTTGGAAAGAAGTTGAAAAAGGAAATATTCCTCAGACACTTTATATTCCTGATGGCTGTGATCTGACAATCACAAATATGGAAATCCTCAGCAGTGTTCGTATTGTTGTTGAAAAAGGTGGAAAACTGACATTAGATGATTCTGTTGTTCAGGGTATCATTGAAGTAAAAGATGGTGGAACATTCTCCATGAACTATAGTGCTTATGATGAAGAATTTAAAGTAGGTGCTTCTATCTGCGGACAGCTTCGTTTAGAGGACGGTGCAACACTTGAAAATGCAGCAATTTATTCTCATGCGAACTACCTGGCAAACGGAAATCTTACAGATCGTACAACATCTGAGCCGGTAGTAACTGCTACTGGAAATGTAACGATTAAAGGAAAAGTATTTATTGAAGGCGATGATGCAGGAAGCGATATCGGTCAGACTGCATTACGTGTATCAAACGGAACACTTCATCTGGAAGATGGAGCAGAGCTGGTAGCCTACGGCGGAAGCGGAAAGACACTGCTTTATTCGGATGGTGGTGCAGCAATCGACCTTGATAATGCAACCATTGATGGAAATGGAAAAATAACAGCAATCGGTGGTGATGTACTTTGGGGAAATGGCGGAAACGCTGTAACCGGAAATGGTACCATTGCTGCAGAATCTGCATTTTTACAGGGTGCAACTGCTAACACATCAAAGAATGCAAAAGCTGGAAATGCAACTGTAGGAACAATTAAAGTAACAGGAAAATATCGTCATATAGCAAACGGAAGCATGATTTCCGGCGCAGAAAATGATCCACTTGCAGATCTGTACTGGAAGACTGGTATTGATCCGGAAGCACCGTTAGATCAGTTTGTAACTTCTGAGGTAACAAAACTTATCAATGTAGTTGATATCGAGAGTCAGGTTTACAATGGTGAAGTTTTAAAACCGGTTGTTAAGGTTACTGATGCGGATGATACAGAAAAAGTTCTGACGGAGGATGTTGATTATTTCGTTACTTACACACAGCCGGCACAGAGAAGTGCAGCAGATGAATATGTAAATGCTGGTGATTACACTGTAGCGGTAACAGGTATGGGTGAGTACTACGGAACAGCAACAAAAACATTCACAATTGATCCGAAACAGATGAGATTTGATGTTACAGCAGATCCCGATTCCGCAATTTATGACGGACAGAGCAAAACACCGACTCTGACAATTAAAGACGGTGATACAGTTCTGACAGAAGGCGTTGACTATACCGTATCTTATACATATGGAAGTGATAGCAATGCAGCTGATTTTACAGGCGCTGAATTTGTTAAAGCCGGTGAGTATACAATCTTTGTAACGGGTATTGGCAACTATGCAGGTTCTACAGGAAAAGTTGTATTTACTGTAAAACAGAATAGTTCAAATAACAATAATAATGGATCTGACAATGGTAATAACTCTAACGCAGGCAACAACAATGGAAATACAAATACAGATCAGAACAAGAATCAGACTGTAAACAATAACAAAAATAGTGGAAAGGGCTCAGCTGCTTCCAACAAAACAAATCAGACAGCTGCTGCGACAGCGAAAGCACCAAAGACAGCAGACACAAATGCAATGGTTCTGTGGTTTGTAATGCTTGCAATCGCAGGTGGAGCTCTGACAACGACAATGTATTCTGTAAAGAAACACAAATAGTAATGCTCATATCGGGGCGCGTCATTAAGCCATAAAACCACTCCTGTCTTTTGCTGACATTCGCAAGGATTATGGCTTATGATATATGAAGTAGAAGTATCCGAACAGGCTGACAGTGATTTGAGAGGAATTTTTGAATATATTGCTTTTGAACGCAGAATAAGCATTCCCCCGCTTCAAGTGCGTAGAGCACTAGGCGGTGGGTAAGGGGATGTTTATGTCAGTGGGAGTTAAAAGCTCCCACTGACAGGTCGCAAAGCGACTGCGTTCATGAGCAAGTAGCGAAAGCGGATTGCGAATGTCCGCTTTACTTACAATCGCCGGAAAAATGCAAGCGGACAACTTGACCGTCTGGAAGAACAGATATTAACAGTCTTTCATTTATGATCGACTGTTTTTTTCATACTTAAAAAGTGATGATTATAAGTAAGAAAAAGTGTTGCACCCCCTGTAAAATCAAGGTTTGCAAAAAATCTCAAAAAATTAGCACTCACCTATTGACGTGGCTAATAGCATGTGGTATAACATATTTAGCGCAGGAAAAGCGTTATACAACAAGTAGAACATAATGAATAAGAAAAGTAGAAACACCCGGAAAGGAGGGGGTTTTATGAATATCCAGAAATTTACACAGAAATCAATGCAGGCAATCCAGGATTGCGAGAAATTAGCTTATGAATATGGTAATCAGGAAATAGAGCAGGAACATCTGCTGGTAGCTCTGATGCGACAGGAAGACGGTCTGATCCCGATGCTGATTGAAAAAATGGAAATCAATAAGCAGCATTTCATGAACAATGCGGAAGATCATCTGGCAAAGAGGGTCAAAGTTTCCGGTGGACAGGTTTATGTCGGTCAGCAGTTGAATAAAGTGCTGATCAGTGCTGAGGACGAGGCAAAACAGATGGGGGATGAGTATGTATCCGTTGAGCATCTGTTTTTGAGTATGATCCGTTATCCGAACCCGGCGATCAAAGAGATTTTCCGTGAGTATGGAATCACAAGAGACAGATTCCTCCAGGTATTATCCACCGTCCGTGGCAACCAGAGAGTTGTAAGTGACAATCCGGAAGCTACTTATGATACATTGGAAAAATATGGTTACGACATGGTAGAGCGTGCAAGAGATCAGAAACTGGATCCGGTTATCGGCCGTGACAGCGAGATCCGAAACGTTGTCCGTATCCTTTCCAGAAAGACGAAAAATAACCCGGTTCTGATTGGTGAACCTGGTGTTGGTAAAACAGCTGTTGTCGAGGGACTGGCACAGCGTATCGTTCGCGGTGATGTACCGGAAGGACTGAAAGACAAGAAATTATTTGCCCTTGATATGGGTGCACTGGTTGCAGGTGCAAAATACAGAGGCGAATTTGAGGAACGTCTGAAAGCAGTTCTGGACGAGGTAAAGAAGAGTGAGGGCAAAATCATCCTCTTTATCGATGAGCTGCATACTATCGTTGGCGCAGGAAAAACAGACGGAGCCATGGATGCCGGTAATATGCTAAAACCAATGCTGGCAAGAGGTGAATTGCATTGTATCGGTGCTACCACACTGGATGAGTACCGTGAATATATCGAAAAAGATGCCGCACTGGAGCGTCGTTTCCAGCCGGTTATGGTAGATGAACCGACAGTGGAAGATACTATTTCCATCCTGCGTGGCCTGAAAGAGCGCTACGAAGTATTCCATGGTGTAAAAATTACAGATGGCGCTTTGGTTTCCGCAGCAGTGCTGTCCAACCGTTACATTTCCGACCGTTTCCTGCCGGATAAAGCCATCGATCTTGTGGACGAGGCATGTGCACTGATCAAGACAGAGCTGGATTCCATGCCGACAGAACTGGATGAACTGAACCGTAAAGTAATGCAGCTGGAAATCGAGGAAACCGCCCTGAAGAAAGAGGAAGACAATCTGAGTAAAGAGCGTCTGGAGAATCTTCAGAAAGAGCTGGCAGAACTGCGCAGTGAGTTTCAGACGAAGAAAGCTCAGTGGGATAATGAGAAGAAAGCCGTTGAGCGTGTACAGAAATTACGTGAGGAACTGGAAAGCCTGAACAAAGAAATACAGACCGCACAGCAGAACTATGATCTGGAAAAGGCAGCAGAACTCCAGTATGGCAAGAAACCACAGCTTGAAAAAGAACTGGCTCACGAAGAAGAAATCGTGAAAAATAAAGATATGTCACTGGTGCATGAGAGTGTCAGCGAGGATGAGATTGCAAGAATCATTTCCCGCTGGACCGGAATCCCGGTTGCAAAACTGACTGAGAGTGAACGTAACAAAACCTTACATCTGGACGAAGAACTGCACAAACGTGTCATTGGACAGGATGAAGGTGTTACAAAAGTTACAGAAGCGATCATCCGTTCCAAAGCCGGAATCAAAGATCCAAGCAAGCCGATCGGTTCCTTCCTCTTCCTTGGACCTACCGGTGTCGGTAAAACCGAGCTGGCAAAAGCATTAGCTGCAAGCCTGTTTGATGATGAATCCAATATGGTGCGGCTTGATATGAGTGAATACATGGAGAAATACTCTGTATCCAGACTGATCGGAGCACCTCCAGGATATGTTGGATACGATGAAGGTGGTCAGCTGACCGAAGCTGTTCGTAGAAAACCATATTCTGTCGTTCTGTTTGATGAGGTGGAAAAGGCACATCCGGATGTCTTTAACGTATTGTTACAGGTTCTGGATGACGGTCGTATTACGGATTCCCAGGGTCGTACCGTAGATTTTAAAAATACCATCATCATTATGACCTCCAACCTTGGATCTGCGCATCTGCTGGAAGGTATCGACGAAAACGGTGATATCAATCCGGAAGCAGAAGAACTGGTTATGAACGAGCTGCGTGGCAACTTCAGACCGGAGTTCTTAAATCGTCTGGATGAGATTATCATGTTTAAGCCACTGACCAAGGATAACATCGGAAATATCATTCATCTGTTGATGAATCAGTTGAACAAACGTCTGGAAGACCGTGAGATTTCCGTAGAACTCACACCGGCAGCAGAGAGCTTTATCGTAGAGCATGGTTATGATCCGATTTATGGTGCAAGACCGCTGAAACGATTTCTGCAGAAACATGTAGAGACATTATCTGCAAAACTGATTCTTGCCGATGAAGTACATGCAAATGATGTGATCCTCATCGATGTGGATGGAGATCATCTGACGGCAAGGGTAAAATAATATAAGGATTATGGGAGTGCAAAGCACGGAGCAATCCGCGTAATCAAGATTTGGGTGTTTTGACACCTAGATCAGATATAGAAAAAAGAGACTTCGCTTAGCTGGAATGGTCGGGCGAGTCTCTTTTTTTCAGATTTACTATTTTGGGGCTAAGCTGTATTCTTTTCCGTGGCTGTATCATCCCGTCTGAAGTTGCACAGGCAGTAAAAATAGGACTTAAGGTTGTGAAATTCTTTCCGGCAGGAGGTATTTCCATGATCAAAGCAATGGCAGCACCTTATGTAGGTATTAAATTTATGCCTATCGGTGGAATTAATGCAAAAAATCTGGAAAAAATGAACTCATAAAAATGTTTGAACCAGGATAGTATAATCTTTTGCTATTATCCAAAATGCGAAAGATATCCTATATATCATAATTCCTCATGAATATGAAAGAGCCCCGATTTGGTTAGGATCGGGGCTCTTTCTTCCTTCAGAACCAATTCGCGATATCAGCTTAGTCGATTGCCTTGGCTCTGAAGTGCTTTGTATATTGTAAAAATAGAGGGAAAATGTTAAAAAAGTTTTATCGAATAATCAATCAAATAACAAACTGAAAATTTTTTACTTCTTGATTATACGTGTTCCTGTAGTACCATTGACACCGTCTTTTGCTTTCTGTAAAAGGGTGATGAGGGCGGTACGTCCCTTGCCGGATTCGGCGAATTCTACAGCTGCCTGTACTTTCGGAAGCATGGAACCAGGAGCAAAATGTCCTTCTTCCATGTACTGTTTTGCATCTTCGACAGAAATGTCATCGAGCCATGTCTCTTCCGGAGTACCGAAGCGGAGTGCTACTTTCTCAACTGCAGTCAGAATGATCAGGAAATCTGCATTTAACTGCTGTGCAAGGAGACAGCTTGCGAAATCTTTGTCGATAACTGCTCCAACACCCTTTAAGTGATTTCCCTGACGGATCACAGGGATACCGCCGCCACCGCTGGCGATGACGACTTCGCCTGCGTTTAAGAGATCTTTGACTGTGTCGATTTCAATAATTTCTGCCGGTTTCGGAGAAGCAACGACACGGCGATAACCGCGCCCTGCATCTTCCGTTACCTGAATACCGCTGCTGGCTACAGCTGCATCAGCTTCTTCTTTGGTCATAAACTGACCGATTGGTTTGGTTGGATGCTCGAATGCAGGATCATTTTCGTCCACACGAACCTGTGTGATCACAGTGGCAACATTTTTCTTGATGCCGCGGTTTAATAATTCCTCTTTTAATGCATTCTGAAGATCATAACCAATATATGCCTGACTCATGGCAACACAGACGGAGAGAGGTGTGATTGCCGGATGAGAAGGTTCTGTTTTGGAATATGCTGCCATTGCATTGTTGATCATTCCGACCTGTGGACCGTTACCGTGAGAGATGATGACTTCATTTCCCGCTTCGATCAGATCGGCGATTGCCTTGGAAGTTTCCTGAACAGCCAGATACTGTTCAGGAAGATTCTTTCCGAGGGCATTACCGCCAAGTGCAATGACGATACGTTTTTTACCCATGATTAGTTACCCCCATATGGATTAGTATATTTTGGTGCATTTAGAGCCAATTTGCAAAATCACCTTTGCAAGGCTTTCCTTTTGCTCATCGTTGGCTTGTCGCCAAAGAGATTTTCATAAATAGGTTTATTCATGCAAGCATGATTCACCTATTTATTGAAAATCGCCTTGGCTCTAAATGCTATTCGAAGATTCGTTTTCCGGCACGCTCTTCTAATTTCTTTAAGATCTCCTGCGGATTCTCAAATTTGCTTAAGAAGATCATAGCAGCGATGATGTATGGTTTGTAGCTTGCTTCTTTGTAAAGCGGTGTACGGTAACGATCGAATACGGAAGCCTCAACCTCGCCGTCTTTGCAGCTTACATCATTGATGTCTGCCGGCAGGCAGTGTAAGTATAATGCTTTGCCGTCTTTTGTTGTTTTCATTAATTCTTCTGTACAGCACCAGTCTTTGTGCTCTGCATTCTGAGCAAGAAGCTCTTTCTCAAGTGCTTTGATTCCTTCTGTATCGCCTTCGCCGTAAAGGTTTGTACGTTTCTCCATAGCTGCGAACGGAGCCCAGCTCTTCGGATATACGATATCAGCATCTTTGAAAGCTTCAGCCATGCTGTTTACTTTTGTGAAGGAACCGCCTGATTTCTCAGCGTTTGCTTTTGCAACTTCCTCAACTTCCGGCATTACATCGTATCCTTCCGGATGAGCAAGTACAACGTCCATACCGAAACGTGTCATCAGACCGATGATACCCTGCGGAACGGAGAGCGGTTTACCATAAGATGGGGAGTAAGCCCATGTCATGGCAACTTTTTTACCTTTTAAGTTCTCAACACCGCCAAACTCATGGATCAGGTGAAGAGCATCAGCCATAGCCTGTGTCGGATGGTCGATATCACACTGAAGGTTTACAAGTGTCGGGCGCTGCTCTAAGATACCGTCCTCGTTACCCTGTTTTACAGCGTCAGATACTTCATGCATGTAAGCATTACCTTTTCCAATGTACATATCGTCACGGATACCGATAACGTCAGCCATGAAGGAGATCATGTTAGCTGTCTCACGAACAGTCTCACCATGAGCTACCTGGGATTTACCCTCGTCCAGATCCTGAACTTCCAGACCAAGCAGGTTACATGCGGAAGCGAAAGAGAAACGTGTTCTTGTGGAATTGTCACGGAATAAGGAAATTCCAAGACCGCTCTCGAATACTTTTGTGGAGATGTTGTTCTCACGCATGAAACGAAGTGCATCAGCGATAGTGAAAACAGCCTCTAATTCGTCATCTGTTTTTTCCCATGTAAGGAAGAAATCGTTGTTGTACATTTCTTTGAAGTTTAAGCTGTTGAGTTTGTCGATGTAATCCTGTAATGTTTTCATTTATGTATTCTCCTTATAATAAAATAGATTCGTTGAGATATATTAAAAAGGGTATTCGCTTTCATGGAGGAACCTTCTTGAAGCAAGTTCAAGAAGTATCCTTCGCGAGAGTGGCTTTATCAATTTCAGAGCCATTCGCAAATTGCCTTTACGCCATATAGTTGCCAGGTAATGCTGCGTATACAGCTGCACAGGTTACCAGATCCTGTTTCCATGTTTTTTCATTTGGAGCATGAGCCTGAGCCTCAGCGCCTGGTCCAAAACCGATACAAGGAATGTTGTTTCTGCCCATGATAGATACGCCGTTTGTGGAGAATGTCCATTTGTCTGTAAGTGGACGGGCCTGACGCATTTCAAGTGTCTCAGCAGCACCGATACGCTGATCTCCGTATAATGCTGTGTAAGCAGCCTCGAGAGATTTTGTTACTTTGTGATCTTTCGGAATTGCCCATGTCGGGAAGTAGCACTCAATCTCATATACACATCCTGTGTAAGAAGGACGATCGTAGTTGTACATGGATACTTTTACATCATCGCCGTATTTCTGTACGCTTGGAAGTGCACGGATCTCGTCTAAGCAGCTTTCCCATGTCTCACCGAATGTCATACGACGGTCAAGGGAGATTGCACAGGAGTCAGCAACTGCACAACGGCTTGGGGATGTATAGAAGATCTGAGATACAGTTACAGTACCGCGGCCAAGGAAACGAGCCTCTTCCCAGTCTTTGTTGTATTTCGGGTTGAGCATTTTTACAAGACCTTTGATCTCTGTCTCGTCAGCGTCATTGTTCTCATTTAAGGAACGGATGTCCTGAAGAATGTCAGCCATTTTGTAGATGGCATTATCTCCACGCTCCGGAGCGGAACCGTGGCAGGAGATACCTTTTACATCTACACGGATTTCCATACGTCCACGCTGTCCGCGGTAGATACCACCGTCTGTCGGCTCTGTGGAAACTACGAATTCCGGACGGATCTTATCTTCGTTGATGATGTACTGCCAGCACAGACCGTCACAGTCCTCTTCCTGAACAGTTCCGACTACCATGATCTTGCATCCTTCCGGAATCAGATCAAGGTCTTTCATGATCTTTGCACCGTATGTAGCGGAAACGATACCGCCGCACTGATCGGATACACCACGACCGCCGATCTCCTCATCGGTCTCGTATCCATCGTATGGATCAAAGTTCCAGTTTTCAATGTTTCCGATACCTACAGTATCGATATGTGCATCGTAAGCGATGATCTTGTCACCGGTTCCCATGTAACCGATAACGTTACCCTGCGGATCGATAACAACTTCGTCGAAGTCAAGTTTTTTCATCTCGGCAGCGATTGTCTCGATATGAGCTTTTTCATCACAGCTCTCGCCCGGATTCTTTACGATAGCACGTAAGAATCTGGTCATGTCGTCTTTGTAGCTCTCAGCGGTTGCTTTGATTTTGTTGTAATCCATAGTAGTAATACCTCCATACTATAACTTTGAAATAGATTGATTGGTTCATCTGATAATGATTCGAAAATAACGGATGAAATTAATCCTCTAAGTAATCTTTTCCGTCCCAGACGATTTCTTTATAACGTTCAGGATCTGTATCTCCCTCAGTAGAGAAGAGCAGTACCTGTGAATTTTCATCTAACTGTAAAGCTTCTTTTAAGTCTGCATAATCCGGATTTGTCATGATCTCATTTAATACACCGAATGTAACGGCTCCTGATTCACCGGATGTTACCTGCGGATCACCTTTGATCGGAGCAGCGAGCATACGCATGGATTTTGCGGATACCCAGTCCGGAGCAGCAACGAATACAGATACATGGTTTTTCAAAATGTCCCAGGATGTTGTATTCGGCTCACCACATGCAAGACCTGCCATGATAGTCGGCATATCGCCTTCTACATTGTATTCAGCACCATCACCTGCAACAGCACCTTTGTACAGACATGCAGCAGTATCAGCTTCTACCACACAGACGATCGGAGGATTGTCCGGATACTGATTTGCAAAATAGCCCTGTACACCGCCAGCTAAGGAACCAACACCGGCCTGAACAAATACATGTGTCGGACGCTCGATGCCAAGTTCATGAAGCTGCTCATTTGCTTCCATAGCCATGCTACCGTATCCCTGCATAATCCAGGAAGGAATTTCCTCATAACCTTTCCATGCAGTATCCTGTACAACTACACCGTTGTCTACTTTTGCAGCAGCTGCAGCAGCCATACGAACACATTCGTCATAGTTTACTTCTTCAATGGTAGCAGTGGCATTCTCTGCCAGAATGTGGTTCAGTCGGTTCTGAGTGGATCCCTTCGGCATGAATACAACCGCTTTCTGTTTTAACCGGTTTGCTGCCCATGCAACACCGCGACCGTGGTTACCATCTGTTGCTGTAAAGAATGTAGCCTGCCCGAATTCTTCACGAAGTTTGTCGGATGTCAGTGTCTCGAAATCGAGCTCTGTGATGTCACGTCCTGTCTGTTTTGCAATGTATTTTGCCATTGCGAAAGAACCGCCGAGAACTTTGAATGCGTTCAGACCGAAACGGTAAGACTCATCTTTTACACAGACATCTTTGAGACCAAGGCGGTCTGCCATGTGGGTCAGATGTGCAAGAGGTGTTCTCTCATATCCCGGAATTGTTTTGTGAAAAGCGCGGGCTTTTTCAACTTCCTCAAGTGCCATAACCGGAAGATTTGCATCGTCGGTTTTCGGCATTGTGTTTTTCACCCATTTGATTTGTTTCATAAAAACCTCCTCCTAATTTTTATCTGCTTTGATGTAGCTGTACAAAGTATATTTTGAAATCCCAAAGTAATGGGAAACTTTGTCACCTGATTTAGTAATAAGAAAAGCACCGGTATTATTCAGGAACTGAATTGCCTGAACCTTTTCGTCCTTTGACATCAGGGATGCAGGTTTTCCAACGACTGCAACGGCCTGTGCAATCAGATCATCCAGCAGGTCTGCCACGTTGGTGCAGATGCTTTCCGGTTCTTTATGATAAGAAGAAACCGCCGGTTCGCCGTTTTCACTGATGAGTGAGCGGACAGAATCCTGAAAATACAGAAGATTGGTGATGTCAAAATTGATGGCAAGGATATACTGAATCGGCCCGCCTTCTTTTTCACGAACAAAGATGGTAGAAGATTTTAATGTTCTTCCATCCTGTGTCTTTGTCAGATAACCGAGATGATCGGAAATCTTTGACGGATCTTTCTTCATGGTCTCCAATACAACTTTGGACGGCCCATCGCCGGTTTTTCTATTTGTAATATGACCGTTTTCGATATAAACAATGGATTTATGAAGACTCTTACGGGTCAGGTCATGAATCACTACTTCACAGTCGTTTCCAAACTGAATTGCCAGTGCTTTTGCCAGTTGTTTTAAAAGCTCCAGTGTCATCTTTTTGCTGTCTCCTTTTGTTTTGCTTTCTGTACTCATCATAGCAGATTTTTTTCAGATGTCAACACCAAAAACAAAAATATTTTTAGGTATACATAAAAAAAGTTTGAAAAGAATATTGCTTTTAATCAAGGGGTGTGGTAATATCTTATTAGATTGAACGGTCAATAAAAACACAGCCGTTGTGAATCGGATGAACGCAGTATCCGGAAGAAACAAAAAAGTGTGTTTTTTATATATAAAAGAAGCAGGTTTTTGTTTACTGGAAAAGCTGTGAGCGTTACAATGATCTATATGGGGAATGAAAGGAGAAGAAAACATGATTCTGGTAGGAAAAGGAACCGTTATCACAAGAGATGATACCAATCCGCTGATAAAAGATGGTGGTGTTGTCCTTGAAGGGGAACGTATTGTAAAGGTGGGCGATTATGAGACACTGCGTAGTGAATATCCACAGGCAGAATTGATCGATGCGAAAGGTCAGATCATTATGCCATCCCTTATTAATATGCACGAACATATTTACAGTGCATTTGCCAGAGGATTATCTATTAATGGATACAACCCAAACGGATTTTTAGATATCCTGGACGGCATGTGGTGGACGATTGACCGTCACCTGACATTGGAGCAGACTTATTTAAGTGCGATCGCTACTTATGTAGACTGTATTAAAAATGGTGTAACGACAGTGTTTGACCATCATGCAAGTTTCGGCGCCATCGAGGGAAGCCTGTTTAAGATCGCTGAGGCTTCTGCAAAGATGGGTGTTCGAAGCTGCCTGTGCTATGAAGTATCTGACAGAGATGGTGAGGAGAAAGCAAAAGCTTCTGTAAAAGAAAATTCAGATTTCATTAAATATGCAGCACAGCAAAACAATGACATGATCAAGGCCATGATGGGTATGCATGCACAGTTTACCATTTCTGACAAGACATTTGATCTGTGTCGTGAGAATATGCCGGAGGGTGTAGGAGCACACATCCATGTGGCAGAGGGAATCGAGGATCTGCATGATTGTCTGCATAAATATGGAAAGAGAATTGTGAACCGACTGATGGATCACGATCTGTTAGGACCGCAGACCATGACCGCACATTGCATTTATGTAAATGAACAGGAGATGGATCTGCTGAAAGCGACAGATACCATGGTGGTACATAATCCGGAGTCAAATATGGGAAATGCCTGTGGATGTCCTCCAACTATGAGAATCTTCCAGAAAGGTGTGCTGACCGGCCTTGGAACGGACGGATATACACATGATATGTTTGAATCTTATAAGGTAGCAAACGTACTGCACAAACATTCTTTATGTGATGCAAACGCTGCATGGGGTGAAGTTCCTGCAATGTTATTTGAAGGAAATGCCAAAATGGCAAACCGCTACTTTAACATCCCGCTTGGTGTGTTAAAAGAAGGCGCAGCAGCAGACGTAGTTGTAGTAGCTTACGATCCGCTGACACCGCTGACTGCGGACAATATCAACAGTCATATGTTATTTGGAATTAATGGTGCCATGACTCAGACAACCATCTGCAGCGGAAAAGTACTTATGAAAGATCGTGAATTGCTGGTGATTGATGAGGCAAAAGCAATGGCAGACTGCAGACAGGCGGCAGCAGAGCTGGCGCACAGCATCAACGGATAACATATATCATCATATTCGGATAGAATAAGTTGAACGCAGAATAAGCATTCCCCCGCTTCGAGTGCGTAGAGCACTAAGCGGTGGGTAAGGGGGATGCTTATGTCAGTGGGAGTTAAAAGCTCCCGCTGACAGGTCGCAAAGCGACTGCGTTCATGAGCAAGTAGCAAAAGCGGATTGCGAATGTTCGCTTTACATTATATAAAACAAAGATTAAGATTAAAGAGAGGTTAATTACAATGGGCGACAGAATGACACCGATTCCTTTCGGGAATCTGATGAACTGGGCGATGACAGAGCGCACAAAGCGGCAGACTGTATTTGGGGTTCGCAAAGAGTATAAAGCAGATCCGGCGAAATGTCTTTCTATTTTCGGAGAGAAGATCGAGACACCATACGGCCCGGCCGCAGGACCGAATACACAGCTTGCACAGAATATTATTGCAGCCTATCTGGCAGGCAGCCGTTTCTTTGAACTGAAAACGGTGCAGATTTTAGACGGAGAGGATCTTCCGGTAAATAAACCATGTATCCTTGCAGATGATGAATGTTATAACTGTGAGTGGTCCACAGAGCTGTATGTGCCGCAGGCTTACGCAGAGTATGTAAAAGCATGGGTTGCATTAAAAGCACTTTCCAGAGAGTGGGGACTTGGCGCAACAGACGGATTTGTATTTAATATCAGTGTTGGATATGATCTGCAGGGTATCAAATCAGAAAAAATCGATACATTTTTAAATAATATGATCGAGTCGAAAGACAATCCGGTATTTCAGGAGTGTATTCAGTGGTTGAAAGACAACAAAGACAGTTTCCACAACCTGACAGATGCTGATATCGAGGCAATTCCTTCTGATATCTGTAAATCTGCTACAGTATCCACCCTGCACGGATGTCCTCCACAGGAGATCGAGAGCATTGCTTCTTATTTATTGACAGAGAAAGGACTGAACACATTTGTAAAATGTAATCCGACTCTGCTTGGATACGAAGAAGCGCGCGAGATCATGGACAGCATGGGATATGATTACGTGGCATTCGGTGATTTTCATTTTAAAGACGATCTTCAGTTCGAAGATGCCGTACCGATGCTGACCAGACTTCAGGCATTAGCAGACAGCAAAGGACTTGCCTTTGGTGTGAAAATCACAAATACATTCCCTGTAGATGTAACAAGAAATGAGCTTCCGAGTGAGGAAATGTACATGTCCGGAAAATCTTTATGTGCACTGTCCTTAAGCGTAGCATATAAACTGAGCAAAGCATTTGACGGAAAATTACGAATTTCCTACTCCGGCGGAGCAGACGCATTTAACATTGATAAAATCTTCGGACTTGGCATCTGGCCGATCACAGTAGCAACAACCTTATTGAAACCGGGCGGATACAACCGTGGTATTCAGCTTGCAGAGAAATTAAATGCAATGGAATTCAAACCGTTTGATGGCGTAAATGTAGACGGACTGGCAGCGCTGATCGAGGAGATCAAACATGATCCGCATCATGTAAAACCGGTAAAACCGTTACCGAGCCGCAAGATGGGCAAGGAAGTTCCGTTACTGGACTGCTTCACCGCACCATGTATGGAAGGATGTCCGATCCATCAGGATATTCCGGCTTATGTAAAACTTGCCGGTGAAGGAAAAATGCAGGAAGCGTTAGAAGTGATCCTTGATAAAAATCCACTGCCATTTATGACCGGTACGTTGTGTAACCACAGATGTATGAGCAAATGTACCAGAAACTTCTATGAGGAGCCGGTTGCAATCCGCGGAACAAAACTGCAGGCAGCAAAAGGCGGATATGACAGTGTGTTAGGCGGTCTGAAAGCAGAAGGATGCTGTGGTAAGAAAGTAGCCATCGTAGGTGGCGGTCCTGCCGGTATTGCCTGTGCTGCTTTCCTTGCAAAAGGCGGAGCAGACGTTACCGTTTTTGATAAAAAAGCAAACTTCGGAGGAACGGTACGGAATGTGATTCCATCCTTCCGTATTGACAACGAAGCAATCGCAAAAGATGTGGAGATTGCAAAAGCATACGGAGCAAAGTTTGTAAATAACAGAGAAATTGAATATATCGACAGCCTGAAAGAGGAAGGTTTTGAGACTATCGTTCTTGCTATTGGTGCACATAAAGGTATGGCGATCGGCGTAGATACCGAGAAAGAACTGAATGCGGTAGACTTCCTTGAGGCAGCAAAAGAAGATCCGAAGGCACAGAACCTGGGCAGACATGTTGTTGTTATCGGAGCTGGTAACACAGCTATGGATGCGGCACGTATGGCAGGCAGAATTGATGGCGTAGAAGATGTTACTGTGGTATACAGAAGAACCAAACGTTACATGCCGGCGGATGAGGATGAATTATTAGAAGCATTAGAAGATGGCGTTGTTATGAAAGAACTGCTTGCACCGAAGACACAGAAAGATGGTGTTCTGACATGTAAGAAAGTTGTCTTAGGTGAGATGGATGCCAGCGGCAGACAGAAACCGGTGGAGACAGAGGAAGAAGTTCAGATTCCGGCAGATACCATTATCGCATCCCTTGGAGAGCGTGTAGACAGTGCTCTGTATGAGGCGAACGGCATCAATGTCAATGAGAAAGGACAGCCGCTTCTCAATGCTGAAACGATGGAGACAAGCAAACCGGGTGTATATGCAATCGGTGATGGTGCCGGCGGAGCAGCAACGATCGTTCTGGCTATCCGCGATGCACAAAAAGCAGCAAGCCATATTCTTGGAGAATCTGCAAAATCTGAGTATGTATACGATACAGATGTAGCACGTGCAGCAGAAAAGAAAGGTATTTTAGTTCACTCTGCAGAAGGAAAAGCAGAAGAAGAGAGATGTCTGGAATGTAACCATATCTGTGAGAACTGCGTCGATGTATGTCCAAACCGTGCAAACGTAGCAATCGCAGTACCGGGACAGAAAATGCCGGCCATCGTACATGTGGATTACATGTGTAACGAGTGTGGCAACTGCAAGAGCTTCTGTCCATACAGCAGTTCACCGTATCAGGCGAAATTTACCTTGTTTGCAAATGAGGACGATTTTGAGAACAGCAAAAATGACGGTTATGTGGTGCTGAACAGAGAGAACATGACAGTTAGAGTAAGACTGGCAGGTTTTGTGAAGGACTATAACCTGAAAGATGTTGATTGCAGCTTATACGATGGATTAAAACAGGTGATTCTGACAATTGATGCAGATTACGATTATCTTTACCTGTAATATTCAGAGCCAAGTAGATTTTAAGAGAAACTAGCATTTCAGAGAAGGAGTTCATAATGGGATATTTAATCAAAAACGGTACCGTTGTTTACGCAAACGGCAGTTACACAGCCGATGTACTGGTAGAAGGTGAGAAAATAACCCAGGTGGCAAAAACCATTGATGCGCCGGGCATGACGGTCATCGATGCGTCCGGGAAATATATATTTCCCGGATTCATCGATACCCATACACATTTCGATCTGGATGCAGGAGATTTTCATACTGCAGATGATTTTTATACAGGGACAAAAGCTGCGATAGCAGGAGGAACCACATCAATCCTGGATTTTACCACGCAGGAGAAAGGGCAGACCTTAACCGAAGCACTGGATATCTGGCATAAAATGGCAGATGGAAAAAGCTCCTGTGATTACGGTTTTCATATGTCGATCACAGACTGGAACGATGAGGCAAAAAAGGAAATCAAAGAAATGACCCGTCAGGGAGTCACTTCTTATAAATTATATATGGCATATGATAATCTCAGAGTAAATGACAAAGAATTATTCGAGATATTGTCAGCAATTGAGGAAGAACACGGCATCGCAGGTGTTCATTGTGAAAACGGTGACATCATCAAGGCGGTGACAGAAAAACTTAAAGCAGAGGAACGCAACAGCATACGCCTGCATCCGAAGAGCCGCCCGGCAGAGGCAGAAGCAGAGGCCGTCAACCGGTTGCTGACGATTGCAAAACTGGCAGGCACACCGGTAAATATCGTACATTTAAGTT
Organism: uncultured Lachnospiraceae bacterium; assembly: GCA_900546495.1. Lineage (GTDB taxonomy): Bacteria > Bacillota > Clostridia > Lachnospirales > Lachnospiraceae > Eubacterium_I. Next base: position 22,811 of record URDN01000029.1, read on the forward strand.
CAAGACAGGGAATGAAAGTAGTCCAGAGAGCCAGAAAAGAAGGTCAGCAGGTATTTGTGGAGACCTGTCCGCAGTATCTGATACTGGATGAGAAAGAATACAACCGCCCGGGATTTGCAGGAGCTGCTTTCGTATGTGCACCGCCGCTTCGAAAAAAAGAAGACCGGGAGGCACTCTGGGAAGCAGTTGCCAATGGCGAGATTGATATGCTTGGTACAGACCATTGCAGTTTCAATATGAAAGATCAGAAGACGCGAGGTAAGGATGATTTTACCAGAATTCCGGGAGGTATCCCGGGAACGGAGCACCGGCCACAGCTGTTTTATCAGTACGGTGTAGTGGAGGGAAGGACTTCCATTGAACGTATGTGCCGGCTTTTGTCCGAACGTCCGGCAAAACTGTTCGGCATGTATCCGAAAAAAGGAGCCATCTTACCAGGCAGCGATGCCGACCTGGTCATCTGGGATCCACAGAAAGCATGGACGATTTCAGCCGAGACACAGGTTCAGAATGTGGACAACACGCCATACGAAGGCATCTCAGGTACTGGAATGGCTGCACAGGTATTCTTAAGGGGATGCCCGGTGGCAGAGTATGGAAAGGTTCATACCGAGTTAAAAGGAAAATACATCCACAGAACGGCGCGTCAGCTGTAACAAAAGGGTACAGAAAATCTGTATTCACAAGTTTGCTTGTAAAGCAGTAAGATACTGCATTATAATAAAAAAATAAAAAGATGAAATATTTTATTTCACAATTTAAAAAGAAAGAAGGAAATGATTATGAAACAGTCAATCAACGTAAACGGAGCACCGGCAGCAGTAGGTCCATATGTACATGCAGTGAAAACAGGAAACATGATCTTCATTTCCGGTCAGTTAGGTTTAAACCCGGCAGACGGTACACTTCCGGAAGGCATTGAGGCACAGACCGTTCAGAGTCTTGAGAACCTGAAAACAATTCTGGAAGGTACAGGATCTGATTTTGATCACGTTGTAAAAACAACCATCTTTTTGGCGGACATCGCTGATTTCGGTAAAGTAAATGAGATTTATGCAAAATATTTTGCAAACGAAGTACCGGCTCGTTCCTGCGTAGAGGTAGCAAACCTTCCGAAAGCAGGTCTGGTAGAGATCGAGGCAATAGCGGTAGAAAAATAAGCATTATGGGTTTGTATACAAGACCGATAGATTAAAACAAAAAGATTTTTAGTCAACTTCTTGACACTGCCTGTAAGAAAAAATAAAATAAAAACCAATGTTAGGGTAATCTTATAGGCAGGAGGCAAGAATTTGAAAACAGAAACATTACATGTTACAGAAACAGAAGAAAGAATTCTGAATGCGGCACTGAAAGTTGTAAATGATGTTACGATCAGTGGAACCAGAATGCATCTGATCGCAGAAAAGGCAGACATGGTGCAGTCAAATGTTCACTATTATTATAAAACAAAGCAGGAACTGTTAAAGGGACTGCAAGAGTGGATTTTAGAAGAATGCTACGATATGCAGCAGGTGAGCAAGAAATCAAGTAAAGATACACTGGAAGATCAGTTACATATTTTCTTTCAGCAGAAAAAAATACTGCTGACAAAGAAGAAAGAATACGATTTTGCAGAAATTGATTTTCTTGTTCAGACAAGGATTGACGCAGACATCAGAGCACGTTTTCAGGAAGCATATGCGGTTTGGAGAGATAATATCCGGGAGATCATTATTCGTTTTTGCCCGAATATGGACGAGACAGACAAAGAACTGATTCCATACATGGCAGTATCGTTGCTTGAGGGGGCTTCGATCCAGGTGCTGGTAGATGGAAAAGGTTTTGACGCAGATAGTTATTTTGCATATGCAGAGGATATGGTTCTTCAGCAGATCAGAATTGCGATGGAGAAAAAGGAAGGGTAATTTTAATCCGATTTTTACAGGAACTTTACTATGGGGATACGAAAAGCTTTTCTGTACACTTCTGTTTGATTGAATAATCAGTCGAAGGCATGTCTTACTATATCATTTGCATCAGGATGGGGGGCATTTCGATGTATCAATTTTATGTAAACAATGAATTATATCAGGTGGAAGGCAATGGAAAACTGTTACCGTTCCTGCGGGATGTCTGTAAGTGCAAATCTGTGAAGGACGGATGCAGTGAAGGAGCCTGCGGAACCTGCCATGTGCTGGTGGACGGAGTGGCAATGAAAGCATGTATTCCGACATTGTCCATGATGGATGGAAGATCGATCCTTACGGTAGAAGGTTTTTCTGAGGAAGAAAAAGAACTGTATGCATACGCTTTTGCGGAAGCAGGTGCTGTGCAGTGCGGATTCTGTATTCCGGGAATGGTCATCTGTACCAAGGGACTTCTGGACGTAAATCCGGATCCAACCAGAGATGAGATCGCATTTGCATTGCGAAATAATATCTGTCGCTGCACCGGATATAAAAAAATCATGGATGCGGTAGAACTGGCCGCAAAAATCAAACGGGAAGGAAAAGGAATCCCGAAAAAAGAATTTACCTGGAAACTGGGAGAGCGCGTACCACGTTTGGATGCCAGGGAAAAGACATTAGGATATGGAGAGTATGTGGATGATATGGAAGTGGAAGGCTTACTTCATGCAAGTGCCGTCCGTTCCAAATACCCGAGAGCGAAGGTGTTATCCATTGATATAGAGAAAGCAAAAGCGGTTCCGGGCATTGTAGATATCTTTACCGCAGCAGATATTCCGGGAGATATCAAAGTCGGACATCTGGTGCAGGACTGGGATACGATGATTCCGGTAGGTTCCATTACCCATTATCTGGGAGATGCCATCGCACTTGTGGTTGGTGAAAATCTGGATGCTGTGGAAAAAGCGAAAAAACTGGTGAAAGTTGCATACGAAGAGCTGCCTTTTGTCAGCAATCCGCATGAAGCAATGAAAGAGGATGCACCGCTGGTGCATAGAAGCGGAAATCTGCTGGCACACAAACATGTATCCAGAGGTAATGCAAAGGAAGCCATTGCTAATGCAAAATATGTGTATACGGAAGAATTCCATACACCGTGGACGGAGCATGCTTTTCTGGAGCCGGAATGTGCAATAGGCATGCCGTATGAGGATGGTGTGCTGATCTATTCTACGGATCAGGGAACTTACGCAACCCAGCATGAATGTGCTGAGATGCTTGGCCTTCCGAACGAGAAAGTCCGGGTTGTCAACAAACTGGTAGGCGGTGGCTTTGGCGGAAAAGAAGATATGTCTGTGCAGCATCATGCAGCACTGGCGGCTTATCTGCTGAAACGTCCGGTTAAAGTAAAATTAACGAGACAGGAAAGTATTCTGATCCATCCGAAACGGCATCCGATGGATATGAAATTTACGGTTGGATGTGATGAAAATGGTATTATTCAGGGCGTTATGGCGACGGTTATCTCTGATACCGGAGCGTATGCATCCTTAGGCGGACCGGTTCTGGAACGTGCCTGTACTCATGCAGCCGGCCCGTACAATTATCAGAACTTCGAGATTGACGGAAAAGCATATTATACAAATAATCCGCCGGCAGGAGCTTTCCGTGGGTTTGGTGTCACACAGACCTGCTTCTGTATGGAAATGATGCTGACAAAGCTGGCAGAGCAGATCGGCATCAGTGCCTGGGAGATCCGCTACCGCAATGCGATCCGGCCGGGACAGGTACTTCCAAACGGTCAGATCGTAGATGAGTCTACCGGTTTGGTAGAGACACTGGAAGCGGTCAAAGACGTATTTGAAAACAATCAGTATGTCGGTATTGCCTGTGCCATGAAAAATGCCGGTGTTGGCGTTGGTATCCCGGATTTTGGAAGAGCGATCCTTGCCATTGTAGACGGAAAAATGCATATCCGTTCCGGTGCTTCCTGCATCGGTCAGGGTCTTGGAACAGTACTGGTGCAGATGGTTATCGAAAATACAGGCCTGACTCGTGATGATATCGTATACGATGCAGCAAATACCATTAATGCACCGGATTCCGGAACGACATCCGGTTCCAGACAGACATTAGTTACCGGTGAAGCGGTGCGCCGCGCTTGTGAATTATTTAACGAAGCGAGAAAGACGAAAAGTATGGAGGAACTTGAGGGCGAAGAGTTTTACGGAGAATATCTGGCAAAAACAGATAAACTTGGCGCAGATGTTCCAAATCCGGTTTCCCATGTGGCATATGGATATGCAACGCAGGTGTGCGTGTTAGACAAGGACGGAAGAGTGGAAAAAATTGTGGCTGCCCATGATGTGGGACGCGCGGTAAATCCGTTGTCTGTGGAAGGCCAGATCGAAGGAGGCGTGATCATGTCACTTGGTTACGCACTGCGGGAGAGATATGATCTGAAGGATTGTAAACCATTATCCAAATATGGAACGCTTGGATTATTCCGTGCAAACCAGATTCCGGAAGTGGAAAGTATCGTTGTAGAAAAAGAGGGACTGAATGTGGCATGTGGAGCTATCGGTATCGGTGAGATTACATCGATTCCGACGGCGCCGGCTATCGCAGCAGCTTATTACCGTTATGACGGTAAATATCGTACCAGCCTTCCGCTTGTGGATACACCTTATGAGGCAGAAATGCAGCATACAAAGGGGGTGCAGTAACGATGAAAAAACGAATTCGAAAGTTTGCTTATGTGGCATGCAACGGCGGGGAACACAATCATAATTGTCAGTACGGATGTATCGGATGTGGCGCCTGTGTGGAAGCCTGTCGAAAAGGTGCGGTAACTATAAATGCACAGGGTGTGGCAGAAATTGAACGCGAAAATTGTGTGGGCTGTAGGCTGTGCGAGAAGGTCTGTCCGCAGAACCTCATTCACATGCATAATGTGGGGGAGCCGTTTCTGGTGCGTTGTTCCAATCATGATATGGGGGCACTGGCGCGAAATGCCTGTGATGTGAGCTGCATCGGTTGTGGTCTGTGTCACAGAAATTGTCCGAGTGAGGCAATACAGATAGAAAATAATTGTGCTGTGATTTATGAAGAGGACTGTTTATCCTGTGGAAATTGTGTGGTGAAGTGTCCTCGAAATGCAATTTTTGATATCCGTGGATTTATAAAGAAATAGTAAAAAAATAAAGAGAAGTACATAAAGAGGAGGATTTATGTAATGGAAAAGGCAAAAAGAAAATACGCGTCTATTTTCGAACTTGATGGAATTCCGCAGATGAGCAAAGCGCTTCCGCTGGCTTTGCAGCACGTTGTAGCAATGATCGTAGGTTGTGTTACTCCGGCAATCATTGTGGCAGGAGTAGCAGGACTCGACAACGCAAACCGCGTTATGCTGATTCAGTCAGCGCTGATCGTATCCGCACTTTCTACGTTTTTACAGTTGTTCCCGATCGGTAAAAAAGGCGGCTTCCGTCTGGGCTCCGGATTACCGGTTATCATGGGTGTCAGCTTTGCTTATGTAGCAAGTATGCAGGCCATCGCAGCTGACAGTGGAATTGCAGCAATATTTGGAGCACAGATTGTTGGTGGTATTATCGCAGTCATCATCGGATTCTTCATTGACAAGATCCGAAAAGTATTCCCACCATTAGTAACAGGAACGGTTGTATTTACCATCGGACTTTCCCTGTATCCGACCGCTGTAAACTACATGGCAGGTGGAGCTTCCAGCGCAAACTACGGACATTGGACAAACTGGCTGGTAGCATTTATCACACTTGCCATCGTTACATTTTTAAATCACTTTACCAAAGGGTTTGTAAAACTGGCTTCTATCCTGATCGGTATCATCTGTGGTTATATCATTGCAGCATGTTTCGGCATGGTTAATCTGACCGCAGTAGCACAGGCAAGCTTTTTCCAGGCTCCGCAGATCATGCATTTCGGTATCAAATTTGAGCCATCCTCCTGTATTGCCATCGGATTACTGTTTGCCATTAATGCGATTCAGGCCATCGGAGACTTTACCGCAACTACAACAGGAAGTATGGATCGTGAACCGACCGACAAAGAGTTAAAAGGTGCCATCGTAGGATATGGATGTACAAATATTCTCGGTGCATTTCTTGGCGGTCTGCCGACTGCTTCCTACAGTCAGAACGTAGGTATCGTTACAACAACGAAAGTTATCAACCGTGTTGTCCTGGGACTGGGCGCAGGTATCCTGCTGATCGCAGGTCTGGTACCGAAATTCTCAGCGTTACTGACAACGATTCCTCAGTGTGTACTTGGTGGCGCAACAATTTCTGTATTTGCATCCATCGCAATGACAGGTATCAAGCTGATCACTACACAGGAGATGAACTTTAGAAATACATCTGTGGTAGGTCTGGCTGTTGCACTCGGTGTTGGTGTGACACAGGCATCCGCATCTCTTGGAATGTTCCCGGCATGGGTGACAACTGTATTTGGAAAAACTCCGGTTGTTATCGCAACTGTAGCTGCTGTATTCTTAAATCTTGTATTGCCACAGGAAAAACCGGCAGAGAAGAAAGAAACAGAAGAAAAGTAAAATTAGATAAAGTTAATAACGAAAGCTCTCTCCTTTACAGATTTGAAAAACTGTAAAGGAGAGAGCTTTTTATTAGCAACGCTAACGAATATGATAAATATAATTCATAAGTGTGGCGGTTGTAAAACGGAAAATGCCTGCGTTATAATATAATATCTGAGAAAAAAGGAATGCAAAAATGTTACAGTTTATACGCGCCATTCGCAAAACACCATTTCGGGCTTTTCTGCCCCTTCCTGAATTTATTTCAAGAAGGTGACTCACAACATGTGATGAGTGAGCTGTAATGTAAAAGATGGAGGATTTTAGTACATGAAAAAGATAAAGGAAAAAAATGCATCTATTTTCGAATTAAATGGTATTCCACAGTTGAGCAAAGCGCTTCCGCTGGCTTTGCAGCATGTAGTAGCAATGATCGTGGGCTGTGTAACACCGGCAATCATTGTGGCAGGAGTTGCAGGTCTCGAGGGAGCAAACCGTGTCATGCTGATTCAGTCGGCACTGGTCGTTTCAGCACTTTCCACGTTTTTACAGTTGTTTCCAATCGGACCGAAAAACGGTTTTCGTCTTGGCGCCGGCTTACCGGTTATTATGGGAACGAGTTTTGCATATGTGGCAAGCATGCAGGCTATTGCAGCGGATGTAGGCATTGCAGCAATATTTGGAGCACAGATCTTTGGTGGTATCATCGCGGCGGTCATCGGATTTTTTATTGACAAGATCCGAAAAGTATTTCCACCGCTTGTAACAGGAACGGTTGTATTTACCATCGGACTTTCTCTGTATCCGACGGCTGTAAACTATATGGCAGGTGGTGCATCCAGTGCAAATTACGGACACTGGACAAATTGGCTGGTTGCTATCATCACGCTGGCCATCGTGACATTTTTGAATCATTTTACAAAAGGATTCTTAAAACTGGCATCTATCCTGATCGGTATCATCTGCGGTTATATTATTGCAGCATGTTTCGGTATGGTAGATCTGAGTGCTGTGGCGCAGGCAAGCTTTTTCCAGATGCCGCAGATCATGCATTTTGGCATTGAGTTTGATCCGTCTTCCTGCATTGCCATTGGATTATTATTTGCCATTAATGCGATTCAGGCCATTGGCGACTTTACCGCAACAACAACCGGCGGTATGGACCGTGAGCCGACAGATAAGGAGTTAAAGGGTGCTATCGTTGGATATGGATGCACCAATATCATTGGAGCATTCTTAGGTGGTCTTCCGACTGCTTCTTATAGTCAGAACGTAGGTATTGTGACTACGACAAAAGTTATTAACCGTTCTGTCCTTGGAATGTCTGCGGGTATTTTACTGGTTGCGGGGCTGGTACCGAAGTTTTCCGCATTGCTGACAACCATTCCGCAGTGTGTGCTTGGTGGAGCAACGATTTCTGTATTTGCATCTATCGCAATGACCGGTATCAAGCTGATCACAAGCCAGCCGATGAGTTATCGAAATACTTCTATTGTTGGCTTGTCCGTGGCGCTTGGCGTTGGTGTGACACAGGCGTCTGCGTCTCTGGGAATGTTCCCGGCGTGGGTGACAACGGTATTTGGTAAGACACCGGTTGTTATTGCAACGGTGACTGCGGTATTTTTAAATCTTGTGCTGCCGAAAGATAAAACGGCAGAGAAGAAATAACTTTCTGTCAGAACGTCAGGATATAGAAAAAATTATTGTTTGGCAGACAGTCAGAATATAGAAAAAATTATTGCCTGACAGAAGGTCGGAACATAGAACAAAAATCAGTGTCTGTTCAGCAAGTCAGAAAAAATACATATGTGTTGTATATAAGATTGTGAGAGGAAGCCCTGCAAATTTGGGGCTTCTTTTTTATTGCAGATTATTGGATTTATTCGGGGATCTATTAGGTTGGTGTGAAGTATATGAGAAGGATGGATGAGTGTGAGCAAATCGTTTTTATTTACTATGAAAGGGAAAATGTAAATGGCATAACTGGGAGGTGTATGATAAAATATATTCTATATAAGGTTTGTTTCAAATGATGAAAATCATAGAGAATTTTTTATAAAAAGGGGATTTTACGATGATATATTTTGATAATGCAGCAACGACACGACAAAAACCGCAGGAAGTTGTGCAGGCAGTCACAGATGCATTGTGTTCGCTTGGAAATGCGGGAAGAGGGGCGCACGAAGCGACATTGCAGGCTTCCCGCACGATTTACGATACAAGACGGAAACTGGCAGAATTCTTCCATGCGGAAAGTCCGGAGCGGATGGTGTTTACCGGCAACGCAACGGAAAGTCTGAACACAGCAATGAAAGGATTATTAAATCCGGGAGACCATGTGATCACCACGCAGTTGGAGCATAATTCTGTTCTTCGACCGCTTTATGAAATGGAAGAAAAAGGTGTGGAACTGACGATTGTAAAAGCGGATGTACAGGGCAGAGTTTCGTTAGAGGATATGGAGACGGCGATCCGGTCGGAGACAAAGGCAATTATCTGTACCCACGGATCCAATGTTACCGGAAATCTGGTAGATATTGCAGCAGTCGGAGAACTGGCACGGAAGCATGAAATTCTGTTTGTGGTGGATGCATCACAAACCGCAGGGGTATTTCCTATCGATGTGCAGGCAATGCATATTGATATTCTGTGCTTTACCGGACACAAAAGCCTGCTTGGTCCGCAGGGAACCGGCGGGCTCTATGTCAGAACCGGCTTGCAGCTTCGTCCGTTAAAGAGCGGCGGCAGCGGCGTACAGACGTACAGCAAAAAGCATCCGCAGCAGATGCCGACGGCGCTGGAAGCCGGAACGTTAAACGGACATGGAATTGCTGGGCTGGATGCGGCATTAGATTACCTGATGCGAACAGGCATTGATATAATTCGGGAAAAAGAACAGAAACTGATGTGGCAGTTTTATGAAGGCATCCGTGAGATTCCGGGTGTGAAGATCTACGGTGATTTTTTACAGAAAAACCGTTGTCCGATCGTGTCCTTTAATATTGGGGATTATGATTCCTCAGAAGTCAGTGATGAACTGTTTGAGGGATGGGAGATTTCTACAAGGCCGGGCGGACACTGTGCACCGCTGATGCATGAGGCACTTGGAACGGTAGAGCAGGGCGCTGTGCGGTTCAGTTTTTCCCATTATAATACCGCGGAGGAAGTGGAGACAGCAATCGCGGCGGTGAGAGAACTGGCGGAAGAAGAGTAATGTAATTATGATATGGTTTGTGATGTAAAGCGGACATTCGCAATCCGCTTTCGCTACTTGCTCATGAACGCAGTCGC
>URDN01000030.1 GCA_900546495.1 uncultured Lachnospiraceae bacterium
CCACCGCTTAGTGCTCTACGCACTTGAAGCGAGGGAATGCTTATTCTGCATTCAACAAAAGAGCAGATTTTTCTTTTCCAAGTGACATGTAAAGTGAATCATTTTTAAATAAAGTTATGAAGGAGGTACATTATGATTCCAGAAAAAATCGGCTTTATCGGCCTTGGACATATCGGCGGTTCTGTAGCAAAGACGGTGCATCGCATCTATCCGGACATTCAGATCGTCGCTTATGATACCTGTCGTGCCACTCTGGATGCCGCGTTATCCGACGGCATTATCACAGAAGCACTGGATCAGGTAGGCAAAGGATTTTCCGATTGTAATTATATCTATCTGTGTGCCCCTGTTCTCGACAATGCAGACTATGTCCGGGAATTATCCGGCATTCTGCATGATGATATGCTGTTGACGGATGTGGGAAGTGTCAAAACCGGCATCCATGAGCAGATCCAGAAATACCCTGATCTGGAACGACATTTTATCGGCGGTCATCCTATGTGCGGAACGGAGCACGTAGGCTATGAGTATTCCACTGCTTACATGTTGGAAAATGCATACTATATTCTGACTCCGACACACACGGTTTCTCCCAAAAAAGTAGAAGAATTTGAACACTTTGTGGCATCCATTGGTGCGGTTCCACTGATTCTGGATTACAAAAAACATGATTTTTCCGTTGGTTCCATCAGTCATCTGCCGACGGTCATCGCTTCCACACTGGTCAATCTGGTAAAAAATCTGGATGACTCTGACGAAACGCTGCGCACCATCGCTGCCGGCGGTTTCAAGGATATCACCCGTGTGGCATCCTCAGATCCTACCATGTGGGAAAATATCTGTGTCGCCAACCGCAACCAGATCTTAGAGCTGATCGATACTTATGTCAATGCCTTACAGCAGACACGAAATACCATTGCAGAGAGTCATCCGGAGGAAATCAAAGAATTTTTCAGTTCTGCCAAGGAATACCGTGATTCCTTCAATATCTCCCACCGCGGTCCGATCCGTCCGGTTTACCAGCTGTTCTGTGACCTGATCGATGAAGCCGGAGGAATTGCTACCATTGCTACGATTCTGGCATCGAACAACATCAGTATCAAAAATATTGGCATCATTCACAACCGTGAATTCCAGCAGGGTGTTCTGCAGGTTGAATTTTATGAGGCAGATGCCTACGATCATGCCGTAGAATTGTTACGAAAATACCATTACACGGTATATGAGAAATAAAAGAACCTATAAAAAATAAAAAGATGAAACAGTTATTCTGCGTTCAAATAACTGTTTCATCTTTTTAATTACTTTACTTTTCAATAATAGATCATCATTCTAACGTCAGTGGAATAATTCATTCTCTCACCGATCTTATTCTGTCGGTTGGATAGATGCAAGTACTGCCTCACATTCTGTCTGTCCCTGATCTGCCGGACCGGTAATGATCATAGTGATCATTTTTCCCCCCATCTCAGTAACCGCATAACACTGGTAAATGTTATTGGACTGATATTCTGCAATACCATCCAGAGAAACGAACTCTGTGTTTCCGATCGTCTTTGTTCCAATTGCATTCATTGTGTAAGTGATACCCTGATCGGCATAGCTGGAAAGCTGCTCTGACAGAGATTCTACATACTCCTGTGCAGTAATATCCCCAAACATACTCATATCTTCTGCCATCATAGCAATATTGGAACCGGTTGTCGCATTATAAATATACAGATCATATGCTTCGGAAGCATCTGCACTACCTGTACCACCGGTAACTTCCTGTCCTTTGTCTTGTACAGCATTCATTTCTTCCTCTGTACCGATCTGCCAGCCTTCCGGAAGGGTAAATGTCATTCCCAGAGAAGTGTTGGTATACACATTATCTGTCCATACTCCTGCTTCATACTGCGGCTCATCCTTTGCTTCCTTTTCTGCACTGACGGATGCATCTGCCTGCTCTGCTGATACAGAGGCATTGGAAGAAGCATCGCCTGTCTTATTATTTCCACCACAGGCTGTCAGAGAACAGATCATGGCTGCCATCAAAATAGCTACTATTACTTTTTTCATTCTTCAAGTCTGCCTTTCTTTTTATTTCCATTTATGGATCCAAAATCCGTTTTTATTTTAATGGCTAAAACAAAAAAAGTCAAGAAATGTGTACTTCCTGACTTTTCACATAAAAACAATATTAAAATTATTTTTTATTTTCTTCCTCTAATTTTGCAATATACGCACGTACTTCATCGCGTTCTTTCTTTGTTGATCCCCTGATCTGGAGATAATTTTTCATCATCTCTGCCGGAGATAATCCCCAGAATTCCACGAAATTCTGTACGTTATATTTCATATAATCCTGTGCCTTTACAATTGGATGATAACTGTAAATCTTTCCGTTACGATCCATACGTAAAAACTGTTTCTGAACCAAATGACTTAAATAAGTACTTACCGTCTGTGGTTTCCAATCCTTGCCATAAGCTGCATTACAATCTCTTACTACCTCATTCAGAACCAGATCGTGATCTGCAAGCCAGATTGCACGCATTACAAGCATTTCCGCTGTTGTCAAATAATATTTGTTCGTTCTGTCATTCATGCTTTCGCCCCCTTGCGTTCGATGCTTTATTTTGTTAAGTTTTTAGTTCTTTTATAGTATAGAATATAAAACCCGATATTGAAATACTATTAGAAATAGTTCCAATGTCGGATTATCTTCTATTTTCTTTAATATTCTTGTAATAATAAGAAAGTGTGCTGTCTCAGCACACCTCTTTATCAAAAACAAATGCCGCTGGCCGGACTCGAACCGGCACGGAGTTACCCGCTTGATTTTGAGTCAAGTGCGTCTGCCAATTCCGCCACAGCGGCATTATGTTCGGTTTTTACCGAACACACTAATCATATCATACATGTATACAAAATGCAAGAAAAATTTTACATTTTGTACAATCATGAATCACCCTATACCAATCCTTTGATAATATCAAAGCAATCGAAGGTTGCAAAGTAATCCTTCGGAGTCTCTGCACGACGGATCAGCTGCGCGCTTCCATCTTCTTTCAGCAGTACTTCTGCAGAGCGGAGACGTCCATTGTAGTTATATCCCATGGAAAATCCATGTGCACCAGTATCATGAATGACCAGATAATCTCCCATATCGATCTTTGGAAGCATACGGTCTACTGCAAATTTATCACAGTTCTCGCAAAGGGAACCAACTACATCATATTTGTGATCGCACGGTGCATCCTCTTTACCTGCAACGGTAATATGATGATATGCTCCGTAAATAGCCGGCCGCATCAGGTTTGCTGCGCAAGCATCCACACCGATATACTCTTTGTAAGTATGTTTCTCATGGATTGCTTTTGTAACCAGGCAGCCATACGGTCCCATCATAAATCTGCCCATTTCTGTGTAGATAGCTACATCGCCCATATCAGCCGGAACAAGTACTTCCTCATATACTTTCTGAACACCTGCACCGATCACACGGATATCATTTGGAACCTGATCCGGTTTGTATGCAATTCCAACACCGCCGGACAGATTGATAAAGCTGATCTTGATGCCAAGTTTTTCTTTGATCTCCACACATAACTCAAATAAAGTACGGGCAAGTGTCGGATAATAATCATTTGTAACGGTATTACTTACTAAAAATGCGTGGATACCGAAACGCTCTACGCCTTTTTCTTTCAGAAGCTTATATCCTTCAAATAATTGTTCTTTGGTAAATCCGTATTTTGCATCACCAGGGTTATCCATGATACCGTTGCTCAGTGTATACACGCCACCCGGATTGTAACGAAGACTCATTGTTTTCGGGAACTCACCAATGGTTTTTTCCAGAAACTCAATATGTGTAAAGTCATCCAGATTGATGGTTGCACCGATTTCATTTGCGTATACAAATTCTTCTGCCGGTGTATCGTTAGAGGAGAACATGATTTCCTCACCGGACATTCCGATCTCATGGGACAGCATCAGTTCTGTCATGGAAGAACAGTCAGCACCACAACCATATTCTCTTAAAATATTTAATAAAAATGGGTTTGGAGTCGCTTTTACAGCAAAATACTCACGGAAGCCAGGATTCCATGCAAATGCTTCTTTCACTGCCTTTGCATTCTCACGGATCCCTTTTTCATCATATAAATGGAAAGGAGTCGGATAAGATTTTACAATCTCTTCGATCTGCTCTTTTGTAACAAATGGTTCTTTTTTCATTTTGTTTTCTCCTTGTCGTATCACTTTTTCTCTCGCTATCCATCATACACAAAACAACAAAAAAAAACAACCCGTCGTCCGGATTTTCTCCCGACGATGGGCTGTTTTTATCTTAACGTTTATTTTTTAACAGAAACGCATCTTGTGCGTTTCTGTGCCGGATTTACTTTACGAAGTAATAATTTCCACTATAAATCCGTGCAATCAATTAAATTAACGGAAGGAATACTGACTGGTCAGCATTTCCTTAGTTGTCTGCTGCTCCGGTTCTCTTTAATACATAGAAACCATCATCGAAGCAGGTTACATAGATATATCCTCTGTCATCTACACAGCAATCTTCTGTCATTGCATTACGTGGACCCGGTAATCCCGGGAAGAAGGAATCTTCCGGTTTTTTATTCGGATTTGGTGGGATAAAGTATGCGAGTTCTTTGATGTAGTAAGGATCAGATACATCATAGATACGCAGACCTGCTGCGAAATAACAGCAGTATACTCTGTCGCCTCTCTGCTCCAGCCATGGCTTGTTGCTCATCGGCTCATGCAGGTTGTGCGGTCCGAACGGTCCCTGACATCCAAGGTTCATTACGTTGAAGTTTGGATACGGGAAGTCTTCCGGTACTTCCGGATATGGGAACTCTGCAACCAGAGTCGGGTGTGTCGGATCACTGACATCAACCATATGAATGTTATTCATAGCCTGTGCCTCTTTGATGGATCCTTCCGGGAAGAACTGGAATCTCTCACCCTCGTTTGTAACTACGCAGAAATCACGTCCTGGCAGCGGTAATGCTGTATGAGTACGTGCTCCTGCCAGATGGCTTGAGAATGCCGGCATAAATTTCAGCTGTCCTAACAGATGCGGACGTGTCACGTCTTTTGCATCCAGAACATACAGACCATCTCCACCGTAACCACAGAACATAATTCCATCGTCACGTCTGAATGGCGGTCCATGCATCCATCCTTTGTCCATGAAGGACGGAACATGTCCTGCATGATGATCAACAGTTCTGCAAGGATATCCGTCTACAAACTGATGAGGAGCCCACCAGTTACCAACCTCATGCGGATTTGTCGGATCAGAGATATCTACGATACGCATGATCATACCTTCGAAACGCTCGGATTCGCAGGAAAGATATACGTAAGGACCTCCGTTGTACATGAAACGATGAACACCAATGGAGTGAGGTACTCCGCAATCCCAGTATCCTAAATATTTCGGATTCTCCGGATCTTCTTTCAGACTCCAGATCTGGATACCAGCCTGGCATTTCATATTCATAAGTTCGCTCTGCTCTACTAATGCACCCGGTCCTGAACCAGCGGTCATTGCACAGATCAGAAGATCATCTGCTACCTGAATCTTTGGTGTAGAGGTAGTCGGATACTCTTCCGGATCCAGTAACTGCAGATGTTTTACAAATCTGGTATGTTCCGGATCTGTAATATCAGCGATCAGCACACCATTCTGTGTACCGCCAAAACAGGAACCATACAGATAGTATTTTCCTTCTGCGGTTTTGTAAACCTGCATCTGGAAAACGCCACTTTTACCATTCCAAGGGTTGAAATCGAGAACTTCCAGGTTCTTGATATAACCGTTATTTCCCGGTCCCTTGGCATAAAATTTGTCTGCCATAATTCTGCCTCCTTCTTTTTTAGTGACTTTATTTTAAAACACATTCTTTCATACGTCAAATAGAATAAAAAGGAGACTGTTATAACCATTTTGTTATATCAGGTCTCCATTTTAATATTTTATCTGTTCCGACAATTCACTTTTTTATTTTTTGTCAAATTTTGGCAGAAATCTTTTTGCGCATAAAGTCAGCGATATTGCTGAATGGAATTTTTTAATAATTCCACAAAGCAGTCAATTGCCGGATCTTTTTCCTCGTTTTTCCACACCACGCTGAGCGGATGGGTGGATTCCAACACCAGAAAGGCAAATCCCGGATTATCCAGTGCTCTGCTCCATACATCTGTAACTGCCACGCCAAGTCCGCACTGAACCCCCATGATCATGGCATCCGTACTGTGGACCGGCTGAATCTTTGGTGTAAAACCGTAAGGTTTGCACACGCTTCGAATCAAATCTGTCACAAAATCATTGTCTTCTCCTGCCACCGCTAAAAATTCATCCTCACGAAAATCATACGGCGTCAGCTTTTTCTCCGGGTCCGGCAGATTTGCCGTGCTATAGATCAGCACACGCGGAAGGTCAATGACCTTCGCATGCATAATCCCCTGAATGTTCAGGATCTTTGGTTCAATAGTGACGATGACATCCTCCTTGCCACTTTGCAGTGCTTCCTGAGAACTTCGCGGCTCATAGCTGTTAACCTCCACCTTGATATCTGGATATTGCCGGGCAAATTCCTGCAATACCGGCAGAATGATCCCCGAAATATTCCAGTTATTAAGCACCCCAAGGTGAATCACCCGATTTTTATTTTCCAGAGACAGCTTCGCCCTCAGCTTGAGATCTGCCAGTTCCGTCCGATATCGCTCAAAAAAATCATAAAACATCTCACCATTTGCTGTCAGCACGATTCCTCTGTTTAACCGTTCAAACAGCGGACAGCCAAGTTCCTGCTCTAATGCCAGAATCTGACGACTGATGGCCGGCTGTGACACAAATAATTCCTGTGCCGCCTTTGAAAAACTCATGTTTCTGGCTGCAGCCAGAAAGTATTCAATCTGCAGATCGTTCATTTCTTTAACCCAATCTTGAAATATATAAAGCAACGATCACAACCAGAACAATCCCTGCCATAATACGTGGCGCAAGCATCTGATGCTTTTTCTCGATCAGCTCATCTGCCGGTTCCTGTTCCTGATTTTCGCGTTCTTCCTGTCTGTCCTGACGCCATTTTGCAATCACCTCACGGGCAGCAGCTTCATCCTCCGGATCAACATAGATCTCATCGCCAAAATTATTCATTGCCATCAAAAAATTCCCGTGTTTTCCGGAACCCACTTTTTTCCGTGCACAGAAAATCTTCTCCATTCGCAGGCGTACTTCTACCGCGTCTGCATCCTCTGAATTGTACACTACCAGTACATTTATCATATCATCAATTTTTACTGCCATTGTTTCTCTCCCTGCTTTTCACATACCTGATTCACTTATTTTTTCTATTGCTTATATCAAATTCCAAAATTATCAGCACATTTTTCCATAATACAATACAAAAAATGCCGGAAACTGATGACCTCCAGTTTCCGGCTATAAGCTACCGACGGGAATCGAACCCGTGACCTCCTCACTACCAATGAGGTGCGCTACCTACTGTGCCACGGCAGCCTGTTCAGTAATCACTGACTTGTTTAATATACAATATTTTCCCCATACTGTCAACACTTTTCCCATTTGTCTTTTTCCTCAAAAAGATTGTTTTGTCAGAATTTTAACACAATTTATATTTTTCCATCTTTTTTTCAAAAATCTATTGACCTTTTCCCATTTATTTTTATACTCAGTCCTGTAATCACATACGTGGGGCTTATATACTAGGCTGAGAGGAAGTTTGGAGTTTCGACCCATGAACCTGATTTGGATAATGCCCAGTGACAGGAATTAGAAGCCGCCGGTGCCTCAGGCAGTTGCATTATGTCCGGCATGATGGAGCTGTGATCCATCTGCCGGTTTTTTCCTAACTTCATCACAGCATCGACATGATAAACAGTCCCACACAGGCAGCAATAAATAATAGCATGCCCGGATTTCCAAACATTACCCCTGCCATTTTTCCAGCTGGTTTCTCATATTCCCCGGTACGCCACTCCAGTTTTTTCACCGACTGGATAAAAAATACAAGTCCTGCAATGGCAAGTCCGATCATTCCAAGTTCCAACAAAATCAATGCCAGTAATGGTCCCGCATGATTAAAGATCAGATCAACGGAATCATATGGATTCTGTGAAAGCCATGAAGCATAATCCATTTTTTCCAGAAGCCACGAAGATAAAAAACCGCCCAAGAAATTCACGGACATATGCAGTGCGATAGTATACCTGAGCTTTCCGGTGCGGATGTATACATATGCCAGCACACACCCCAATCCAAACGCATAGAAAAACTGATGGAAATTGCCGTGAAACAGACCAAACATCAAACCGGACAACAGCACAGTCGCCTTATCCCCATACACGATTGTGCGGTCTATCAGTGCTTTACGGAAAATGAATTCTTCCATGATCGGTGCCAAAATCACAGTAAACAGCAGGTTGTACCATACACTTCCTCCGGTCATCAAACTGTCCAATCCCAGTGTCAGATCCAGTCCGGTTGCCCGCGTGATCAGCGTACACACGATATTTCCAATAATATTTCCTACATACATGATAAAAATACTGATACATAAAATTCGAAACCACCGTCCCGGTTTTAATTTATTCTGATACAACTGCATTGCCGGCAGTGAGTGTAACATTTTAAAGCAAACCGGAATTGCAATCAGATACAGCGGAATCAGTGATACCAGCCAGTTTACAATTGCCAGATCACTCCATTCCGGTGCTGCTACCGCTATGATCAGCGACACGACAAGCTGTATTCCCGTCGTTAACAGCGCCATAACAAAGTAACTCATTCCAATTTTTGAAAAAAATCTTCTGTCATCCATAAAGTATATCTTCTCCATTCTTTCTGTTTATTTTATACTACTTTTATTATCACAGTTCATCTATGTTACTTCAGATCACATCCGGGTGTCACATTTCTTCTTATTCTACCCTACATTCAGTAACATTCTTCCTATTCTACTCTACATCCAGTAACATATTTCTTTTTCCGGCACTTTCAGCATTGGATTTTTTCTATCTATTTTATATTACATCTAGTATAATAGCTATATGTGAATTTTTCACGAACACCACGATAAGTATATATAAATATAATTACTAATAATTTTACCATAACGGAGGTCTTTTTACCATGAAAATCATTGATATGCACTGTGACACCCTCTCTGCCCTGCTTCATCAGAAACGTCAGGGAGAATCCTACGGTTTAGATCAGAACCTCACTCAGATTTCACTGGATTGGATGCAGCAAAGCAATTATCTGCTTCAGAATTTTGCAGTATTCATCAATCTGGCAGAGACTCAGACTCCTCTTCAGGACGCATTGGAAATGATCGATCTGTTTTATTCCGAAATGGACGCACATCACGATATCATTCGTCCGGTCCGCTGCTTTGCTGACATTGAAAAAAATCAGTCCGACGGTGTCATGTCTGCGCTGTTAACCGGAGAGGAAGGACAGATTACCCTTGGAAAAACGGAATTTTTGCACATTCTGTATCGGCTTGGCATGCGCATGATGACACTTACCTGGAATCACGAAAATTCCCTTGGATATCCAAACAAACGGGAACAAGGCCTAAAAGAACAGGGCATCTGCTTTCTGGAAGAAATGGAGCATCTCGGAATGATCATCGATGTCTCCCATCTGTCTGATGCAGGATTTTATGATGTCCTTGCTCATACAAAAAAACCATTTGTGGCAAGCCACTCCAATGCCCGCAGCCTGTGCACTGCTCCACGAAACCTAGCAGATGACATGATCCGCAAACTGGCAAAACGCGGTGGCATCGCCGGTATCAATTTTTGCCAGCATTTTCTCGGAGCTCCAGACGCGAATGAAACTTATCTGGATCTGGCGGTACAGCACATGAAATACATGATAAATCTTGGCGGGGAAGATTTCGTTGCCCTTGGCTCTGATTTTGACGGAATCGACCGCTACGCTGACATTCCGGACTGCAGCATTATGCCAAAGCTGGTTCAAAAAATGAAAAAAGCCGGCTTAACACCGACTCAGATTGAAAAAATCTGTTATCAAAATACGTTGCGTATCTATCGTGAACTGCTCTAAACAAGGCAAATTTCTCTTTTAACAGAAAGAAATTCCTCATATACGCTTTCTTGGCAGAATTAAAAAATAAATAACATACTTCTTTCTCTTACAAATACAAAAGTTATAACTACAATTTTTGGTTCTGAATCCTACAATGCCTGCATATACTGATACAGGAAATGTGTGAAAAAACACACTGTTTTCATACATCTTTTATCATATATGGAGGCATTTTTATGATTCAATTTGTAAACAATTTTCTGAAAAAATCAAACAAAATCGGATTTTTTTTTGTTCTGATCCTTGGGACTCTGCTGCATTTCAGTTTTTCATGGCTGCGGGAAGCACCTGTGGCAGGTCTGTTCAGTGCAGTCAACGAATCTACCTGGGAACATATGAAGCTCCTCTTTTTCCCGTCTTTTCTGTATTTTCTCTGGGAATACAAAAAATATGGTTCTTCCTCTAAGGATCTGCTTACAGCCCGCGTATTGGGACTTTTCTGCGGACTTGCCTTTATTCCGGTCAGTTTCTACACTTATACCGGCATCATCGGCAAAGAATTTTTCCCGGTTGACATTGCCATCTTTGCCGTCAGTGTCTTTCTGACTTTTTATGCCAGCACTCGTTTTCTGGAACATCCACTGAAACTGACAACCCTTGCCGCTTTCCTGCTCCTGTTCGTACTGTTGGCAGCATTCCTGATATTTACATTTTTCCCGCCACATATTCAGTTGTTTTTAGATCCGGTCAATTTCACTTACGGAATCTGAGTTTTTGTACTTTGGATTTGACCCGCTGCAGGGCATTATCAATGGATTTCTCCGGCTTGTTCCATTTTTCTGCAATCTGGCGGTAATTCATGCCATCCAGATAATCCGTTAATACTTTCTGCTCTAACGGGCTTAAGTTGGAACGAATTTCCTCCAGAAACTGTGCCACATTCTCCCGTTCGATCAGAATCTGCTCGGGATTGTCTTCCCGCAGGGAAAGGCTTTCTGCCAGTGGAACACCTGTCATATCCGACGATTCCTCCGAAAGAGAAATATACGAATTTAACGGACCGTGTTTCTTTCGGCTGGCAGCCTCGATGGCATGATAAATCTGCCTGCCAATACACAGATCTGCAAAATAATAAAAGCTCCCCTGACTGCTGTCGAAATCGCGGACTGCCTTAAACAATCCGATCATCCCTTCCTGCACCAGATCATCTGTATCTCCGCCCAGCAAAAAAACAGCATTTGCCTTTTTACGAACGAGATATTTATATTTTTCCAGCAGAAAATCCATGACACCGGATTCCCCGGCGCGTAATTTTTCTATCAGTTCTTCGTCCGTCAAGACTTCATACCGTTTTTCCATATATTCTTATTCCATTTCTATCTGATGATCCTAAAACGAATACAAAACATTTCCGGATACATTTTTGTATCTGTTATTTCCCTGCCCGTATTCTTTATCCATCTGTTTTTCAGAATCTCTTATTTTTTCTGTAACCGCTGGCGTACGATCTCATAAGCCAGAACACCTGCTGCCACTGATGCATTCAGAGAATCAATGTCACCCTTCATCGGAATGGATGCGGTAAAATCACAGTTTTCACGCACCAGTTTGCTGACACCATCACCCTCATTTCCAATCACCAGTCCGATCGGTCCGGTCAGGTTCTGACGGTACATTACTTCTCCGTCCATATCGGCACACACAAACCAGAGTCCCTGTTTTTTCAGTTCTTTCATGGTTGTACTCAAGTTTGTTACTTTTGCCACCGGGGTATAATTCAATGCTCCGGCAGAAGTTTTTGCTACGGTTGCAGTCAGTCCAACCGCACGGTTTTTCGGGATAATGACCCCGTGTGCACCTGCAAGGTTCGCAGTACGGATGATTGCGCCCAGATTATGCGGATCTTCAATTCCATCCAGCAGGAAGATAAATGGTGGTTCTCCGGCTTCCTCAGCCTTTGCCAGAATATCCTCTACCGTTGCGTAATTATATGCTGCCGCATAAACAATCACACCCTGATGTTTCTTTGTCTCAGACATATTGTCCAAACGGTCTTTGGAAACAAATTTTACCATGGTGCCATGTTTTTTTGCTTCTCTTAAAATTGTTTTAATCGGACCATCCTGACAGCCTTCCAGCACAAACACCTTATCAATGGTCTTGCCGGAACGAAATGCTTCCAGAACTGCATTTCTGCCCTCGATGGTTAATTCTTCATATCTCATATATGTTTCTCCTGATATTAAGCAAGTCCCCATAACTTATTACTTTTTCGCAATTGAAGCAGGGGACTTCCTGATTTATTTAAACTTCTGTCAAATTTCTGAACAGATTCCTAATGATGCTGATGCAGTTTTTCTTCTTTCTCCAGACCGTCCAGTCCCAGAACCGTAAGCTCCAGAATCCGGTCAACCCGGTCTGCCAGATACAGATATCCCATCAGAGCCTCAAATCCCGTTGCCCGGCGATAATCACTCATGCTGGCATTTTTTGCCATAGTCGGAGATTTTGCATTCCGTCCCCTCTTATATACGGCTTCTTCCTCCTCGGAAAGTACCGGAAGCAGATACTCCATCATGGCCGACTGGGAATGTGCTTTTACCAGATGGCTCGTATGCTGGTGAAGCTGGCTTGCCTTCGTATTGCCCTGCGCCACGATCATGGACCGGATCACAAGATCGTAAATGCCATCTCCGATATACGCCAGCGTCAGCGGCGAATAAGCCCGGATATCTCCTTTTCGAATATCAAATGTTTCACGGATTGCACTGAAAATCGGCAGTGCTGCTGTATCTATGCTCTTTTCCATGTAACTCCTTCTCTTGTATCTTTCAGAATAATTCCCATTGCAGCGAGTTCATCACGAATCTCATCGGCACGGGCAAAGTTTTTCTCTTTTCTTGCTGTCTGACGCTCCTCGATCAGTTTCTCGATATCCTCATCCAGAATTTCAGCTTCTTTTTCTACAATGATTCCAAGTACATCACACAGCTCTTTTAATTTTGCATATAATGCATCAATGTATGCTTTACTGTTTTCACCGCTTGCATTGGTGTTGCAGAATTTGACATACTCAAAAATTGCAGATACGGCATCGGCTGTATTGAAATCATCATCCATAGCAGCCTCGAATTTTTCCTGATATACATGAGACTGTGTCAAAAGTTCTTTTTCTTTCTCTGTCAGCTCACCGGTTGTGCTTCCGGATAATCTCTGCAGGTTCTCTGCTGCTGTCACGATACGCTCCAGACCACTCTTTGCAGCTTCCATCAGATCTGCACTGAAGTTTAACGGACTTCTGTAATGAGCAGAAAGCATGAAGAAACGCAGCACCTGAAGGTCATACTTCTCGCCAATCTCTCTTACGGTAAAGAAATTTCCGAGAGATTTGGACATTTTTTTGTTATCAATATTTAAAAACGCATTGTGCAGCCAGTATTTTGCAAATGGTACTCCGTTTGCAGCTTCACTCTGTGCGATCTCATTCTCATGATGTGGGAAAATCAGATCCTCGCCACCGGCATGAATGTCGATCTCATCGCCCAGATATTTTTTGGACATAACAGAACACTCAATATGCCAGCCCGGGCGTCCCTGACACCACGGAGACTCCCAATACGGCTCGCCGTCTTTTTTCGGTTTCCACAGTACGAAATCCAGCGGATCTTCCTTCAAATCACCGGTTACCTGAATATTTCTGTGTCCTGCTTCCAAATCATCGATATTTTTGTGGGAAAGTTTTCCGTAATCTTTGAATTTTCTGGTGCGGTAGTAAACGGTTCCGTCTGCTGCCGCGTAAGCATATCC
This sequence comes from uncultured Lachnospiraceae bacterium, assembly GCA_900546495.1. Classification (GTDB taxonomy): domain Bacteria; phylum Bacillota; class Clostridia; order Lachnospirales; family Lachnospiraceae; genus Eubacterium_I. Next base: position 13,904 of record URDN01000030.1, read on the forward strand.
TTTTTCAATCAAAGTGCTGATCATATCCAGCATGCCCTGAATCTCCTGTGTTGCCAGAGGATGGGTAGTTGCCGGTTTTACGTTCATGTCATGCATGTCTTTTTTGCATTCTTCAATGTACTGCTGAGATACTTCCTCCGCGCTGCGGCCTTCCTCAATGGCCTTTTTAATGATCTTGTCATCTACATCGGTGAAGTTGGATACATAATTTACTTCATATCCTTTGTACTCCATATATCTGCGGACAGTATCAAATACGATCATCGGTCGCGCATTTCCGATATGGATAAAGTTATATACGGTCGGTCCGCACACATACATGCTTACTTTTCCCTCGTGTAACGGTACAAATTCTTCTTTCTGTTTTGTCAGTGTATTATAAAGTTTCATTCCATGTAAGCAGGTTGCCCCGCTCTCCTTTCTCAATATATATTTCCTTGCTCTTTCCAAATGTACTTTTTCGATGCACTTATTTTTCTGAAAAATATTTTTATCTTCTGTAACTGTATACTATCATTTCAGTAGAACAACTTCTATTCCTTCATGTGCTATTTTTTCATCAGAACCGCAGCTGTAATCTCATTCATCTGCTCTTTCTTTTCTTCAATATCAAGTACTAAGAAAAACTGATTAACCGCACGGTACAGATTCTGGCGCTCATCGGAAAAATTCGTGATATTCCGATCGCCGCTCAGATAATCTGTCAGAAAGCGGATACCGCTCTCCATCGCCATCAGCCATACGGCGTATACCATCAGTTCTTTTTCTTTTGCAGTCAGAATTCTTCCCATCTCATGGCAGTAACCCTGTACATAGCCACGATACAGATCAAGATCCAGCTCAATATTGCCAAATTTTTCATCTTCTGTAAACGTAGCCGCTCCTGCGCGTACTGCGTCACCAAAATCAAGAATCGATGCACCGGACATCACCGTATCCAGATCGATCAGACAGATGGACTTTTTACTGTCACTGTCAATCAGCACATTGCTGTAACGGGTATCATTATGTGTCACACGGCGCGGAATCTGTTTGGATTCCATTGCATCCTGAATCTGGTTGAGCTGTTTGGAACGATCCAGCACGAACTGAATTTGCTCCTGACAGTCAGACGTACGGAAACAGATATCCGCACGAACCGCATCCAGAAGCTGTCTCATGGCATTTCGCATATCGTGCAGTTTTGGCACAGTAGCACCAAGCTGGCTGCTGTCAAAATCACGCAGACGGCGATGGAACTCACCGACTGCCTTTGCTGCCTCATAAGCCTCTTCCGGCGTGGTCGGCTTCTGCATCTCCTCACCACAACAGATCATACGATACAGACGGAAATAACTGCCTTCCTCGGTCTGTAATAACTGATTTCCCGCTTTCGTGCGGATAAAGGTCAGTGCCTCCAGTTCCGGATCCCGTCCTTCCCGCTCAATCGCATCTCTCAGATATTCTGTGACCAGAAAAAGATTATTCATAACTTCTGTCGGATATTTGAACACAATATGGTTCATCTCCTGAAGTACATAATGCTCTCCGCCGCAAACGATCTCATACGTATGGTTTACCGTTCCATGACCAAGCGGTTTTACATCGGTAATTTCCCCTTCTATCTGAAATTTACTGATAATCTCTTCAAATTTTAACATCTTTCTTACCTCCATGGTCAGACCAACTCGTTAACAAAAATTCGTAACCTGTCAAACATCAGTTGACCAAATGTTGCTATATCCATGGCTCTGGCATTTTCGCAAGCATCTGCTCTCTCTGCCCTTCCGCCTGTTTTATCTATATAAATCCGAAAAATGCCATTATTTTCCGGTAATATGTCATCCCTGATCTGTAAAATTTCTTCATAGGGCTTTTCTGAGCGCAGCATCTGTACAAATACCGGTAAATCTGTAATTCTCCCCATCATCACAGATTTTTTTCGCTCTGTTACATAAAAACTGTCATCTTTTCTTTCTCCAAGCAACAGTTTGTCCTGATCAGAATTACCTTTATCTAAATCAGCTTTGCCTAAACTAGCTTTATCGGGAATCTGCTGTTTTCTCACGTCTGCCAGTATCGGTTCCCGGAGTTCAAATCCGTCTTCTTTAGCATAAAAAACACTTCCAACCAGAGTTTTTTGCTCATCATACCAGACATATACCCCGCCATCTTCGCTTTCCTGTTCTTTCTCTATCCGTTCATAATACGATGCATTTCGCAGAATGTAAAGGTCAAACTGATCTGCAAGTATCCCATTTGCCATCTGTGCCAGCGCTTTTGGATCATCATCGGACTGATATTCTGGATTTTGGCATAATCCCTTTAGCAGCAATTCCTGCTTTTTGGGAAACTCCCACACATACTGATTGTTCCAGTAGCGGTATCCCAATGGCTCATAATAAGCCGGATCTGCCGGCATCAGAAAGGAAAATGCTTCGCCGCGTTCCCGGCAATCACGCAAAACCTGCTGCATCAGCTGACGCATATAGCCTCTGCGCCGATACTCAGGAGCAGTAGCCACTGCCACAATATAATGCACCTCTGCCTGTGTACCACAACAGCTTACCGTAAATGGATTGGCATGTACCATAGAAACAATATTTCCACACGCTTCAATCACTGCAATCTCATTATCCCTGCATTTTTCCTGATAATAATAATCCACAAATTTCTGACTGTCTTCCGGGAAACAACACTCATAAAGTCTGCGACTGTTCTCTTTTTCGCCCTGTGTCAGATAGCGCATCCTCAATGACAGCCTCCGCATCCCGGGCAGCCTGCCGCGCTGTCCCCAACTGCTACGCTGTTTTCATAAATCGTAGACAACAGACACACCGCATTGGAAGAAATACCTTCTTCTCTGCCGGTAAATCCCAGATGTTCCTCTGTGGTCGCCTTGACGTTGACCTGACGCTTAGAAATGTGAAGCGTATCCGCAATATTCTGCTCCATCTGCTCAATATACGGTCTCAGCTTCGGTTTCTGCGCGATGACCGTCGCGTCGATATTTTCTATAATATAATGTTCTTCCTCCAGCAATTCTGCCACATGCTCCAGCAGCTTTAAACTGGAAATTCCGCGATACCGCTCGTCCGTATCCGGAAAATGTTTTCCGATATCTCCCAGTGCCGCTGCCCCAAGCAATGCATCCATGATCGCATGCAGTAACACATCTGCGTCAGAGTGTCCCAGCAGTCCCAGACCGTGCGGGATTTCCACACCACCAAGGATCAGCTTACGTCCCTCTGTCAGCTTATGCACATCATAACCCATTCCTATTCTCATATGATAAATGCACCTCTTTTCTTTCCATATTTATCTCCCGTGGCACACCTGCTTCTGTAATTTTCGAAGTTCATTAAACCTTTTTTTGTTCTGCTTTTTACAGATCATTTAATACTATCTATCTGCCATCTTCCTCAAAAATCTGACATACGTACCACAAGAGCCTATTTGGTTTTTAGTTTACCACACTTCTCAAAAAATTTCCATTGACTTACTGTTTTTTTCTTCTTAAAATTGATATGAGGTGATTTTTTGAAACTATTAGAAAAGCAGAAAAACTTGATGCATTCGGCCATTGCGCCAACCATTGTTGCTACGATTATATTTTTTATCACATATTTTTTCTTTGGTATGGAAAATACAATGATCGGTCCTTTTGCGACCCTTTCATTTCTGCGTTACCGAAATATGTGCAATCATTATGAATGTCTGATTCGGAATTTCGGCGTCTATATGATCATGGCATTTTTTTCATTTCTTGCCGTCATCAATCTTCCGCTCTGCATTCTGATCAATGCGGCGGCGCTGTTCTGGCTGGCTTACCTGCTGATCGACGAATATAATCCGAACAATTATTTTCCGGCAGGCATGGCACTGATCTTTTTCCAGATTGCACCGGTGCATACCGTTCCAGCTTTGGGGAACCGTTTACTTGCCCTGTTGTCAAGTTTCGCCATTGTATTTTTATTTTCCTGGCTGCTTTCCCGCAAGGAAAATACGCAAAAACGCTTAACCGGATTGATTCAGGAGGGATTTGAGATTTGCAGACAACTGCTTGACCTTACAGATAAGGACGGTGATGCTTCATCTCTTGCAGAAAACATAGAAAATCTTCTTCCGGTTCATAAAAAGCTATGCGAGATTAATCAAAAATGCAGCATGGAGATTTATTCTTACAATCGTGCAACATTGCGTCACAAAGGAAAAATCAACTGGTACTGCCGCTTTATACTTGTATTTCAGGTAATCAATTATCTGACCAGTCATCCGGAACAGGAGGAAAATCTCGCATGTGCAGAGGAAATTTATGCAAAATTTTATCCCCAGTTTCTGACCACGGAACCAACTGCAGACTACTGCAAACTGACGTTTCGTGTGCAAAAACCGGATATTCGAAATATGCGGCTTCGCTTTGCACTCCGTCAGGTGATCATACTGACGCCGTGTCTGGTGATTTCCTACCTGTGGCAGAGCAATAATATTTACTGGCTTGTAATTTCCGTCTTTTTCATGATGATTCCATTTACGGAACACACCGTACAGAGAGTTCGGCAGCGTATATTTGGCACCATGGCCGGCATTTTACTGTGCTTTGTATTTTTCACACTGTTTCCGGATTTTGCTTCCAGAGTTGTCATTATGACAGTGGCAAACTTTATGATCTATGCCGCCGACGGCTACGGTCCGATGGTTGCCTTTATCACCTGCTCGGCACTGGCACTTCAGTCCATAGACAGCAGCGTTCCCATTGTCCTGCTGCAGCGTCTGGTCTATACTCTTACAGGTGCGGGAATTGCTTTACTTGCCAATAAATATATTTTCCCGGTTCGTATTCGGAAGCAGATGCAGTATCTGTTCGAACTGTTGAAAAGCATCCGTACAAAACTGACAGAAGTGGATGCTCATACCACACCCGGAGAAGATATGCGGCGTCACCAGATTGATCAGCTGATCATCAAATCCTATCTGCTGTCCACCAGAGCAGAGAATCTGCAAGATTCACTGCCGGAAGAAAAGAAATTTCTGGATTTTGAAAACGACAGGAAACAGCATATGGCGTGGCTGGCGTCTTATCTGGTGAAATACTTGTTTGTGTGATAAAAAATTTAGGGTATTGAAAGGGTCTGAGTTTATTATATCTCCGCGGCTAACAATCGCTCGCTGAGAGAAAATAAACTCAGACCCTATAAACAAAATTTTACAATTCATGTTGATACAAGGTTTTTTCATCTTTGATCAGAACGGTTCCCGCTCCGTCAATACTGAAAAATTCGATTGGCAACACATGCTCAATTCTGCCATCCAGAATATGCGCACGGTTTACTCCCTGATTGACTGCATCAATACAATGCTGCAGATAATCCATGAAATCCGGTTGAAAATGACGCGTTTTCTTTAATTCTTCTACCTCATCTACCGTAATGCGCGGATATACGTCACTACGTGTATCATCCGTATAAATACCCGGATATCTGGAAAGATAGATCAGCTTGTCTGCCTGCATCTTTACAGCCACTTCCAGAGCCGTATCCCGTGGATCAATATGTTCCATCTCATTATCAATATCATTTGGAACAATAACCGGAATATAATCATTTTTGATCATCATCTGAATTGTCTCAATGTCTACTCCACAGATACCGATTGCTTTTGTGTCATACAGCTCTAACAGTTTCGCAATACGTTTATTTTCACGGAATTTGTCTACTCCCATCTGGGTACGATGTACCACAATTGGAATCACACCGATACTTTTCAGCAATACAATATCCTTGATCATTTTCTTTTCTTCCACACCGGAAAGCCATTCACCACAGTCATATTCTATCACGATTACTTTGTGAACAAAATCACGAATGTATGGCAACGCATCACACAGAACTGCCGCTTTATGCTCTATATTTTCTAAATAACGATCCATAACTTTACCTCATTTATCTTTTTCTGGTTACAACAACCTTTTTTATTATACGGCAATCCATTACAACTGGCAAGGTCTGATCCGGTATAGTAAATATCATGCATTGCTTCACCTTATTTTTTCTTCACAATGCAACGCTTCTTAAAGAAGGAAATTCCATAACAGAAAATATGATCGTACTCATCTTCAAATTCTAATGCATGATAAAAATCCTCTCGATAATCATAATAGCTGATAGTTTTGCGCAATAATTTGTTCATTTCCTGTGTGATCGTATCCGAATCACCATTCCAAACAGCCTCAAACAACGCTTTGCGATTCCATGTCTTAGCACTTTCATCGAACCATTTTGCAATTTAACATAAGTACAATAATACCTGCTATAATGGCTGCTACCACTGCTACTGTACCTGCAATCACTTTTGCATGATCTTTGATCCATGCCATTGCACGTACCATCGGATTTGTAGAAATTGTTACTACATCATTGAATTCATACGCACAAGCTTCTTTGAATTCTTCTGAATCTGTATCCGTCACATTACCTGCCAGATCAGTAACAACAAGTTCTACTTTCTGTTTATCTTTGCTTTCATTAACTACAAAATCGCCTTCGTAGTTATTTCTGTCAGCAGAGAAATCAGTGATCTCATCTACCACATTTCCGTCAACCAGAACCTTAATGGATTTCAATCCCATCGTGTCATAAACACTGTATGTTGCATCTACACTCTGTGCGTTGATAATGGTATCTTCCAGTCCTGCAATACTTGTGATTTCAGGAGCAGTTCCGTCCACATGGAACAGAATCCCTTTATTCTCATAGTTTGTTGTCTCCGGACTGTTTCCAGTTGCATCTTTTGACGCTACAGCAATCTTGTATACACCATCTTTTGCAAAATTTTCTTTTGCAATCGTATACTGATACTGATACCATCCACTGCTTCCGATTGATGCCTGATCATTCATTTCTGGTGTCACAGAATAATCTGTATCATCCGTCGGCTTACCATCACACAGAACTTCAATATCCAGCGAATCTGCCAGAAGTCTGTCGGCATTATATTCTGTAATTACCAGATCATCCTTGATTGCTGACGGCTTAACATATGCTCCACCATCTTGAATCAGGTCAATCAGCTGATCATTATACACATATACAGAACCAAATCGATTTACAGTAAAGGTTGCTGTCGTCTCTGCGGAATGTCCCGCTTTGTCTGTCATGGAAACTGTCATAGTATAAATACCATCTGTTTCTGCTTCTTTTTCAAAAGTATCAAAGCTTCCGTTTCCACCCTGACCATCCAGAGCAACTGAGCCACCGATGTATTTTTCTGTTACATCCTCATCTTTTACATCGTAACGTGTTCTCGTCAGTGTCACTTTATAACTGTCAAAATTAATATCGTTGAAAGATACTGCTGGAACTACATCATCCTTGAATGCTCTTCCATTTGCTTCTTCACCATTTACAGTAATTACCGGTGCTGTAATCTCAGTGTCTACAGTAAGCTGCTCAGAGGAATATTCCACCATCTGATTGCTGGATTTATCTCTGTAATTCATGGTAATGAAATAATCTCCATCCTCAGATAATGTAAATGTTCCAATATGAACATCGGTTCCCTGATCACTCCAGCTCGGAGATACACTGTATACTGCACCATCTTTTGTAACAGATACAACTACATCTTCCAGATAGAAGTTTGCTTCATTCATTGTCACTGTTACTGTAACAGCTCCATCGTAATAAGAAATACCATTTTCCTGATGAACAGGTGTGTTATACTCAACATTTGCTGTCGGTACAATATTATCTACGACAAGACGTTTGGTATCTGCCAGCTCACCAGATTCGTTTTCTGAACGGTCTTTTGCTGTAAACTGAACAGTTCCGTTGAACTGCGTATCATTGCCTAACGCACTTCTCGGAATTTCAAAAGCAGAAGTTGCAGTACGTCTATCATTTGAATATGTAATTCCTGATTCATCAATAATCTGATTCATCAGCTCTGCATTTACTGCACTTACACCTGCCGCTTTGGTATATGCATATTTAAAATCATGTACACCTGCGATGTCATCATTGGCAGTAAGTGTAACTCTTACTTTTGCATTATAGAAACCATAAGAGATTCCATTTAATGCAGTATCCAAAATACTCGGACTGTATGTTACCGTCATGCCAGATGGAACTGTTTTATCAACAGTAAAATAATCCTCACTGTAATCTGCCGCCTGATTGGTTGCCAGATCTGTATATGCCACATCAAACGTATAATTTGCATCTCCAGGATATGTAATCGTCATCGTATGAATATCACCACGATCTGTCCATCCGGATTTCTGGCACAATGCATCCGCATTCAGTACTTTTCCTGTCACATCTTTTGCAATGATTGTGTAATCCACTTCATTTCCTGCAAAATTGTGCTCATTGATTGTCACGATTGCTGTCTGTGTTGCATTGAAATAAGATCTGTTATGACCTTCTACATCTGCTAATACATTTTTTACATCCTTATTTGTATAGGACACACTGATTACCGGAGCTTTTGTATCTATGGTCATAACATTTGACACATATTCATCCATGGCATTTCCACTACGGTCTTCATAGGTGACACGAATCTTGTAGTCAGCATCATTGCTGTGGTTTTTCAATGCCGGAATCGTGTATGTTCCAATATGAAGATCTGCTGACTCATCGGTCCATGACGGTGTAATCTCTGTATAAGTTGCACCTGCATTTCTGGATAATTCAACTTTTACATCCTCTGCATAGAAGTTTGCTTCTGTCACCGCAAAGGTCAGATCAATGTTTTTGTTGTAATACAAGTGATTTCCTACTTTTCTGCTTGGCATTGTATAAGTTGCAGTCATGGTTGGAACCTTAGTATCCACAACAATCACGTTTTCATTATCTACAATTGGATTTTTAATCTCATTCTTACATTTGTCTGTTGCCGCATAAATAAAGTTTCCTCTTAACTGATCTGCTTCCTCACGCGGTAAAACAACCGTTGCTGAAAACTGATCCAGGTTTTCCTGATTTTGAACTGTGTCTACCGTCTGTAATGTATACGCTGAATCGCCTGTATCTTTATTTACATTACTTGCATTTGCTTCTTTTTCATAAGACCAGGTAAAGTGATCTACACCGCTGACTGTATCCTGCGCAGTAAATGTCAATGTTACTTTTTCCTTATAATAGAAATATCTCTTACCAGTAACTGCTTCCGCCACTTTATCGAACACTTTCTTTGGTGTTGTATAGTTATCAGAATAAGAAACATTTACGTTCGTTGGTGCTTCACGATCCAGAACCACCCCTGCGGATCTGTCTTTTTCAGACTCCTCAAGCTTATTTAATGCCAGGTCACGATAGGTGAATGTCAGATCATAAATTGCATCTCCGACAACTTTTTTGAGTTTATCCAAAGACAGTTGTGCAACGTGTTCGTGTTCAATGTCTGTTGTTTCCCAGCTATCCTCTTGCCGCAGATACGCATTAAGGGCATCAATCTTCTTCTGATCATCTTCCCCTTTGATATTTTTTGCAGAACCGGTTACCGAAACGTCTTTTGCACGGAAATTACGTTCATCAATTTTTACAGTTACTTTCTGATTTCTTTTTTTATCTGTTTTATCTGTTACGGAAGCATCTTCCTCAAACGCAATTTTTGGTGCCGTTTTGTCAATGGTAATAACCTCTGATGTATAGACTTTTTCTTCGATATTTCCGGAATGATCGGTATCCTGTAACGTTACAACATAATCGCCTTCTTCGGAAAGTGTATATTCTGCCTGATACCAGTCTTTGCCATCATCTTCTTCTGTGGCATTTTTATCTGCAATCTTTTCCCAATTCAGTTCTGACCCATCGAACTTATCATCTGTCGTTTTATTTGATACATCTGTTTTATTTACAGTAATCTTTACATCTTCCGGGTAAAAGTTTGCTTCTTTTACTTTCAGCGTTACCGTTACATCATCAGAAGTATAATGATGATTAACCGTTTCACCATTAACGACTTCTTCTAACTTCTGGTAACGTTCCGTTGCGTTTTCGAAACTGTATGATGCATCTAACTTTGGAGATATACTGTCAACGACAACAATATTGTCAGTGTCCGTCATATAATCAGAGGACAAATCTGCCACATCCACTGCCTGTACCTGCAGATTACCATTTAACTGATCTTCTGCCGCATCCGGAAGCTGCAATGTTGCCTGATAAACTTTTTTATCCCCATTCGTTTCAACTTTCTTGATATCTGTCAGAGTTCCGCTGGCCTGTTCCAGATTACTGTCACTGGCCTCTGCAGCACGTGTGTAGATCCAATTCAGTGCTTTGATACCTGAAGTAGCATCCTTTGCTGTGATTGTTACTGTCACGCCAGTTTTATCATAGAAATGGAAAATTTTATCCAACAACTTAGGCGTAGAAGTAGAATAGGTAACCTCGATATCTTTTGCATCTGGTCTTACACTGTCAATTTTCTCAATACCAGTTTTGATTGGAGCTGTAATACCACCAGTCGTTGCATTTTTCAGATAAACAATACGTTCTCTTTCGCCCTGATCATTAAATACCACGCTGCTCATTGCATTTAATGTCTTAGCTGCATCATTTTTCCATTCGCTCGCAATCTGATATCCCACTGCCGGAACAACATATACAGCCTGCTGAAACCATCCTGCTTCATTGGCAGTTACTGTTTCTGCATCTGCTTTTCCAGAGCTCTTCAGAAAAAAACTGTTCTCCGGCGTTGCTTCAAACTGAATATTAATCGTGTAATTGGCATTTGCTTTCGCATAAAGTTCTTTTTGTTCCCAATGTCCAAAGCCTTTTCTAACCCAGTTTGTTCCAGCTGTTTTGTGAGCAGCTACTTTTACAGTCAATGTACCGTCATTATCCACTAATTTTTCTGCCAGCTTCTTATAATTGGAAATGCTGAGTTCTCCACTCTCTTGTTCTATAGAAATTCCATAGTTTTCTGAATCTTCTTCCATAACAGTGGCGTTATAAGTGATTGTGCCGTTGTCCTTCTTAGCTTTCCATGCCTGCAAGTTTGAAATGATACCATTATTTGTTCCAAACACATACTCTTTAGAAACAACAATATTACCATTTTCTTCAAATTTCAGCAGATCATCCGTCTGAACAATATCTAACTGTGTTTTTCGTGTTTTTTTAATATAATTGTTATTTTCTGAACAAGTATCCTTATATTCATTTGCCTTTGACTTAAGTACTGCCGTATACGTCTGCTTAAAAGGTTCATAATTCTCTCTTTCTACACGTACTGTCACAGAATAAGTTCCGGCATATTGAATCTGTGGAATCGCCTTTGTTTTCTCACCGTTACCAAGCTGATAAGTAACCTTATCGTTTTCTCTTCCACCGGTTACCGTTACAGCATCATATTTTGGAAGTTCCTGCTCTTCCTCTGCTCCGGTATAGGTCCCATTCAAAGGTGTAATTGTATAATCCGTTATTTTTCCTAACGTTATTTCTGACGTAACCTCAGTACGATAAATCTCATACTGTTCCCCACGGTCTACACTGACCGCAAGTTTGTATTTTCCCACCTCTGAAATCTGTGGAAGTTCACTGGTTGTTCCCACTGATACCCATTGTTCCTTCCCAGTCGTCTCATCTTTTTCATATGTAGACAGTTCATAGGTTACCTTATCCGGATGTTTACCATCTGTTACGATACCCTCCACGGTAGCTGCCGGGAATTTTTTTCCATCTGCATACGCTTCCGTTACACCTGTCACCGTCACATTCTCAATCAGCATGCAGCGTAAGGACACCGCAAAATTCTGATCTGCAGATGTAATTGGCAAAGATACAATAGTCGTATCATTACTCTCATAATGTTCCTTGGATACCTGTGCGGTAAGTTCTAAATCATTTTCCTTATAGCCATCCACAAACAGTACTTCTGCACATCCGTCTTCGTCCGTCATTACAGTTCCGGATATTAAATTTTCAACATCTGTCTGCGACACAATCGTATAATTGACTACCGCATCAGCCAGCGCTTTTCCTTTTCCATCTGTTACAGTTATGGTTACTGCATCCGGATGTTTTTCTGTTGCTGCAGATGCCTGAAGCCAGGACATTGGCAGAATAGACACTGCAACCAGAACTGCAAGAAAAATGGATAACAAGCGTTTTGGCTTTGTACATTTTCCGTTTTTCATCTTTTCCTCCCTTGTTTATTTTTTATTTCATATTTGTAATAATATTACTTATGAAATACGTTCTTTTGTGTGCACTAGCATAATGTCATCCAACATCTTCATATGCACTGTTTTCTGTTGTGTCAGAATCTCCGTCTCATCTTCCAAAGCCTCTGTCGCATTCCCCAAAATAGCGGTTTCTTCGCTTACCAGCAATTCCGTCTCATCTGATGATGACTCCTGCGAAACCGCCATTGTTTCTTTTAGCAATCCCGTTTCCGGTCGGATTGCCTCTGTCACATTTTCTTTCTTCTTAAGTAGTAATTCTTCCGTTCGTTTTTTATATTTTTCGTTCTTTTTTCTTGGTTTAAAGGCTGGATTTCCTTTTTGGGAGTTTGTCTCCCGCATCTGCTGAATTGCTCTCTTCGCATTTTTTCCTGACAAATCACCAATTACCGTCGAGATTTTAAATTTTATAAACAAAATGACTGCCAGAATCAGGCAAACAACAGCTCCAGCAAATGCAATATACGATATTTTTACTAATAATTCTGCCATTACTGTTTCCTCTCTTCCGCATTTGTATAAGTTCTCTGAATTGCTTCTCTATAATTGTCGTAATTATCAAGAATCTCCCGCTGCAACTGCTGTGACTGTTCCTTCTGTACGGTCAGTTCTGATGCTTTTTCGTAAACACAATTCAATAAGGTAAGAATCTTATCCTGATCTACATTTACCTGTTCCATATTTGTTCTCTGATCATACAGCAGCATAAATACACCGTTATAAAACGTTAATTTATCATAGGCACCAGAATCCTCCACTTCTGTCAACGTATCGTTGATCTGGTCCAACAGCTGTTCATAATTTTCTTTTGATGCTTCCTCTACGGTCGCTGAATTCAAAATATAAGTTTTATAGAAAGAGCAGATCTGATAATAGCAGTCCGAAATTTTCTTTTCTTTAAAATCCGGAGAAATATTCTCATTTTTCGCATTCACTTCAAAGAAAGAAATGGCTTTCTGTACACGATTGGAAAAACTGTAAGAACCATCTTCATCCGTATAATAGTTAAAATACATCATTCCAATCTGATAATTTAATTCCGCATACTCCTTGCTGGAAGTATCAAATTCTGCCTTATTTCGATTGTAAATTCCTAAAAACTGATCGTTTTGCTTTTTTCCAAAGATTCCATCGTCTTCATAAGCCGTCAGCATTTTTTCATAAGCATCCAGTTTTTCCGGATAAATATCAATTGCTTTCATATAGCTGTCGATTTTTTCATCTACTGACGTTGATTCTGATACGGAAACCAGATTTTCGTAATCATTATTGTTGATCGTTTTTGCTGTCACCCGACAGGTGATTCCCGCTGCCGCAAGAGCGACTGCCAGCGTTCCGGATATGACAAATGCCCGCAATTTTCGCTTCTGAATCCGCTTATAATCCTTCGTGATCAGATCTGGATGTTCCAGATCATATAACAAATCTGAACAATTCTGATATCGGTTCTCCGCTGCCGGCTGAACACATTTATCAATAATGATCTCGATACCTTCCGATAATTCCGGGTTCCACATCCGAACCGGTACATATTTTTCTCCGCCACGCGGATCGATTCCGGTCAGTAAATGATGCATCGTCATTCCAAGCGCAAAGATATCGGATCTTGCATCGGTCTGGCCACTGTACTGTTCTGGAGGCGCATAACCTTTTGTTCCAAGCACAGTGGTATCTGCCAGACTCTGTTCCTTATATTCCCGGGCAATACCAAAGTCAATGATTTTAATATTTCCCTCCGGCTTCAACATAATATTTGCCGGTTTCATATCACGATAAATGATTGGTGGCTTCTGGGAATGCAGATAAGATAAGACATCGCATAACTGTTTCGCCCATGCAATCACCAGTTCCTCCGGCTGTGGGCCGTATTCCAGAAGAATCTTATCCAGTGATTCTCCCTCGATATAATCCATGACAACAAAAATGGTCTCCCCGTTATCAATAATATCGACAATACGTGGCAATGACGGATGATCCAGCTTTTTCATCATATTTGCTTCCGCAAGCAGACTGTTTACAATCACCACATCGTCTTTTCCGTTGCCTTTTTTTCTAATTTCTTTTACTGCCCACTGCTTATTTAAGTGCGTGTCCATTGCCAGATAAACAACGGACATTCCTCCCTGACCAATCTTTCTTAAAATCTCATATTTTCCGTCAATTACAGATCCTATTTCTGCCATAACTTCTTCCCCTATCTCCCATCGATTTTTATCAAAATCGCTGAGATATTATCCCTTTCCTGTCGTTGTTTTACCAGTTCAATCAGATGATGTAACTGCTTTTTCATCATCTTCTGATCTGGCAAAACACCTGCGTGTAATGTCTGAAATATCTCTGCTTCACTGATTTCATGGCGAAAACCATCCGAACATAACAAAAATACCCCTCTTTTTATATTTCCATACAGGATTTCCGGCTCCACCTGTGCAGAAGCCCCAACACATTGCAACAACATATTTCTTCTTTTATCAACTTTTGCCTGTTCTAATGTCATGGTTCCCTTTTTTAGTTCTCTGGCAATAAATGTGTGATCTGTTGTCAGCTGATGAATAGCAGTATCATCCAGAAAATACAGTCTGCTATCGCCTACATGCACGACCAGATACTGATCGTTCAAACACAAAATGGCAGTGACCGTAGTTCCAAGCTGCGCACGTTGTCTCTGACCATAGGAGCTTATTTTTTCGTTCAATTCCTTTAGCATCAATTTCCATTTCTGTGCAATGACCGATAAATCCGGATGTGCTAATTCCGTTGGAAGTTCCTGCTCAAACCAGTTTGCAAAGCCGCGGATTACCGTAGCACTTGCCAACTCTCCTTTATCCAATCCTCCCATGCCATCACAAACAACCGTCAGTACAATTTCACCTAACTCTGTCTCTGCATGTTTTACAAGAACGCTATCTTGATTTACACTTTTTTTTATTCCCATATCTGTTTCTGCTGCTACCGTATATTTCATACTTCCTCCCCTAAATTACTCTGTCGCATCCTGTACCAGCAATGTTGTTTCATTATTTCCATCATTTTCCAGAAGACCCGTAGCTTCTTCCTCCAACAAACCGGTTTCTTCCTCCTCTTCCCGGTAATGCATCAGATATTCAGCACGTTTGTCTGTAATATAGCCACTCTGCCCTGCTGCATGCTTTTTGATTGTTTTTACAACAGAACTGTCCTGCTTCATAATAAAATGTTCGATTTTATTCAGATCAAACCGATCCATCCCATTTAAAAAATAAGCAAATTCGGAAATTTTGTTTATAAAATAAGTGTAATCTGTCAAATAAATATATGTGACAGGAGGATTTTCACTTATGGATACTACTTTTATACGCGACAGAATTACGGAATTACGTCTTCAGAAAGGCGCTTCTGAATATAAGATGAGCATGGATCTTGGGCACAGCAAAAGTTATATACAAAGTATTTCTTCTGGAAAGTCTCTTCCCTCCCTTTCAGAATTTTTATATATTTGTGAATATTTTGATGTTTCTCCCAAAGCTTTTTTGATACGGAAACATGTGATCCACAGCTTATAGAACAAACAAAAAATGAATTAAAACAATTGAATACCAACGATTTAAAATTAATTTACGAATTAACCAGACGATTAAATCAGAAATAACAAAAGCTTTTCAATTCGTATTGATTGGAGTATAATACCGCAAAATGATAAATGTCAATTATTGTTTTATGGTGTTTTTTTTACCTGTACAAATTGCACAATGACTGTTTTTTAACTGCAATCCCCGTATTTTGCGAAACACAAAAAGAATCCATGAAAATCATATGTTTTCATGGATTCTTTTTTACTGTCATTTTTGTGAAATTTTACGGATAGATTTTTTCTTTATAGATATTTTTATACAATAAAAAACCTGTAAGATAAATCTTACAGGTTTCTAATAGCGAGAGGGGGATTCGAACCCTCGACACTGCGGGTATGAACCGCATGCTCTAGCCAACTGAGCTATCTCGCCATATTGAATGGGACCTACAGGGCTCGAACCTGTGACCCTCTGCTTGTAAGGCAGATGCTCTCCCAGCTGAGCTAAGATCCCATTTCTGTTGACCAGTGAACTGTTCCGTTCCCTGTCGACTTCGTTAGTATACACCCATAGCAAACAGAAAGTCAACAAGTTTTTCTCTCTTTTTTGAAGTTCGACATTTTATTTATATTATATGTACTTTTCACACAATTCACACATTTTCTATTTTTCTTCTGATCAGGCTTTTAGGGCACGCATTCACCGTGTGTAAAGCGGACATTCGCAATCCGTTTATAATGCTTACTCAATCACTCTAACGTTAAATTTTCTCTACACCTGCTGTCTTACAGAGCTCAGTTTCAAAACACAAATTAAACAATGCTACTACTCTGCCAACCCCGATCATTGCTGCAATTGTTCCAATACCGATTCCAATCAAACGCCCACGCGCCACCAGACCAATCAAAACTGAAATTCCCACACAACTGCAGTCCAGCAGATTTTTGCCAAATCCCATTCCTTTTTTTGTAACCATTCCAAGTGTCTGTGCCAGTCCATCTGCCGGGTTCGGGATCAAGTGCATATCTACGATCATTGCTGCGCCGATTCCGGTAAACACAATTGCCAGCACAAGCATTACAATCTTCACACCAACATGTTCTGCTGCCGGAATGATACCACCAAACACATTCAAAAGCAGACTGAACGCCAAGGAAAACGGAATCTGTAGCAAATCTTTCCAAAGTCCTTTTCGAAACTGTGGTAAAAGCACCCATTTCAGTTCGACTTCAATCAAGGCAAAGCAGGTGTACAGCAAAAATGTCATCAATGCAAAATTCAGATTCCATGCACCCGCTACTGTATATGCAATAGAAACCAATGCAGACACGCCCAGTCCGGTCTTTGTATT
Organism: uncultured Lachnospiraceae bacterium; assembly: GCA_900546495.1. Taxonomy (GTDB): domain Bacteria; phylum Bacillota; class Clostridia; order Lachnospirales; family Lachnospiraceae; genus Eubacterium_I. The sequence continues at coordinate 30,978 of URDN01000030.1, forward strand.
CAACGTGATTCCTAACGCCAGAATTACAATTCCAAGCCCATAAATAAACAGACGATGGAACAGTTTTCGCTTCCCCTCCATGGTTTTTTCCATATTTTTATCACTTCCCTATAGTTAAACAGCACATTTTCTTCTCTACGCCAATTTTAGCAGCCAAAATGTCGTACGGTTCTCAGAACTGTCCTCAATATTTTCTGCGATCATTTCCAGATTCCACAGTTTCCCTGCGCGGGCACTGCAGATCGCCGCGGTTGTCTCCGGCAGTGTTCCTTTTGCCAGCATTTCCGCTCCAATTGCCGTATCTTCGATCTCATGCTCTGCCAGATTCGGGAATTTCGCCTTACGTGTATGAACAGTCTGACGCAATGCCTGCGGATGGGATGCCACTTCTTTTAAGGAAGCTGTATCTACCCCCGGCTTTTTAAACATGCAGTGATGAATTGGAAGCACATACACGCCGATTTTTTCATAGGAAATATTCTCAAAAGTATGTACAAATTCGCCCACCGGACCTGCTGTAGAATTTTCCACGCCAAGTACACCGTACTGAACGTCACCTTTCTGCATTGCTTCCAGAATGTTTTTCGCACATACCAGTGGAACCAGTTCTGTCTCTGTCATGCCAGCCTCTGCAAGCAGCTCATTTGCTGCCACTTCTGAAAAACTGCCCGGAATACCCATATAACCGATTTTATCCATTTTACAATCCTCATTCTCTCATATTTTTATAAGCAATTTACTAGTATATCTGAGGCAAAAAAACGTCACACCTCTACAGATAGCATCCTCTCAAACAATATTTGTCACTGAATTTACTCTCTATCTGTTCTTCTTTTCCATCTCATACGGACAATTATCGCTACAGTAAACACATTATTTTTGCCTATACGATATTTATTATAGCGTTTTTTGTAAAAAAATCCAGAGAATTCTTACCTTTCCGATTGTTATTATTCTGAAATTGGAGTAAAATAGAAGAAAATACGCTTTTACACATTAAAAAGCTAAACTAATATACTTTCCCGTATTTTGGAGGAATTACATTTATGGAATTTAACAGCCTGATCAGCAACGTGGAACCGTCCAAATCCGTCACTTTGCTGTCAAAAACAAAAGAATTACAGAAAACTGATCCTGAGATTTTAAACCTGACCGGCGGAGAACCGGATTTTCCAACTCCGAAAGCCATCTGTGACACCGTTGTGGCAGAGCTTGCCGCAGGACATACACACTATTCTGACAGCCGCGGAGACGCTGACCTGCGTGCCCGCATTGCCCGCAAACTACAGGAAGAAAATCACGCACCATTTCAGCCGGAGAATATTCTGATCACTCCCGGGGCAAAATATGCTGTATACCTGACAATTCGTGCCCTGATTAATCCGGGGGATGAAGTAATCTGGCTCACACCGGGCTGGGTATCCTATCCGTCCATCGTGGAAGCCAGCGGTGGAACACCTGTCGCTGTTCACTTAAAATATGAAGAAAACTACCGCATCACAGAGGAATCTTTGCGTTTATAATGCTTACTCAATCACTCTAACGTTAAATTTTCTCTACACCTGCTGT
>URDN01000031.1 GCA_900546495.1 uncultured Lachnospiraceae bacterium
ATAATTATAACTTGGTACACGCTATACACTACTATAAACTGTACTCCATTTTAGGTAATACTCCAGGAATACTTCAATATATCCCGCCTGGCAGTTGCTTACGATGCCGATTTCATATCCCATGTCGCGCAAGCTCTCAAATACTTTCCGGACATCTCCGTACAACTTTGCTCCTACATGACTCAGATATTCATTTTCATCTCTCTCACAGGCATGAATGATTTCCATCGCCTGATCCAGTTCATACTGCGCAAGTAACTCTTTGGCAAAGCAATCCATGGTTTTACCCATGAGCCCGATCAGCTGTTCTCTGCGGATGTGCATTTCCGGACAGGTCTTGTTCCAGGATTCCACAATTTCATCCACAGAATCCCACAATGTACCGTCCATATCAAAAATAACTGCTTTTTTCATAAATTATGCCTCATCGATGGCTTTACCGATATCATGACGCATATATTTATTTGCAAAATCAATCCATTCTGTTGCCGCATAAGCATTTGCGCGGGCTTCTTTTAAAGTAGCACCTTTGGCAGTAACTCCAAGAACACGACCGCCGTTTGTCACGATCTTGCCTTCCTCATTTAACTTGCTGCCTGCATGGAAACAGTAATAACCATCTTTATTCTCAAAGTTCTCCAGACCTTTGATCTCGAATCCTTTTTCATAAGAAACCGGGTAACCATCGCTTGCCAGAACAACGCAGACTGCAGCGTTATCTTCAAACTGCAGGTCAATCTGGTCTAAGGTTCCGTCAATGCATGCTTCCATAACGTCAATAACATCATTTTTCATACGTGGAAGGACAACCTGTGCCTCCGGATCACCAAATCTGGCATTGTACTCCAGAACCTTCGGTCCGTCCTCTGTCAGCATCAGTCCAAAGAAAATAATGCCTTTGAAAGTGCGTCCTTCTGCTGCCATGGCATCTACCGTTGCCTGGAACACATATTTTTTGCAAAATTCGTCTACTTCTTTTGTATAGAACGGACTCGGAGAGAAAGTTCCCATACCACCTGTATTTAATCCCTGATCTCCATCTTTTGCACGTTTATGATCCTGTGCAGAAGACATGATCTTGATTGTTTTTCCATCTACGAAAGACAATACAGATACTTCACGGCCTGTCATAAACTCTTCAATAACCATATGGTTGCCGGCAGAACCGAATTTCTTGTCCATCATGATTTCTTTGACACCAGCTTCTGCCTCTTCTAAAGTATTGCAGATCAGTACACCTTTTCCAAGTGCCAGTCCGTCTGCTTTCAGAACGATCGGCATTTTTGCTGTTTTCAGATATTCCAGCGCTTTCTCGGGATCGTCAAAATTCTCATATGCTGCGGTAGGAATATTGTATTTTTTCATTAAATCTTTGGAAAATGCTTTGGAACCTTCCAGAATCGCTGCTGCTTTGTTCGGTCCAAATACACGAAGTCCCTCAGCCTCAAAGGCATCTACGACACCGCCAACCAACGGATCATCCATACCGATAATGGTCAGGTCGATCTGGTTTTCTTTTGCAAATGCAACCAGTTTATCAAATTCCATGGCACCGATCGGTACACACTCTGCGATCTGTCCGATTCCTGCATTGCCCGGTGCACAGTAAATTTTATCTACGCGACTGCTTTTTGCCACACTTGTTGCGATGGCATGCTCTCTTCCGCCACTTCCTACGATCAGTACTTTCATGTCAGTTCTCCTCCACAATTGCTTTTCCGTCAACTACTTTGACCTTGCCGTTTGCAATCAGATCAATGGCTTTCGGCATAATGATCCATTCTGCCTCTTCCATGACACGCTGCTGTAAAATCTTCGGTGTATCACCATTTTTTACCTCAACGGCTTTCTGCAAAATAATCGGACCGGTATCCGTTCCTTCATCTACAAAATGACAGGTTGCTCCCGTTACTTTCACGCCACGGTTTAACACGCCTTCATGCACTTTCAGACCATAATATCCAGTTCCGCAGAAAGACGGAATCAGTGATGGATGAATGTTGATGATGCGGTTTCTGTATTTCCGGATCATCATCTCCGGGATGACTACTAAAAATCCTGCCAGAACGATCAGATCTACCTGCGCCTCATCCAGTGCAGCCAGCAGTGCCTCGTGAAACTGAGCTCTGTCCTCATAATCCTTCGGAGAGATGCAGCAGTTTGGAATACCTGCCTTTGTGGCACGTTCAAGCGCATAGGCATTTTTATTATTGCTGATAACCATTGCGATCTCGGTATTTGTGATTTTTCCATCTGCAATAGCATCAATGATGGCCTGCAAATTGGTGCCACCACCTGATACCAGCACTGCAATTCTTAGCATAAATCTACTCCTTTTTCACCATCGATGATTTTTCCTACCACATATGGTGTATCTCCAGCCTGTTTGATTGCTGCCATTGTCTTGTCAACATCTGCCGGATCAACAGCAACGATCATACCAAGTCCCATGTTGAAGGTGTTGTACATCATTTCTTCTGTAATGTCGCCTTCTTTTGCAAGCATTGTAAAAATTGGTGGTACCGGATAGCTGTCTTTCTCAACAACTGCACGTTTGCCATCGATAAGCATACGCGGAATATTCTCATAGAATCCACCACCAGTGATATGGCTGCATGCTTTTACTGTCACGCCAGCTTCACGGATGGATTTTAATGCGTTTACATAAATTCTTGTCGGAGCTAATAATGTCTCGCCAAGTGTTTTTCCAAGTTCTTCATGATAGGTATTCAGTGTGTCCTCATCCATCTGGAATACTTTACGAACCAGTGAAAATCCATTAGAATGTACACCACTGGAAGCCATACCGATCAGCACATCACCGTCTTTTAATCCACTTCCTGTGATCATGTCTTTGCGGTCAACCACACCAACTGCAAAACCTGCCAGATCGTACTCATCTTCAGGCATCAGACCCGGATGTTCTGCTGTCTCACCACCGATCAGTGCTGCGCCGGACTGCTTACATCCTTCTGCCACACCTTTTACGATATCAGCGATCTTCTCCGGATAGTTTTTGCCACAGGCAATGTAATCCAGGAAGAACAGCGGTTCGCCACCTGCGCATGCAATATCGTTTACGCACATTGCAACAGCATCGATTCCGATGGTGTCATGTTTATCCATTAAAAATGCAAGTTTTACTTTTGTACCGCATCCGTCTGTACCAGATAACAGTACCGGGTCTTCCATCTCTTTAATCTTATTTAAAGAAAATGCTCCGGAAAATCCGCCAAGTCCGCCAAGTACTTCTGTACGCATGGTTTCCTTTACATGTTTTTTCATCAATTCTACTGATTTGTAACCAGCTTCAATATCTACACCTGCTTTTTTGTAATCCATTCTGAATTCCTCCGTTATGTATGAGATTTGATTATTTCGCGTAATTTTTATATCCGGTTTCCTGTAATTTCTCGTCTTTTTCCACCACCTGGGATTTCAGCTCCTCTGTGTAAGCTTTCAGTTTCTCTAAAAGCTCCGGATCTGATGTAGCCAAGATCTTTGCTGCCAGAATACCTGCATTTGCACCACCGTTGATTGCTACAGTTGCAACCGGGATTCCGCTTGGCATCTGTACGATGGAGTACAGAGAATCTACGCCGCCCAGATCAGATGTCTTCATCGGGATTCCAATCACCGGCATCGGAAAGATTGCCGCACACATACCCGGCAGATGAGCCGCTTTACCTGCTCCGGCAATAATCACTTTGAAGCCTTTCTCCTCTGCGGATTTTGCATAGTCAAAAAACACATCCGGCTCACGATGTGCGGAGATGATACGCATCTCATAATCGATACCGAATTTATCCAAAATTTCTGCTGCCTTTGCCATGATCGGCATATCTGAATCACTGCCCATTACAATTCCTACTTTAGCCATTTGTATGTGCTCCTTTCATCCCTCATGTAAATATTTATAACACCACCAAAGCAAAATCTCATCTGCTCTGGTGGCTTACTACTCTGTTTACATCTTACCTTGAATTATGCAAATTTGCCAATTATATATTGTTATATTTTTCATAAGAGTAACTAATATATATCACTTGTTTCATTTGTTTTTCTAATGATACAATTATATATTCATCAGTACTACAAAAAACTCTATACATACCGCTCTTATTTTTTTAACATTCTTATTTTAATAACGGCTCGTTGAGTTCTTCCGCGCCTTCCACCCGGAACAGACCATCACGGATAATATCAGCAGTGCTGCCATCCGGACGGATAACTGTAATCGCACCAAGTTCATCATACGGAATGGTAATATCGGTATGGCAGTTAAAGTATGCCTTTGACATATCCTCCTTACGAAGCAGGCTCTTCTCATTATCCCGGGCAATAATCTCCTTGCCGTTTGGATTGTAAACAGCAGTATCCTCCGCGTGGGAATAACACGTATCGCCAACCGCAAAATGCGGACCGGTTTTTTCTGCGATCAGGATCGGCAGTTTTGCTCCGATCTGATATTCTTTCGCCATACGATATGCGGTTGTATTTGTTCCGATAGCAAACTCACCCATCGGCAATGTCTCATGACGCATTAAAATATTGTCACGGATATAAGCCTTGTTCTGTGCCTCATCCGCAAAGTTTCCACAGTTGTAACTCTCAATCATGCCGTCTTTGAACACAACCTCCAGGTCAAGATACTGCAGACCATTCAAAAATACTTCTGATACATGCAGAATTCCGTTTGTTCCTGCCAGAACCGGAGAAGTAAATACTTCACCAACCGGAATATTGACATCTGCCACACAGTTTTCAAAAATAGTCTGTTTATCCGGATCCGTCAGCGGATGAAGTGCTACCGTCAGATCCGTGCGGTTGCCGCCACGGCCGGTAATGTGTACTTTTGTACCTGTGTCAAGTACGTCAATGATGCACTGCTGCATTTTCTGATATTTCGCATAATCCAGTGTGTTGATCACAACGGTCTCTGCAAAAATTTCCTTAAACTGATCACCAATCTCCGGAATCGGATAAGCAATGATGGTAAAGCTGCGCTCCTCGCCTTTGATATACTCATTTGTGATCTGACCGGACATGGAAGCGTTGTAAACAACCAGCTCCTGCTGACGGTCATGGTAATGGATCGCTGACTCTTTTTTCTCCGGTGAAAACGGTTCTTCACCAAACACTTCCAAAACGGCCGGTCCGCCATGCTCTGCGGCCTGAATCTTATGCTGCTCAAATACAGTACGCAGTACTTCCAGACGACGCTCCACAAAGGCTTTATCAAAATAGAATGCTTTATCTTCTTTGTGATCAAAATCATACTGACGGTTTACACTGGTCGCATAAGCACCACGTTTGGAACCACCACGGTTATTGAAGGAAGATGACGGCTCTCTGCTGATGGTCGCCTGCAGTCCGATTTTTTCAAAATTTTGGATGGCTGCACGGATCATGCGCTCAAATCCAACCTGATAATGAATCTGAACCGTCTTTTTCTTTTTGATGTCCTTACCCGTAATCTCAAATCCAATGCGGTATCCTTCGGTATAAGTATCCGCCATGGACTGAATCTCTTCCTCAGAAAGTTCATTTAAAAATGCCGCTATACCAAGTTCATTTTCTCCAATATAGAATCCATACTGATACAGGTAGCTGAGATCAGACAGATCTGATTTCATGATAATATTTTTGTACATACTGTCCACCGGATCGATCATTTCCCGTATCTGATTTTCCACAAACACCTCACTGTAATCATGGAAATACCAGTAAATCGTCTGTTTTGCTTCCTGCAGATCTTCCTCCTCAAAGCAATTATACACCTGTACAAACAGCTCCAGCAATAAAGTCAGTTCTGCCAGTTTTCCTTCAAATGCATATGTGATCGCCACATCCAGTTCTGCACGCAGAAAACTTAACAGTTCGCCTTCTTTTTCTCCAAAAACAGCAACTGCATACGCCGGATTTGCATAACTTTCTTCATAAAAACCAGGAAGCATGTGGTGATATAACTGCTCCTGATCCGCCTTGCAGATCTCCAGACTGCGCTGCTGCAAGGTTCCGTCTTTTGCCATCTGGCACAGTTCCATTGTCTTTTTCAGATAAGCAGCTGCCTCTGAAAAATATTCCTTGTAAAGATCCGGCACCAGAGCGTCTTTGCTGATTTCTTCCACACGCTCTGCCACCAGTCCATATCGTTCTTCGATTGTCTCGTCTAAAAAATCATTCCAAACGCTATCACCCATATTATTTAATCTCCTACCGATTCTTCATTTTTCTCATTTTTTGTATTTGTTTCTATAAAAATGATGTTGGAATCAAAACTCTACATCAAACCGTATATGTACATCCCGCCAAGCCCAACGGTCAGCACTGCGCCAAACGCAATACCAAGTCGTGGGGGCAGTGGTCTGATCTTCGGCTCCTTCACTGCAAAAATGCCACAGATCAGTGCGCCAAGTGCCAGGATCAGTCCAACTAATCCCAAGCCTCCTACTTTATATCCACCTTCACCGGACGCCAGAAATGACTGGATCACCGCAGTGCAAAAAACCGCCAGCGCCGCCATTGCTGTAAAAAAAGACAAAATCCCGGTAGGGGAATATTTTAAATCCCTCATCCGGGTCTTTCGTGTCCGGCGAAAATATTTTCTTCTGTTGCTTGCCATACGCTGCCTCCTTATATCTGTATCCATCAGATAAAAATGATTTATTTTTTATCCAACTGCATATCTGGAAAAACTAACTCTTCTGTTCTCCCAGCCTTCTGGCATCGGCATCCCGGTCCCGTTTACGCTGCATCAGCGCATAGACCAGATACCCCAACATTCCACCGATTGTATTCAGAAAAATATCGTCCACATCAAAACAGCCGGTTTTTGTTACAAGCTGAATGCATTCCACACTCAGACTCAATTCAAAACCCAGCAATGCTGTGAACCAGAATTTCCGTTTTTTTCTGCCCAGGATCGGGACCAGAAAACCAAATGGCATAAAAATAGCAATATTTCCAAACAAATTAGAAATCACTGCCACCGGTCCCAGAAGATCCGCATACACGATAAATCTTCGTATCTCCCTGAACGGAATCACATTATAATGATAACTGCGCTCAATTCCGACACGGTCCAGCATATCCGCGAAAAACAGGAAGTACACCAGACCGGCGATATACAGCGCAAACAATACTCTGCATAAAAGTCGAATTTGTTTTTTATGATTGTTTATAAACATTGCCGCAATGCTTATTTTGCGCCATACTGCTCATAATATGCGTCAATGGCGGCTTTTAATGTGTCATCGATGACAACCTTGCCATTGCACTCACGGTTGTACAGATGCTCCACCACCTCTGCCATAGTTACGATGGCATTTGTCTCAAAGCCGTACAGATCTTTTACTTCCTCAAGAGCACATTTTGTACCGCCTTTTCCAACTTCCATACGATCCAGAGAAACCATCAGGCCAACGATCTCTACATTTGCAGCTTCACGTACCTTCGGAACAGTCTCTTCCATGGATTTTCCGGAAGTGGTAACATCCTCGATCATAACGACACGATCACCGTCTTTTAAAGTACTTCCAAGAAATTTTCCTTTGTCTGCGCCGTGATCTTTTGTTTCTTTACGATCTGAGCAGTAACGAACCTCTTTTCCGTATAACTCGCTGTATGCGATGGCTGTTACAACACTGATCGGGATTCCTTTGTAAGCCGGTCCGAATAATACATCAAAATCATCGCCATATTTATCATGAATTGCTTTTGCATAATACTCACCAAGTCTCTTTAACTGAGAACCAGTCACATAAGCGCCTGCATTCATAAAAAATGGAGATTTTCTGCCGCTTTTCAGGGTAAACTCTCCAAATTTTAAAACATCACTTTCTACCATAAATTCGATAAACTCCTGTTTGTAAGCTTCCATTCTGCTGTTTCCTCCTTATTTTAAGCCATTTCCGGAATTTTTCTTTTACAAAATCTGTGTTTTAATTGCAAGTTTCTTAATAATAAAACCTTTGCACAGATATAGATTAAGTATACTATGCAGTTGTTTTTTTTTCAACTGACAAGGCAGAAATTTATAGGAAGATTTCTCTCGCGATCTCACAACTCATATAATGTCCTCTATTTTAATTTTTTATATACGGTCTCATTTTACAAATTTTTAATCCCTGCATTTTTCATGCTAATACCATTAGTCTCTATCTTTCACATATATGATAAAACTTATCGCATTACATTTGCAGATTTTTTACTATGTTTACGAAAGCCCTCATCATTTTTGCCGTAAGCCCCCAGATTACATGTCCCTCATACTGATAAAAACAAACTTCTTCCTTCCGCCTTCTCCAATTATACTCACGTCCACCGCAGATCAGTTCATAGGGAAAATTCTCTCCGGGCTCCACTTTCGCATAGGTGACATAACATTTTGGCTCCGTATGTAAAAAGAACTCCAACGGAACACAAAACACCTCATCCACCTCTGTCGGACTGAACGTATTCTGATATTCTGTTACTTCTGCGGCAAAAGAATACATGATCAGACTGCTTCCGGTATAAAGCTTGTCCGTATCTCCAAGGTAACAAATCTGATCCTTGTTCAATAATAATTCTTCCTGCAATTCACGCAATGCCGCTTCCCGCGGCGCCTCGCCTTCTTCCACCATACCGCCGGGCAGACAAACGTCTCCCGGCTGGTGTGCAATAGTTGCTGCCCGCACTTCAAACAGCACATCATATCCACCGCTTGTATTTTTCAGCAATGGGATACAGACTGCTGCCTGATGACACTGATCCATGCCGATAAAAGCGGGCGTATGATGCACTAATATTTCTTTTAAATACTGCTCTTTTTTATTCCAGTTTATACTTTCATTACACATTTCTATCTCTGTCTTTTGCTTCTTATCATTCATCATTTACTAATCTTTTTTCCAGCAATTATTTGTAGTATACACAATCTACTATTCACATTTTTATATTATTCTACGATTTCTACCAGTATTTCTACACTCAAAGTATCATTCATGCCTTTTATCTTTCGAATGATCATCCTGTCTTAGATTTATAGCCAAATTTTCTGCAGGATTTCTTTCAATCTATTTGCCGAATGACGGAGTTGCGTATTTTCTTTTTCATTCAACGGGATTTCCAGTACTAGCTGCACGCCGTTTCCACCAACAATTGCAGGTACACTAATACACAGATCAGACAGTCCGTATTCCCCCTGCATCAAACAGGATATCGGCAAAACAGCACACTCATCCCGAATCAACGCCGCCGCAATCCGCGTTACCGCCATGGCAACACCATAATAAGTGGCACCTTTTTCTTCAATAATCTGATAGGCGCTCTCTCGCACCCGGCAATAAATCTGCTCCATCGCCTCTTCATGGTTATAATGTCCGCGAATTTCACAAAAATCATGAATCGGAATTCCGGATACGTTGGCACCGCTCCACACCGCAAGTTCACTGTCCCCATGTTCTCCAATGATCATGGCATGTACACTGGCAGAATCCACCTGCAGATGCTCGCTGAGCAGATAGCGAAAACGCGCGGAATCCAGCACCGTTCCGCTCCCAATCACCCGTTCCTTCGGATAACCGGAAATTTTCCACGCCGCATACGTCAAAATATCCACCGGGTTGCTGACGATCAATAAAATTCCTTCAAAATTCTGAGCCGTAATCTGTGGAATAATAGCTTTAAATATCTCCACATTTTTGTACACCAGTGCCGTCCGGCTCTCCCCTGGTTTCTGGGCTGCTCCCGCCGTAATGATGATAAGACCGCAATCTCCTATATCAGAATAATCCCCAGCATAAATCTGCATCATATGTGCAAATGAGCGACCATGTGCAATATCCGCCGCTTCGCCATGGGCCTTTTTCCGGTCAGCATCAATGAGCACCAGCTCCGAAAAAAGTCCTTTTTGCATCAGCGCAAATGCCGTAGAAGATCCCACAAATCCACATCCAATGATTGCCGCTTTCTGTCTGTTCATAGCCGTTTCCTCCAAGTTCGTATAAAATATACATTTATCCTTTCCTGAAACAATCCTTTTTATTCAGACACGAATTTGTAGCAGAACTCATTTGCGGCAAAATGCATATATCATCAAACTCATGTTTTTTCTATTATCTTTTCATGAAATTATATGTTACAAGACCACTTTTATTTATTGCAGCAAATATTAGACTATATCATATCCTTCTCAAAAATTGCAGCAACAGTACTAATACATTTTCTTACTGTCATCAATAATATTTCCATCATCAATATTTTTCTTAAAAAAATTCTCATAGGCATAGTCCCATAAAACCTGTGAACCTTCGGCAGTGTGAGCATTACGCTTCATGATCTGACTTATAGCGATGCCATGTTCTTTCCATGAAACACCATTGTTTACCACATTCAGCATAGCCGGCTGCAGGTTGTCCATCGTATGTGCAAATTTTGCCTCTGGCGTTTCTCCTGCCTCAAATTCTTCCCAAATGTCCCGCAGTTTGCTCTGCTGATCCTCTGGAAGCAGCGCATAGATACGATCTGCCGCCTGGCATTCCCTCTCGCGCTGTGTTTTCAATCCTTCTTCGTCATACGCATAGGTATCTCCCGCATCGATCTCCACAATATCGTGAATCAAAAGCATGGTAACCGTCCGCAACACATCAATTTTTTCATTGGCGTATTCTGACAAAAGTACCGTCATGATTGCCATATGCCATGCATGTTCAGCGTCATTTTCCCGGCGTACGTTGTCTGATAATCTTGTCTGCCGCTGAATAAACTTTTCCTTATCAATTTCCTTTATAAAATCAAACTGCTGATCCAGTCGCTCTCTGTCCATTGTGTTCCTCCCTATTTTCCACCGAGTATCGCTTTTATTATATTCCACCGACCAGATAATAGCAATTTTTTATTCATCATACATCCGCGACAACTGAACCTCCCTCGTATAAAAAATCAGCTATCTGCATATACTATGTCTTTTTTTGCATTTTTCTATGTGAAATAAGTATCAAATCTTGAAAAATCACACTTAGATGCTATAATAAACAATGGCTGAATCATAAAAAACATAATTTGTGCTCAGCAAATGACACGCGTCACTTTATAACCATCCAGAATCAGTGAATTAATCCGTTAATTTCCTGACACTGAATGATTATGAATAGATATGAAAAATAATAATAGAGGAGATTTTTATGGGTACCATTACTATTCCAAAAGGTTATAAATCAGATCTCAATCTGCATGACACTCAGATTGCGATCAAGACAGTAAAGGATTTCTTTCAGACACGTCTGGCTCAGGAGCTGAACCTTGCCCGCGTATCCGCACCACTTTTTGTAGATCCGACTTCCGGATTGAATGATAACTTAAACGGTGTGGAGCGCCCGGTAAGTTTTGACATTGCAGAGCAGGACGGACGTATCGGAGAGGTTGTACATTCTCTTGCAAAATGGAAACGTTATGCATTAGATAAATACGATTTCAAAGCAGGTTCCGGACTTTACACTGATATGAATGCCATCCGCCGCGATGAAGTAACAGACAACATTCATTCTATTTTCGTAGATCAGTGGGACTGGGAAAAAGTCATTGAGAAAAATCAGAGAAATCTGGATACATTAAAAGAAACTGTCCGTCAGGTTTACAAAGTACTGCGCAAGACAGAAAAATACATGTCTATTCAGTATGATTATATCCATGAAATCTTACCAAAAGATATTTTCTTTGTAACAACACGAGAATTAGAAGAAATGTTCCCGGATTACACTCCGAAGGAACGTGAATATTATATTGCTCAGGCAAAAGGCGCTGTCTGCATCATGCAGATCGGTGACAAACTGGAATGCGGTGAACCGCATGACGGCCGTGCACCGGATTACGATGACTGGACTCTGAACGCAGATATTGTTGTTTACTACCCGATTCTTGACATCGCACTGGAACTTTCTTCCATGGGAATCCGCGTAGACGAAGTTTCTCTGAAGGAGCAGCTTGATAAAGCTGGTTGCCCGGAGCGTGCCGAACTTCCGTTCCAGAAAGCAATTCTGGAGAAAAAACTTCCATACACCATGGGCGGAGGAATTGGGCAGTCCCGTATCTGTATGTTCTTCCTGCGTAAAGCACATATTGGAGAGGTACAGTGTTCTCTCTGGCCGGAAGAAATGGAAACAGAACTGAAAGCAGCTGGAATTCAGCTTCTTTAGGCTTATAATACAACATGACTTTGTAACGTAGATGAAAGGACTCTGGCTATTTTTTCTCGGCCAGCAATTATTAGCGAGCGGGAAAAAATCGCAGAGTCCTTTTTTTCAACCTAAATTATAAACCAATAACATTTTATAAAAACCACAGACAAGGGAGAAAAACATACATGGGGAACAGAACTTTTAACTGGGCAGAATTAAAGCCGGAAGTCAAACAGGTCTGGCAATTAAGCCTGCCCGCCATTTTAACACAGATTACAACGATTGCCATGCAGTACATAGATTCTGCCATGGTCGGCGCTCTGGGCGCTACCGCTTCTGCTGCCATTGGTCTGGTCGTTGCCATGACCTGGCTGTACAATGGCGTACTGTCTGCAGTTTCTGCCGGATTTTCGGTACAAGTGGCACATCACATTGGAGCAAATCAGGATATGGAAGCACGAAATGTCGTCCGGCACGGCCTGATCAGTGCTTTGCTTATCTCCGGACTTTTGTGTATAAGCGGACTCCTGCTCAGTCATCCGCTGCCAATCGCACTGGGCGGTGATCCGGCAATCTGTCCGAATGCAACAGCATACTTTTTTGTATATTCGCTGATGATCCCGTTTTCACAGTTGAACTCTCTGACATCGGCATTTTTGCAATGCAGCGGCGATATGGTAACTCCCAGTCTTCTGAATGCTTTCATGTGTTTGCTGGATATCGTTTTCAATGCCCTGTTCATCCCGCATTTCGGCGTTCTTGGAGCTGGTATGGGTACGGCGCTGGCATGTGCTGTGATCAGTCTGATCATGGCTTGGCGCTGCTGCATTTCCAATAAACGTCTGCGCCTCAGACGGATGGATAAACACCACTTTGACCGCAATATTCTAAAAAAGGCATTCCAAATTGGAATGCCTGTGGCGGTACAGGAAATTGCCATGAATAGTGCCATGGTCATGTCCACCAAAATCATTGCGCCACTGGGCGCTACTGCCATCGCTGCCAACTCTTTTGGTGTCACAGCGGAAAGCCTGTGCTATATGCCGGGATACGGCCTTGGCATGGCGGCGACCACACTGGTTGGTCAAAGCATCGGTGCCGGGGAAGTCAAAACTGCCAAACGCTATGGCAATATCAGTACCGCCATGGGAGCCATTTTCATGGGCTGTACCGGTGCGGTCATGATGTTTGCCTGTCCGCTGGTCTTCCGTCTTCTGACACCAGATGCAACGGTACAGGCCATGGCCGTTCATGTCCTTCGGATTGAATTGCTTGCAGAACCACTTTTTGGTGTGTCCATTGTGGCCGCCGGAGCATTGCGTGGAACCGGAGATACTTTCGTGCCAAGCCTGATGAACCTTGGCAGTATCTGGATCGTGCGTATTGGTCTGGCATTGGTGCTCGTTAAGCGCCTTGGTCTCACCGGAATGTGGATCGCAATGGCCTGTGAACTGTGCGTGCGCGGACTGCTGATGCTATATCGGCAGCACACTACAAAATACTACCGTTCGCGCACTTAATGTAAGGAACAAAAGAAAAAACATCCTGGACAGACACGGACAATTTTCTATCTTCGTTGCGCCGCCTATTGTCGACTGCGGGAGTGTGAACTTCGATAACGAAAATTGCCCTACCGTCTTGTCCTCGAATGTTTTTCTTTTTATTCCTCGAACTGGCTGTTGTAGAGATCCGCATAAAAACCACCTTTTGCCAGCAGTTCCACATGATTTCCCTGCTCAATGATATCTCCATCTTTCATAACAAGAATCATATCCGCATTTTTAATCGTAGACAACCGATGCGCAATCACGAAACTGGTCCGTCCCTTCATCAGATTATCCATAGCACTCTGAATCAGTTCTTCAGTTCTTGTATCAACAGAAGATGTTGCCTCATCCAGAATCAGAATCCGGTTATCTGCCAGTATCGCACGGGCAATGGTAAGCAGCTGTTTCTGTCCCTGCGAAATATTACTTGCATCCTCATTCAGCTCCATCTCATAGCCACCCGGCAATGTTCGGATAAAATGATCTGCATGCGCTGCCTTTGCCGCTTCAATGACGTCTTCATCTGTGGCATCCAGACGACCGTAACGGATATTTTCCATAATAGTTCCCTTAAAGAGCCATGTATCCTGCAATACCATTCCAAAAGCGTCTCTTAACTCCCGGCGGTTGAAATCACGGATATCATGACCATCAATGCGGATGGAACCACTGTTTACATCATAAAAACGCATCAGCAGTTTTACCATAGTGGTCTTTCCGGCACCGGTCGGTCCAACAATGGCTATTTTCTGTCCGGCTACTGCCTGTGCACTAAAATCATGAATGATCATCTGATCCGGATTATAGCCAAAACTTACATGATCAAATTCTACATTTCCGACTACTTTTGTCACATCCGCAGGCTGCTCCACGATCTGATCTTCTTCTTTTTCTTCCAGAAATTCAAAGACACGCTCTGCTGCCGCCGCCATGGACTGCACTTGATTTGTCACCTGCGCGATCTGCTGAATCGGCTGTGTAAAACTCTTGACATACTGAATAAATGCCTGAATATCACCTATCGTGATAATTCCACGGATTGCCAGCATACCACCGCTCAATGCAACTGCCGCATAACCAATGTTTCCGATAAACTGCATGATCGGCATCATGATTCCGGAAAGAAACTGAGATTTCCATGCAGAAGCATACAGTACATCATTGGTCTGGTTAAACCGGGAAATCATTTCCTCTTCTTTGTTATACGCTTTAATGACCAGATGACCGCCGTAGCTTTCCTCTACCTGACCATTGATATGACCAAGGTATTCCTGCTGCGTGATAAAATGCTTCTGTGATTTTTTGACAACCAAGGAAACACAGATTCCGGAGACCGGAAGCACAACCAGCGCGATCAGCGTCATCAGCGGAGAAATGCTGAGCATCATCACAAGAACACCGATGATCGTTGCCGTGGATGTAATGATCTGCGTCACACTCTGGTTTAAGCCCATACCAAGGGTATCCACATCGTTGGTGATTCTGGATAATACCTCTCCATAAGTACGGCTCTCAAAATATTTCATCGGCATGCGATTGATTTTTTCTGTAATTTCTTTTCGCATCCGGTAACAGATTTTCTGTGTGATACCGGTCATGATCCAGCCCTGTATAAAACTTAAAACAGAGCTGAGCAGGTATAAGCCCAGTACAAACAGCAGGATTTTTCCGATATAGGTAAAGTCAATGCCGCCGGTTCCGGCTACTTTTGCCATCAGGCCGCTGGCCAGTGCTGTGGTTGCCTTACCAAGTACCTTCGGTCCTGCGACACTGAATACAGTGGAGCAGGCCGCAATGATCATGACAAACACGACTGCGATCTTATATTTTCCCATATAGCGAAGCATTTTTCTGATGGAATCTTTGAAATCCTTCGCCTTTTCTCCCGGAGCCATACCACGTCCCGGTCCTCCCATCGGCCGTTTCGGTCTGGAAGCGGAATTCATATTACTTTCATTACTCATGATCTTCTGCCTCCTCTCTGTCTGTTAATCCAAGTTCTTTTGCGGACATCTGGGATTTTGCGATTTCCCGATATACCGCACAGTTTTTCATCAGTTCTGCGTGAGTACCTTTTCCAACAATACGACCTTCATCCAGAACCAGTATCTGATCCGCATGCAAAATCGTGCTGATACGCTGCGCTACGATGATCACGGTGCTGTCCTCCACCGTATCTGCCAGTGCTTTTCTCAGTTTCGCATCGGTTTTCAGATCCAGTGCGGAAAAACTGTCATCGAACACAAAAATCTTCGGATGTTTTGCAATAGCACGGGCAATAGCAAGACGCTGCTTCTGTCCGCCGGAAACGTTCGTCCCGCCCTGTGCGATCGGCGCATCGTATTTCTCTGTCTTTTCTTCAATAAAATCTTCTGCCTGTGCGATCTGTGCTGCCTGACGTACATCTGCATCGCTGGCATCCGCATTGCCAAAACGCAGGTTGGATGCGATAGTTCCGGAGAAAAGCACTCCTTTCTGTGGTACAAATCCAATCTGCTGACGCAGATCTTTCATGGAAAGTTCCCGAATGTCGATACCATCCAGTGTGATGACACCCCCGGTCACATCGTACAGACGCGGAATCAGGTTTACAATGGTAGATTTACCGCAACCGGTACTTCCGATGATTGCGGTGGTCTGACCCGGATTTGCGGTAAAATCAATATCCGTAACCGCAGCTTCTTTACTTCCCGGATACATGAAATCAACATGTGAAAATTTCAGGACACCTGCTGTTTTCTCTACGTGTGTCGGTTCTTCTGCTTCTTTGATGGAAATGTCCATCTTCAACACTTCGTCGATACGCTCTGCTGCCACACCGGCACGTGGAAGCATAACAGACATCATTGTCAGCATCAGAAATGCCATAACTATCAGCATCGCATACGTGATAAATGCAGTCATGGAACCAACCTGCATCACACCAAGATCAATTTTCTTTGCTGCTACCCAGACAATCGCTACTGTCAGTGCATACATGATCAGCATCATACCAGGCATCATCAGCGTCATGACACGGTTTGTGAAAAGCATGGTCTTTGTCAGTTCACGGTTCACACCATCAAACCGTTCTTCCTCTTTATCCTCACGACGGAATGCACGGATAACCGGAAGTCCTGTCAGTATCTCTCTGGAAACAAGGTTGACATCATCCACCTTTTCCTGCATCTGTTTGAATTTTGGCATTGCCACACTCATCAGACCCATGACAAATACAATAATTATAATTACTGCCACCACGATCAGCCATCCCATACCTGCTTTTGTCTGCACGACTTTGATGATACCACCGATACCGATAATCGGTGCATAGGCAAGCATTCGTAAAAATATCGCTGTCACCATCTGGATCTGCTGCACATCATTTGTACTTCTGGTGATCAGTGATGCGGTGGAAAAATGTTCCATCTCCGCATTGGAAAAATGCATAACTTTCTCATACAGTCTGCCACGCAAAGAACGTCCCACACCGGCTCCGACTTTGGATGCCAGATAAGATACAAATATTGCTGCTGCCATCATCACTGCGGCCAGACCGGCCATCTGCAGTCCTTTTTTCCATAAATATGCGGTCTGGATTTTTGCCAGCTCCAGACCAGCATCCTCATCACAGGCTGCCGCATAAGCAGCTCCAGTGGAAGTCAGCATGGAATCTCCCATCGTATCCACCATATCTTCCATGGAGTCACGCATGGACAAAACCGCACTTTCATCCATCTGTCCAGATGATGCCATTACTTCAAAGATCGGACGTACATCTACACAGTTGACGGTCTGTGTACTTCCATCGTCCTGCTCAACTTCTTTTTCTGAAATATCAAGCTCCATGCCAAGCATCTGACCAATCTGTTCCAGATTCATCTGCTCATATACCGATACGTCCTGACCGGTCTGCTCTGCCAGCATTTTTTTGAACTGATCTTCTTCCATCTGAGACATCTGATAATTCAGGATCAGCGGAATCGCAAATTCAGAATCCAGCTCATCCAGAGTATCATCGTCTGTCACAGAACATTCGTATGTCTTGTGCTGCGTTGCCTCATAACTTGAAGCCCATAACGTTTTTTCCTCTTTTGTCATAAAAAGCTGTGCGTTCTCATACTCCTCCGATGTCATTTCCTGCGGAAGAATATGTTCGATTCCCTTATTCTGAATACCCACATCAATGATATCAGCGGTATACGCTGGCAGCGCCAGATCACAATATGCCTGGATCACAAGCACTGCCACGATCACAAGAATCGATTTCCAGTACGGAATCATGTTTTTAAAAATCTTCTTCATTTCCGTGATTTCCTTTCTACAATACTAATCTTTTTCATCTGTAGCTTTTTTCGCCTTTTTCTGGCTCTCCCGGATTTTCTCCAGTTCTCTTTTTGCCAGATCATACTGCTGGTAAATATAATTTACAAGTCTCGCCATTTCCTCTTTATCCGTCTTTTCAAACACCCGTCGGATAAAATCATCCATAATCTCATTGGATTCCTGTAAAACTTCCTGTCCGACTTCTGTAATCTCCACCAGCGTATTTCTACGATCCTTCTGATCCACATAACGTCTGACATACTCTTTTTCTTCCAGCGCCTTAATACTACGGGATACAGCCGGCGGCAACACATGAATATATTCTGCCAGTTCCGACATCTTTACCCCCTGCTCGGAACCAATTTTTTTCTGCACATGATAAATACCATTCATCAGCACAAATTCACCTTTGTTCAAATGTGGCAGAATGCTGCCGATATTCAGTTTTCGAAACATATGCAGTGCTTCCCACACGTTCTGTTCCATATGTCCCATGCGATCAAAATGATTCCTGCAATCCGTAAAATCAGAATGCTCTTTGTTTTCTTTGTTTTCTTTGTTTTCTTTATCTTCCATAACTCTCAAAAAAGACCTCCTTTCCAAATGCTCATCCTATAAAAGATTTTTCCTAATTGAGCTGCGCGATGCATGACACAACCAGTATAATATTCTTCTCAGTAAAGCGGACATTCGCAATCCGCTTTCGCTACTTGCTCATGAACGCAGTCGCTTTGCGACCTGTCAGTGGGAGCTTTTAACTCCCACTGACATAAGCATCCCCCTTACCCACCGCTTAGTGCTCTACGCACTTGAAGCGGGGGAATGTTTATTCTGCGTTCAAATATTTAACAGTGTTAACAATTCACCATTGCCAAAGATTAACACTGTTAAATATTTTTGTCAATAAAAAGAGGAACAATCAATTCTTAAATAATTATAAAATAGCATCATTTACACACACTGTTCTTATAATCAAAATCAACTGTTCCTCTTTTGTATCTACTTGTTCTATTTGCTTTTTCAGATTAGAACCTCTCTACCAGCAGACCGCTTCGATAAGCCTGCAGCAATTCTTCCAACTCTGCGATATTTTCCCGCAGCACTTTACCGGTATCGGTATCGTTAACGGTTTTCCGTTTTACCACGTTCTGCTCCATAACGATATGAGAATGGATACAGGTCTCATTCAATACTGTATCTTCCATGGAAGTAAATGGCTCATGCGCAGCCAGCACCAGCCCATAAGAGTTGTAGATCAGAGTGTAACCTGCAATTCCGGTCTTCTGCTGGTAAGCCTTGGAAAATCCACCATCGATGATCAGCAGTTTCCCGCCGCATTTTACCGGAGATTCGCCTTTTTTCACAATGACCGGAATATGACCATTGATAATATGTGCCCCCTGTACCGGAAGTCCGAACTCCTTCAAAATCTTATCTACAATCTCTTCTTTCTCAAACAGACGGTAATAAGCATTTTTGGGCTCCTCATGAGTTTCCTTGTCATCAATAAAATAGCGCTCAAAGGTTGCCATACGCTCTTTTCCAAATACCGGTGAATGTTTATTTTTCCAGATAAACCAAAGAATATCCTCACCGCGTTTCTTTTCTACCGGGTCAATGGAATAATAACCTTTTCTGGCATAATGCTCCAAAATGTCATACAAAGCTTTTCCGCTGTAAGTCTTGCCATAAATATTGACTTTCATAAAGCTGCCGTCATCATTCATCGGCACACAGCCATGATACAGCAGGTTTCCATTATATACTTTGTAAAGACTTCCCTTTGTATACAGGAAACGAATGTGACGCTGCAGACGCTCGCTGCCAAGGAAACTGTTCTTCAGACGCTCTACCACATCTTCTTCCTGCTGTGTCAGTTTGTACGGATCTTTTGGATCAATGGTAGGAAAATAAGTATCATTCAACGCATATTCTTTTATTCCCAGTCTGATCGTGCCGTTCTCATAATCAATCTTGTCCAGCAGCAGACGCTCCTGCATATCCCATTCCGGATGTTCCTTGATCAGCTGCCCCTCGACTTTAAATTGGATCACAGTAATTGCTTTGTGCATCATAGCATCCATCTCGGCAAAATCGCGATCATATTCTTCATCATCATCCCGCACATGTACATTAAAAGTTTTACTGATGTGTCCCTGATAGCAGTCCATAGCCAGCCGCATCAGAGGAATCATATTGATTCCATAGGCATCTTCCAGGATAGACAGGTTTCCATATCGCGCGGAAATACGCAGCATGTTACACATACAGGCTACCGAACCTGCTGCCGCCCCCATCCAGAGAATATCATGGTTTCCCCACTGAATATCCACGGAATGATGTTTCATCAGATCATCCATGATCAGATGCGGATACGGTCCTCTGTCAAAAATATCACCGACTACATGCAGATGATCTACAGTAAATCGACGGATCAGATAACAGAAATCTGCGATCAGCTGCGACGCTCTGCCGGTATGAATAACTGAATTGATGATTTCATTATAATAAGCTTCCTGATCTGCCACGTCCGGTCTGCCGGTCATCAGCTCCTCGATAATATATGCAAAATCCTTTGGCAGAGATTTTCGTACTTTGGAACGGGTATACTTGGATGACGCATTTTTACATACACGGATCAGACGGAAAATTGTCACCCTATACCAGTCTTCCAGATTTTCCCGTGCCGTTAATTTTCCTTCAATCTGCTTGATCTTCAGCTCCGGATAATAGATCAATGTCGCCAGTGTACGCTTCTCCGGAATGCCGAGAGAACTTCCGAACTCATCTTCAATTTTTCGCTGTACGGCACCTGAACCGTTGCACATTACATGACGGAACTGCTCATACTCCCCATGAACATCCGTGATAAAGTGCTCTGTTGCCTTTGGCAGACTCAAAATTGCCTTCAGATTGACGATTTCAGTTGCTGCTGCCGCAATGTTTGGATATTGTGTTGCCAGTACTTTCAGATACTTAATATCTGCATTTTCCATGTCTGGTAATCCCCCTTATATTATTTCCATTTATGATGCGCTCTTGATCACATCTGCCATTCCGTAAAATCCAGCCGGTTTTCCTGCCAGATATTTTGCTGCCTCAATAGCTCCCTTACCAAAGATAGCTTTGGAATATGCAGTGTGTTTGAATGTAATAACCTCATCTGTTCCCGCAAAGATCACTTCGTGCTCGCCAACGATATTTCCACCACGGACTGCCTGAATACCAATCTCGTATTTGTCACGTTTTTTACGCTCCTGAGAACGGTCATATTTGTAAGAATATGCCTCATCTAATGCTTCATTCATGGAATCTGCCAGTGCGATCGCTGTTCCACTCGGTGCATCCAGTTTCTGGTTGTGGTGTTTCTCCACGATCTCCATGTCAAATCCGGCCGGTGCCAGTACTTTTGCTGCAGTCTGAAGAAGCTCCATTAATGTGTTAACGCCAAGAGACATGTTCGCAGATTTTAAAACTGCTACTTTTTCACTGGACGATTTTAATAATGCATCCTGCTCTGCGGAAAGGCCTGTGGTACAAACAACCACCGGGATCCGACGCTCCACACTGTATGCCATCAGCGCATCAATACAGCTGACGTGGGAAAAATCAATGATTGCCTCTGCTTCCACATCACAGTCTGCGATATTTGCAAATACCGGATAGCCATAATGCTGCTCTGTATTGATATCAATTCCTGCTACGATTTCAATCTCCGGATCTTTTTCACACAGATCACTGATTACATGTCCCATATGTCCGTTACATCCGTTCATGATTACTTTTGTCATATTCTAACTTCCTCCGTAAAATTCATTTACTGAAACATTTCTTTCTCACATAAGCTATAATACCCCCGCATTACATGCGGGGGCAAGTCATTTCTCATATTTTGGTAATATTCACCGACATTTTTTGCATAATCGTCTTTTATCTGATTCATTTTTCCATTTATTTGACACTGAATACTACTTCCTCATACCTGATGATCCTTATTTCATTAATCCGTATTTGATCATTTCCTGACGAAGAATCTCTTTGTGTGCATCTTCCATCTCAGACAACGGTGCTCTGAGCGGTCCTGCCTGCATACCAAGCATATTCATGGCAGCTTTTACCGGAATCGGGTTTACTTCACTGAATAATGCATTGATCAGCGGAATTGCATCTAACTGCAGTTTTGCAGCTTTTTTGCAGTCACCCTCTAAGAACTCCATAACAATGTTATGTGCCTGACGCGGTGCAATATTAGATAATACGGAGATAACACCAAGTCCGCCGATGGATAACAGCGGAACTACCTGATCATCATTTCCGGAATACAGCTCCAGATTGCCGTCACACAGGTTCATCATCTGTGCTGCCTGAGACAGATCACCAGTTGCATCTTTGATGGCAACAATATTGTCTACATTTTTTACCAGATGTGCAACAGTTGCCGGTTGCAGATTACATCCGGTTCTGGAAGGTACGTTGTACATGATCACCGGTACTTTGATGGATTCTGCAACGCTGGTGTAATGTCTGATCAGACCTTTCTGTGTTGCTTTGTTATAGTAAGGAGTTACGATCAGAACTGCATCTACTCCGTCCGCATCAGCTTCCTGGGAAAGCTCGATGGCTGTCTGTGTGCTGTTAGAACCAGTACCTGCGATAACCGGTACACGATGTTTTGTAAACTCTACGGCTGCTTTTACAACTTTTTTATGTTCTTCCTCGGATAAAGTTGCACTTTCACCAGTTGTACCTGCGATAACAATAGCATCCGTACCATTGTCGATCTGATAATTAATATTGGTCTCCAGTGCATCATAATCAACTTCCAGATTTTCTTTCATTGGTGTAACGATTGCAACACCTGCTCCTTTAAAAATTGGCATTTTCTATGTCCTCCCTGTCTTTTTTTACACTTCTCAACAAACACCTTTACAAGAAAGTATGCTAACACAGCCTCTCGCAATTAACTAAAAAATAAGAACCAGCGTGCGCACTCGCTGGTTCCTGAAAATCTTTCTTAATTTCATAAAGAGTTGATTTCTTTATTCCAGTGATAGCGCCCCATCGTCTCCGATGACAGTCACAGTGTTCTTCACATTGTGCCCAAGTAACACACAGCCGCTCCTGTATATCCTTTCGGCATGATTTCCTTTTGACTGCCCTCATCTGTGAAACGGTACATACGGCAGTCTACTCATAAATCACGCAACCTCTATCTCACTACTGTCTTATTTGTGCTCAATATAGCACTTTCCTATAAGAATGTCAACCTCTATGATTTTATTTATATATGGGTACAGTTCACTCATCACCTGTATTCAGGTAATGATCATGCTTGCACGAAGAATTACCTGGATATATAGTGATGAAGAGAGCGCCTCTTTATGAGCAAAAACAGTCGTTGACCTCTTCTTGAACATAGATCAAGGAGCATCGCTCGCAAGCGGGCTCTTTTGCAAATGGCGCGTGTGAACATTACACGACAGGATTCTGTCACCTATCCTTCTTTTTTAATACAGATTTCATACACATCATCTGCCTGTTTCAAGATTCCATCGCTGATTACCTGTCCGGTCATGATCATATGCATATCATCTGATTTCAGTGCCATCAACTGGAGGATTTCTTCCTCCGGTACAATTTTCTCATCCAGAAGTCCCAACACTTCATCCAGGATCAGAATATCGCACTCACCTGTCTGTAACACCTTTCTGGCATAATTAATGCCGTTTTTCATATTCATCTGTTCTTCCAACTGTTCTTCTGCCGGCAATTCTCTGTAAAACTTCTCCGATTTTTGAAAACGAAACAGACGAATCTCCGGCTCCAGACGTCCCAAAAAACTGATCTCATCCTCATCCTTTTGCTTTAAAAACTGGATTACGATCACGGACTCACCTTTGCTGTCTTCATGAATGGCATATCCCAGCGCCGCTGACGTCTTTCCACGTCCCTCACCGTAATATACCTGTATTTTTCCTGTACTCATAGTCTCCTCCTTCGAAGTCGTACACGTACCAAAACGTGTACACTTACCGCTCTATCTCACCAGACATACTGCAACAGCACGTCACCGTGAGGTCTTTTTCCCAGTCAAAAATACTATCCGACCAAGTTCAAGTCAAATGAACTGAGAATTAACATAGCACATTTGTTAGGAAAATGCAACTATCGCATGAGCACGACGCTTTTTAATCATTTTCCTTAATCATTTTCCAGCAGATCCACTTTGCTCACAGATACCTCATAGGCTACCCTGTGTTCTACATTTTCCTCATCAATGCGTTTTACATATTCCCGGCTCTGGACACGCCCCACGATCTGAATATGACTTCCTACCGTAAAACCGGAGGCAAAGCGAGCATTTCTGCCCCAGCAGATACATGGTATGTAGTCTGATTTTCCATAGGAACGGTTGACTGCAAGCAACACATCCGCAATCTCACGTCCCAGCGGTGTTTTCCGATAAATCGGCTCCTTGCAGATGTAGCCATCCAGAAAAATCTGATTGGTTTTCTCATTTTCATCAATCTCATCCAAAAATTCAAGTTCCCTCACAAACACCGACAGAACAAGGCGGTTCTTTTTCTCTTCATGGCGATTATAGGAACGGAACTGTCCCGATACCCGAATCAGCTGTCCGGTGTAATCCTGCTCTGTATCGATCAGTCGTTCTGATATCATCAGCGGAATATAATCCGAATAGTTGCTCAGACGGTTCACTGCCAGTTCTACCATATAAAAACCTTCTCCAAACACCTCATGACTGAACTGAAACTCCGAAACAATTTCTCCCATCATCGACACCTGATTGTTCTCAAATAATTTATCTGTCATCTTTGTAAGCTCCCTTCTTCACATGTACTTTCTTTGTGCTTTCAATTTATTCCAGTTTTTCATTTTTAGAACTCAAAACCGCTTTTTTCTGCCGGCAAATACAATCTAACATGAAAAACTTGCGATTTTGCGAAAAAAATGTCGACAACCTTTTGATTCTTCCTCTTGCCAAATCTGAATTTTGTGATAAAATAAATTGGTTGCACTAATGAATACTATATATTTTCTATCATTTAGATAGGAAACACTTAACAACTGATTAGTTCAGAAGGAAGGATACATGTAATGAAAACAAAGAGAGAGGACATTAGAAATATTGCCATCATCGCTCACGTAGACCACGGTAAAACAACACTGGTAGATGAGCTGCTGAAACAGTCCGGCGTCTTCCGTCAGAATCAGGAAGTGCAGGAACGTGTCATGGATTCCAATGACATCGAGCGTGAAAGAGGAATCACGATTCTGTCAAAAAATACTGCAGTATTTTACAAAGATACAAAAATTAACATCATCGACACACCAGGCCATGCCGATTTCGGTGGAGAGGTTGAGCGTGTACTGAAAATGGTAAACGGCGTTATCCTCGTGGTTGACGCATTTGAGGGCGCTATGCCACAGACAAAATTTGTTCTGATGAAAGCATTAGAGCTTAATCTGCCGGTTATCGTCTGCATCAACAAAATCGATCGTCCTGAGGCAAGACCGGATGAGGTCATCGACGAAGTTCTGGAACTGTTCATGGATCTGGATGCTTCCGATGAGCAGCTTGACTGCCCATTCGTTTACGCATCTGCAAAGAACGGTTATGCAACTTTAAGTCTTGATGATGAGCCAAAAGATATGATGCCGCTGTTTGAGACAATCTTAAACTACATTCCGGCTCCGGAAGGTGACCCGGATGCAAACACACAGGTTCTGATCAGTACCATCGACTACAATGAGTACGTTGGACGTATCGGTGTCGGCAAAGTCGACAACGGATGCCTGCGTGTCAACCAGGATGCCATCATGCTGAATGCTCACGATCCTGAGAAGCAGAAAAAAGTCCGCATCAGCAAACTGTATGAATTTGACGGCTTAAATAAAGTAGAAGTAAAAGAAGCAAAAATCGGTTCCATCGTAGCAATCTCCGGTATCGCTGATATCCATATCGGTGATACGATCTGTGATCCGGAAAATCCGGTAGCGATCCCGTTCCAGAAGATCTCCGAGCCGACCATCTCCATGAACTTCATCGTAAACGACAGCCCGCTGGCAGGTCAGGAAGGAAAATACGTTACTTCCCGTCACATCCGTGACCGCCTTTTCAAAGAGCTGAACACAGATGTTTCCCTCCGTGTAGAAGAGACAGAAAGTGCCGACAGCTTCAAAGTATCCGGTCGTGGTGAGCTGCATCTGTCCGTCCTGATTGAAAACATGCGTCGTGAGGGTTACGAGTTTGCAGTAAGTAAAGCAGAGGTTCTGTACCATACAGATGAGAATGGCAAAAAGACAGAGCCGATGGAAATGGCTTACGTTGATGTACCGGATGAATTTACCGGTGTTGTTATTGAAAAGCTGAGCCAGCGTAAAGGTGAGCTGCAGAACATGGGAAGCATCAGCGGCGGTTATACCCGTCTCGAGTTCAAGATCCCGTCCCGTGGTCTGATTGGTTACCGTGGCGACTTTATGACAGATACAAAAGGTAACGGTATCATCAATACCATCTTCTGTGGTTATGAGCCATACCGTGGAGATATCCAGTATCGTAAACTTGGTTCCCTGATCGCATTCGAGTCCGGTGAATCCGTAGCATACGGTCTGTTCTCCGCACAGGAGCGTGGTTCCCTGTTTATCGGACCTGGTGAAAAAGTATATTCCGGAATGGTTATCGGACAGTGCTCCCGTGCAGAAGATATTGAGTTAAATGTCTGCAAGAAGAAACATCTGACCAACACACGTTCCTCTTCTGCAGATGAAGCGTTGACACTGACACCGCCAAGAATCCTCAGTCTGGAACAGGCACTGGATTTCATTGATACAGATGAGCTTCTGGAGGTAACTCCGGAGAGCCTGAGAATCCGTAAGAAGATTCTGGATCCGACTTTAAGAAAACGTGCGTCTTTCAAAAAATAAATTATTTTGATAACGCGACAGGTATTGAGCAAAAAAGAGCAAAAAAACATCCGACAGCCTGAGACGGCTTGCCGGATGTTTTTTTGCTCTTTTTTGCTTCTACGTTATCATACTGAATTGTCTCATTTTTATTTCAAGCTATCATATATGAATATATATTTGTTATCTATGAAATTTAAAATTACAATAATGCAGAAACTGAGTTTGTCTGGTCTGTGAAATAATACAAATCTGTCGTCAATAATTATAATGCTTTAATTCTCTCCAGAGCAGCAAGTGTATTTTCATATGTTCCAAATGCAGTCAGTCTGAAGTATCCTTCTCCGCTTGGTCCAAATCCTGATCCCGGTGTACCTACAACATTTGCTTTTTCAAGCAGGTAATCGAAGAACTCCCAGGATGTCATATGATCCGGTGTCTTTAACCAGATGTATGGTGCGTTTACGCCACCGAATACTTCAAATCCAGCATCCTGCAGTCCGCCTTTGATGGCTGCTGCATTCTTCATGTAATAAGCGACCTGCGCTTTTAACTGAGCCTTACCAGCCTCACTGTAAACAGCTTCGCCGGCACGCTGTACAATATACGGAGCACCGTTGAATTTTGTTCCATGACGTCTTGCCCACATCTGATGTAAGGAAACATCTCCGCATTTCAGGTCTTTCGGAACAACTGCGTATCCCAGACGAACACCGGTAAATCCAGCATTCTTGGAGAAGCTCTTTAACTCGATGGCACAGGTTCTTGCGCCTTCGCATTCAAAAATTGTATGTGCTACGTTATCCTCGGAAATATATGCTTCGTATGCACCATCATAAATGATGACTGCACCGATTCTGTTTGCATAATCAACCCACTCCTGTAACTGATCTTTTGTAATAGTTGTACCTGTCGGGTTGTTCGGCAGACACAGATAAATGATATCCGGATCCTCTTTCGGAAACTCCGGTACAAAATTATTTTCTTTTGTACAAGGCATGTAGATGACATTGCTCCACATCTCTGTATTTGGATCATATACACCGGTTCTGCCAGCCATAACGTTGGAATCTACATAAACCGGGTAAACCGGATCACATACAGCGATACGATTATCTACAGAAAAGATCTCCTGAATATTTCCGGAATCGCTCTTTGCACCATCGGATACGAAAATCTCATCTGCGCTGATGTCACATCCTCTTGCTTTATAATCATTGTCCGCAATAGCAGTGCGCAGGAATTCATAACCAAGATCCGGTGCATATCCATGGAAAGTCTCTGCATTTCCCATCTCAGTTACAGCACCATGCATTGCATCGATAATTGCCGGTGCCAGTGGCTGTGTCACATCACCGATACCAAGACGGATCAATGTTTTCTCCGGATTTGCAGCCTGAAATGCACTTACTTTTTTCGCGATTGTGCTGAACAGATAACTGCCCGGAAGTTTCTGATAATTGTCATTTACTTTAAACATATTTACAACTCCTCACTAAAATGTATCTCGTGTTGCAAGATTCCACTCAGCATATGTTGAGATTCTCATTGCTATATAAGTGTAGTATAGCTGAGATAGTGAATCTTGTTTTACCTGTAAAATCGTTCCTAGTATAACATAACTAACGCGAAAAAATCAACCGCTTGACGCTTTTCTGCTGTAAATTATCACCGTAGCATAAACTTTCTCTGAAAATCCGCATATTTTTCCAAATAAGTATTCTTTTGCAAGTACCCACATTATCCTATATTTTTACTTCACCGGAAAAAACTTCTTCTGCCGGACCGGTCAGATACAAATGTCTGCTTCTGGTTCCATAAGTCACCTGCAATTCTCCCCCCGGAAGTTCTATTGTAACTGACATCGCACATCTTCGCATCCGCATTGCCGCTGCTGCCACCGCACAGGCACCGGTTCCACAGGCGCGCGTCTCCCCGCATCCGCGCTCCCACACACGCACTGCAATATGTCCTGCATCCTGTATCCACGCAAATTCCACATTTGCTCCATGTGGAAATGCCGGGTGATGTTCCATTTCCGGTCCACACACTTCCATTGGAATCTGATCCAGTTCCTCTTTACTATTTAAAAAAATAACGCAATGCGGATTCCCCATAGAAACACCGGTATAAGAAAAACGGGCAGATATGTGCTCCGGCACAAATTCAGGTGTGCCCATATCCACCCGAACCGCCGTTACAGCCACTCTGTCCGTTCCTTTATCTAAACGCAACTGCCGCACACCGGCGTCCGTCTCGATTCTAAGATTCTCCTGTTCTGTTTTTCCATGGTCAGATACATATTTTCCGACACAGCGAATACCATTTCCACACATCTGTGCCCGGCTTCCATCCGCATTGCAGATCAACATTCGAAAATCCGCTACCGTTGATGGCAGCACACAGATCAGACCATCCGATCCGATCCCACAATGTCGGTCACAAAGCTGCTGTACCCGTTCTGCGGCCAGCCAGACGGGTGCGTGTTCACTGTCCCCATTTTCAAGACAGTCAAAGATCAGAAAATCATTTCCAAGACCATGCATTTTAACAAATTTCATAGAACCTCTCCCAGAATACACACTTCTCTCAACTATATGTTATTCTGCAAAAAAGGTTCCTTTTTACGCCATCAAAGCTGCTACTGATCCAGCATACCAAGAATCATCTGTGCCGTTTCTGTAAAACTGGTTCCATTATCCATACTGGTCTTTTGCAGGTAACGATGCGCCTCGTCTTCTGTCATCTGATTTCGTTCCATCAGAATCGCTTTTGCACGATCCACCAGTTCCTGTTCTTCCTGCGTTCGCTTCCTTGGAGCCTGACGGCGTTTCCGCCGTTTTCGCTCCAGATTATACGCGACCATCTCCACCGTAGACAACAGTTCGTGAATCTTTAACGGAACTGCCAATCCCACGATTCCCGGTGTCCCGTTCTCCACCCACTGATCCTTCGTGGAGATCACGATTGTTTCAAATCCCGGAGGCAGACATTCCACCAGCTCCTGATAGATCATATCGGAAAGCTTATAAGTACAGACGACAATGCCATCCTGCAGTCCATTTGCTTCCTGGATCACCTGTGCGCCATTTGTACAGACGCACACAACCTGATAGCCGTTTCTGACCAGTACATTCTTAATGTTTTTTCCGTTTTCTGCTTTCGGAAATGCAACAATTATCCTTGTCAAAACTCAACCATCCACCTTTTGATTAAAATTTGTCCAGGTACTCATCTACTTCCCACTGTGTTACAGCTCTGCAATACCGCTCCCACTCATCTTTCTTAGAATTGATATATACGTTACTGATATGATCTCCAAGTACATCCTGAATAAATGCATCCTGTTCCAGCGCCTCTACTGCATCACTCAGATTTGTCGGCAGAGATTTGATATTTCGTTCTGCTTTTTCTTCCTCAGACATGCTGAACATATTTTTCTGAATGTTTTCTGGCGGAGTAATTTTATTCTTCATGCCGTCCAGACCTGCTGCCAGACACAGCGCAATGGTCAGATACGGATTTGCCGCACAGTCCGGGCTTCGAAGTTCAATACGTGTGCCACCGCCCACTGCGGACGGAATACGGATCAACGGACTTCTGTTTCTCACAGACCACGTAATATGAAGCGGAGCCTCAAATCCGGAAACCAGACGTTTATAAGAATTTACCAGCGGATTTGTGATTGCTGTCATGCCATAGACATGCTTCATCAGACCGCCAATAAAATAATAAGCATCCTGACTCAGTCCAAACTTATCATTTTCATCTGCAAAAATATTTTTGCCGTCTTTTCTCAGAGACATGTTGATATGCATTCCTGAACCGCTGACGCCGCTCTTTGGCTTTGGCATAAATGTTGCATGCATGCCATGACGCTTTGCGATCGTTTTTACCGCAAGTTTAAACGTCATAATGTTGTCTGCCGCATGCATTGCCGGCTCGTATCTGAAATCAATCTCATGCTGTCCCGGAGATGCCTCATGATGGGATGCCTCAATCTCAAATCCCATATCTTCCAGAGTCAGAACCATATCACGTCTGGCGTTTTCGCCGTGATCGTTTGGTCCCATTTCAAAATACCCTGCTTTTTCTGTGGTATCGGTTGTCGGACACCCATTATCATCTGTATTAAACAGGAAAAATTCACATTCCGGTCCCACATCAAACACATATCCCATGTCCTTTGCTTCTTTGATCACTTTCTGTAAAACATAACGCGGATCTCCCTCAAACGGTGTACCGTCCGGACGGTAGATATCACAGATAATACGTGCTACCTTCCCCTGCTGCGGTCTCCATGGGAAAATCGTAAATGTATCCAGATCCGGATGCAGATACATATCGGATTCTTCAATTCTTACAAATCCTTCAATGGATGAACCGTCGAACATGCAACGGTTATCCAACGCTTTTTCCAACTGACTGCTTGTAATGGCAACATTTTTCATATTGCCAAAAATATCGGTAAACTGCAGACGGATAAATTCGACATCTTCATCTTCCACCATCTGCATAATGTCATTCTTTGTATACATGGCGTTCCTCCTGTAATTTTATCAAAACTCTAATTCAAAGCCAGTATTTAATACTGCTTCAGGTTTTATTCGATACTTTTTCGCTCTGAATTATTAGGTTCATTATACTGATTTCTTATCAAATTTCAAGATTACATTTCCAAAAATCCCAGATCCCAGGATCGGTATCTTTATGTAAAGCGGACATTCGCAATCCGCTCTCGCTCCTTGCTCATGAACGCAGTCGCTTTGCGACCTGTCAGTGGGAGCTTTTAACTCCCA
>URDN01000032.1 GCA_900546495.1 uncultured Lachnospiraceae bacterium
GTAGCGAAAGCGGATTGCGAATGTCCGCTTTACACATGGAAAAAGAACGTGCCTCAGAGTTAAGAGACACGTTCTTTTTCTGTTTATACCATTCTTTGCAGTTTTCTTTTTACAAATGAAATAATTTTACCATTTGCTTTTTTCAGACCAGATTATTTTTCTTTTTTCCAGACTGAATTATTCCATTTTTCTCTGCTGCATATAGGCAAATTATTTTACTGTTATTCACTTATAAGACCAGTCTGCTTGAGTACTTCTTCCACACGTTTGACCGGAATAATATGTAATTCTGCTTTTACTTCTTCTGCCACATCCTCCAGATCTTCTCGATTATCATACGGAATAAACACAGTCTTGATACCGGCTCTCTGTGCTGCCATCAGTTTCTCCGGCAGACCACCGATTGGCATTACACCGCCTCGCAACGATACTTCACCCGTCATGGCAAACTCCGGAGAAATTCCCTTGTTCAGTAACATAGAAGTCAATGCTGTCACGATCGTAATACCCGCTGACGGTCCATCCTTTGGAACTGCTCCTGCCGGCACATGGATATGCAGATCTGCTTCTTTTAAGACTTCTGCCTCCTCCGGGAACATAGATTTCACCAGTGTCAGCGCAATCTGCACGGACTCTTTCATTACGTCACCCAGTTGTCCGGTTACTTTCACTTTTCCGTCACCGTGGATTTTGGCAGTTTCAATAAATAGGATCTCTCCTCCTGCGCTGGTCCATGCAAGTCCAGTTACCACACCCGGCTGTGCTTCCTGCATCCGCACATCATGGTGTAACTGCTTGCGTCCCAGAAACTCTTTCAGACGTTTTACCCCTACGGTAATACTCTTCTGCTCGCCTTTTACCAATTTTACGGCTGCCTGACGACACAACGTTTCCAGTTTTTTCTTTAATCCACGAACCCCGGATTCCATTGTGTATTCGCTGATGATTTCACGCATGGCATCATCCGTTACTTTCAGATTTTGCTTTTTCAGTCCCATAGTGGACATTGCATTCGGAAGCAAATACTTTTTCGCAATTTCAAATTTTTCCACGGCGGTATAACCCGGGAACTGAATCACTTCCATACGGTTCAATAACGGTTCCGGAATCGTATCAACGGAGTTAGCCGTACAGATAAACAGTACATTCGACAGATCATATGGAACGTTCATATAATGATCGGTAAAACTGAAATTCTGCTCCGGATCAAGGACTTCCAACAACGCACTTGCCGGATCTCCGCTGTAATCATGGGACAGTTTATCTACCTCATCCAGCACCATCACCGGATTCGAACTGCCGCTGCGCTTCATGCCCTCCATGATACGTCCCGGCATTGCTCCGATATAAGTTCTTCTGTGACCACGGATCTCAGCCTCATCCCTGACACCGCCAAGACTGATCCGCACATATTCCCGGTTCAGTGCTTTGGCAATACTCTGGCAGATACTGGTCTTACCAGTGCCCGGTGCACCGACAAAAAGCAGGATAGAACCAGACTGCTTCTTATTCAATGCCATCACCGCAATCTGCTCCACAATACGCTCTTTTACTTTTTTCAGACCGTAATGCTGCTCATCCAGCACCTGCTCTGCCTGATTTAAGTCAATTTCCACCGGCGCTGCTGCTTTCCAGTTCAGGGAAGTCATAAAATCCAGATAATCATAGAGCAAACCGTATTCATGGCTGTCTTTGCCCTCCTGTTTCATACGGTTCAGCACTTTTTCGGCTTCTTTTCTGGCTTCCTCATTCATGCCGGATTCCTGAATCTTTTTCTCAAATTTACGAACATCAGAAATATTTTCCGGGTGCATCTCATCCAACTGCTGCTGCAAAAACTCAATCTGTTTCTTTAATGCAGACTCCCGGTAAACACGTTCATGTGTCTCCTGCTGCGCATTTTCTGCCTCGTCACTGACATGCGCCATCTCGATAAATTCATAAATGGACTGCTCGATCAGTTCCGTACGTTCCCGCACAGAATCTGCCGCGATGATCGCATATTTTTCCTCCGGCGTAATGCTCAAATAAGCGGACAGCGCACAGATGATCTCGGTCATGTTACTCCAGTGCTGAATAAATGCCCGTGCCCAGACGCCCCACTGAAAACCGCTGACAAACTGAATCAGACTCTTTTTCGCCTCTTTATAAATTTCCTTTTCTTCTTCCTCCGGCAGATCTGCCACTTCGGAACAGATTGCCGCATCTGCGGTAAGAGCTCCGTCCGTTATCTCTATGTCAGAAACATCCACACGATTATGGACACGGATGCTGATATTTCCCTCATCATCCACATTTTCTACGGTTCCAACAAGACCTTTTTCCTGAAAATCATCAACGGTAAGGTCTTCCCGTTTCTTTTCTTCTTTCTGGATCAGAAACAGAATTTCTTCTCCCTTTTCAACTTTTTCAACCTGCATGCGTTCCAGAACGTCTTTTTTAAAATTAAATGTGACGCCTGGAAGGAGCAGTAAATCATATACTGGTAAAACTAACATACGATCGCCTCCTTCTGTTAGCAAAGTGTCCTATTGAGTGCTAATTATACCACATTCTTCGCATTTTGCAAGTTATTGGAGCTAAACTGCCGGTTGAAAAATAAGAAAGCCGATAGGTTGTGTTTATTTGATGAGTTATTTTATTTAGATTGTGAACAGAAAAAAGAAATCGTCACCTCACGCAGGCTAAGACGCCTGCTTTGAGGAGAAGATTTCTTTTTTCTGCTTTTACATTACTTATTTTTTGCTTCCAGAAGTTCTCCGATGAGACGATTTTTCGTCGTTGACTCCTGCATATAAGTTTCACTGAGCTGTTTTCCTGCCAGTTCCATCTCCGCATGCAAATCTCTGGCGGACAGCAGCCGACATCCTTCGCCACGGATGATGACCTGTTCCAGTCCATCAGAAGTTGCCACAGTGACCTGATATTTTGACGCATTGGTATGTGCAAATTTTTCAATATACTGATCGGCAGTTTCTGCTTCTTTTGTAAATACAACATGAATGTTGTGATAATCGAAGCATTCTGTCTCATGTCCGATCACACGGTACGCATCAAATACGGCAATGACTTCGATCTGCTTCATGCCCTGATAATTACACAGCTTGTCTAATAAAATACCTCTGGCTGAATCCATATTTTCCCGGGCAAGGTCTTTGAGCTCATCCCACGCAAATATGATATTGTAGCCATCCACCAGCAGATATTCCTGTTTTTTCGGCTGTGGCGTAAAACTTCTGGTGACAGATTCCGTCCGGCTTTCCACTCTGCGCCGGCGCACCACCCCGTTTCTTCTGGTTCTGGCACCGCTATTTGCATAAAATGTTTTTTCCAGAATGGCGTCTACTTCGTCCACACCGATCCACTCATCCATAACACTGCGTGTTGCCCGTTCTGGAAGTTCTTCCATTTTCACCGTTTCCGGCTGCCATCCTTCCACATGCATGTGCTCCTTTACTTCGTTCCATGGAATTGTAAAACCGGCACCATGCGTGCAGAATACGGAACCGGATGGATTGGCAGTATCGTGTTCTGCATCATATCCGATGGCTTCGATAACTTCTGCCGCATTATGACATGGAGCATAACCATCCAAAGTGAGGAAAATACGCCCAAAACCTTTGGTGTAAGCTGCCACTTCTTTCGGATAATCCTGCATTTCACTGACCGGTGCATGTCCGGTCAACACCGACAGACCGCCCTGTGCCTGTGTAATCTCAAAGGTGCCGTTCATTTTTTCAATATCTGTCATTGCCCTTCCGATCATCTGCTCCGGAAGTTCCATCCGAAATTGATAATACGGCTCTAACAATACCGATTCCGACTCCATCAGTCCCTGACGGATAGCACGATAAGTTGCTTGGCGGAAATCTCCTCCCTCGGTGTGTTTCTGATGGGCACGTCCGGCGATCAATGTAATTTTCATATCTGTGATAACAGAGCCTGTCAGCACACCACGATGTTCCCGTTCCAGAAGGTGCGTCACAATCAGGCGCTGCCAGTTTTTATCCAGCATATCTTCGCTGCAATCTACGTCAATCTGCAATCCACTGCCTGCCGGAAGTGGCTCCAGTAATAAATGCACTTCCGCATAATGACGCAGCGGTTCAAAATGTCCGACACCCTCTACGGTATTTGCAATCGTTTCTTTGTATACAATATGGGATTTTCCAAAGGTAACTGCAATACCAAAGCGTTCTTCAATGACGCTCTGCAGGATTTCTGTCTGGATTTCTCCCATAATCTGTGCCTGAATCTCCTGCAATTGTTCATCCCAGACGATATGGAGCTCTGGCTGTTCCTCTTCTAATAATTTTAATTTAGGAAGCATAACTGCCGGATCACACCCTTCCGGCAGACAAACCTGACAGGTCAGGACCGGCTCTAACAGTGGCGGCAGTGTTTCTGCTTCTTCTCCCAGTCCCTGACCCGGATAAGTTTCTGCCAGACCGGTAACCGCACAGATTTCTCCGGCTTCTGCCTGCTTCCGGACTTCATATTTTTCACCGGAATACACACGGATCTGGTTAACTTTTTCCAGCACATCATCTTCTCCAGTGGACTTCGTACGAAGAAGATCTTTTACTTTTAATACACCGCCGGTTACTTTTAAATGCGTCAGGCGGTTGCCCTGCTCATCTCTGGAAATCTTATACACTTTTGCAGAAAATGTCGACGGATAGGTAGCTTCTTCCGTCCAGAACTCAAATCCATTTAAAAACGCTTCAATTCCTTCCATTTTCAGAGCAGAACCAAAATAACACGGAAATACTTCTCGCTCCCGGATCATTGCCCGAATCTGTACATCGGATACCGTTCCTGTCTCCAGATAGGCTTCTAATGCTCCCTCCTGACAAGTTGCCAGTTCCTCATACCATGTTTCCAGAGATAAACCATTTTGGTCTGTATTCTTGTTTAAAGTTATTGTCTGTTTCTGAGTGGTTCCGGCATCATATCCCTTTTTCTCATCTGTAATGTCCGTGGTAACAGCATCTGCCAAAACAGATGAAGTGGAAAAATCAATGCATCCTTCGGATAACCGTTCTTTTAACTCGGTCATCACGGCTGCCTGATCTGCTCCCGGCTGATCCATTTTGTTTACAAAAAGAAACGTTGGAATCTCATACTGCTGCAATAGATTCCACAGCGTCTGCGTATGTCCCTGCACGCCGTCTGATCCGCTGATCAGCAACACCGCGTAATCCAGCACCTGAAGCACTCGCTCCATTTCCGCGGAAAAATCCACATGCCCCGGAGTATCCAATAATGTCAGATCGGTATCACGCCAGCTTAATTCTGCCTGTTTGGAAAAAATCGTAATTCCTCTGGCACGTTCCCGCTCGTCCGTATCCAGAAATGCATCTTTTGTATCTACTTTTCCAAGTTTTCGAATTGCTCCGGAAGTATACAAAAGTGCCTCTGACAGCGTGGTTTTTCCGGAATCCACATGTGCCATCAGTCCGGTACAGATGTGCTTTCTTTTATTTTCATTTGTCATATATTTCACTTACCTCACAATTCGAATATGCCCGCCGCCGGCTCGGGCTGACGATCATGGCACGACTGGGTGTCTTTGGAGCTCATGTAGCTTCACGGATTGCCAAAGGATCTGTGTATTACGATCTGAGGCACTACTCCAGTAAAGATGCTACCGCATCTGCATCAAAAGTAACGGATGCCACATGATCTACCTCGATCTGATACAGTGCATTTGCAGCGATATGTTCTGCTGCCTGCTCCAGATCACGGATACCGGTTGTATTTTCATATTTTTTCACAACGGCATCTAAGCCTTCCGGTGTCACAATGCACTCGTCCTCACTCATGCCCATACGTTTTAATACTTTCGGCAATGAGAAACGGGCGAAAATCGTCTTTTTCTCCTCCGGTGTATAATCCGGAATCTCGATTACTGCAAAACGTGACATCAACGGCGCGCTGATGCGGTCTTTGTCATTGGCAGTTGCGATTGGATATACTCCAACGGTTGGAACCATACATTCCATGTAGTTGTCAGTAAATCCAAGGTTATCCAACAGAGTCAGCAATACATCTGCCGGATTGCCGTTTCCTTTTCCATTGGAAGCCTTATCTAACTCATTGATGATAAATACCAGTCCGGATTCTCCTGCTGCGGAAAATGCCTCCATGATAATACCCGGTTTTGCATTGGCGTAAACACGGGAACTTCCGGTCAACTGCTCCGGATCATGGATGGAACTCATGTCCAGTGTGGTCCACGGCAGTTTCAGGATACGTGCCACCGCATAAGCGATCTGGGATTTTCCTGTTCCGGCAGGTCCGATCAGAAGCAGGCCGTATGCCGGTAACGTATGCGTACGGTTGATCTGAATGATCGTCTCGATGATACGCTGTTTTACACGCTCCATACCATATAATTCTTCGTCCAGAATACGACGTGCTTCTTCCGGATCAATTGCTTCAAAATAATTGCTCTTCCAACGGATATTCATCATGATGGAAAGGGCTCTCTGCGCATGACGGCGCTCCTCTGCAGAAACTTCATGGGAACGTGCAACTGCCAGATTCCGGCGTGCCCACAGACGAATATTATCCGGCAAAGTGCGTCCTGCACAGTTCATAAAATCTGTGATACTCTGCAGACTGGTCAGCTTCATGCTGTCGCCTTCTTCTTCCTGTTCTTCCTCATCAGACACTTCGGTCGGTGCGTTGCTGGCAAACAGGCGCTCCATCATAAACTGTAAAAATCCATCCTCTGCGGACAGTTTTGTACCGCCGCCAAAAGCGATTTCACGAATCTTATATACAGCATAGCCATCCGGACGATTTACACCGGAAAGACGTACTGTAATATGGTTTTCTCCAAGCCAGCGCAGCAGGCTGACAAAACGTGCATCAATCTGTAAAATATCCGCACTGATCTTACCATCTTCCTCCTCAAATTCAAAGGAAGTACGTTTTACCGGATTGGTAAAAACACCACAGGAATGATGCTTCCACTGGCGAATCTTGTTATCCAGTAACAGAATCGGAGATTCCGCGGATGCTTCAGAAGCATTGGAAAAAAACATGGTATAAGTACATTCTCCATGTGAATTTTTATCTGGTTTATTATTAAAATCAAATACAGGCATGAAAATTCTCCTTTTATCTTCTTGTTTTTAACAGTATAGCACTGCTTCCAATATTAGAAAAGTGGAAAATCGCCTATTCTTCTACAGAAATCTGACGCAATTCCCCAGTCACGGAATCCATAACAAATCCACGGATTGTAATGTCTTTTGGCATCAGAGTATGATTTCTCAATGCGATCACGGTATCTCTGACAGACTGTTCCACACATTCAAAGCCACCAAGCCATTTTTCCAGATCAATGCCGCTGTTTCGTACAATATTAATATGTTCCTGTGAAACACCTCTGTGAGTCAGTTCCTCCAGAAGTTTTCCACCGTCCATGCCCTGCACGCCGCAGTCCGTATGTCCAATAACCATTATTTCTTCCACGCCAAGCTCAATAATTGCTACTAAAAGGCTTCGAACCACACTTCCATATGGATGCGTGATCACACCGCCGGCATTTTTTATGATTTTTGCATCGCCGTTTTTCAGACCAAGCGCTGCCGGAAGCAACTCTGTCAGACGTGTATCCATGCAGGTCAGGATTGCCAGTTTTTTGTCCGGATACTTGCTGGTCAAATACGGTTCGTATGCTTTGTCCTCCACAAATTTCTTATTATACTCCATGATTTCGTTAATCATTGGTACTCCTCCTCATTCAAACAAAATAAAATTAGAACTACTCAGATTCATCCCGACATGGCTTCACACCAAGTAGATTTAAAAGGAAAATACGCGTTCTTACAAACAAGTTTTACACTTTTCCCTTTCATCTGCATGTTTCTGAATAGTTCTATTTTAACAATTATTTCCTGTTTTTACCAGACCACTTTTACCAGCATGGAATGTCCGTCCTCGCTAAACGCGGAAATATAAATTCACAAAAAAGTATATATTTTCCTTACATAAGACCTTTTTTATCATTTTATGTGATACAAAGCCATCCGAAAAAATATTCCGAATGGCTTTGAAAATTTTACTTTTAACAAGCTGCTTATATTTTATCTGTCCCACTTATCGCACAATGCATTAATCTGATCCGCAAACTTCGCCATATCCTTATTTGCGATTTCTTTATTTTTATGGATAACTGCGATCAGGCGCTGACCTGCTGCCAGAAGTCTTTCAAATACAGTGTTGCCGGATTTCTTAGTCTTGCGTTTCTCTGCCAGTTTTCTGCTGCCCTGTACCACGCACAGATTCTGCTGCAGATCATAAATATCTCCACTGTACGGTGCCACTGCATCCACGCCAACCACTTCTTTTAAATGTGCCGCAAAATTATCCGTCACCTGATCCTGTCCATGAACCACAAAAATCCGTTTCGGTTTCTGTTTCATGCCCTGCACCCATGCCGTCAGATGATCTTTATCCGCATGACCGCTGATGCCCGGCAGATTCAAGATTTCCGCATTGACATGTACTGTCTCACCAAAGAGTTTTACCTCTTTTGCGCCGTTCAACAGCTGATATC
The DNA here is from genome assembly GCA_900546495.1 of uncultured Lachnospiraceae bacterium. Taxonomy (GTDB): domain Bacteria; phylum Bacillota; class Clostridia; order Lachnospirales; family Lachnospiraceae; genus Eubacterium_I. The sequence goes on from URDN01000032.1 coordinate 8,573, forward strand.
CCAATGTGCCCGGAACCTGATAACCAACAAACACGATGGTACATTCTTCCCTCCACAGATTATGTTTCAGATGATGCCGGATACGGCCTGCCTCACACATTCCGGAAGCGGAAATAATTACCTTCGGCGTCTTGATAAAATTGATGCCTCTGGATTCATCACTGGAAACCGTCGTCTTTAATCCCGGAAAACCAATTGGATTAATGCCACTTTTGATCATTTCCAGATCTTTTTCCCGGAAACACTCAAGCACATTTTTATTGAATATATTCGTTGCTTCAATAGCAAGCGGACTGTCCACATATACCTCAAAATTCTGGAAAGAAGACAGCATCTGCTCCTGTTTGATCTTGCGCAGATAATACAGCATTTCCTGCGTACGTCCTACGGAAAATGCCGGAATAACTACATTTCCACCTCTGGCAAATGTCACTGCCAGCACTCTGGCAAGTTCAGATGCATAATCAGGTGGCACGTCATGATTTCGATCTCCATAGGTGGACTCCATGATCAGATAATCCGCGGATTCCGGAATTTCCGGATCACGGATCAGCGCACGGTTACCATTTCCGATATCACCGGAGAAGATCAGTTTGCACTCATCCTCCCCTTCTTTTGCCCACATTTCAATAAAAGAAGAACCAAGCAGATGACCTGCATCACGAAAGCACACCGTCAGCTCATCGCACACATGTACTTTTTTATCATAATCACACGGTACAAAATAATTCAATACACCCTGTGCATCATTCACGCTGTACATCGGAACGACTTCCGGCTGTCCGGCTCTACGGGCTTTCCGGTTTCTCCATTCCGCCTCAAACTCCTGAATATGCGCACTGTCTTTTAACATAATGTTACAGAGCTGCGTAGTTGCATTTGTTGCAAAAATCTGTCCACGGAAACCTCTTGCATACAAAAGCGGCAGTAAACCGGAATGGTCAATGTGTGCGTGCGTCACAAACACATAATCAATCGCTGCTGCGTTTACCGGAATATCCTGATTTTCGTAGATGTCTGCCCCCTGCTCCATACCACAATCCACCAGAATATGTTTTTCTCCAATCTTCAGATAATGACAACTTCCTGTTACCTCATGCGCTGCACCTATAAATTCAATCCTCATAAAAAAACCTCCTCCTACACATTATGTAATCCTTTTCCTCATATGGTTTTATGTAATCTTAAGCAATATGATTCAAGTCGAACGCACGTGAGACTTGGTGCGTGATTCTGGTCAGCGTAAGCTGACATATTCTTCTCAGAATCACTGCACTCTACACTTCATATAGCGTAAAGCGGACATTCGCAGGACTATTCCTCTTCTTTGCCCTGCAGATAGTAAATAAACTGCTGTGCGGTTCTGCCGGAAATTCCGCCATGGCTCAGCTCCCATTTATTTGCCTCTGCTTTCAGTTCATCCTCAGACATCTTGATGCCTGCTTTTGCTGCCAAATGGAGCACAATGTCAAAATACTCTTTCTGGCTCGGTTTGGAGTAATTGATGGTAACACCAAAACGATTAACCAGAGAAAGTTTCTCCTGCATCGTATCAGAACGATGCATTCCCTCATCCTGCTGCACATCGTTGCGATCGCTCCATGTCTCACGAATCAGATGACGACGGTTGGATGTCGCATAGATCAGAATATTATCCGGTTTTGTCTCCACGCCACCTTCGATAACTGCTTTCAGGAATTTATATTCAATCTCAAATTCCTCGAAAGAAAGATCATCCATATAGATAATAAACTTGTAGTTTCTGTTTTTCACTGCTGCAATCACATTTGACAGATCTTTGAACTGATGTTTGTAAATCTCGATCATACGCAGACCCTGATTATAAAATTCGTTGACAATGGCTTTGATACTGGTTGATTTACCGGTTCCACTGTCACCAAAGAGCAGCACGTTGTTTGCTTTTTTGCCTTCCACAAAGGCACGGGTATTGTCCACCAGTTTTTTCTTCTGGATCTCATATCCGACCAGATCAGACAGCATCACTTTATCCATGTTGTTGATCGGTAAAAATACAAGTTTGCTGTCGGTACGATCCTGAATACGGAAAGCCTTGTTCAGACCAAACATGCCAACACCGTAATCACGGTAAAATTCAGTTACGGCTGTAAAAAATCCTTCCACATCTTTTGCCTGCTCCATACGGCTGCTCAATGCCTGTACTTTCTCACTGACATTTTTATTGTACATCAGCTCTTTTTTCTCAATGGCACAATAATTGGAAATCTGTGTAAAACAGTCAATTCCCAGAGATTTTTCAATTTCGGAAAAATCATATTCAAACAGATTTTTGATGGCAGCAAAATCATTTCTTGCAAAATGGTTGACACTTCCATCGTTTGCACCGATTTTTTCACAGGTGATACTGAACGGATTTTCATCTGTAATAAGGAAGTAAGCCAAATAATTGTGCCACAGATTTTTATCAAATCCGAAATCCGTTGCAACTGTCAGCAGACGTTTGATCTGGGTATACACCTTACGAATCAATACTGCATTGCTCTGGGTGCCTTCCTCAAATTCACGAAAAATCTCACCCATCTGATATAAAATGCAATCCTCGTCTATATCTCCATACATAATTAATTTTGCAATATCTCTATACATCCTGAAACCTCCTGTACGCTTTCTTTTTTATGGTTCCTTCAGAAAAATTTTATCCATTGTTCATCCCCTATCATACAGTGAATTTTTCTTCTGGACTTTTTTCTTCTGTTAAAACTGTTTATGCTTTTTTAATAGTTTATACCCTTTTTTCCACTTTGCCAATAGTTGTATTTTTCTTTCTGATAAGGTATCATAGAAAACATGAAAACGAGTCCCTTTTTTATTGTAAGAGCTACAGAATTTGCATGGATTACAAAAATATAGAAACGTATGATATACTGTTTTGTTTCATTCCTGTCTTACAAAAAAAATGTCGGAATATTCATGAATTATATAATTACAGGCACTTATATTTGCCTGATGTAACAAAGGAGATTTTTTATATGCCGAATACAAACTTAAATGATGTTGGTGATAAGATAAAGGATGCCGTTGACTCAGCCATCTCCACCGGAGATTTTACAAATCTGAGCAGATCCATCGGAGACGTGATCAACGACACCATCGACACTGTAAAGGATTCTGTAAAAAATGCTGCTCAGCCTAACCAAAATCCTTATAGTTCCAACCCATACTATAAAACAGTACACACACGCCCGGCTCCGGATCAACCCCAGACGCCTGTACTGTATAACAAACGTCCGGGTGGGCAGGCAGGTGCCATCATCAGCATGGCTCTTGGTTATTCCATTGGAATTTTCACACTGGCAGGATTGATCACATTTACAGCACTCAGTGCTGCGGTTTCCCACATGTTTATTGTGCCCGTTGTTATTTTTGGTGTGCTTGCAGCGACAGGATTCACATTGGGTATCAATGGCACAAAAAAGATTCGTCTGCTGAACCGTTACAGAAGTTATGTACGCCAGATTGATCACCATTTGAGTGTCCCTCTTCAACAGCTTGCAGACCGAAATCATAAATCCACAGCATTTATTGCAAAAGATTTGCAGAAAATGATCGACCAGCATCTGTTCTATGAAGCACATGTAGATACACAAGACAATTATTTTCTGCTTTCTGATCAGGCGTATGAAGAATATCGCAGTGCAAGGCTCGAGTATTACGAAAAGAAAAAAATTCTGGAAAAAGAGCAGGCAGAACACAAAGTATCTGCCGAGTGCCAGAAACTGATCGATGAAGGACAGGCTTATGTGCGCCATATCCGGGAGTGCAACGATGCGATTCCGGGAGAAGAAATTTCCCGCAAACTGGATAAAATGGAGCAGCTTGTACAGCGTATTTTTGATGAAGTCAGGGTTCACCCGGAGGTTGCACCGGAACTGCAGAAAATGATGAACTACTATCTGCCGACCACTTCCAAATTGCTGGATGCTTACCGTGAACTGGACAAACAACCAATTGCAGGTGAAAATATCAGCAATACCAAGGCTGAAATTGAGCAAACTGTTGACACTTTGAACGTAGCATTTGAAAAACTGCTGGACAGCTTATTTGCGGACCGCGCCTGGGATATTTCTTCTGATATCTCTGTTCTAAACACGATGCTGGCGCAGGAAGGCTTAAAAGAAGACGATTTCACACTTAACAATAAGTAGTTTTGAGGATTGCTCTTTCTTTTTAGAGTTCTATTACGAATGGTTAAATATCTATATATTTTTATTGATTTTATGTTAATATATAGTCAAATTACAAACACATATTGTTATGAAAATCAATAACATGATTATTAATTAAGGAGATAAAATTACTATGGACAACGAATTCAAAGATTTTACAACCACACCAACGCTAACTTTCGATGTGGCTCCGGACACAAAAGAAGCACCTGCCGCACCTGCTGCTTCTGACCTTGCAGAACAGGTTGCTGATCCGGCTTTCAACGAAAAAAATCTGACACCGGAAGAGTTACAGATGGTCAATGACTTTTCTGAAAAAATTGATTTGCACAATTCTCAGGCAATCTTACAATATGGCGTCGGCACACAGAAGAAAATGGCTGACTTCTCTGAAGCAGCTCTGAATAACGTTCGTACCAAAGATCTTGGCGAAGTAGGTGACATGCTCTCCTCTCTGGTTGTCGACCTGAAGAGTTTTGATATCACAGAGCAGGATAAGGGCTTCAAAGGATTATTCAAAAAGTCCTCCAACAAGATCACTGCCATGAAAGCAAAATATGACAAAGCAGAAGTAAACGTAAACAATATATGCACCGCTCTGGAAAATCATCAGGTAACTTTGATGAAAGATATTGCCCTGTTAGATAAGATGTACGACGTAAATTTGACTTATTTCAAAGAGCTTTCCATGTATATCCTTGCAGGTAAGAAAAAACTGGAGGAAGTCCGCACCGGTGAGCTTGCCGCTGCTGTTGCAAAAGCAGAAGTTTCCAATCTGCCGGAAGATGCACAGGCCGCCAAAGATCTGCAGTCCATGTGTGACCGTTTTGAAAAAAAAATCCATGATTTGGAATTGACACGAATGATCTCCATTCAGACTGCTCCGCAGATCCGCATGGTACAGAATAACGATACACTGATGGCTGAGAAAATTCAGTCCACCATCGTTAATACCATTCCGCTCTGGAAGAGTCAGATGGTACTTGCTCTTGGCATTGAGCACTCCGCACAGGCTGCCAAAGCACAACGTGAAGTAACGGATATGACCAATGAGCTGCTTCGCAAAAATGCTGATATTCTGAAAACAGCTACCATCGATACTGCAAAAGAATCTGAGCGTGGTATCGTTGATCTTGAGACATTGAAACATACCAATGAATCTCTGATCAGCACCTTTGATGAAGTATTAAAGATTCAGACTGAAGGCCGTGAAAAACGTCAGACTGCTGAAGCTGAAATGCAGCGTATGGAAAGCGAACTCAAAAAGAAACTACTTGAAATTCGTGGATAATTTCCTTTGTGGCTAAAATTTAGAATGTCAAAAAGGGGCATGACTTATTTTGTCTTCGCAGCTAACAATCGCTTGCTCAGAAAAAATAAGTCATGCCCCTTAATTTACGTACGTGGCACATTCTAAATTATTTCAGCCAGAACATCATTGTATACCACACGTACATCTAATTTATTAAAACTATCTATTTTGTTCTGTACGTGCCAAGTTATATAACAAAATTTTCTCAGCGTGCGATTGTTAGCCGCGGAGATAAAATCGCAGAGTCCCTTCTCATAAGCTTCCTTTTAAACCACACAATTACCCGAGAACATTTCTCATACCTGCACCGGAAATACAATCTTAATTTCCGTTCCTTTTCCAAGTTCACTTTCAATTTTCAGTTCCGCCTTATGCATCACAGCAATGTGTTTTACAATCGCCAGTCCCAATCCGGTTCCACCCGTCTGCTTAGACCTGCTCTTATCCACACGATAAAAACGTTCAAAAATACGCTCCTGATCTTCTTTCGATACACCAATTCCAGTATCTTTTACCGACACAAATGGGTGATGATCTTCTTCACCGATCGTTACATTCACAGAACCTCCAACACGATTATAACGGATAGCATTATCGCACAGATTATAAATCAGCTCATCTATCATACGGCGGTTTGCCTGAATAACCTCACTTGTGCCTTTCACTCGAACAACCACCTGATGTTTATTCGCCTGCATTTCCAGCATATCCTGACAATTCAATGCCATTTCATACAGATCCACTGGTTCTGTATCCACACATTCTTCCACAGAATCCAGCTGTGATAAACGCAAAATATCATTGATCAGTGTCAGCAGACGCTGGGAACTCTTATGAATTTCCCCGGCAAAACGCACGGTATCTTCGCCCTGCGCGATTCCAGACTCAATCAGTTCTGCATAACCAGAAATAGATGTCAACGGGGTCTTCAATTCATGAGATACATTGGCCGTAAACTCCTGCCGCATCTTTGAATTTCGTTTCAATTCCCGATGCTGCTGATTAATAGTCTCAATAAATGGCTGAATCTCCGGATACGTCTGCATTTCACTTACTTTTTCTACATCTACAGCCAGCATTTCAATCGGTTCAATAAACCGTTTCGTCATGATATGTCCCAAAATCAGACACAGTATAAAAATTCCGGCAAATATGGCAATGCCCTCTGGAATCAGATAGATACTCATTTTTGCTACATATGGAATATCTCTGGACACACGGATAATACAGCCAGTATTCAGTTTTTCTGCATAATAGAAGGATAAAGTACCTATCGTATTGGAACGTCTTGTTGCTTTTCCTTCACCGGCTTTTAAAGCCTGTTGAACCTCAGGTCGTTCCATATGATTTTCCATCTTGCTGGCATTTGCTTTACTCTCATAGAGCACATTTCCGTCTGCGTTAATTAGTGTAATACGCAAACCATCCGCATTTGCATCATAATTCTGTTCCAGTGTATCAACAATATAATCTGAACTTGCAAGCACATGGACATCCGTCTGCAGATCCTGAAAAATCTGTTTTTGCAGCATCATAAAGTATGCCCAAAACGTTAGTCCGATTGTCAGTAAAATAGCCAAAGCTGCAATACCAACTAAATTTTTATGAATTTTTTTTCTCATACCTTCTGCCCCATTAGTTTCTAATATGATTCAAACTATATCCTACATTTCGGACAGTCTGGATCAATTTTCCAGCTGCTCCCAACTTCTGACGTAATGTCTTGATATGCATGTCAAGCGTACGTGATTCACCAGTAAAATCCATCCCCCAGATTTCTTCCATCAGACGGTCTCTGGTCAATACAATACCTTCATTCATGATCAGATATTTCAGTAATTCATACTCTTTGTAAGTCAGATCGCATTTTCCCTCTGCTGTATGTACTTCATGCTTGCTGTCATTCAGAGTAATATCTTCAAATTCGTATACTTCTTTTTTCTGAATAGAAGCACTTCTACGCAATAACGCTTTTACTCTGGAAATTAATTCCATAACACCAAACGGTTTTGTCAGATAATCGTCCGCACCGAGATCCAGGCCTTTTACTTTATCCAATTCTGTTGTTTTCGCTGTTACCATAATAACTGGGACAAGCACTGTACTGTGATTCAGACGCAGTTTTTTCAAAATTTGCAATCCATCCTCATCCGGTAACATAATATCCAGCAAAACTAAATCTGGAATCTGCTCATCTAAAGCTCCATAAAAATCTTTGGCACATTCAAATCCGCGCACTTCATAACCGGAGTTTTTCAATGCAAAACTCTCAATTTCCTGAATATTCTTATCATCTTCCACAATATAAATCATCATATCTTACCACCTCATCTACTTCCATCAGCTGACACCATAGGTACATTACGCTTTACCTATTGCTCATCTTTTTCACTATTTAGAAGCATTTCCCTGTTTGATGTTCCTAACTGGCTTATTTTATTTATTATTATAAATACATCCCGTAAAATGAAATCATATTTTAAGTAAATTTTATGTAAAATATTTTACATACATTATACCATGTATCTTGTTTCAGATGACTAAAAATTTAGTGAAACTCCAAAAAGGCCTGAATTTATTTTGTCTCAGTCGCTACCAATCGCTCCTTGAGAAAAAATAAACTCAGACCTAATTTACTTACATGACTCTATAAATTTTTGCACCACCCTACACTGCGTACCACACAAAGTGCGTTACGCAACATAATAGCGCAGCGGCATAGCGATTAAGGCGATATAAAATTTAATATCATGAAAAAGTGGCACTTATAATTTCACAGCGTAAATAAAGAAAACGTGGTATTTTTCCTAAGCAGGCGATTGTTAGCCGCGAAGGTAAAATACCACGTTTTCGATTCATACACTAAAGTTTAAGCCACTGCGTAAACTTTAAATTTTATTTAGCTGCAAGAGCTTTTTTGATCTCCTCAGTAAGAAGTGGAACGATCTTGTTCAGATCTCCAACGATACCGTAATCAGCTACATCAAAGATAGGAGCATCTTCGTCTTTGTTGATTGCGATGATGAGATCAGACTCTTCCATACCAGCTACGTGCTGGATTGCTCCGGAAATACCGATTGCAAAGTAAACCTGCGGACGAACTGTTTTACCAGTCTGACCAACCTGCAGATCCTGTGGTTTCCAACCAGCATCTACTACTGCACGTGAGCAGGATACAGTACCACCAACAACCTCAGCCAGCTCTTCGAGCATTTTGAAGTTTTCCGGTGTTCCAACTCCACGACCACCAGATACAAGGATCTTAGCGTCCTGGATATCAACAACGTCAGATACGTTTTTAACAATGTCAAGAATCTCAACATATTTGTTATCCGGTGTGAATCCCGGGTTGTAGTCAACAACTTCCGGATTAGCATCAGCGATCGGCTCGATTTTCTGCATAACACCTGGACGAACAGTTGCCATCTGCGGACGGTTGTCCGGGCAAGCGATTGTAGCGATTGTATTTCCACCGAAAGCAGGACGTGTCATCAGTAACTGATTTGGTTTCTGCTCTCTGCCCGGCATCGGGTTAAGTGGGAAATTACCGATCTCAAGGGATGTACAGTCTGCTGTCAGACCTGTCTGAACACGTGCAGATACACGTGGTCCAAGGTCACGACCGATAGCTGTTGCACCAACTAACATGATCTCCGGTTTGAACTCATTGATTACAGATGCAAGTGCATGTGTATACGGTTCTGTTCTGTATACTTCAAGCTCTTTGTCATCTACAACGATAACTTTGTCTGCACCATAAGCGCCAAGCTGAGCTGCAAGGTCTTTTACGTTATGTCCAATTAATACTGCTACTACTTTTTCATTTAAATCATTTGCAAGATCTTTTGCTTTTCCGAGTAACTCGAAAGCAATCGGGCTAATTTCATTATCTACCTGCTGAGCGAATACATATACGTCTTTGTACTGCTCAATTAAGGATTGTTCCATTGCTGCCATTGTTATTTCTCCTTTCTCTTACAGTCCGCATACATGTTTCTCTGTCATCTTACCAAGCAGATAAGAAACAGCTTCTTCTGTATCCAGTGTGATTTTCTCTCCAGCACCTTTTCTTACTTTGTCGGATGCTTTTGCGATCTTTGTCGGAGAACCTGCAAGACCCATATTTCCGTCTTCCAGAGTCTTCAGATCTGCTCTACCCATTGTAGAGATCTCTGCTTCGCATGCATCAAAGATTCCGCCCGGAGTCATGTATCTCGGGTCGTTCAGCTCTGCTAAGCATGTGATCAGACAAGGCATCTGAGCTTTTACTACATGATATCTGTCATCATACTGACGCTGAACTTTTACAGCATCTCCTTCGATCTCGATTTTACGTGCATAAGAGATAACCGGGATATCAAGGTGCTCAGAAATCTGAGGACCAACCTGAGCTGTATCACCATCGATAGCCTGACGGCCTGTGATGATCAGATCGTAATCGCCCATCTCACGAATTGCTGCTGCAATTGTAGAAGATGTAGCCCATGTATCAGCACCGCCGAGGCATCTGTCAGTTACAAGAACTGCATTGTCAGCGCCCATAGCTAATGCTTCACGTAATGTATCGCCAGCTTTCGGAAGTCCCATTGTTAAAACAGTAACTTCTGCACCGTACTGATCTTTTAATCTTAAAGCAGCCTCAAGACCTGCTTTATCATCTGGGTTCATGATTGTGAGCATTGCTGCTCTGTCAAGAGTTCCGTCCGGATTGAACTTAACTCCACCTGCTGTATCAGGTACCTGTTTAATACAAACAATAATCTTCACGATTGTTTTCCTCCTTACTTAAGTAATGCACCAGAAATAACCATACGCTGAACTTCACTTGTTCCTTCGTAAATCTCTGTGATCTTAGCATCACGCATCATACGCTCAACATCGTACTCTCTGATGTAACCATAACCACCATGTAACTGTACGCATTTTGTTGTAACTTCCATTGCAACTTCTGCAGCGTAAAGTTTTGCCATAGCAGCTTCTACAGAATAAGAAACTTTAGCACCTGCCTGGTACTCATCTTTCTTTAATGCAGCTCTGTATACCATTAACTGAGCAGCTTTAACTTTTGTAGCCATATCTGCTAACTGGAACTGTGTGTTCTGGAACTGAGCGATGCTTCTGCCGAACTGTTTTCTCTCTTTTACGTATGCGATTGTTGTCTCTAATGCACCCTCTGCAAGACCAAGTGCCTGTGCAGCGATACCGATACGTCCGCCATCCAGTGTATGCATAGCGATATTGAAACCTTTACCCTGTTTTCCAAGAAGGTTCTCTTTCGGGATACGGCAATCTGTGAAGATTAACTCATATGTGGATGAACCACGGATACCCATTTTTTTCTCTTTAACACCAAAAGTAAATCCTGGAGTTCCTTTTTCAACGATGAAAGCAGAGATCTCTTTCATTGTTCTGCCACGTTTTTCAACTTTGCCTGTTACAGCAATTACGATATATACGTCAGCTTCTTTACCGTTTGTGATGAAGCATTTAGATCCGTTAAGAACCCACTCATCTCCGTCTAAAACAGCCTTTGTCTGCTGTCCCTGAGCGTCTGTACCTGCCATCGGCTCTGTTAAACCGAAAGCACCGAGTTTTTTACCGGAAGCAAGGTCCGGAACATATTTAGCTTTCTGCTCTGGTGTACCAAATGTAAGAATCGGGTCTACACACAGAGATGTATGTGCAGATACGATAACACCTGTAGTACCGCAAACTTTTGATAACTCCTCTACGCACATAACGTATGTAAGGATGTCACAACCCTGTCCACCGAGTTCCTTCGGTACCGGGATTCCAAGGAAGCCATATTTAGCCATTTTGTCAACGGTAGCTCTTGGGAATTTTTCAGTTTCGTCAACTTCCTGAGCAAGTGGTTTTACTTCGTTCTCAGCGAATTCTTTGAAAAGGCTTCTTGCCATTTCATGTTTCTTACTTAATCCGAAATCCATTTTTTACTTTTCCTCCATTTTTAGTGAAGCACAGTCAAAACTCCAAAAGGCACCAAAGACATGTGTAGCAAAATGCACATGTCTGGCACCACTCTCCGCTGTAATAATCGGAAATTGTTATTCCGACCGTTAACTTCTTATATATCTTATAAGGATTATACCCCTTATAATTCGAGAGTATTTATTCTATTCTTACTTGCTGTAATCGTAGAAACCTACGCCTGTCTTGCAGCCAAGTTTACCTGCACGTACCATTTTTCTAAGTAATGGAGCCGGACGATATTTAGGATCGCCTGTCTCAGAATAGATTACTTCCATGATAGCAAGGCAGATATCAAGACCAATGTAATCACCTAACTGTAAAGGTCCCATTGGGTGGTTAGCACCTAATTTCATTGCTGCATCGATATCTTCTACGCTTGCAACACCTGCTTCTAATACGCAGATACCTTCGTTGATCATCGGAACAAGGATTCTGTTTACTACGAAACCAGCTGCCTCGTTAACCTGTACCGGTGTTTTGCCGATCTCTTTGGAGATCTCAACGATTTTGTCTCTTAACTCATCCGGAGTATTTGCTCCCTGAATTACCTCGATCAGTTTCATTACAGGTGCCGGATTGAAGAAGTGCATTCCGATTACCGGTCTGTCAAGACCTGCACCGATCTCTGTAATAGATAATGAAGATGTGTTTGTTGCAAAAATACACTCAGCCGGAACGATCTCCTGAAGCTCTTTGAATGTCTGTTTTTTGATTGCCATATCTTCTAATGCTGCTTCAACTACTAAATCAGCATCTGTACAAATGTCTTTTGTACCTGTGGTAATTTTAGCAAGGATTGCATCAGCTTTGTCCTGATCCATTTTGCCTTTTGCGATTCTTTTCTCGAATCCTTTTGCGATTTTGTTCTTGCCGTTTGCAGCAAATTCATCATTGATATCGCATAAATATACTTCATAACCTTCTGTCTGTGCAAAAGCCTGTGCGATACCAGATCCCATTGTTCCTGCTCCAATAATACCAACTTTCATGATATGTCCTCCTTATAATGAAATTATATACTAATATGAAACATTCCGACTGCCATACCCAAACAATCCTGTCCATAGATTAGTCATCACATATCTAAATTATTATATTTTTTGTTTCCATAGCAAATGTGTTAAATAACTAACAATACCAGTTATTAAAATATCTCCGACATTTTCGCATGTCGCAATCATGCCGGAGATCCGTCCGGATTTTTAATATCCTTCTAATTTTTGAAAATTAAGCTTCTTTTTTAACGATTGTAGCACAACCCATTCCACCGCCGATACACAGTGTAGCAAGTCCGTATGTAACGTCTCTCTTCTGCATAGCGTGAAGCAGTGTAACAAGGATACGGCATCCTGAAGCTCCTACCGGATGTCCAAGTGCGATAGCACCACCGTTTACGTTTAAGATGTCAGAGCTGAATCCTAACTCTTTCTGTACTGCTACAGACTGAGCTGCAAATGCCTCGTTTGCCTCGATCAGATCCATGTCATCAATTGTAAGACCAGCGATCTTTAATGCTTTCTTTGTAGCCGGAACTGGTCCGATACCCATGATCTCCGGAGCGCATCCGCCAAGAGCACCTGCTACGAATGTAGCCATCGGTTTAACACCAAGCTCTTTTGCTTTCTCTTCGCTCATTACAACGATTGCTGCAGCACCATCGTTGATACCGGAAGCGTTACCTGCTGTAACAAGTCCGCCCTCTTTACCGGAGCAGCATTTTAATTTTGCAAGAGACTCTTTTGTTGTGCCAGGACGTGGTCCCTCATCTTTTGTGATCATAACGGTCTCTTTTTTCATTTTAACCGGAACCGGAACGATCTCATCATCAAATGCTCCAGACTCCTGAGCTGCTACTGCTTTCTGCTGGGAAACTGCTGCGAACTCATCAAGTTCTTCACGCGTTAATCCCCACTGATCACAAATATTCTCAGCTGTGATCATCATATGGTAGTTGTTGAATGCATCCCATAATGCATCGTTAACCATTGTATCAATCATAGTTGCATTGTTCATTCTGTAACCGAAACGTGCTTTCTTTAATGCATATGGAGCCATGGACATGTTCTCCATACCACCAGCTACAACGATATCAGCCTGACCAGCCATGATCATGTTTGCAGCCTCATTTACACATTTCAGACCGGATCCGCATACTACATTCAGTGTGAAAGCCGGGACCTCATTCGGGATACCTGCTTTGATAGATGCCTGACGAGCAACGTTCTGTCCCTGGGAAGCCTGGATAACGCATCCCATCATAACCTCGTCAACCTGCTCCGGAGCAACGCCTGCTCTTTTTAATGCCTCTCTGATAACGATGGATCCTAACTCAACAGCCGGAGTATTTCCAAACTGTCCGCCCATTTTACCAATTGCAGTACGGCAAGCGCCTGCTAATACAACTTTCTTTGCCATTTTTCTTCTCTCCTTCTTGACTTTTAAAATATACCTCTAGTAATTATGTTAAAAGAACAACGCTAGACATGCTATATTCTAGCACTATCATTTGCTTTTTGCAACGCTTCCTCCGTCATTTTTCCCAAATTTTCAAAGGATTTTTCGTCTACTTTTGTCATTTTTTTAACACAGTCGAAAGGGTGAAAAGTCATCGTAAGTCTGTTATTTTTTTAACAGAGTCCTCCAAAAAAATAAGGATTCGCACACCTGAATCGGATTTAGATATCCTTTTTTTCTTTTTCTTCGATGGTTCCTCGCTCTTTTTGCTAAGGCTTTAAAAAATCTTACATGTTCACTTTAACACACGTACGCGTACAATGCAATACCCACAATCAGGTAATTAAATTTCTTCCCAGTCCCTACATTACCACAAAGTTATCGAAAAATCCACCCCCTTTTACAAAAGTTTGATATTTTTTTAACAATTCTTGTTTTTGGTGGCTTACCTCTTACTACATCAGTTTTTATAAAGATCTCCTGTAAGTTTGTCCCGGTCGCCAGCAATCGCTCCTCGTGAAAAAATTACAGTAGGTTCCAATTTACACAGTGGTATTAGTAAATTTTTGCGCCACCCTGTACTTCGTGCCGCTAGTTGCCGTCAATTCCAAAAAAGTTAATCATTTTCCGCTTATACAAAATTCTGTCGTACGCTAAATTGCTGGTTACAGATGGATGCTCCGATTTCTCCGTAACTAAAATGACGCCAGAAGGTAATTTTTCCTAAGCAAGCGATTATTAGCTGCGAAGGTAAAATTAACTTCTGGCGTCTTCAAAACCTCAAAATTAAATTTTAAAGATTTTTGACAGTCGCGATGTCGATCATCGTCATCTCATCATTTGCTGTCTCAAGGCTGAGTGCCAGCGCATTTGCTGTATCCATAGATGTCAGGCAGTGAACACCTGTCTCAATGGCATTTCGGCGAATAAGGAATCCGTCTCTGGATTTGTCACGTCCCTGTGTCGGTGTATCGATAACAAGGTCGATCTTGTGGCCAAGGATCAGATCCATAACGTTTGGTGATTCCTGAGAAATTTTATTAACACGGCGTGCGTTTACGCCATGATCCTGCAGGTATTTTGCAGTACTTCTTGTAGCATAAATGGTATAACCAAGTGCTTCGAAACGTTTCGCGACACTGACTGCCTCCGGTTTATCCGCATCTTTTACGGTCATAATCATCTGTTTGTATTTTGGAAGCTGAATGCCCGCACCAATAAATGCTTTGTACAGTGCTTCGTTGAAGTTCTTTGCAATACCAAGGCACTCACCGGTGGATTTCATTTCCGGTCCAAGGCTGATCTCAGCGCCACGCAGCTTTTCAAAGGAGAATACCGGCATCTTGATGGCAATGTAATCTGCTTCCGGTGCCAGTCCCGGCTCATAACCCATGCCTTTGATGGTCTCGCCAAGGATTACTTTGGTTGCCAGATCTACAATCGGAATACCTGTCACTTTGCTGATATACGGTACGGTTCTGGAAGAACGCGGGTTTACTTCGATTACATATACTTCCTCGTTCATGGCGATGAACTGAATATTAATCAGTCCTACGACATGAAGTGCTCTTGCCAGACGTTTTGTATACTCTACGATGGTCTCTTTTACATGATCGCTGATGGTCGGTGCCGGATATACGGAAATACTGTCGCCGGAATGTACGCCGGTGCGCTCGATATGCTCCATGATACCAGGAATCAGGATATCGGTACCGTCGCATACCGCATCAACTTCAATTTCTTTACCCATCAGGTATTTATCGATCAGAATCGGGTGATCCTGTGCGATCTGGTTGATGGTATCGATAAATTCTACAATCTCATCATCATTGAATGCAATGTGCATGCCCTGTCCGCCAAGTACATAGGAAGGACGAACCAGTACCGGATAACCGATACGGTTTGCTGCTGCTTTTGCTTCCTGAGCGGTGTATACCGTATCACCTGCTGCTCTCGGAATACCTGTCTGCTCCAGGATTTCATCAAAGAGCTCACGGTCTTCGGCTGCATCAACATCTTCAGCTTTTGTACCAAGGATCGGAACTCCCATTTTCATCAGACTCTCGGTCAGTTTGATGGCTGTCTGTCCACCGAACTGTACGACTGCTCCATCCGGTTTTTCAATGTTTACGACGTTCTCTACATCTTCCGGTGTCAGCGGCTCGAAATACAGTTTGTCAGCGATATCAAAGTCGGTGGAAACGGTCTCCGGATTGTTGTTAATAATAATGGTTTCATATCCTGCGTTAGAAAATGCCCATGTACAATGAACAGAACAGAAATCGAACTCGATACCCTGTCCGATACGGATCGGGCCGGAACCAAGTACCAGAACTTTTTTCTTCTTTGCAGTTCCGTCTGCTTCATTTTCACCATCAAAGCATGAATAGTAATATGGTGTAGTTGCCTCAAACTCAGCGGCACAGGTATCAACCATCTTGAAGGAAGCTGTGATACCGTTTTCGTAACGCATGTTTTTGATGTATTCTTCGTCTTTTCCGGTTAACTGCGCAATGACTTTATCCGGGAACTCAATACGTTTTGCTTCGCGGAGCAGATCAACTGTCAATGCCTCGCTGCGCAGACGGCCTTCCATCTCAACCAGGATTGCAATCTTATCAATAAACCATTTATCGATTTTTGTGATGTCATGGATCGTATCATAAGAAACTCCACGACGGCATGCTTCAGCGATAACCCAGATTCTTCTGTCATCTACTACTTTCAGACGCTCGATCAATTTGTCATAAGAAAGTGTCAGATACTCATCAGAGACAAGGCTGTCAACATGCTGTTCCAGTGAACGGATGGCTTTCATCAGTGCACCCTCGAAGTTTGTGCAGATACTCATAACCTCACCGGTTGCTTTCATCTGTGTGGTCAGCGTACGTTTTGCAGTGATAAATTTATCAAACGGCAGACGCGGGATTTTTACAACACAGTAATCCAGCATCGGCTCAAAACTTGCATAAGTTTTGCCTGTGATAGCATTTTTAATCTCATCCAGTGTATAACCAAGTGCGATCTTTGCAGCAACTTTTGCGATCGGATATCCTGTTGCTTTGGAAGCCAGCGCAGAAGAACGGCTTACACGCGGGTTAACTTCGATAACGCAGTACTCGAAGGAATCCGGATTTAACGCATACTGTACGTTACAACCACCAGTAATGTTCAGCTCGCTGATGATGTTTAACGCAGATGTACGCAGCATCTGGTATTCTTTATCGCCTAGTGTCTGGGACGGCGCTACTACAATGGAATCACCGGTATGGACACCAACCGGATCAATGTTCTCCATATTACATACGGTAATGCAGTTTCCATTAGCATCACGCATTACTTCGTACTCGATTTCTTTCCATCCGGCAATGCAGCGCTCAACCAGAACTTCTCCGACACGGCTCAGACGCAGACCGTTGCTCAGGATTTCAACCAGTTCTTCTTCGTTGTGAGCGATACCGCCGCCGCTTCCTCCTAAAGTGAAAGCCGGACGCAGTACAACCGGATAACCGATGGTATTTGTAAATTTGATACCGTCCTCTACTGTATTTACGACCAGAGAAGCGGCACATGGCTCGCCGATTTTTTCCATGGTATCTTTGAATGCCTGACGATCCTCCGCACGGAAAATTGTCTCAGCTGTTGTACCGATAAGTTTTACACCGTTTTCCTCTAAGAATCCGGATTCTGCCAGCTCCATACCAAGGTTCAGACCTGCCTGTCCACCAAGGGTCGGAAGTACGCTGTCCGGTTTTTCTTTTAAAATAATCTGTTTTAACACATCAACAGTCAGCGGCTCAATGTACACCTGATCTGCGATCTGTTTATCTGTCATGATGGTTGCCGGGTTGGAGTTTACCAGACAAACCTCAACGCCTTCCTCTTTCAGGGAACGGCATGCCTGTGTACCCGCATAATCAAACTCAGCTGCCTGTCCGATAACGATCGGACCGGAACCGATTACTAATACTTTTTTGATATCTGATCTCTTTGGCATTATTTCTGTCCTCCCATCATTTCAATAAACTTGTCAAACAGGTATCCGGAATCCTGTGGTCCAGGGCATGCTTCCGGATGGAACTGTACGGTAAAGATATTTTTACCTGTATACTTGAGTCCCTCGTTGGTTCCGTCGTTTACATTTGTAAATGCCGGAACTGCTACTGCCGGGTCAAGACTTTCTGCATCAACCGCATATCCATGGTTCTGAGATGAAATGTATACACGACCGGTCTCCAGATCTTTTACCGGATGATTGCCGCCTCTGTGGCCGTATTTTAATTTGTAAGTATCTGCGCCGGTAGCTAATGCCATCAGCTGGTGTCCTAAACAGATCGCAAAAATCGGCACTTCAGAATCGTAAAGTTTTTTCACTTCTTTGATAATATCCGTGCAGGCTTTCGGATCTCCGGGGCCGTTAGAAAGCATGATTCCGTCCGGGTTGGAAGCAAGGATTTCCTCAGCAGTTGTGTGTGCCGGATAAATCGTAACTTCACAGCCACGTTTGTGCAGGGACTGTGCAATGTTATTTTTTGCACCAAAGTCCAGCAGGGCTACTTTATAGCCGTCTGCTTTCAGCACTTCTTTCTCACTGCATGTCACTTTATCTACTACATTTCCTGTATTGTATACATGAAGCTGCGGCAGAATTTCATCAAGTTTGTAATTTTCATCAGTGGTGATCATGCCGTTCATGGTTCCTTTTTCACGCAGAATTTTTGTCAATGCTCTTGTGTCAATTCCTGCGATTCCCGGAATATCGTGCTCTTTCAGGAAATCCTGAACGGTTCCCTGGCAACGGAAATTGCTTGGAATTCTGGATAATTCTCTTACGATATATCCGTCCGGCCATGGCTGCGCAGACTCCATATCCGGTGTAATTCCATAATTTCCAATCAGCGGATAAGTCATTACGACTGCCTGTCCCGCATAGGATGGGTCTGTCAAAACCTCCAGATAACCAGTCATGGAAGTATTGAAGACGATCTCACTGATCACGCTCTTTGTCGAACCAATGCTTGTTCCGGTAAATACTGTACCGTCTTCCAGAATCAGAAATGCTTTCATTTATTCGCCCGTCCTTTCTCTTTTTTACAATATACATTTTTATTTTAACATGTATTTCCTGGCTTGTTGCAAAAAAAAAGAGGGAATTTTCTCTTTTTTGTATATTTATACATTATTCATGCATAATATTCACTTTTCTGCCATATATACAAATTGTAGGTATTCTATCACAATTTTATATGTTTTTCAATACTAACTTTTGGGATCTATTCATAATTCTTTCTAATCATATTTATCAGACATGATTATCTCATACTGACATTCATAGAATAACTACACTATTGTTAAGATTCCATGTCCTGCCTCTTTATCATCATAATATCAATCGAAACATCACGCAATTCTTCTGTTTGCTTATATACAACAACGGCAAGACCCGACTTCATTGCCAGGCCTTGCCGTCTCTTAATTACTCAATTTTTGTTTTTCCACCCATGTATGGCTGTAATGCTTTCGGAATATTTACAGTTCCGTCTGCATTTAAGTTGTTCTCTAAGAATGCAATCAGCATTCTTGGCGGAGCAACTACTGTATTATTTAATGTGTGTGCCAGATATTTCTTGCCATCTTTGCCTTTGACACGGATTTTCAGACGTCTTGCCTGAGCATCACCAAGGTTAGAACAGCTTCCTACCTCAAAATATTTCTTCTGACGTGGAGACCATGCCTCTACATCGACAGATTTTACTTTCAGGTCAGCAAGGTCACCGGAGCAGCACTCTAATGTACGAACCGGAATATCAAGGCTACGGAACAGATCTACGGTATTCTGCCATAATTTTTCATACCACATCATGGAATCTTCTGGTTTGCAAACAACGATCATTTCCTGTTTTTCAAACTGGTGAATACGATATACGCCTCTCTCCTCGATACCATGAGCGCCTTTCTCTTTACGGAAACATGGAGAATAGCTTGTCAGAGTTTTTGGCAGCTGTTCCTCGTCGATCATAGTATCGATAAAGCTTCCGATCATGGAATGCTCAGAAGTACCGATCAGATACAGGTCTTCGCCTTCGATCTTGTACATCATAGCGTCCATCTCATCAAAACTCATAACGCCGGTAACAACGTTACTTCTGATCATATATGGCGGAATGCAGTAGGTGAATCCACGGTCAATCATAAAGTCACGGGCATAAGCCAGAACTGCAGAATGCAGGCGGGCAATATCCCCTTTCAAATAATAAAAACCGTTTCCGGCTACTTTTCTTGCACTGTCAAGGTCGATACCGTCAAATTTCTCCATAATTTCTGTATGGTACGGAATCTCAAAATCCGGAACAACCGGCTCACCAAAACGCTCAACCTCTACGTTCTCACTGTCATCTTTTCCAATCGGAACAGACGGATCAATGATGTTCGGGATGGTCATCATAATCTTTTTGATTTTCTCCTGAAGTTCGCTTTCCTGTGCTTCAAGCTCTGTCAGACGTTCTGCATCTTTGGCAACCTGCTCTTTTAATGCCATTGCTTCTTCCTTTTTGCCCTGTCCCATCAGTGCACCGATCTGTTTGGAGATACGGTTTCTGTTGGCACGAAGATCGTCAGCTTCCTGCTGAACATTTCTGGATGATGCATCTAACTCGATCACTTCGTCTACCAGACCAAGTTTGTGGTCCTGAAATTTATTTTTGATATTCTGTTTTACAATATCCGGGTTTTCTCTTAAAAACTTAATGTCAATCATAGCTTCCTCCTGAGGAAATTTTATTCTTTCAAAAGTATACACTGATTTTTGCCAATATTCAAGCCTTGTTCATCGTGTTCTTGGCGAAAATTTACCTTTGCAAAGTGGAATTTACTTTGTAAAGCGGACATTCGCAATCCGCTTTCGCTACTTGCTCATGAACGCAGTCG
>URDN01000033.1 GCA_900546495.1 uncultured Lachnospiraceae bacterium
GCTCTGCGGTTCATCATACTGAAATACGATCGGCCAGGTCGTAGACGGAATAAACACTCTGCCGCTGCTGTCCTGCATATAAGTATAGTAATCATCCATAGAATTGATCACCGGTTCAAAACCATCCTTTTTGTCTGCAATTCCGACAACAGTATATGGTTCCCCGGATATTTCGATAGTTTTTCCAATGGCATCTTCTCCCTGAAACAGAGAAGAAGCACAATCCTGATCCAAAATTGCTACTTTTCTATATTTTGCATAGTCGTTACTGTCAAATCCACGACCTTCTTTTACCGCATAACTGCAGGTATCCAGATAGTTCTGGTCGATTCCCATGACATAACCGCCGGAAAGAGATATATTTCCATAGCATACAGTATCGTAACCCTGACGGCTGGTATAACGGGAAGCGTCCTCCACGCCATCTGCTGCCAGAATCTGCTGCATCGTATCATCACTGATTACAGGAACACCGTCCGGGATTCCATTGTAATCCATTTCATACGTCCATTCATTCTGATAAAGCTGAACGGTAACTGTATTATTTCCGGCTCCCACCAGATTCTGCTTGATCTGCTCATTTGTTCCCTGAATTGTGGAAACAATCGCAATAATCGCACCAATACCGATAATAATACCAAGCATCGTCAGAAAGGAACGCATTTTATGTGACCAAATGCCCTGAAAGGACAGTCTAATATTTTCTAACATTTCACGCACCTCCCTTTAATTTGATGAATCATCGGCATTTACTGCACGGATGCCTTCTTTTGCAGTCTTTCCATATGGAAATGCAATACGCTCATCCTCTGTCAGTCCGGATTTAATTTCAATGGTATCACCATTAATAATTTTTCCTGTTTTTACATACTGTTTTACCAGACGGTCATTTTCATCTGCCTTTAATACATAAGACTTCCCATTTTCGGAACGCACATAACCTTTGAAAATATAAATGGATGCACCATCTTCCTCATCGGATACCGTCATATTGATGTCCACATACTCTCCGTTTCGAAGTCCTGTGGAATCCTCAATATACGCAACAAACGGATAGTAAGACACGTTATTGTTACCGCCCCCGTAAGAAGATACATTTGCAGACGGATAATTTTTAATTTCCGTAATCTCCGCCTCACAGCTTGTTCCGCTCTCCCAGGAAGAAACGCTGACAATCTGTCCCGGTTTCACCTTATCCAGCAAAAGTTCACTGATTCCACCGGTCACATATAGTCCTTCGGAACCCGCTATTTCCATAAACGGTGTTCCATCAGTTGGAAGATTATCTTTATCCTGCAGATTTTTCACGGTTCCGGTCACATTTGCATAGATAATACCATCGCTGCTCTGGGCCTTCAGTTTTTCTACTTCCAGCTCTGCTTTTCGCTTATCCAGATCCAGATCTTTGAGCTTCTTTTCCTGTTCCACGATCATATCATTCAGTTCACTCTGGGTATAACCTCCCTGATCCGCCACATCAGCGCCTGTATCATCCACGGTATCTGTATCTGATATATTGGTATCTTCTGTCAACTGTGTCCGATCTGCCACAGACCAGCGGGTATCCGCATCCGGCACCACAATCTGAGAACCATCCACTTCCCATTCTGATAAAAGTTTTCCGGATACACTGTTATTCTCATGGATTTCAAATACCACATGCAGTCCGGCTTCTGATAACTGACTGAAAAAACTTCCTGTCACATAAGCATCTTCCGTACACAAATAACGATATGGATTCTCTGCACTTCCATCTGCTTCATTCTGATTATAAGGCACCGCTGTCCATAAAATATAATTATAGGCATCCCCGCTCATTTCCGGAACATCCGGTGTTGAAGGTGTCGATGAATCCGGCGTTACAGGTTCTGACGGTTCCACATACGGTTTTGTATTTTTCAGCTTCTTTAATTCATTCTGTGCAAGTGTGATCTGATTTTTCAGATTTTCCACTTCCAGCTCTTTTCCCTGCAGATTCAGGGTTGCAACTGTCGTATCCAATGCCAGCAGTTTATCGCCTTTCTGCACCTGCTGTCCTTCTTCGACATAAACTTCTTTAATCTCATCATCTTTTGAGATCTCTACGGTCTGGGAATAATCATTTGTCACCAAGCCGGAGCTGTTGACGTCATCTCCCCAGTAACCGCTGTTCAAATCTGCCACTGACTGCACCTCTGCCGTCATTTTAGACCGCTGTACATAAATGCCTCCGCCAATCCCCCCGACTGACACAGCAGCAACAATGGCGATCACAAGAACACGTTTCATGACTTTTTTATTTTTCATTCTGCCGCCTCCTCTATCTCACCATCGATAATGCGGATCACACGTTTTGCATAAGAAGCAATCTTGGCATCGTGTGTGATCATAACAATTGTTACACCTTCTTCATTCAACCGTTCAAACAGCTCCATGATCTGCTTTCCTGATTTGGAATCTAACGCACCCGTCGGCTCATCTGCAAGTAAAATCTTCGGATTATTCACCATTGCGCGGGCAATTGCCACACGCTGTTTTTGTCCTCCGGAAAGCTGTGTCGGTTTGAAATCCACACGATCTGCCAGTCCCACGCGCTCCAGTGCCGCTGCTGCACGTTTTTCCCGGTCTGCTTTTTTCACACCTGCATAGATTAACGGAAGTGCCACATTTTCCAGTGCACTCTCCCTCGGCAGCAGATGAAAACTCTGAAATACAAATCCAATGCTGTTCAGTCTTACATCTGCCAGCTCCCGGTCTTTGCAAGCCAGAACATCCTGACCAGAAAGCTCATAACTTCCGCTGGTTGGCAGATCTAAGCATCCGATAATATTCATCAGTGTGGTTTTTCCGGAACCGGATGGTCCCATGATCGCCACATATTCGCCTTCTTCCACGGAAAGGCTGACATCTTTTAAAACCGGAACTACCAGTTTTTCCTGCTGATAATCCTTATAAATATGACTGAGATTTAAAAGCATAGATCCACCCCCTATTCTGCTGCCGGAGTGTCTGAACTTCCTGTATCAGCTCCCAAATCCCCATCTTCCGAACCGTCTGTCACCGGTTTCATATCATTTTCGCCAACCATACCGGTGTCAATATTTTCGTCCATATTATAGGAATCTGTCATACTGCTGTCTTCCGGAGTTTCATCGGACAAATCCTGCTGGTAGCCCTCATCCATATCATCAGAAATCATACCGTCATCCGGGTATTCTTCCACCATTCCTTCTCCTGCATTTGTAGTTGTATTTAATCCTTCACGAAATCCGGATACCGGCCATGCGATCATATCCTCCGGCGCCAATCCGGATTTTATCTCATACATGTCCATTCCTTCGTCATAGTCACCAAGTTCAACCGTACGTTTTTCCAGTTTGCCTTTTCCGTTATCAGCCCATACATAAGGGGTGTCCTCATCCTGTACAATGTAGCCGCTGTAGATCCAGATGCCATCTTTTGTCTCTGTCTGCCCCTCATCCAGCTCCACATACAGATGCTGACCTAACATCAGTCCATCCGCAGAATCCAGTTTTACATAAAACGGATATTTGGTAGATTGATTGTCGGAATTCGATCCATCGGAATTCATAACTCCGCTATTGTTATCCGTATCTTTATTCTCCGTGTCAATTTTTTCAATGGTTCCACTCCATGTTTTCGTATCATCTACTCTGGAACGAAGGATCACGGCCTGACCTTTTGACAGATTATGGACATTCGTCTCATTCACGGTTCCTTTGACTCGATAATCACCGGTTGTTAAAATTGACATAAACGGCTGTGTATTGCCATACTGGTCAGAATCGCCATTTTCATTGATAGATTTTACCACACCATTGATTTTGCTGGTTACGGTAGACTGTGACATAGTATCTTCCATCTTCTGAATCTCTAACTTTTTACTCTGCTGCTCATATTCAGACTGCTTGATGGATGTCTGCAGACTCTGGATCTGTACGGTATAATTAAACTGTTCATCCTTGGACGCTGCATTTTTCTCTGCTGTCAGTGTCTTGATCTGGTTATTGTAATCGGTGATCTGATTTCCGATACTCTCAAGTTCCAGTTTTGCCTGTGCGATCTGCAGGCTCAGATCATCGGTCTTGTACTCAAATAATGGGGTTCCCTCCTGCACTTCATCTCCGACAGCTACAAAAATCTGTTTTACGGTCTGATCCGAACTCAGTGTGATATCCCAGGTATCCTGTGATTCCACCACGCCCATATACCGATTCTGGCTTCCGGCATTGACTGCGCCTGTCATGGACTGTACCGACTCCACATAAGCTGCATCTCCACCACTCTTACTTTTTCCAAGCCGGTCTTTCAGGAAAAAACCAACGGCTACTGCTGCGACAGCTGCAACGATGACAACTGCCAAAATGATTTTTTTCTTTTTGCTCATATCGCGCTCCTCCTATATTCAGCAAATCCGTATCGTCTTACAGCTATCCATTCCACTGCTGACTGCGCCGTACAACGGAAACGAAAACTCACTCAGACATACAAAAAATGGCTACAGATTTCCTTTCTGTAACCATTTTATCATGTCGTATTTTTTAATACTATTAAGATACCCTTAATTTTTATTTTTCTACCATTTCAGAAGGTAAAATAATTGTAAAGCGGACATTCGCAATCCGCTTTCGCTACTTGCTCATGAACGCAGTCGCTTTGTCCTAACCGGCATTATGTAACACGTTTTATATATGTTCAACTTGGTTTTTCATGAAAATTTGTTACTAACGTGTTACTAATATGATACCTATTTTTCTGTCAAATAGGGAAAAAGTTCAATGCTTCTTTTCAGAATTCCCTTCATCTGCGCAATGGCAATTCCGTAATTCGTAAATGGCACATTCTGATCCACCGCACACTTCATACGGTATTTCACCTCACGCTCATTGAGCATACAACCGCCACAATGGATCACCAGTGCATATGGTGTCAGTTCTTCCGGAAATTCTGTTCCAGAACTTGTCTCAATGATGAGATCTTTGCCGGTGTGCTGCTTTAACCAGCGTGGAATCTTCACGGTTCCAATGTCGTCACACTGACGATGATGCGTACATCCTTCAGAAATCAGGATTTTATCTCCATCTTTCAGTTTTTCAATGGCTTCTACACCTTTCACAGCTGTATCAAGATAACCTTTATAACGCGCCATTAAAATAGAAAAAGAAGTCAGCGGAATCTCTTTGGGAACTTCCGCAGATACCTGCTCAAATGCCTGACTGTCCGTAACGACCATTGCCGGACGTTTGCCAAGCCGCTCTAACGTCTGTTTTAACTCGGTCTCCTTCACTACAATAGCTGCTGCATTTGCTTCTAAAACATCACGGATTGTCTGCTGCTGCGGCAGGATCAGACGTCCTTTTGGTGCCGCGGAATCAATCGGTACCACAAGGATGACAAAATCTCCCGGATTCAGCAGATCACCAACAATCTTCAATGTCATATCTTCGTTTGGTGTCAGTTTTCCAATGCATTCTTTTAATTCATAGATGCCGTCACCAGTAAGGGCGCTGACATAACATTCCTGCCCGGATGCGATGACACTATTTTTCTTCAACGTACTATGTTCTGATGTATTTTCTTTTCCCTGCTTTACTGCTCCCTGATCAGATGCATCTTCTTTTGTTTCGCCTGCTTCTGAATTTGGACAGACATTTATTTCTTTCACCAAATCATCCGAAAGTAAATCTGCTTTGTTATTTACAACAATATATGGAATCTCTTTTTCCATAAAAATGCGAAGCAGTTCTTCATCGCACTGCTTTTTCCCTTCTGTAGCATCCACCACAAGCACTGCGATATCCGTCTTGTTCAATACCTGTTTTGTTTTTCTGACGCGTAACTCCCCCAATGCCCCTTCATCATCAAAGCCCGGTGTGTCAATGATCATCACTGGTCCGATCGGCAATAATTCCATAGCTTTACAAACCGGATCGGTAGTTGTTCCCTTCGTATCTGATACTACCGCAAGTTCCTGTCCTGTCACAGCATTTACTACGCTGGATTTTCCTGCATTTCTTCGTCCAAAAAAACCGATATGTACGCGATTGGCACTTGGTGTACTGTTTAATCCCATTCTTATACTCTCCTCTACGTCCTGCTAAAAAACTTGTTGCGAATGTATTTATTGTAACACCACACTTTTTTTCTTACAATAATAATAAGTTGAATTTGTGCTGAGGAACCAAAACCTTACTCTCACATACATTAAAAAGAAGATTTTAACGACATTTTGGAGGTTCTTTTGAAAAAGATTGTCAAAAAAGGAATTGCAGTATTCACCTGCGCTGCTATGGCTGCAACAATGCTGCTGGCAGGCTGCGGTCAGAACACCACACCAGACGAAACCGATACAGGTTCTGTAAATGTTGAAAACACTGATACTTCTGATAAAAAAGACGAAAACCCCACATTGCAGAAAGTAACTTTAAACGAAGTAGCACATTCCATTTTTTATGCACCAATGTATGTAGCAATAGAGCAAGGCTACTTTAATGATGCGGGCATTGATCTTAATCTGGTGACTGGCTTTGGTGCCGATAAGGTTATGACAGCTGTGCTTTCCGGCGAAGCAGACATTGGTTTTATGGGACCGGAAACTACCGTCTATACGGCAAATGAAGGAAGCAAAGATCCGGTAGTTAACTTTGCACAGCTGACTCAGAGAGCCGGCAACTTTCTGGTAGCAAGAAAAGAAATCACCGATTTTGAATGGTCAGATCTGGTTGGGAAAGATGTACTTGGTGGCAGAGCCGGCGGCATGCCGGAGATGGTATTTGAATATATTTTAAAACAGAATGGTATTGATCCATCCGATGTAAATATTAACCAGAGCATTGATTTTGGTTCTACCGGAGCAGCTTTTACCGGCGGTCAGGGCGAATACACGGTAGAATTTGAACCGGGTGCAACACTTCTCGAGCAGGAAAAAGCCGGTTATGTAGTGGCATCCCTTGGCGTGGATTCCGGTTATGTACCATACACC
This sequence comes from uncultured Lachnospiraceae bacterium, assembly GCA_900546495.1. GTDB lineage: Bacteria > Bacillota > Clostridia > Lachnospirales > Lachnospiraceae > Eubacterium_I. Next base: position 6,983 of record URDN01000033.1, read on the forward strand.
GCATTTAGTGCAAAAACAAGTTATATGGAAAAACATCCAAACGTAATTCAGGCATTTACGGATGCATTACAGAAAGGCATGGAATATGTCAATACTCATACACCGGAAGAAATTGCTTCCAGCATTCAGCCTCAGTTTTCTGAGACAGATACCGACACTATTACAACCATTATCCGCCGGTATCAGGAGCAGGATACCTGGAAAACTGACCTTGTATTTTCTGAGGATAGTTTCGAACTGTTACTGGATATTCTGGAAAGCGCCGGACAGTTGGAAAAACGCCCGGATTACAAAGATGTTGTAACTACAGAATATGCAGAAAAAGCATTGCAATAAGAAAGTGGGGGGATACATCCCCCCATCACACAAAGTAACTTCATATATTCACAACAACACCTCTTAATCATACTTATTGCATCGTAATGTAAAAATCTGTTAATTTTTTATCTTTTTATATCTCGTACGGAAACCATTTTTAATGTGCAAACTGACTATTATACAAATTATAATAGAATCCTTTCTGCTCCAGCAGTTCCTCATGATTTCCCTGCTCAATGATCGTACCATCTTTCATAACCAGAATCCGATCTGCATTCTGAATCGTAGAAAGTCGATGTGCTACAATAAAACTGGTACGCCCTTTCATCAGTTTAGCAAATGCATCCTGAATCTTGATTTCCGTTCTGGTATCGATGGAAGATGTCGCCTCGTCAAGGATCAGCATCGGCGGCTGACAAAGCATAACACGCGCAATGGAGATCAGCTGCTTCTGTCCCTGAGACAGACTTCCGCCATCTTCCCCGATCACGGTATCATATCCATTGGACAGACGTTTGATAAATCCATGTGCATGGCAGGCCTTTGCCGCTGCGATCATTTCTTCCTCTGTCGCATCCGGTCTTCCCATACAAATATTTTCACGGATCGTCCCTGCTTTTAACCAAGTATCCTGTAATACCATACCATAATTCAGTCTCAGACTGTCTCTTGTCACATGACGGATATCCTGGTCTTCCACACAGACAGCTCCGGCATTGACATCATAAAACCTCATCAACAAGTTGATCAACGTTGTCTTTCCACATCCGGTCGGACCAACGATTGCGATAGTCTCCCCCGGTTTTACATCCAGATTCAGATGTTCGATCAGTTTCTGTTCCGGCAAATAAGAAAAATCAACATCCTTCAGTGTTACTTTACCCTCTACCTGTTCCAAGATAACAGCATCAGCATCATCCGGGATCTCCATATCTTCTTCAATTAATTCAAAAATACGTGCTGCACAGGCAAGCGCGTTCTGTAACTCTGTAATAACACCCGAAATCTCATTAAATGGTTTTGTATACTGGTTTGCATAACTTAAGAAGCAGGACAGTCCACCAACAGAAATGCCACCTGAGATAACACTCAAGGCTCCAGTCAGTGCAACACCGGCATACACCAGACTGTTTACAAATCTGGTACACGGATTTGTCAGAGATGAGAAAAATGTCGCGCGCAGAGAACAGCTCTGTAACCGATCATTGATCTCATCAAACTGCTCCAACGCTTCATCCTCATGTGAAAATGCCTGTACAATCTTCTGATTTCCTACCATCTCATCGATCAAAGCCGTCTGTTCTGCTCTGGTTTCTGACTGCAGACGGAACATGTCATACGTCCGTTTTGCAATAAATCGTGCCACAAACAGGGAGATTGGTGTCAATCCGACAACCACCAGTGTGATTCCCGGATGAATCGTCAGCATAAAGATCAAGGTTCCGATAATCGTAACAACACCGGTAAACAACTGGGTAAATCCCATCAGAAGTCCATCGGCAAACTGATCCACATCAGCAATAACACGGCTGACAATCTCACCATAAGAATGTTCATCCAGATATTTTAACGGAAGTTTCTGAATCCGTGTAAATGCCTGATTTCGCACATCACGCACCACCTGATACGTTACTTTGTTATTAATCGTATTCATCAACCACTGTAAAATAGCAGTCGCGGCTGCCAGAATTCCAATTTCAATTAATAGTTTTAAAATATTGTCAAAATCAACATTTTTCCAGTCAACAATAAAATCGATGGCACGTCCTACCAGAATCGGGATATATAAAGTCAGTACCACAGTTACTGCCGCCAGCACGATGGAAGCCAGCATCCAGAAGCGATAAGTTCCGATATACTGAAGCACTTTTTTTAACGTTTTCATCTGTGATCTGGATTTACTCACAAGTGATTCCTCCTTTTTCTATTGTTTGCAATTTACTATGCTTTCCTGCTCACAGGTAAATAAGCGTTTTTCGATAAGATACTTACATCTTTTCAGGATAAATGCATTCCCTCAGACGCTTATTTACTTTTCTTGTACTGAGATTCATAAATCTCACGATATACTTCACAGGAATTCATCAGTTCCTCATGCGTTCCAAGTCCGACCACATTGCCATCATCCAATACCACAATCTGATCTGCATACTGGATTGCCGAAGTTCTCTGTGAAACAATAAATAACGTCGGCTTGTTCTCCATCGCTCCGATTGCCATGCGAAGTGCCGCATCTGTCGCAAAATCTAGTGCCGAAGAACTGTCATCCAAGATCAGAATTTCCGGTTTTTTCACCAGTGCACGTGCAATGGTCAGACGCTGTCTCTGACCACCGGAAAAATTCTTTCCTCCCTGCTCTACTTCTGTATCCAGTCCATCTTCTTTCTTTAAAACAACTTCTTTCGCCTGCGCGATCTCTAACGCCTCAAAAATTTCTTCTTCTGTTGCATCCGGTTTGCCCCACTGCATATTAGAACGAATCGTGCCTGCAAACAACACTGATTTCTGTGGAACAACACCGATCCGCTCGCGCAGATCCTCCAGTCCGTATTCCCGGACATCTTTTCCATCCACATAAACCGCACCGGAACTGCAATCATAAAAACGCGGGATCAGATTGACCATAGAAGATTTACCGGAACCGGTTCCTCCGATGATTCCGACGGTCTGTCCCTTTTTTACCTTCAGATCAATGCCGCTGATTGCCTCTCTCGCTGCCTGTGGATAACAGATTCCCGCATGATCAAATACAACGCTATATTGCGACGTATTTCCCGCACTATTCTTCTTATAAGGATTTTTTTCCCGCATTTCCTTCACATTATCAGATACGTTTCTTTCTACGGTCTCACCAGATTTCTTACTATCTGCATTGCCATCTGTAATAGAAGCTTCTACCTCTAACACAGACTGAATTCTGTTTCCACATGCTACTGATTTTGTGATATTAATGATCAGGTTTGCCAGTTTGATCAGCTCTGTCAGAATCTGAGACATATAATTATACAGCGCAACGACTGCACCCTGTGTAATGATTCCCAGATCTACACGGATCGCACCAACCCAGATCAGCACAATAATCGCCACATTGATAATGACATAGGTGAGCGGATTTAACAGTGCGGAAATTCTTCCTACAAACTTCTGTGTATCCGTCAGAACCTGATTCTGTTTCTGAAATCCGGATTCTTCTTCCTTCTCTTTGCAGAACGCACGAAGAACACGGACACCCGTTAGATTTTCCCTGGTCAGCCCAAGTACTTTATCCAGACGGTTCTGTACCTTTCGATAAAGCGGGATGCATGCCAGCATAATACCAAATACAACCACTGCCAGTGCAGGGATTCCCACCGCAAATACCAGTGCTGCCTTCACATCAATGGTAAATGCCATGATCATCGCTCCGATAACAACAAACGGTGAACGCAGTAACAGGCGCAGCGTCAGATTGACTCCGTTCTGCACCTGATTCATATCACTGGTCATTCTTGTGATCAGTGTCGATGTTCCCTGTGTATCCAGTTCCGCATAAGAAAGCTTCTGAATATGTGCAAAAAGGACATGACGTATTTTTGTCACAAAACCAACTGCCGCTTTTGCCGCAAAATACTGGGCAGTGATGGAAAACGCCAGTCCGATTACTCCAAGTAGCACAAGAACGAAGCACATCCTTACGACGTAGCTTCGATCCTGATTGCCAATACCTGTATCAATAATTGCTGCAACTACCAGAGGCACAAACAATTCCAGTGTTGCCTCCAGCAGTTTAAATAATGGCCCTAACACAGACTCTTTCCTGTAATCTTTTAAATAACACAATAATTTTTTCATTACTTTTTTTCATTTTCCTCCGGTAAGTCTGATTTTTCAATCATCCCGCAAAACATCAGTTATTAATTCCATGATGTACCGGTATTGTATCTTTTGAAATCGGATAGAAAGAATATCCATTATTTTTTCCGTATGTGATAATGCTCTGCAAAGCATCCGCGGATGTCTGCTTTGCAGACGTATCATGCATAAGTACGACATTATTTCGTCCATGCTTAAATCCACCTGTTACATTTCCGATGATCAGATTTACCGGACGGTTATTTCCCTCTGCATCGCCAGAAGAAACATTCCAATCCATATACATCAGACCATCGTCCGTCACGCGCTGTGCCAACTGTGTCATAACGCCCTGACAATATTTCTCGCTGACGGTATTCGAGCTTCCGCCCGGAAAACGAATAGCAAATGCATCATATCCCGTATCCTCTTTCAATTTATTTTTCAACTTATTGATATTTTCCATAAATGCATCCACGGATGTATAAATCTCAGAATACTCATGGGAATATCCATGTATTCCAATCGTATGTCCTTCATCGATCATTCGCTTGATAATCGGCAGCTTATCTTCATCATAATCACAGATAAAAAATGTCGCTTTGATTCCATTTGTTTTCAGCGTATCCAGGATACGGACTGTGACATCAGAACTTGGTCCATCATCAAAAGTCAGATAAATTGCATCCCCTGTGTTTGCTTCTACCTTTTCCACCGTCACATTCCTAGTTGCCTGTGCGGTATTTCCACTGGAATCGGTCACTGTATAAGTAATCGTATATGTTCCAGAACGGTAAATATCCACATATCCGTCTTTTGTTACATTCGCAGTCAGATCACCATCACGGTCATCCACTGCGGTCACGCCCGCATCTTCATATTTTTCCTGCTCTTTGATGGTGATATCTGCATCTCCGTTCAAGGTAATCTGTGGTGCTTCGGTATCCTGCAGACACACTTCCCGTTCCGCAGTAGATTCATTATCATGACTGTCTTTCACCGTATAGATCACTTTCCATGTATAATCGTTAACCTGCTCCATCTTAGTATTAATATTAGAAGATACGTCTCCATCACTGGCATCCACAGCAGTTGCTCCCGGCTCCTGATATTCATCAATGGAAGATGGAACCACGACCTTTGCATCTCCGTTCAATGTAATAACCGGGCCAGTATGGTCAACCACATTTACAATACGTCTCTTGCTCACTTTGCGCTTTTTATATTTTACCTTATATTCAATCTCGTACTGACCAAGTTTTGATGTATCGACACTGCCACTTGTCTCGATCAGATTGCTGATATCTTCATCTTTTACCGTCGCTTTCACACCCGGCTCTGTAAATTCTGTGCCACACTCTGCATCTATCTCGGCTCCACCGGTCAACGTAATAATCGGACTTCCACCAACTACCGGACTGATCGCCAGAATAAACAGACAAATTCCAACCAGTGCAATCACACCGGCAGTCATCAGTCTGCGATCCTTTTCATTATCGAATATTGTATTCCAAATTTCCCTTAGTTTCTTCATCTTCAACGTCCTTTAATCTCTCATTTTATCTATATGCATCAACCGGGCTCCCATGCCCGCAACCTATCATAGCACACTTCCATCAAAAAAACCTTTAAATTTATGTTAAGATTTGCTGTCAATTTCCGTAATTCATACATATTTTTTCCAGATAAGCGACTCGTCTCCCCTTCTTTCTTCTTTTACACAGATTTTACTTTTGCATCTATGTCCGTATATACTTTTAATTTGTAAAATTCATATACTGCTCTCCACTCTGAACAAACTCATCCACCGTAATTGCTTTTCCAAGCAGTTTCTTGATCAGATTTCGCCAGTTATCACCGTCTTCCTTGTCCATAACTGCATACCAAAGCGGTGTATACACGCTGGATTCATCAATCATCTGATGAAACTGCTTGACTGCCAGCGAACTGTCCTCCGGCACCGTCAAACCACTCTGCTGAATCATATCCAGATAATCATACTGCTCCACATTTCGCTGATTCACTCGTTTTGCAAACTCCAGACAAAGTCCTGCCGCCTCATCCTGATATTCAGAGTTCGAACTGATACAAAGCCCCGGTGTCAGCGTGTGATTGATATCAACCATATATCTTCCATCGTCATCACTTCGTTGTGTGTATCCCGGAAACTGCTCCACAGAAATCGCATCGCTGCCCATCTCATCCATCAAATGGAATACAATCGTAGACTGATGTGGAAAAAGTACTGCCTGCCCTTCTGCAAAATTCTGAACCGCTTCCACCTCTCCGGTCTCCAGAAACTTCTCCGGGAAAGCACCCATATCTACAAGCTGCAGCAGTTTCTGTGCCGCATCTGCAAACACAGGATCTGAAAAATCTATCGTTCCATTGGCAAGCTGCGTCTGCGCATAGGGATTCTCACAGTTGACCAGCACGGTATACAGAAGTTCTGCCAACCACAGGTCCTTGTCTCCAAGCTCCAGTGCAGCGTAAGACGTTCCATGCTCCTGATTATAAGTATTAACCTGCTCCACCATTGCCAGAAGTTCTTCCCATGTCTGCGGCATCGTCAGTCCCATCTCTTTTATCAGATTCTGATTGCAATAAGTAACCGCATATGCCTCTACCAGACACGGGATAATATAATTATGCCCATCTTTATACGGCTGCACATAGGAATCTTTAAACTGATAATCTGCTTTTTCCAGATACTGTTCTACCGGGACACAGGCATTAGCATCAAACAGAAAATTCGGATAATTACCGCCCCAGACAACAAAAACATCTGGCAGTTCATCACAAACCAGCGCAATTTTTAACTTATCCTTGATCTGCTCTGTGGAATAGGTCTTCAGTTCAATGTCATAGCCGAAATCAGCTTCCAGCTCCTGCCACAAATCCACATAATACGTTCCCGGTGTATTTTCATCAAAAAATGCCCATACCGACAGCTTGATTTTTTCATCCGTATCCGGCATCTCCAATTCTGTTTTCTTATTCAAAAACGGCAGCGAACTGCCCTTGCACCCGCAAAAGATCAGCCCCATGCACAACACAGCTGACAAAAACACACATTTTATTCTCCGACTGTATTTTCTCATTCTCTCCTCTGCTTTCTTCCGATAATATTTCTTTTTCCATCCATGTTCCACCCTTGCTCAAGAATGCTACTAACCGATTTGATATAAAAGCTGCAGCTGTGCAAGTCTCAATCACAACTGTGCGGAACAATGCTATCTTTCATAATGCCACAGGGAGCCATTTCATGCAAGCACAATAACGTTGCTGAACAAAAAAAGAAAAAACGCCGATGGAACAAAATCCACACGACGTTTTCTCCTTTTCTTAACTTTTTATCGAAACTTCTGCTTCACAGATTGAACATTTCAATATAATACCCTATATTAAATTATTTTGCTTTTGCAGCTTCTCCAGCCTGCCAATCTTTATTGTATTTGTGATCTTTTACGAAGAATACGATCAGTAATACGTTGATGATTGCAAGGCATGCATCGATGATATAAGCGTAACGTACGTTACCGCCTGTCATATTCATAACGAAACCGTTGATAGCGAATGTCATAGCTGTAATGATACCCTGAATTGGGAACAGTACAGAGTTAACTTTGTCATATCCCTGACGTCCGAATACAGATGCCGGAAGAGATGTTGTAAAGTTTGCGGAACCACCGATACCAATACCGATCATAATGATGGAAATCCAGAAACCGGCTTTTGTATTTGTAAAGTTACATAATAATGCACATGCATACCAGATACCAAAGAAGATCATAGCTTTCTTTGTACCGATTTTCTGATCAAGCACACCGATCAAGAAAGATCCTACAACACCGATTACTGCACAAACAGACATGATAGATACAGCTGTTACAGTTGCAGTTGCCTCATTTGCACCGAAAGATACAAGTAAGGAAGTAGAACGACCTACCATCTGAGACATAGTACCTACAGAACAAATCTGGAATACACCAGTTACAATAGCTACGAACCAGATCTGGTCACATTTTAACAGTTTACCTGTTGTCCAGCCACCATCGTCTGCTGCGTCTGTATCATACTCTGCTTCGTATACTTCTTTGGAAACGTTATCCGGGTACATATTTCTCTCAAATGGAGTGTTACGTACGAAGATAAGTCCAACGACACCAAGAATGATAACCGCGATAGAGATTGGAAGACCTGCTTTATGTACGCCTAATTTACCTACTAAGAATACGATCAACGGAACGAATGCTGCTGTAGCAAGGTTGTGTCCCATTGTTGTATATCCCATAACAATACCTTTTTTCTTCGGGAACCAGTTAGCAACCAGTACGCCACCGCAAAGGTAACCAGCGGACATGATTGTACCACATGTGATAGCCATCATGATTGTGTAAACTACTGTGTTCGGAGCATTTAAAACGCCCATGTAAGTGATACCGGCGATGATACAGTTGATACCTGACATCATACGTGCACCAATCTTACGGTTAACAACACCAACGATCAAGAAGATGATGACACCAAGAACACCTGCGATTGCATTACAGTTAGAAATGTTACCTGCTGTTGTTCCCATTGCCTCAGCAATGTTTCCAGCAATGTTGTTACTACCATCATTGATCATTCCTACATAGAACCAGAACATCAATAACATGTAGATGATGTGGAACCAGCCTGCGCCACCGAAAGCGACTACTGAATCCTTGTTGGATTTTTTGTTCATTTTCCTTGTCCTCCCAATATAAATACTTAAAACCCTTTGCCCTTGTGATTACTCACAAGCACTTTTTCAAACCTCATTCATTATACAAAAATATGTCCATAAAAATATAAAGGAAATTTCGTTTTTTATTGACTATTTTCGGGCATTCAAGTAACTATTTTATGTGTTTTGTGATAGTGCACAAAACGATTGTTTGCTTTTTGTCAATAACTACCCGAAAACTTTTTTTCTTTTCCTGTGTACGGTTTTCTGATAGAATAAATGGGATGAAACAGACAAATTTTATTTTCTTTTCATATTTATTTTATTTATATTTTCGATAATGAAATTAATTTTCAGCGATTGTTTATTTTTTATCAGAAGTTAAGGAGTTAAATTTCCATGAACAGAATCATAAATATAAAACATTTTGCGCCAAAACACAGCCACAGTCCGCAGCGATTTCAGACCAAATTACTGCTGTCCATCTTTCGGATCGCCACACCGGTGATCGGTATCGTCTGCGGCATTTCCCTCTTGATGCTGTCACAAAACTACCGGCAGACCGTCATCAATTCACAGGCAGCTGCCACCGAAAAAGTCCGAAGTGATATTGCCAACCTGTTAGAAAATACTCAGACCGTATCTCAGGATATGATCTTTAACAGTGCGATCCAACAAATTCTGTCTGACAGTACCTCCGGTGAGCAGTTTCCACAAAATGCCGACGTTTCCTACCATATCAACGGATTCATTGCAAACCGCGACTATATCAACTGCGTGGTTTTAACGGGACATAATCAGACACTGTACTCCACTGAGAAAGCCTTTACCAGCATTTCTGATTATGATACAATCCTGCATTCCCGCTGGCTTGCCACGCTGCAGGAGAGCACTGAACCATTCCTTTGGTTTGTAAATCCAGATTACCGGCCAGTGACAGATGAAACTGCCGATTCTGATAATAATACATACTCATCCCTTCCGGGAGCTTCGGCAATGGATGCACAGCCGGCCGTCAATCAGGGGGAACCACAGCACCTGATGATGGCACGACCGGTATACAGCGTGACAGACTATACCACCCGCCTTGGTTATTTGGTCATGTATCTGGATGACTCCTATCTCTGCGATCTGTTAAACGGCTTCCAATTTGGAAAAACAACCAATACATGGCTCGTAAACAGTGATGGAACAGCCATTCTGCGCAGTACCGTTTCCAATGATTACTCTTTTCTGCTGGATGAATTGGAGCCAACGGAAACAGGAACAATCCTTTCCCACAACGGTCAGAAATTTGTCATCAATATTAAGCCGGTGACTCAGAATGGATGGTATATCTACACAGCAACTCCTTTCAGTGAAGTAAATGAACCACTCTCCATCTTCCTGCTGCAGTCAATCCTGCTGGCGCTGATGATGATCGTAATTTTATTCTTTCTGGCAGCACGCACAACCACCGCTCTGTCAAGTCCGATCATCTATCTGGCACACAACATGGATAATTACCGCAGTAATACGACACCGGAGCCATTTTCCATGCACACGCCGCGTAAACCGCATCCGGCAGAAGAACCACTGGACATGAAAGGGCAGCCTGCTGAGATCATTCAGATTTACGACTCCTATCAGCAGATGGTTGCCCGTATCAATACTTTGATCCGCGAAAATTATGTCAAAAATCTGGAAAAGAAAGATGCCGAACTTGCCCTGCTGCAAAGTCAGATCAATCCGCATTTTCTCTATAACACCCTGGATTCCATCAACTGGATGGCAATTTCCAACGATCAGGACGAGATCAGCGAAATGGTCACCGCGCTCTCTGACATGTTCCGACTGAGCCTGACCAAGAGCAAAAGCTCTTTTATCCTTCTTTCTCAGGAGCTTGATTATGTCAGAAGTTACCTGCTGCTGCAGCAGTTCCGTTATCAGGATTGTCTGGATATCGCCATTGACTGTCCGGATGCTTTCGGCAGCTTTCTGGTTCCGCGCTTTACACTGCAGCCGCTGGTGGAAAATGCCATCAAACACGGGATTATCTCTCCGGATGTACCATTTTCCATTAATTTGCAGGTTCTGATTCAAAAGTATGAACTTCATATTTTAATTGGAAACGACGGTTCACGCATTTCTCTGGAGCATATGAAACAATTACTGGATTTCGATGCCAGCCAGCACGAACTGCTTGATTTTGATGAAAGCAGCTATGGGGTGCAAAATATTCACCGCCGCATCCAGTTAATCTGTGGTCTGCAGTACGGACTCTCCTACTTTATCCGCGGTGGCAGAACTTACTGTGATATCAGACTGCCGATTCAAAAGAAAGAAAACACCGCATCACCGGAAGATGGAAATCATACTGACGATACGGAAAAATAATTCTTATCAAACAAACAACAAGCAAAAAAGGAAGTCTTATCAAACCAGACAACATCGGTTCCGATAGACTTCCTTCTTTTACTATTCTAACACATCTTTATAATTTTGGGCATTTTTACTTCCAGACTCTATTTTCTGGCATACTTCTTGCGAAATTCCGATAATGTCGATCCCGTATTCCGTTTAAAGATCTGCGAAAAATACGTATAGTCATTGTAACCAACTTCCACGGAAATCTCATACATCTTCATATCCGTATGAAGCAGCAATTCCTTTGCCTTCTCAATCCGCAGATTGGTCATATAGTTAATGATCGTAACATTCTGTTCCTTTTTAAAGACGTCACACAGATAGCTTTTATTGACGTTTGCATATTCTGCTACATCCGTCAGGGAAATATTCTCATTATAATGTTTCTTAATATAACTCAGCGCATCCCTCACAATCTTGGTTGCTGACTGGTCTCCCTCCGGATTCACCATGCCCGGTCGCTGACCGACATCCTTCATTGTAGAAGATGACACGACATTTTCCACTTCTTCTTTTCCAACCAGTCCACGGGCATAGCCGTCCAACACCTGATAATAAGCTGCCTGACCACTTTTTGCCTCAATACGTGCATACATGCGGTGTAGCATGTCCGAAAAATCTGCTTTTTTGATTGGTTTGAGCAGATAATCACTCACCCCGATCTTCATCGCAGTCTGTGCATACGTGAAATCCCGGTATCCAGACAAAATAACGATCTCACTCTCCGGTAAAATTTCCTTTGCACGTTTTGCAAATTCCAGTCCATCCATCTGCGGCATCCGCACATCGGTAATGATCAGATGCGGTCTCAGCTCCGGAAGTGCATCCAATGCTTTTAACGGATCTACAAAAGCACCTTTTACAAGAAAACCACAATCTTCCTTTTCGCAGACTTTCTGAATACCCTGTAAAACAATTTTTTCATCATCCAGTAAAACCATTGTGTACATTTTGCTTCATCCTTTATCTTTCGTGATTTTTCTATAATCCTGCAAAAAACAGTTCATAGAAATCATCTTCCCCCTCCAACATCGGTGAGTTTTCTCCTCCGCCATTCGTGCTCCGCTTCATCGTGGCATAAAATTCCTCCCCTGCCAGAATCAGCTCCATCTCACAGATCGGATATCCCTTCTCCTGACATTTTCTGCAAAAAGCAGTCAATGGCTGTGGATCTTCTCTGGTTGCAAGCAACTCCTGCCGTAAATTCTCATCGTGCAGAGCCTTTTGTTTCATTTCATCTAACATTTCCGGAATTTCCATCGCACTATCTCCGTTCATTCTCTACCTTTACATACATTTGTATATAAAATGCATTCATTTACAATAACAGGATTTACTCTGAATCAAATCCCTTTCTATCTCCATCAGCCGTTCAGATTTTCAAGCTATCCCACGCAATTCCAATCAGCCATTCAGATCTTTCAGGCTCTGGAACAAATCAATATCAGACTGCTGCACTTTCATATTGGTTGTCAGCGGTTCCTCTCCCGGTCTGGTCACTGTGATCTCGATAATCGTACCTTCCTGCACACCACCAGTTAACACGTTGCGAAAAAATGCCGCAAATTTCGGATGATTGCTTACAAACTGATTTTTTGCCTTCATTACTTTCATAGCTGCTGCCGGATTTATCATAATAAGTTCCTTCTTTCTTCTGTCATTTCTGTATCATACCGTTCAAAAATGATAACAGAAAGAGGATTCTCTCCCTTTTCTGGCATCATTTTTTTACTGATATCGGTAACATAAATCCTATCACTTCACTTCTGAAAAGTCAATTTTCTCCACGTGATATTTGCCATCTTCGATCTGCATCACCGCCATAGTCACAGCCCCACCAAACCGCGGATATCCAGAACTTCCCGGATTAAGCCAGAGCAGATGTTCCGACAGTTCTTCAAAATGCTTATGCGTATGCCCAAATACGGCCACATCCGCACCTTCTGTCTGTCCAATCAGATGCCGCCGTTCATGCGCCATCACAAAATGAACGCCATCGATTTCAAATTTCAGTACTTTTGCAATATTTTTCGCCCAGTCACCATCGTTATTGCCACGCACAACGTACAGATTTCCAAGAAAACGGATCTGATCAAGGATTTCTTCTTTTGTCACATCCCCTGCATGCAAAATGCAGTCACAGGTTTTCAATATTTCCAACACTTCCGGACGAAGTTTATTATGCGTATCGGATATGATTCCAATTTTTTTGCCCATGTGCTTATTTCATCTCTTTTCCCAAAGAACTTCTACAGTTTTTATCCCGTTACCTCTTTGACATCGTCTTTTTCACAAACTGGCGGTAGAACAGATATCCTGCCAGCGTTGTGATAGAGTCCGTCACCGGAAATGTCAGCCAGAAATAATTCAATCCAAATCTGGAAAATAAGTACGCCAACGGAATAAATAAAAACACCGTTCGAATAATCGTCAAAATCGAACTTTTTACCGCATATCCCAACGCCTGAAAAAATACCGGGAACGTCAGGGAACTTACCAGTGGAATAAAACTGATTCCAATAAAGCGGAATGCCACTTCGCCAATGCTGATGACTTTCGAATCATGGGAAAATACATGCAGCATCGATCCCGGAATGGTTTCAAATAAAATAACACCAATCATCATCAACGCGATTCCGAACGCAATTGCCACTTTCAGTGTCTTTTTGCAACGCTCGTATTTGCCCTCCGCATAATTGTAACTTACCACCGGCACAATACAGGTTTGCATTGCGCCCAACGGAATAAAGAAAAATGCCTGCCACTTATAATACAAACCAAGTACTGTCACCGCCTGGTCTGAGAAAGTTGCAAGGATCAGATTCAAACCAAATATGTAAAAAGTATACGCTGCCTGCATCAGAATATTTGGGATTCCCAGTTTATAAATCCGCTTGATCTGATGTGGAAATACCACAAATGCCGGAATCTTACGAAATCCGCCTTTCATAACAATCAATGCTGCTGCAATCTGTCCCACAACGGTTGCTGTGGCAGCTCCGCCGATTCCCATTTTCGGCAGTCCGCACAGTCCGAAAATCAGAAACGGATCCAGCACAATATTTACAATTGCACCAACAATCTGTGCGATCATCGGTGTCCGCATATTTCCTTCCGCCTGATGTACTTTCGTCCAGACACTTTCCAGAAACAATCCGATACTGATCACACAAACGATTCTTCCGTATAGGACCACCATCGTAATGACTTCCTCAGAAGATGTATTCATCCTTGCATACGCCGGCATCAGAAAAAAGCAGACTACTGCAAAAATCACCCACATCAACAACGCAAGCGGGGTGCCAATCCCTGCCGTATCATCAGATCTTTTCTTTTTTCCAATTCCAAGATTATATGCCATCTCCGTGTTGATACCGACACCGGTTCCAACCGCCAGCGCGATCATCAGAAGCTGAATCGGGTAAATAATAGAGAGTGCCGTCAGTCCATTCTCTGAATAGCGTCCAACAAAAAAGCTGTCCACCACGTTATATAATGCCTGGATCAGCTGTGCCAGCATGACCGGCGGCGCCATTTTTAATAATATTTTTGTGATTTTCTCTGTTCCAAAAAAATCGCTGTTCAAATTATCCCCTCGCCTACTTTTACTTTATCTATTACCTGCTTGTCGCCTGCAAAAGCGGAAGCATCTTTTATATCGTATATACATCATCTAGCATGATAGTATATTTTTCGGGGAAAATCCAGTGTAAAATAAAAAAGATATTATTGCATGATTTTCCAAATCCAGTACACCAGTCCTAACAGCCAACTCGTAAAAATACCATATAAAATAACAGGTCCGCCAATGGAAAAAATCTGACTTCCGATTCCGAATACCTGACCTTCTTTTTTAAACTCAATAGCAGGAGCAGCCACACCATTTGCAAAGCCTGTAATTGGCACAAGCGCACCTGCGCCCCCAAATTTTGCAATAGTCGGATAGATGTTCCATCCGGTAAGAATTACACTGATTAACACCAGAATGAGACTCGTCCACTTTCCTGCGGTCAGTGTATCCATGCCACGACTCAGGCAAAAATTCGTGATTCCCTGTCCAATGCAACAAATAATACCTCCAACAAGAAAAGCTTTCAGCATATTCAAAGGTAAACTGTAGGTTGGTGTTACCTGACTGACATAAGCATCGTATGCATTTTTCCGCGCTTCTTTTTCTTCCTCAGTTTTGGCATCTTCTGCTTTTGAAATTTCCCGGATCAGCTCTTCTCTCGGCGTATTTTTGTAATCTGATTTTGTTTTTTTCTTATTATCATTCAAAATATTAACCACCCTTCAGATTCTAATTTTTACTTTTCTTATACTGAGACAAATTTATTAGTGATCTTCCCCTGCAAATACTTTTCCGCAACTCACCAAACTAAACTTTCTAATTCATAGACGAATATCAGAAAAATTTTCTTTTATAAATCCTTTTTTCTTCTTATGCAATCCAAAAAAAATAAACCAGACCGCCCACGGTTTTTCCTGCTGCAAAAGCTGTGATCAGAAATCCAAGTCCATTTTTCAAATTAGCTCTGCGAAACAATACCGGAAATACATTCAGTACTTCTGCCAGTGCCACCGCCAGGCAGCCTAAAAATACACCGGACGCCAATCCATAAACTACAAGAAACCATAAGCCAACCTGAAATGGAAGCTGTGGGAAAATTGCTAAAATACAGCCAAAGATTCCGCCAAAGATCAGTGCATTTTCCAGTGCTGGCACATATGCTGCTACGCTTGTTTTTCCCGCTATGCGCGGCACCATGCCTAAACTTGCCACCAGTGCAAACACACCAGCTGCGACACCAATGCCAAATAATAGCCCTAATATTCCTAATACAATTTGATAGCCCCACATCTTGCACTTTCCTTCTTCCTGATATTACTTTTTATTACACAACGTATAAGATAATTTTTTCGTCATTCTGATCCTGCTAAATTTATAGCAAAATATAAATCAAATCCACGTACTGATCTATTTCTCAACTATACAGATTTTTAAATTATCCGCGCTTATTAATATATTTACACATCATAATTCTTCCCTTTGCGACTGCTGGTTTCAATATACGTCGTATCCACATCCTGTTCATACTTACGCATTGCGACCTGAATCGGGGTCGGATCATCCGTGATTTTCTTATGTCCGACATGATTATAAAAGACCATGATTCCAATCGCCAGCCCAATACAAAAACAAATTTCCAGTGCACTAACACCAGTGTATGTCTGCCCTGTCACTCTTGTATACAATGCGGCAAATACCTTTGAAACCGACACGTCCTCTATAAACGTCATGATTGTAAATGCTGCCCCGAAAAACAGGATCACGCACACGATCGCCGTTTTGAAATACTGCACCGCTTTCTTTTCCGGATCCGGCACATAACGAATGACCAAATCCGGCTCTCCAATGTTTTCAATTTCCAGATTTGGATATTTTTCATGAATTTTCTGAATAATATATAAAACAGAAAAAACCTGCACGAAGCTGCTCTTTTCATTTCCGTGAAAATGATAAATCTGCTCCTGCAGCACCTGACGGCGGATACCCACATCGGTGCACTCCACCGATGCGATATCCTGCAGTTTCACACTGCGTTCATATACAATACAATTTTGTTCCATCTTCAGATATAATGTCTGTCCCGAAGCACCCATATATTTCCTTTCCATCAAAACAGATTCTTATGACTGAGAATACATTTACAGCCCATTATTTTTACAAAAAAAGCCGAAACTCCCTTAACTTAGAAAAAACACATGTGCTCTGTTTCATCCTTACTTTTTATTCCTCCGCCTCATCCTCAAAAACCGCCTGCGCGGATTCTTTCATCTCAGACACATCCTCTTTGATCTCGTTGGCTGCGTGACGCACTGCCTCTCCCGCATGTTTCCAGCTGTCCTTCATTTCATCCGCAGAATATTCCGCCGCAAATTTCAGTTCTTTTGCAATGTCTTCGCCCTGTTCTTTCATACAGCCACACGCCTGTTTTACTTTTTTCTTTTTGTCCTGCATCTTTTTTCCAAAACTTCCTTCTTCGTACATGTCCTCTCCTTTTAACCCGCACAAAAAATAAAAAACCACTCCCGCGATCATGGCGATCACTACTAAACAGCAACACTTTTTCATCAATTTACAACACATGTAAATTTCCTCCTTCCAGACTATAAACATTTGGTTTATATGACTTTGTTTTGCTGTTAGTATGGAGCAATTTTTGTAAATTATTCAATTTTAAAATTTTCCAGTTTTCGGGCTGCAGCTGTGCCTTGATCATATCGCGATAAATACCATCTTCACTTGCCCGTTCTGCTGCCGCTGCGTGTTCTTCCACCAATGCCGCAAACAATGCTTCCTCCGACATCATCACAACATTTTTGTTATTTTTTCTTGTAACAATTTATGCAAAAATCCGGCTCCGGGATAAATTCCCGAAACCGGATTTTCTATTTCATTTGTCTAGGAAGTAAAGACTCTAATTTTGTTTCTTATACTCGTACTTTTCCGTTTACAACTTTATAAGTTCTACCGTTTGATTTAACCGTTCCGTTGTAAGAGAAATCTACTTTACCGCCTTTGATGTACCACCAGCCGTTGCTGTTCTGTGCAATACCGTTGAAATTGAAGTTTACTTTACCGTTTTCAATTCTCCACCAGCCGTTTGCGTTTTTAGCAACGCCTGTGTAGTTAAAGTCAACTTTACCGTTTGTGATCTTCCACCAGCCGTTCTCGTTTTTCTCAACGCTGTTGCAGTTGAAATCAACTTTACCGTTTACGATTCTCCACCAGCCGTTCTCATTTTTAGCAATTCCTGTATAACCAAAGTCTACTTTACCGTTTGTGATCTTCCACCAGCCGTTCTCGTTCTTTGCTACTGTATTTGCGGAGAAGTCTACTTTACCGCCGCGGATGATCCACCATCCGTTTTCGTTCTTAGCTACTGTATTTGCGGAGAAGTCTACTTTACCATTACGGATCAGCCACCATCCGTTCGCATTTTTAGCTACTGTGTTTGCTTTAAAATCAACTTTGCCGTTCTTTACATACCACCAGCCGTTTACGTTCTTAGCAACTGTTGTTACGTTTGTAGCGATCTCGCCATTTACATAATAGTACCAGTTTCCGTCTGCTGCTTTGGAGTTTGCAAGACCGTCTGCATGTGTTGGAGTTGCCGGTTCTACTGCTTTTTTCTTAAGAGCTGCAATAGCTGCATTCAAATGTGCTGTAGATTCATCTACACTCTCCTGACTTGTTTTGCCTTTTGCAGCATTTGCAAGATCGTCCTGTGCTTCTTTCAGCTCTGTTTCCAGATTACTCCATGTTTTTTCTGTGTAATCGTCTTTATTCAGAGCTTCTGCTGCTTTGATTGCTGCTTCCAGTTTGCTTGTATCACTTACCGGTGTTGCAGTATGAATATCATCTGCAGTCACATTTACTTCTACATTTGTATCTGCATAACCAAGTGCATGAATGGTCAGTACCCATTTTCCTGTTCCGTCAGTTCCTTCCGGAAGCTGGCATCTTAAGGAATCTGTCAGTGCGAGCTGAATTCCATTCTTTTTATGCATCCAGTTATCCGCTGCAAATTTTGTTCCATATGTCGCAATAGCTTTATCGCCATTGCCATAATATGTCCACTCTACAGACTGCATTGCTGCTCCGAGATCACCATAGTTCTTAGTCAGATCTACACGGAGAAAATCACCATATTTACTGTTGCTTACTACTTCTACACCTATTTTTGATGTATCTGCTGTTTTTAATTCTGTATCTTTCAGTCCAGAGGCTGTGCCAGTTGTTGCTGCTCCAAAGCTGAAGCTTCCGTCTGCACTCATGGAAACAGTTTTCAGACCATTTGTATTGGTATCTACAGCTGCAACTGCTTCATAACTCTTCAGATTTTCCTCAGAATATCCGCCAGAGAGTTTTTCACCATTTTCTACTACACTGTAAGCTTTTTTGAACGCTTCCAGATTTTTTGTTTTTACTTTTACTGGAACATATTTGATTCCTTTGATCACATAATGATCGTATGTAGCAGTTTTTCCATCTACTGTTAATGTAGTAATACCTGTTTTTCTGTCAGATGCTTTTACAAGTGTCTTTCCATCTTTTAAAATTGCGGTATTTCCATCTGTCCAGGAAACTGGCTCATACTCATTTCCATCTGTGTCATAGATCACGACATCCTGTTGGAAACTTCCTCTGTGGAGACCGTGATTTGCTGTCGCACGGGTAACAACGTCAAATGCGCCTTTATCATACTCACCGTTTGTATCCATTGTATCAGAAGATAATGTAGATCCTGCATTCTGAACATTCTCTGCTGCATAGTACTCAGCATAAGAAAGAGAAGCATATACATAGGAGTATTCCGGAACTACATAAGTAAATGTGAAATCATTTGCATATCCGGTTGCTTTTACAGAAACAGTAAATTCATCTCCCGGCTTTGCATCTTTAAACGGAGTTGCTGACTCATTTAAAGAGCCGTCTTTGTTGATGATCGTAACAGATTTTTTTCCAGATGCAGCATAATCTTTGCCATTTACATTGACACTTTTAATATTTTTAATGTAAGCACTCAGATCATCTGCTGCTGCATCTTTTGCAGCAACAAGACTGTCACTTGCATTGTCATAGGCTGCTACTGCTTTGTCTGTTGTCAGTTCAAATGTTGCAGAAAGATCTGTGTATTTACCACTCTTATCTGCAATTTTCAAAGTATACTGTCCAACTGCAGCACTCTTATCAAAGCTTAATATACCATCTTTTACAGAAACATTATTCAGTCCGTCCACACTGTATACCGCATCATAATCAGATGGCAATCCTGTAATAGCTACTGTTGTCTTTCCTGCATCTGCAGAAGCATTTTCTACTGCTACTGTATTTGCAAATTTTACCGGAACATACTGGTTCATTGGGATGTTATATACACCGGCATCTGTGTAATAAATAACATTATTGATGGTCTGCCCCATCATGGATACATAGTCTGCATAAGAAAGCTGGCAGCCATGTGACTCTGTTACAAATCCCGTACTCCAAGCGAGTTCTGTCTTTTTCCAAATATTCTCCACATGACGTAATCCGTAGCTGTCACCCTCTTTTGTACTGATTGTGACACCGTATACTGTATTGATATTTTCCGGAAGTTCTTCGATATCAAGCTGATAATCACCATACTTTGTAGATGTGGATAAGGTAGCGGTTGCATTATCTAAAGTTGTTACAGAAGATGTCTTCACTGCTCCAAAGCTGAGTGTTCCGTCCTTGTTTACAGTAAGCTCTTTATAGTAAGATGGTGCTTCACTCAGTACGTAGTAAGAATAATCCGCACTTTCAAATAATGCATCTTTTCCTGTATAAGTTGTAGTGGATTCTTTTCCTTTAATCGTTGTTGTAATGTCAACTTTGCTGTCATCTGTAATCTGTGTATATTTTCCTGTTAACGCAGCAAGATCACTCACTTTTACAGGGAATGTGATACCACTGATATCAGATCCATCGCTATTTACATGATAGGAACCGGCTGCCAGGGATGCTCTGGTTTTCATCTTTGTTGCGGATGAAACTGCATCTACATCGGAATCACCCTCTGCTGCATAAAATGCTGCATATGGAATGTTCATCAGAACATAAGCTTCCTGTTTCACATCCTCTTTCTTTGCTTCTTCAAATTTAGAAAGAGCCTCTTTTGCAGCATCTTTTACTGCTGTTCTTGTAATTGTAGCACCTGATTTTGTATCATATCCATTTGCAGTAAACCAGTTATCAATACTTTCCTGTGTTGCCGGCTGTCCCATCAAAGATTTGATTCCAATTTCCGGCTTTTTTGTTGTTCCGTTTACTGCTTTTTCAAAATATGATTTACTTCCATAGTCTCCCGATGCCTCATATCCATTGGTCGGAGTCACCAGAAATTCTTTAAATTTTCCATCCTCAACAGTTACTCCAACAGTCACATCATAACTGTTCCATTCATCATCTGACTCTACATGTGCAGTCGCATTATTCACACCATCTGTTGCCACCTGAGATCCAGTTACAGCAAAAGCGCTGACCGGGCAGGTACTCATAAATGTAGCTGCTGCAAGAACTGCTGCTGCTACTTTCATTGAAAGTTTCTTTCTTCTCATAAATTCCTCCTTATATTTTTCATTTTAAAAAAATCAAAAATATCATCCGATTGTACCAACAAACTTTTTTCTTCCCTATCTAACTTCTCTTAGCAGGAAACAAATTTAATTAGTATTATCTAACGGCGGCTATGATAACATTAGCTTCAGTTAACGTCAACACACTTTTTTCACATCCCCTTTTATTGAAATACTTTATCATTAATATTGAGCATCTTTTTTCATTTATATTTCTTATTGATTATCTTTTCTCTCGAACAAAAAAAAGGCAAATCTATATTTCAAGATTCACCTTCTTTTATTCTGGATAAATTTCAGTTCTCAAGCAGGAATTTTTTCACATATTTTTGAACGAAATTGCCTGTTTTTCATCACCTTATTTTATCTCTTATATTACGACTTTTCCTCCACGGATTGTATAAGTTTTATGATTATATTTTACTTTTCCGTTGTAGTTGAAATTTACTTTTCCGTTCTGTAAATACCAGGATCCGTTCTGGTTGCTTGCGATACCGGTAAAATTGAAGTTTACTTTTCCGTTTTCAATTCTCCACCAGCCATTTGCATTTTTTGCTACTCCTGTGTAGGAGAAATCTACTTTTCCTCCACGGATATACCACCAGCCATTGTGATTTTTCTCAACGCTGTTGCAGTTAAAATCTACTTTTCCGTTTATGATTCTCCACCAGCCGTTTGCATTTTTTGCTACTCCTGTGTAGGAAAAATCTACTTTTCCGCCGCGGATGTACCACCAGCCGTTC